>CBINGR010000086.1:0-19733 GCA_966250295.1 uncultured Akkermansia sp. | reverse complement strand
CCAACCTGCTCCAGGCCCAGCGCGACTACTTCGGCGCCCACACCTACGAGCGCGTGGACCAGCCCCGCGGCAAGTTCTTCCACGTCGACTGGCCCGAGGCCGCCCGCCCGCAGCTCGAGGCCTGAGCCTGCCAGGTCTTTCCGCTCGTTCACGAAAGACCTTTTCAAGCCGCGCCCTCGCCGCGCGGCTTTTTCGTGTCCAAGCCTCAAAATTGTTTTTATCCGAAATGAGCCTTTGAAATCTTTTTTTGACCCGGCATAAGCATTTTTATGCGTCCCGTAGGCAGTCTCTGGTTGGTCGAGCAATTCAAGCCCGCGCCGGTTCTGATCAGCCAGCACTCCTCAATCGGAGGCAAACGCATCAGCGCCACAAACGCCTCGGGATTCGTGGAGGAGACTTATCCCAAAAGCTATTGGCCGGGTGACACGCCTTTGGATCATGTCGCTTTTGCCCTGAAGCATGAACCGGTCAGCCTTGATTTGCTTTACCAGGTGTTCCGCTCGCTTTCCGAGCGAGATGTCGAGGCCTACATCGAGGCCAACCCCACCGGCAAATACGCGCGGCGGATCGGGTTTTTGTATGAAAACCTGACCGCGAGGATCCTCGCGAGCGCCGTCGCCGGAAACTTCGTCGATGTGCTCGACCCCAGACGCTATTTCACCGGCGCACCTCGACTCGATCAGCGCTGGCGGGTGCGCGATAATCTTCTCGGTTCGGCCGGTTTTTGCCCGATCGTGCGTCGCACGCCCTCGTTGCTGCAAAAACTAAAGCCGGACTTCCCCGCCGAGATTCGCCGGCTGAGCGAAGCCGCAGGCCCGCAGCTGCTCACCCGCGCCATCCATTATCTCTATCGTAAGGAGACGAAGGCCTCCTTCGAGATCGAACACGAAACCGTCGGTGGTGCCCGTGAACTCCGCTTTCTGCAAGTGCTCGCCGACGTGGGCAAGGTGCGGCCGGACGCGTTGCTGGACGAGCCCCGCCTCGTCGCCCTGCAAAACCTGATCGTGGACTCGCGCTACGCGGACAAAGAATTTCGCAAGCATCAGAATTACGTCGGTCAGACCCTTCCGAACCTGCAGGAGCGGGTTCACTATGTCTGCCCGCCCCCTGCCTTGGTGAAGACCCTGATGGCCGGCCTGCGTACCTTCCTCCTTCGCAGCCAAGGCATCCCGTCTCCGATTCGCGCCGCGGTCGCCGGATTCGGCTTCGTTTACGTTCACCCCTTCGAAGACGGCAACGGACGCATCCACCGCTTACTGCTGCACGAGACCCTCGCGAGCGATGGCTACACCGATCCCGGCGTAGTGCTTCCGCTTTCCGCCGGCATCCTTCGCGGGCCGCATCTTTACGACCGGGTCCTGGAAACTTTTTCCCAGACCGTCCTAGGGCGGGTCCGCTACGATTTGGATTCGCGCGGGCGGCTCACGATCCTCAACGCCGAGCAGGCCTCCGGCGTCTGGCGCTACCCGGATTTCACGGCCCATGCGGAATACCTGCTGGACCTCGTCACTCGCGCCGTCCGCGAGGACCTACCCGGAGAATTGGACGTGCTGCAGCGATTCGACGCGGCGATCCGCGCCATCTCCGAAGTCGTGGACCTGCCAAGCCGCAAACGTCAGCTCCTGGTGCGCCTCCTGCACCACAACCGCGGCAAGCTCTCGAAAAACAAACGCGCGAGCGAATTCCCCGAGCTGACCGACGACGAAATCGCCCGGATCGAGACCGCATTTTCAGAGGCGTTTGCCTGATTTCCCTGCCGCCCGAAGTCGCTCCGACGTTACCCTCAACTTCACCCTGCGCACGCGACACAACTAAACCTCTTCCAACCTTCGCCCATGAGCCCGCACATTCTCGGCGGCGACCGCGACCCGGTTTTCCCGTGGGTTCGCTACTGGACCCCGTCGAACAAATCCATCCAGCTTGGCGCCTCCTCATTCTGGGGCGGAGACTCGGACGGATTTCTCGCCGATCCCGAGGACAAACTGCTCGGTGCGGAGAACCGTCATCTGTTGAGCACCGAACGCTTATTGGAGCCTCGACCGGGTTGCTTCGTCCTCTGCGGAGAACCAGGCATGGGCAAAAGCCGCGCCCTCGATGCCGCGTTGAAAACGTCCGCCAATCCGCATCGAATCTTCCTCGAGTTTCGGGACATCGCTACCTGGGATCAGTTTTGCCGCCAGACCTTCGACTCGGCGCTCTGGCGAAACTGGCGCGAGGGCAGCCACCTCCTTTCGCTCGTCGTCGACGGTGTCGACGAGGGCCTGATCAAAATCGACGGCTTCGTCGGCGCTTTGACGGGAGCGCTAAAACTAAACGCCGAACCGCTCGCGCGCCTGCAATTGGTCCTAGCCTGCCGCTCTTGGGAGTGGCCGCAAAGCGAGGGCGAGCGCCTGCTGGCGCTCTGGCCCGGCGCAGTGCCAAAAGAACCCGAGGCCCAAGCCCAAGTGGTTTCCGGCCTCTACGAATTGTGTCCGCTGCGGGACCGCGACGCGCGCCTCGCCGCCGACACGAGCCTGGGCGGACTCGCCGGAAACGAGAAAACTGGAGCCAATTTCATGCGCGAACTGCGCAGGCGCCGTCTCATCGCGCTCGGCTCTCGTCCGCTCACCTTGAAGATGCTGCTGCGCGAATTCGCCGAAGGCGCGGGCGCGTTTCCCCGCTCGCACCGCGAACTCTACCGTCGCTGCACGCGCACTCTGATCTCCGAGCGCGACGAAGGGCGGCGAGCGCGCCTGCGGAACAAGCCCCTGCCGCGTCTCACCGCATCGGAGAGTAAGCGCCTCCGCGTCGCCCAGCGGATCGCCGCGCTCATGTTGCTCTGCGGGCGTTCCGCCATTGCGCACAGCTCGGTGCGCGAAAAGACCGCCTCCGATTTGACCTTCGCCGAGATCCAGCACGGAGAGGAACGCATCGGCGACATTCCGTTCGAAGTAGACGAGGCGATCATCGACGCGGTTCTGGAGACTCCCTTGTTCTGGCCGAAGACCGTGGGGCGCGCCGATTTTTATCACCGCACCTTCGCCGAACACCTCGCCGCCGGCTACCTGAGTTCGCTGCCGTTTCCTCAGCAGCGCTCGCTCCTGTTCCAACGCGACGAACACGGAGAGCATGTGCATCCGCAACTGGGCGAACTGGCCGCGTGGCTCGCCGGCGAGTCCGATTTGCTGCTCCGGCACCTCCTCGCCCACGATCCCGAGGTTTTGCTGCGCAGCGACGTCTCCGGCGTGCGCGACGAACAAAAAGCGACGTTGGTAGCGGCCATTCTTGCCAAAGCCCGCGCAGAGGAACTTTTCGACGGCGCGGGCGTGAGCCGGTTCTTCCACACCTTGAAGCACCCCGGCCTCGCCCGCCAGCTGCGGCAAACCCTGCACGACCGCTCCGCTAATCATGTCGCGCGCCGGCTATGCTTCTCCATCGCCGAAGCCTGCCGTTTGGAAGAGATGCTGTCGGACGCGGTTCGATGCCTGCGCTCGCCCGAAGATCGGGACCTCCACCACGTGGCGGCGGGAGCGCTCGACGACTTGGCGACGCCGCAAACGGCGCATCAGCTCATCCCATTCCTTCGCCCCGGGCGCACCCATCGTGAGTGCCTGATGATTCTGCACACGCTGTTGAAGCACGGGGTGTGGTCGGTGTCCCGCGCCCTGCCACACGTGCCGCGCGTCCTGCCACGAGACAGCCATTCGGGCGGCATCCTCGCGCAACATTCCACACCCGCGGACGCCGATGCCTTGCTTCGCGCCTGCCTGATCTGGCCCGACTGTTTCGATACCCTCAGCCGTTTCCACCCTTTCGTGCGCGAAGCCTACCGCCACGGCATCGCGCGCGTGAACGAACCTCGTATTCGCCTATTGCTGACGCGGGTCTGGTGGCGAGCGCGCCGACGCCATCAAGACGACGGCTTTGTGCGCGGTGATCGTGACGATGAAGACCGGACACCCCTCCTGACCGATTTGAAGGCCGATACTCGCCTTCGCCACCGCTTCATCGCGGACTGGGTGTCGGTGGCAAGAATCGCTCCCGGCGAAAGAATTTGGCTTATTCGGGAGCTTTTACACGGGGACGATTTTCCTGAACTCATCGTGCGCGCCTGCGTCGGCTCAAAGCGCCGCCGCCGTATCTACGCGCAACTCGCCTCACACTGTTATTCAACCGGTAACGCCGAGCACAGCAGCATCCTGATCGAAGCTCTGCCGCGCAGCGTGGAGCTATGCGACGCCTTCCCTTGGATGCGACTCTGGCAGATCGGTGCGCCAGACTCCGTCGAAGCGGCGAAACAGCATCGCGAATGGATAAAAGATCAGGAAGACATGGAGCGGCGACGGAAAGCATGGGCGAAACCCAAGCCGGCCCCGGAAACTGTATGGCGGCGCGATTTGAAGATTCTCGGCCTCAAAGAACCGCCAAAACATCGGCTGACGCTCGCGCACAACCTTTCCTATCATGGGCATACTACGCGTGATTCGGACGAGAAACGTCACGACCTCACCACCACACCCGGATGGAAGTTCCACGATGCCGCAGCACGCGAACGGATCAAAGCCGGTGCGCGTCGCTTGATTCTCGAAGTCGCCGGCAACCCGCATCACCAAATCGGTGTGGGGCAATCGGAGTTCGATGAACTCGCCTACAAGGCCTTGTTTCTGCTGCGCCACGAAATCGAAGCCGACCCAGCCCTAGCTCAAGCCATCCGTCGGCACTGGCTGCCCACGATCTTCGACTATTTCAGCAACGCCGATGCCCATCATCTGGAAATGATAGCCTTGGCCTATCGGCTCGATGCGGAGCGCATGCACGGCTTCCTTCGGGAAAAGGTCCTGCGATCGGCCAATCAGGGCGAAAGCCACTGCTTTGCGCTCCGCGAATTCACCACCTGTTGGGACGCGGGCCTCGCCACATTTGTCATCGCCGTCTTCGCCCGCGAAGTGCGAAGTCCCGACGCGATCCGCGATGCGATGGAATCTTTGGCGGAACACGACCCGTCTGCAGCGATCCTGCTCTGGCGCCGCTTGCGGACGCGCCACCAAAGAAAGCCGGAGTGGCCGGCCTTTGCCGCCGCCACCTCGGCCTTGGCCGGGTCACGCCTGTTTGCTTTTTGGGAAGAGCTTTGGCCCGTGCCGATGCGCGACATGAGGCTCGCGCGTCACGTCTTCCTCACCATGGACCGGATGGATCAGCGGGAGTTCATCAAAAACATCGAGAACGTGCCGCCGCGCCGCCTAGGCGAACTCTACTTGTATCTCTTGGCTCTCTTTCCCATGCGAGAAGACCCGCCCACTCTAGTCGGGCGGACCTACTCGCCCACGCGGCGAATGGACATGGCGCGCATGCGAGACGAATTTCCCGCGCTCTTGGGGTCTATGGGTTCCGCCGAAGCGGTCGAAGAATTGGAGCGCATCGCATGCCACGTCCCCGCCGCCGATGCCGTTTGGATCCGCTGGCGCAAGCTAGCAGCCCTGGTGGCATTGCGCCGTGGATCATGGCGCCCGCCCGCCGCCAAAGATGTGCTGGCCTTGGTGGAGAAAGCGGAGCGCCGTTGGATTCAAGACGAGGACGATCTGATGGCACTGGTCCTCGAATCGCTGGACCGGCTACAGACGAATCTACGCGCAAGCCCCAATTCGTTGCGGGATCGCTTTTGGACACGGACGAGCCAAACGAGGAAAGGTTCGCGCGTGCTCCCGCAGGATGAGGTTTCCATGAGCCGCGTCATCGCCCAATGGCTTGAAGTGGACCTCGATAAAAGCAAAGGCCTCAGCGTGCTTCGAGAGCTTCAAATCCAACATAACAATCGCACGGACATCGAAGTCTCAGCCGTCGCAGTAGGGACGAGTGCGCGGCTTCAGCGCGCGATCCAAGTGGTCATCGAGGTAAAGGGCCATTGGCACTCCAAAATTCGGACCGCCCATCGCGACCAACTCGTCCGCGACTACCTCCAAGGTTGCGGACGCAGCCACGGCATTTACCTCGTTGTTTGGACCAGATCGGAGGCCGACCCGCGTCGGAGTCCGCTCAGGGCCAAAACTCCTGCAGAAACTGAATCTGAGCTAGCCGCCCTGGTCGCGCCCTACGACGGCAGACGCGTTCCCGAGATACTTCGCGCGGTGGTTTTGGACGCACGCCTGCAATAATCCCTTTTTGGCTACATCGGCAGACTCACAGAATCTTTATCTAATGAAAATCGTCGCCCTCACCGGAGCCGGGATCAGCGCGCCGAGCGGCGTGCGGACCTTTCGCGATGCGAGTGGCCTGTGGGAAGACCACCGCGTCGAGGACGTGGCCACGCCCGAAGGGTGGGCGCGGAATCCGGAGCTCGTCCTCCGCTTCTACAACGAACGCCGGGCGCAGCTCGCCACGGTGAAGCCCAACGCTGCGCACCTGGCCCTCGCCGCATGGGAAAGTGTCCACGAGGTCGTCGTCATCACCCAAAACGTGGACGATCTCCACGAACGTGCCGGCTCCACACGTATCCTCCACCTCCATGGCGAACTCACCAAGGCTCGCAGCACCCTGGATCCCAGGCACGTCGTGGAAATCGGATACAAACCGATCGCATCCGGCGACCGCTGTCCCCGCGGATCCCGGCTTCGTCCGCACATCGTGTGGTTTGGCGAGGCGGTGGACGCGATGCCGGGCGCCGAGGCCGAGATGAGCGACGCCGACGCGGTGCTCGTGATCGGAACCTCGCTTCAGGTCTACCCTGCCGCCGGCCTCGCCGAACTCGCACCGGCCCATGCGCTCCGTTTCCTCGTCGATCCGCACCCGGGGCGCGTGCCCCTCGGCTACCGCGTCATCGCCGCCTCGGCGGAGATCGGCGTCCCGTCCTTGGCGGCCGACTTGGGGTTTTGACAGTGCGCGAGCAGCGATCCACTGCTCGCGGCGGGATTCAGAACAGCAGGTTTTCCACGAAGCGCGTCACATGGGCCGGTTGTTTGCGCTTCGCGCGCACCACCACGGCCAGTTTGCGTACGAAACGCCCGGGCCAGGGAAGCCGGCGCAGCGTCCGCTTCCGCCCGTAGAGCGCCAGCGCTCGGATCGGCACAAAACTTACGCCGAGGCCGAGCGCCACCAGATTGATGATCAGGTCGAAGCCGTCCAACTGCAGCGTCGGCTCCACCTCGTTGCCGTTGGCCGACATCCACCGGCGCAGGCGGCGCCCGGTTTGGGAACGTTCGTCGAGCAACAGCCAGTTCTGGCCCGCAGCCCAGCGGGCGAGTTCGCCAGGTCGCGCGCGTTTGGGAAAGGTCGCCGCCGCATCCGCCGATGCGATCAAGGTGAACGCATCATCGAAGCGATGGGTGACGCGCAGCGTGGAGGGCACCCTGGCCGGCGGGCAGATCACGCCCACATCGAGCGCGTTGGCCTCCAGCGCCGCGATAATCTCGCCGCCGCTTTCGTAGCGCACCCGGTAGCCCACTTCGGGAGCACGCCGCAGGTTGGCGTGAAAAAATCCCGGAAGATAGGCGAGGCCGATGGAGCGCGACACGCCGACCTGTACCACTTTTTCGCTCCCGCAAACTCCTCCCGAATTCGTCGCAGCATCTCATCCACGTCGCCCAGCAGCCGGCGCGATTCGCCGAGCAGCCAGGCGCCTGCGGTCGTGGGGGTGACGCTGCGGGTGGTGCGTTCCAGCAGCGACAGCCCGAGTTTTTCCTCCATCATCCGGATCTGACGGGTCACTGCGCTTTGCGTCAGTCCGGCCTGTTCCGCCGCGCGGGTGAAACTTCGTTGTTCGGCCACCAGGCGAAAGAGGCTGAGTGCATAGAGATCGAAGGGAACCTGGGCCAGGAACTCATGCATTTTCCGAATGAAAACATGATACCAATGAATTTCACGGAAAAACGAGGCGCCGCTATGCTGACATTCCCATCACACACCCATGGCTAACCTTACCGCTCGTAAGCCGGAGAACGTCGCCGGCCGTTTCTACGTGGACTCGACCTGCATCGATTGCGACCAGTGCCGCGACCTCGCTCCCGCCGTTTTCCGGCGCGACGAAGAAACCGGCCAGTCTTTCGTCTATCGTCAGCCGGAGACGGCCGAGGAGATATCTCTGGCTCGCGAAGCGTTGGAGACCTGCCCGAGCGAATCCATCGGCGACGATGCGCCATGAGCCGGACGTCTTAAGGCCGCGCCCAATCGCGGGTCCGGGCGACGGCGCGCGTCCATCCGGCATGGCGGGCGGCGCGGGTGGCATCGTCCATCGCCGGCACGCGGCGAAGGTCCTCCGTCCAGCGGGCGGCGAATTCGTTCGCATCGAGCGCGCCGGCGCCGATCCCCGCGAGAGCGGCGGCACCGAGCGCGGTGGTTTCCGACACGCGGGGCCGCACCACGGGCCGGCCGAGCAGGTCCGCCTGGATTTGCAGCAGGAGCTCGCTCCGCGCCGCCCCGCCGTCCACCCGCAGCTCGGCCAGGACGAGCCTGGCGTCCTTCTCCATCGCGGCGATGAGGTCCACGGTTTGCAGCGCAATGGACTCGAGCGCTGCCCGGCAAAGGTGGGCCCGGTTGACGCCCCGGGTGAGCCCGACCAGAGCCCCGCGTGCATAGGGGTCCCAGTACGGCGCACCCAGGCCGGCGAAGGCCGGCACCAGCCAGGCTCCGCCCGCGTCGGGCACCGAGGCAGCCAGGGCGTCGAGTTCGGCGGCGCTCGCGACAAGTCTCAGCTCGTCCCGCAGCCACTGCACCACCGCGCCCGCGGCGAATACCGACCCCTCGAGCGCGAAGAGGGTTTCGCCGGCGATGCGCCAGGCGACCGTGGAGAGCAGGTTGTTGGCGGAGGCGACCGGCGTGTCGCCCGTGTTGAGCAAAAGAAAGCAACCTGTGCCGTAGGTCGCCTTGGCCATCCCAGGGCGCAGGCAAGCCTGGCCAAAAAGTGCCGCCTGTTGGTCTCCCACCAGGGCTGAGACCGGTGCGCCGGCCGCGGGCAGACCTGCGGCCACGATTCCAAAATCCCCCGCCGTGTCGCGCATCTCCGGCAGCACGGCGGCCGGAATGCGAAACAGGCGCAGCAACTCTTCGTCCCACACGCCGGTGCGCAGGTTGAAAAGCAGGGTGCGCGAGGCATTGGAGGCATCGGTGGCGTGGATCCGCCCACCGGTGAGCTTCCACAGCAGCCAGGTGTCCACGGTTCCGAAGGCCAGATGGCCGGCTTCGGCCGCAGCGCGCGCCCCCGTCACCTTGTCGAGCAACCAGGTGAGCTTGGTCGCCGAAAAATACGGATCGAGCCGTAGTCCGGTTTTTTCCGCGACGAAGGTTTCCGTACCCTCCGCGCGGAGGCCTTCGCAGGCATCGGCGGTGCGGCGGTCCTGCCAGACGATAGCAGGGTGCACGGGCTCTCCCGTACGCCGATCCCAGAGCAGGGTCGTTTCCCGCTGATTGGTGACGCCGACGGCGGCGAGGTCCGCGCCCGTGGCGCCGGCACGGACGAGGGCTTCCGCGATGCAGTCGCGCTGGCTCGTCCAGAGGTCTTCGGGATCGTGCTCCACCCAGCCCGGCTGCGGGTAGTGTTGCGGAAACTCACGCTGGGCGGTGGCAACGGGATGGCCGCGCAGATCGAAGACAATGGCCCGGGAAGAGGTCGTGCCTTGATCGAGCGCCAGGAGGTAGGGTCTGGGCATGCGGCGGAACATGGTGCGCCGGACCCATTTCGCGAGCGCCGAAGCTCAGAGCTTGAAGACGGATTCCAGTTTGCCGAGGAGCTTGCCCGCTGCCGGACGCACGCGGACGACGCGCGGGTTCCAGGCGAGAACCAGTTCGCGGCTGAGTCCGCGCAAGGGTGCGCCGCCCACCTCGACAAAACTCTTCGGCGGCAGGTCGACCGTGGCCAATGCCGGCAGCACGGCTGCGAAACCGCCCGAGCGCACCGCAGCCAGCGTCTGGGGGAAGGATTGGCAGGAAAGGGCGTGGCGCGGCTCCACCCCCAGGCTGTGGGCCAGCGCGCGGAGACGCTCGGCGAACTGGCCATCCGTGGTCTGCGCCGCCATGGGCAGCGAGTTCAAAACTTCGGCGGGACTGAGCTTCGCCTTTTTCGCCGCTAGTCCGCTTGGCACCACCAGCGTATAATGCCAGATGCCGAGCGAGGCCGACTTTAACCCGGTCACGAGTGCGTCGCGGCGGATGATGCCGAAGTCCACGCGACCGTCGCCGAGCTGCTGCACGATATCGTTCGTGCGGAGGTTGGTAGTAGCAAAACGCAGCCCGGGAGCCGTGGCGAGCAGGCTTCCGAGGCGCGGGATCACGAGCCAGTGGATGACGCTGTCGCCCGCCGCGAGGGTGTAGTCGATGAGCTCGGCCGCGCACTCCGCGCGAAAGTCCTCGAGCGCCCGCAGCTGCGCCCGCGCGAGCTCCGCCAGCCGCGCCCCCTCGGTCGTGAGCTTGAGCAACTTGCCCTTCCGACGAGCGACCTCGCAGCCGAAGAACTCGGCCAGCTCGCGCAGCTGGCGGCTGTATTGGCTTTGGCGCACCGGATCGCCCGGCGCGGCCTGCGCGATGCTGCCCGCGTCGTGCACCTCCACGAGCATGCGAAGACGTTCGAGGGATAGGCCGCGTTCGGAGAAGAGTTTTTCAAACATGACTAGGTGGTCAGGTATCCTGCTCCCTTCGGCATGGCAAGTACCGCGGCGAGCTGCTAGCTTCCACTTACTTCAACGCAATCCTTCGTCCCCTCCGCCCGCCGTGAACTCGATCCGACTTACCAAAAACGCCCGCCGTCATTCCACACGGCATTCATGGGTGTCGGGATTGAATACGGTCTGGACGCACATGAGGGGCGAAACGATGACCGGATTCCGACCCGGTCATTATTCCAGCTTTGATGGAAGCGGTGCCGAGTAGCGCCGGAGATTTTTTGTAGTCTCCCGCCCTGGCCCGCTTCCGTTCCGGATGCGGGTTTTTTATGCGGCGCGATGCGCCGGCCCCTTTCGGAGATTCGAGCTCTGGCTCGTTGTATTTCCAGATTCCCCAGGAGGCTTCATCGCTGAGCCCAGAGACAATCAGCCAAGGCCCGCGCCAAATCCTGCGGCCGTCCAAACCGTTCCGACTCTGTGTCGGCGAGAGGGACGAGGGTGTGTGTTCTTTTTTGCGATAGATATCAGTTATTGAATCCCGCGCGGTGCGCCACGAAGGCGTGAAACGGCGATGCCGGCCCGCGGGCCATTTTTGTCCCTTGGCGCCGCGGATGACGTGAGGTTATCCGAGGGCGCTTTCCCGACCTGCGGTCACTGAGGGCGGACGCCGGAGAAGTCTTCCGGCGCCGAGCGACCTGAGCCGCAGTATAATTTCCCCGTTTTGCGGGTCCGGGTCTCATAGGCCCGGGCGAGGTGGATGCGACCCTGAAACCGCAGTCATTTTCCGGAGTGTAGCCTAGCAGCCCAGGTACTCGGCCTGGAACCGAGACGACGTGAGTGCGATTCTCACCGCTCCGACCACTTTCCACCGTCCGCCGCGACTGACGAGGCGAATGCCGAAACCCATCCGAGGTTTCGCAGCGGGCGGTGGTTCATTTTCGAAGCAGTTTCCGCGGATGTGGCGAAACCAGCAAACGCGCCGGCCCGAGATGCCGGTGGGCGCAAGCCCGCTATGGGTGCAAGTTCCTCCGTCCGCACCAATTTCGAGGGGCAGCCAAGCCGCCTCGCCCCCTTTCCGGGCAGTGAAGGTGAAGATACTTCGCTCTAACCGATCCCCGTGCCGCGTCTGCAAACGTCGGCTGCGAAAACGAGCGCCGGCTTGTCGCGCAAGCGTCGAAGCCGGAAGGGCTCAAGGGGGCTTCGCCTGGTTTCTCCCGGAAACATCTTCGGAGGCAGTGAGCGTGCGGTTACTTCTTTGGTAGAACCGGCCCGTGGCGACACGAAGCCGGCGGGTTCAAATCCCGGCGATACCACGCGCATCGTTCTCCTCCGATCCAAACCTTTGGCAGGTAGTTATCCTGCGGATACTTCTGATCCTGTGGTCGCCGGTTCGAATCCGGCCGCGTCGTTCGCGACGTGTAGCTCAGTGGTAGAGCACATGAAGCCCTCACGGGCAGCCGCGGACACCGTCCTCCCGCCATCTTTTTCACATGCCGCGCCACCGCGGCGTCTACCCAACCCATTCGCCGCGCCGCGTCATCTCGTCGCGCGATCATCCAACCCAGAAAGGAGGCCGTCATGGCCAAGTTCAGCATCCTCCCCGCCCTCCGCGCGCTCAGCCGCGCCCAGCCCGACACGGTCAACCTCGCCGGCGGCCGCGCCTACTCCGTTTCGCCTCGCCTGGAGCTCGTGTCGCTCCTCGTGACCACGTTTCTCGAGGACGAGTTCTACCGCACCGAGGCGCAGACCGTCGCTCGCTGCGCGAACTTATCGTCCGCGTCGCCGAGCCCCGCTTCGTCGCGCAGGCCGCGCTCTATGCCCGCCACGCGTGCGGCATGCGCTCCGTCAGCCACCTCGTGGCCGGCGAGCTTGCCCGTGCCGTGAAGGGCGAGGTCTGGACCAAGCGCTTCTACGGCGAGATCGTGCGCCGCCCCGACGACGTGCTCGAAATCCTCGGCTATTACCTCGCCGTCCACGGCCGGCCGTTGCCCAACTCCCTCAAGAAGGGCCTCGGCGCCGCCCTCGGCCGCTTCGACGAGTACCAACTCGCCAAGTACCGCCGCGAGCACTCCACGTTCAAGCTCGTGGATGCCGTCAACCTCGTGCGTCCGCGTGCGACGCCCGCGCTTTCCAAGCTCGTACGCGGCGAACTCGCGTCCGCCGACACCTGGGAGACCGCGCTCATCCGCGCCGGTGAGGCCGACTCCGCCGAATCCGTCGCCGAGGCCAAGGGCGATGCCTGGAGCCGTCTCCTCATGGAGAACAAGCTCGGCTACCTCGCGCTCCTGCGCAACGTCCGCAACATCCTCGAGCACGCGCCGGGGGCCGCGGACTCGCTCTGCGAGCGCCTCGCCAACGAATACGCCGTCCGCCGCTCGCTCGTGTTTCCGTTCCAGTTCCTCTCCGCTATGGATGCGCTCCAGCAGGGCAATCTGCCCGGCGCCAACCGTGTGCTCGAGGCGCTGAACGTCGCGGTGGACCACTCGCTGGCGAATGTACCGCGCTTCGACGGCCGCACGCTTGTCGCGCTCGATTCCTCGGGTTCGATGGCGGGTCGCCCGCAACGCATCGGTTCGCTCTTCGCCGCCATCCTCGTGAAGGCGTGCGACGCCGACCTGATGGTGTTCAGCGACGACGCCCGTTACCTGACGCTCAACCGCCGCGACAGCACGCTCTCGGCCGCGGCCTCGATCCCCTTCGCCTCCGGCGGGACCAACTTCAACGCGATCTTCCAGCGCGCGAACCGCGCCTACGACCGCGTCGTGATCCTGTCCGACATGCAGGCCTGGCTAGGCGGAGGCGCACCGGTGGAGTCCTTTGCGGCCTACCAGCGCCGCCACCGCGCCGAGCCCCGCGTATTCAGTTGGGACCTGAAGGGCTGCGGCCCGCTTCAGTTCCCCGCCGAGCGCGTCTACGCCCTCGCCGGCTGGAGCGACCGTGCGCTTGACCTGTTGCCGCGTCTCGACCGCGACCCGCAGGCCCTGCTGCGGGAGGTAGAGGCCATTCCGCTTGGCGAATGAGGCCCCGGGCCTGTCGTCCGCGTTGCGCAGGGGCGGTCCGCATGACGGGCCGCCCCTGTTTCGTTTGTCCGGACCTGATAATCCGGTTGGGGCGCGAGACCTCCTCCCTCCGCCAGCATTTTATTTTCCCGTGGTGCAACAGAAGCATGCGGCCGTGCGAAGGCCGCGATCCAGGTGCGAATCCCGGCGGGAAAACCAAGTTGTCCGAATGCAGGTCAGTTCATCGCAAAATCCGCTCACACCGACGCATCCTCACCCGTTTTTATTCAGTATGCGACACCTCGACAAGCACGCCGCACGTGACAAACACCTGCTTCGCCTCGAACGTGAGCAGGAGCGGCTCTGGCGCGCTTTGCGCGACGCTTCCGTCGTCCCTTTGGAGAAACCTTATCAACAGGGTTGGACCAAGACCTATGCACTTGAACGCGACGTTCTGCGCCGGCCGGACGCCTGGGTATTCGGGTGCGTTCTGAGGATCGTAAACCGCATGGTCTGGTCACGGGAACGGGATTTTCTCGATCGCAACGGCGATCCGATCGTCCTTCGCCCTCGCATCATTCCGCCGCGCGAGTGGGAACGCCTAGGCTGGCCCGCGAGCCATACCCGACTGTTCAGCTACGGGCATTGGGAGGATGAGATGGAGCTGCGTCCATGGTTTCGTAAACGTTCCCGCCGCATCGGCTATGCGGTGCGGCGTCCCTGGTGGCTGCGCGAAGACGTACAACCACGCATGATCACGCATCGGCGGGTCGCCTTGCCGGCAGTTGAAAAACGACTCGCCGAGATCGACGCCTACTTCAGGCACCACCTCGGCCGTGAGCGGCTGGCCTGGTTGCATGGCCACAGCCTTCGCTGGTGGATGAGAACCACCATAGCCGAGCGTCGGATCGCTAAGGCGACCTGCGTTTCCATCGAAACCTGACCAGCCAGTCAGGCATGCGGCGGCATCTGCTCTACCTGCCCGTCCCGCGATTCGTTAATCTCAATCATCCGAACAGCCTCTTTTATCATGAACATCGAAATCAAAGCCCGTGACCTCCTCGCCGCCGGCTGGCATGAGAACCGCCGCCTCGGCGCGGCCCTGCGCCGCGCCCGCGAGCTGGAAGCCTCCGGCCTCACCCGCGAAGACACGTTTGCCCGGCTGGAGCAGGAATTTCCCAAGACGCCGCCGCTGATCGCCCCGCGCCAGCACGCCGCCCCGCTCGCCCTTGCGGTCGAGGCGGAGACCGCGGAGGAGGCCGCCAACGTCGTCTCCGCCCGCGGCCGCATGACCGAGCTGCTCCACACCCCGGTGGTGCGCGCGGGCGTGCTGATGCCCGACACCTGCCCCGCCGGCGGGGGCGCGGCCACCATCCCGGTCGGCGGCGCCATCGCGGCCGAGAATGCCATCATTCCCGGCGCGCACTCGGCCGACATCTGCTGCTCCATGTTCGCCAGCTTCTTCCCGGCCAACCATCCGGTGGGCGAGCTGATGGACCACTTGCAGGCCGTCACGCACTTCGGCGCGGGCGGCCGCGCCCGCGGCCGCCAGTTCACCTCCGCCGTGCTCGACGAGCCAGTCTGGGAGAATCCTTTCCTGAAGGGGCTGCGTTCCCGCGCACAGGATTTCCTCGGCACGCAGGGAGACGGCAATCACTTCGCCTACCTCGGCCGGATCCATTTTTCGGAGGCGCAGCGCGAAGCGATCGCGGCGGCCGGCCATGCTTCGCTGGCCGAAACCCTGGCGCGCCAGGACGGCGAGATGCACGTGCTCGTGACCCACCATGGCTCGCGCGGGCTTGGCGCCGACCTCTACAAGCGCGGCCAGGCCGCCGCCCGCCGCTGGTGCGACGAAAACGCGCAGGGCATCCCGGACGCGGCCTGCTGGCTGCCTGCCGACACCGGCGAGGGCCAGGCCTATTGGGAGGCGCTGCAGTACATCTCCCGCTGGACCCGTGAGAACCACGCCGTGCTGCACGACGCGTTTCTCCGCCGTGCCGGCCTCCGCCCGCTCGCCCAGCTCGGCAACGAGCACAATTTCGTGTGGAAACGCGGCGACGTGTTCCTGCACGGCAAGGGTGCGACGCCGGCCTGGCGCGACGCCGAGGGGCGTCCCCTGCTCGGGCTCATCCCGCTCAACATGGCGCGGGAGATCCTGCTCGTGCTCGGGGCGGACAATGCGGACTACCTGTCGTTCTGTCCGCACGGCGCCGGCCGCAACCTCTCGCGCACCGCGATGTTGCGACCGTTCAAGGATGCCGACGGCGAGCTCGATCCCGCCCGGGTGAAGCAGGCCCTGGCCGACTGCACCGCGGGGCTCGACGTACGCTGGTTCAGCGGCGCGCCTGACCTCTCGGAGTCGCCGCTCGGTTACAAGGACGCGACCAAGGTGAAGGCGCAGATCGCGCGTTTCGGCCTGGCGACGGTCGTCGGCGAAATCCAGCCGCTCGGCTGCATCATGGCTGGCGAGCAGGAGGAGCCGTACTGGGCGAAGAACCGCCGGGAGAAGCGTGCCGCGCACAAGGCGGCCCGCCGCGAGGACCAGGCCGAGATCGCGGCGGAATAAGGGCCCGGCGGGCGGCTTGTCAGCCGCCCGCTTGTGGCCTTCCTTGAATGGCTGCTCCCCTCGGTGCGGCCATTCCTCGTGCAATTCCTCCGCTATACTTTTGTGGCCATGCTCGGCGCCGCGCTCGCGGGCTGGGGCACCTACCAACTGCTCGAGCCAGGCCCTCGCACGCCCGCGCCGGTTCCCGCTCTGCCGTCCAGGGCGTGGCCGGTTTCCCCGCCAACTCTGGCGGTTGCCGGGCCCTCGGTCGCGGATTTGGAGCGACTGACCCGGGAGAAAGAGCAACTCGCGGAGGAGCTGGCCGAGGCGAAAACGCGTTTGCAGAAGAGCGAGGAGGAGCTGGTGCTGGCGCGTGAAAGCCTGGAGGAGCTTCGCCGGCCGATGACGGGCGACATGCTCAGCTCGACGCTGCGGGCCGAGCTGCAACCGGGCGAAGTGGTGGTTACCGGCGGCTACCGCCTGCCCGACGGAGCCCGGCTCTACGCCTTCGTGCAGCCCACGGTGGAGCACCTGGGGGACAAGGACGTGGTGAAGATCGCCGGCGCGGTGCGCTCGGTCTCCGACTCGGCGGGCGCCTCGGTGGGCTTGGACAACCTGGCGACGAATGCCGACAACACGCTCCAGCATGGCGAAGTGTGGCTGGCCGAGGAGCAACGCGAGGTGTTTTCCGCCCTGGATGCCACCGAGGCGCGCGCCGTCGCCCTTCCGGCGATAACGGTGGAGCCCGGAACCAGCTCAACGATCGAGTTTGGCGAACTGCGCCTCAAGGTGACGCCTGGACTGGCGGCGGACCGCAAAGGCCTGGATTTCGAGGTGAGGCTGGAGCAGGCCCGGCCTGCCGCGCCGGGCGGCGCCGGCGAAACGGCAGCGAGTGCCTCCGGTCCTTGAACCTGTCCACGCCGCGGCGGGGAGAATCGCCGGCCCTCCGCAAGGGACTTTCACCGCAAATGCGGGGTGGCGTCGGCGCGGACGAGTCGCCTAGGGTGGCGCGTCCATGAAGTCCGTTCCCGAGTTTCGCGCGCGCAAGGGCAAAGCGCCCATCAGCATGGTTTCTGCCTACACGCACTGGGAGGCGCGGTTTCTGGCCGGGGCGCCGGTGGATTGCGTGCTGGTCGGCGATTCAGTCGCCACCGTGCTCGATGGCGAGCCGACGACCTTTTCCGCTTCCCCCGAGATCATGGCGCGCCACACCGCGGCGGTTGCGCGGGGCCTGGGCGAGCCGGGCGAGCGCAAGCTGCTGATCGCCGACTTTCCTTTTCTCACCGCGCGCCGCGGCCTGACCTCCGCGATCGATACCGCTGCCCTGCTGCTGCGCGCCGGTGCGCAGGCGGTGAAGATCGAAGGCATCGACGGTCATGCCGACGTGATCGCCCACCTTGTGCAATCGGGTGTGCCCGTCATGGGTCACCTGGGCCTGACCCCGCAGGCGGTGCATGCCTTGGGCGGTTACAAAGTGCAGGGCAGGGGGGCGGCCGCCTCCGAGGATCTCGTACGGCAAGCGCGGGCACTGGAAGCGGCGGGAGCCTTCGGTCTGGTCCTCGAGTGCGTGCCCGCCACCGTGGCGAAGGAGCTTGTCCAGGCGATCGGCATTCCAGTCATCGGCATCGGCGCCGGCGCGGAGTGCGACGGCCAGGTGCTCGTCATGGCGGATCTGTTGGGGCTTACGACAGGGCACCGGCCCAAGTTCGTGCGTGAATTTGCTGCGGCGGGCGAAGCGGTGCGCGCGGGACTGGCGGCCTACCATGCGGCCACTTCCGACCGTTCCTTCCCCAACGCGAAGGAGAGCTATTAGACCAGCGCCGCCATGCCACGCCTGCTCTTTCTCCTTTCGGGTTCGATTTCCTGCTACAAGGCCTGCCATGCGATTTCACGGCTCGTGCAGGCGAAAATCGAAGTGCAGACCGTCGCCACGGCGGGCGCACTGCGTTTCATCGGCGCCGCCACGCTGGAGGGCCTGACCGGGCGTCCGCCGTTCACCGATCTCTGGGAAAACGGCCGCGCTATGGACCACATCGACCTCGCACGCTGGGCCGATCTGGCGCTCGTGTGCCCGGCCAGCGCCAACACCCTCAATCGGCTCGCCGCGGGCCTGGCCGACGATCCGGTCGGCGCCTTGTTTCTGGCTTGGGAACTGCAGAAGAAACCCTGGTGGGTGGCGCCGGCCATGAACTCGACCATGCTCGCCCACCCGGCTACCCAGAGGAGCCTCCAAAAACTCACGACCCTGGGCGTGCGCGTCTTGCCGCCCGATTCCGGAGCCCTGGCCTGCGGGGAGATCGGCGCCGGCCGCCTGATGGAACCGGAGACCGTCGTGACCCACGTGCTGGCCGCGCTCGGGCCGAAGATCGCCTGAGCAGCTTCCGGGAAAATGCCCCCAGGCACCACCGCCTTCGCCATTCGCCCTCTTCCCGCTCATGAAAGTCCTTCTCACCGCCGGAGCCACCCGCGAGCCGATCGACGCGGTGCGCTTTGTTTCCAACGTCAGTACCGGCGCGACCGGCGCCGCGCTGGCGGATGCGCTGGCGGCGGCGGGCCATGAGGTGACCCTGTTGCACGGCGAGGGCGCGGTGCGCCCCTGCGGCGACCGCGTGATCTGCGGCGCCTTCACCTCGACCGAGCACCTGGGCGAACGCTTGCGGGCGACGCTGGCCGACGGCAGCTACGACGTGATCATCCAGGCCGCGGCAGTCGCGGACTATCGGCCGGAGGTCACGCACGCCGGCAAGCTCAGTTCCTACGCCGACCAAATGACGATCCGGCTCGTGCCCACGCCGAAGCTGCTGCCGCAGCTGAAGGGTTGGTCGCCGCGGCCGGTGCGGGTGTTGGGCTTCAAGCTCACGCATGGCGCGGACGACATGGCCCGGGCGGCGGCGGTGGGGCGGGTATTCGCCGCCGGCGGGGTGGATGCGGTCGTGCACAACGATCTCGAGGAAATGAACGAAATCGGAGCGGGCCGGGTGTTCCGGGTGTATCGCCCGGGCGATTCGGCGGCGTCGGCGCGCTTGTCGGGGGTGTCGGCCTTGTGCGTCTGGGTGGAACACTGGGTACGCGGCGGCTGATCCGGCCCCCGGGGCGCCGGCAACGAGCGCTTGCGGGCGGGCGGGCGCATGCCTGAATCTCGCGCGTTTACTTCCGTGTTTCGTACCTTTCTCAAGACCAAGCTGCACCGCGCGACCATCACCGCTGCCGATCCCGACTACGAGGGCTCGATCTCGCTGGACCGGGCCTTCTGCCGGGCGGCCGGCCTGTTGGAGTTCGAGCAGGTGGATGTGCTCGATATCGACAACGGAGCACGTTTCACGACCTACGTGATCTACGGGGAGCCGGGGCAGGTGCAGGTGAACGGCGCGGCTGCGCGCCTCGTGCGCCCCGGGGATCTGGTGATCGTCCTCTCCTATTGCCGGCTCGCGCCGGAACAGGTGGAAAAGCACGCCGCGCGCGTGGTGTTGATGGGGCCGGGCAACGTGATCAAATCCGTTGAAGACAAGCCGGTGACGACGCCTTGAGTCGCGGCGAGCCTCGTGGAGCTTCGCGAAGCCAAGACCGGTCCGGTCTAGCCCCAATGCCGTTAAGGCAAAGGAAGGAGGGTAAGGGAAACGGGGC
>CBINGR010000085.1:0-20423 GCA_966250295.1 uncultured Akkermansia sp. | reverse complement strand
TCGCGGAGGCGCTTGGCGATGGTGGCGGCGACGAAGACGGTGGTCTGCTTGAAGATCTCGGGGTCGGGCTTGAAGGTGACGAGGGTGCCGGTGCCGGTGGCTTTGCCGATGACCTCGAGCTTTTTCACGGTCTTGCCGCGCTCGAATTTCATGTGGTGGACCTTGCCGTGCTTGGAAACCTCGACCTCGAACCACTCGGAGACGGCGTTGACGCACTTGGCGCCGACGCCGTGGGTGCCGCCGGAGAACTTGTAACCGCCCTGGCCGTATTTGCCGCCGGAGTGGAGGGTGGTCAGCACCATCTCGACACCGGGGATGCCGTATTGGGGATGGATGTCGACGGGGATGCCGCGGCCGTCGTCGCGGATGGAGATGGAGCCGTCGACGTGAATGGCGACGTCGATGCGTTTGCAGTGGCCGGCGAGATGTTCGTCCACGGAGTTGTCGAGAACCTCGGAAACACAGTGGTGAAGGGCGCGCTCGTCGGTGCCACCGATGTACATGCCGGGTTTCTTGCGGACGGCTTCCAAGCCCTCGAGTTTGCCCAGCTTGGAAGAGTCGTATTCCGCGGCGCTGGAGGCGTCGGGGAGGGGCTTGAACTCGGGCGGGAGGGCGGGCGGCTGCGGATCGTTGGCGTCGGGCATTTGCAGGGGGAAGCGGGCGGGTTACGCGGAGGTGAAATCGAAAGGGAAAAGGCATCGGAAAAGGGGGGGCGGGCCAAGGGTTTTTTGCGCGTTTTTTGGCTGCTTGAAAATGGTTGTGAAACAGTGACTTCGGACTGCGAAAGACGCGTGAAAACCCCGTTCCGGAAAGGCGCGGGCACGGCGCTCCTCCGGGGCGGGATGGCCCCATGCACACCCAAGTCCTGCGACGGCGACAGGCTGCTGACGTGGAGCTTCGAGAATCGTGGCGGGGGCGCCGAGCCGTGAGGCGAGGCTCAGTCTAGGTGCGAGTGACTGAGGATGCCTTGTATGCAGTGTCTTGCGCGGAGGCGAAGAGGGTGGCGTAGGAGCGGAAGGCGGCGGCGGGCGGCGAGACCGAGGCCGGCGAGCGCGGCGAGGCCGCGGGCGAGGTGGGATTGCATGGCGCGGATGGGTGGTTGCATGGCGCGGATCGGTGGTTGCGGTCGTGGAAACCTGCCCGTTTCCACCCAGCCGAATCGCGCCGGGGCGGCGCAAGACAGGCATTGCAAAGCTCTCGGGGCGAATGCGACGGACGTGTGGCGCAAACGACAGCTGCGCAAAAACCGGATGGCGGCGTCACACGAACGCGGCGCGAAAGTGACCTTGGTCAGGCAGGCGTGAAAACGCGGTGTGGCGGGCGGCGGCTTTTCGCCCCCGCTGGCTGGCCGGCGGCCTACCGGAGGGGGCGACGCTCGGCGAGCACGAGGCTTGCGGCGGGCCGGGCCGCCCGCCACGGTGCGGCCACTTTTGCCCCGATCTCCCTTCGCCGCCCCGTGAAACTCTCCGTCAAAGTAGACTACGCCTGCCGCGTGCTCACCCAGCTCGCGCGCCGCCATGGCCGCGAGGAGCTCGCTCACATCGAGGAACTGGCCAAGGCCGAGGCGGTGCCGGCGAACTACCTGGTTCAAATCCTCAGCGAACTCCGCAACGGCGGGCTTATCCTGTCGCGGCGCGGCAAACAGGGCGGCTACGCGCTGGCTCGGCCTCCCGCCGAGATCACCCTGCTCGACGTCGTGAGCCTGATCGAGGGCGACGTGCTCGAGCTCGGCGGCGCGATCGAAGGCCAGTCGGGCAAGCGCGTGGCGCAGGCCTGGCGCGAGGTGCGCGGGGTACTCGAAGCCAGGTGCCGCGAGATCACGCTGGAGAAACTCGCCGCCAAGTCGGGCGAGGATATGTACTACATCTAAGCGGGCTCCTGCGCCCGTTCGGATGAACGACGAACGACCGATGTCCAGTGGGTCGATCCGCGGCGCGGGGCCGGTAGGGTATCGGGCATTTCGTGCGTATCGGGCTGGAGTTGAGGTAATCCGGCATTGAGTCGCGGCATTCTGGTGCGCATTCAGGGGTTATGCCGCACGCCGTTTTGACCCAGTTGCTCGTGGTCCAGGACCGCGACTCGCGCCGTCGCCAGCTCGAACAGCAGCTTGCCGCCGTGCCGGCCGAACGCGCCCAGGTGGAGAAGGGCATCGCGGCCGAGAAGGCCGCGATCGAAACCGCCCGGCTGGAACTGCGCGAGTTGGAGACGAAGAAAAAACTCCTCGAAACCGACATTGGCTCGGCCGAGGCGAAGCTCGCGAAATACCGTACGCAGCAGCTTAGCGTGAAGAAGAACGACGAGTATCAGGCGCTGGGAAAGGAGATCGAGCATACCCAGCAGGCCATCGGCGCGCTGGAGGAACAGGAACTGGGCGTGATGTACCAGATCGACGAGGCGAAGAAGCGCTTCGCCGCCGCCGAGGCGACGCTCAAGGGCAACATTTCAAAGCACGAGGCCAGGCTGGCCACTCTGGCCGACCGGGAGAAAAACCTAGCCGCCGACCTCGTGTCGGCGAAGGAGGCACTGGCCGCCTCGCGCGTCGGGGTGCCGGAGTTTTCCATCCGCGTATACGACCGCGTCTCGGCGCGAAACTGGCCGGCGATCGCGCCGCTGCGCGGCGGCAAGTGCGGCGGCTGCCACCTGAAGGTATCGAGCGAGGCGGAGTCGGGCTCGCGCAGTGCGGATCCGGCCAAGCTCGGCGTCTGCGACCAATGCGGGCGGATCCTGTATTGGGATGGGAACTGAGCCGGGACCGGTCTCCGGACGATTCATGGCAACGGACGACACGCCTCCGGAGCTGAGCGCCGCCCTGGATCAGGCGGGTTTGAGGGAGTTTTTCGCCAGCTGTACCGCTGCACATCGGCGTGAGTATGTGAAGTGGATCGGTGAGGCGAAACGACCGGAGACGAAGGTGACGCGGATCGCGAAAACGGTGGCGATGGTCGCGGAGCGGCGCACCCGGGAAGCGGTGGCCGGCGGGGCCGCGAAGCGCCGCGGCGGCCGAAAGTGATCTTCGGCGTTGAGTCGCGGGAGCGGAGGGATACATCTGCCTGGCTGGTCCCGGGGCGGATGGTCGCTCCGATGTTCTTTCGCATCCCACGGCGGGCCGGAAACGGCGCGCCTGGCAAAGAATCTCGTCGGAGAGGAAAGTCCGGACACCGCAGGGCAGGATGCTGGCCGAGGCGCGCGAGCGCCAAGTCCAGGCGGCGCGCGTCAAGGCGCGCCGACGGAAAGTGCCACAGAGAATATACCGCCGCCGGGGCAACCCGGCGGTAAGGGTGAAAAGGTGGGGCAAGAGCCCACCGCGCTGGCCGCGAGGCCGGCGGCACGGTAAACCCCGTCCGGTGCAAGGCAAAATAGGCGACTGGACGGCCCGTCCGACAGTCGCGGGTATGCCGCATCCGCCGGGCCGAACCCGCGAGCGATCGTGGGAGAGGCACCGGCGGGCGGGGCCGCCGCAAGGCGACCCTGAGAGAAATGACCGTCGATCCGGCGCCGCAAGGCGCCGGGGAACATAATCCGGCTTACAGCCCCGGGATCAGTTATGTTTTTTGCCCTACACGTTCGCGTAGGCCTCCATGCCGGCGCAGCTGCATACCAGGTTGCGGTCGCCGTAGACGTTGTCCACGCGGCCCACTGCGGGCCAGAATTTGCTGGCGCGAGTCCAAGGCGCGGGGAAAGCGGCGAGCTCGCGGCCATAGGAGCGTTTCCAATCGTCGCCGCAGACTACCTGGGCGGTGTGGGGAGCGTGCTTGAGCGGGTTGTCGAGCTTGTCGGCCCCGCCGCTGGCGATGGCCTGCATTTCGCCATGGATGCCGATGAGCGCGTCGCAGAAACGGTCGAGCTCGGCGAGGCTTTCGCTTTCGGTGGGCTCGATCATGAGCGTGCCGGCCACGGGCCAGCTCATGGTGGGGGCGTGGTAGCCATAATCCATGAGACGCTTGGCGGCGTCCTCGACCTCGATGCCATGTTTTTTCCAGCCGCGCAGGTCGATGATGCACTCGTGGGCGACGCAGCCGTTCTCGCCGCGATAGAGCACGGGGAAGAACTTCTCCAGGCGGTGCGCGACGTAGTTGGCGTTGAGGATCGCGACCTTGGTCGCATCGAGGAGTCCTTCGGCTCCCATCATGCGGATGAACATCCACGGGATGACCAGGATGCTGGCGCTGCCGTAGGGGGCGGCGGAGACTGCGCCGATGGCTTTCGGGGTGACGGCCTCGCCGGTCCCGTGGACGACGTGGCGCGGCGCGCTGACCGGGTGGCCGGGCAGGTAGGGCACGAGATGCGCCGCCACGCAGACGGGGCCGACACCGGGGCCGCCGCCGCCGTGGGGGATGCAGAAGGTCTTGTGGAGGTTAAGGTGGCAGACGTCGGCACCGATGCGGGCGGGGGAGGTCAGCCCCACCTGGGCGTTGAGGTTGGCGCCGTCCATGTAGACCTGACCGCCGCGCTCGTGGATGAGCGCGGTGATGTCGAGTATCGAATTCTCGAATACGCCGTGGGTGGACGGGTAGGTGATCATCAGCGCGGCCAGGCTGGCCGCGTGGGCGTCGGCCTTGGCGCGAAGGTCGGCGAGGTCGACGTTGCCGAGGGCGTCGCAGGCGACGGGAACGACGGTAAATCCGCCCATGACGGCGCTGGCGGGGTTGGTGCCGTGCGCGCTGGTGGGGATGAGGCAGACGTTGCGCCGGCCCTCGCCACGGGCCTCGTGGTAGGCGCGGATGGCGAGGAGGCCGGCGTATTCGCCCTGCGAGCCGGCGTTGGGCTGGAGGGAGATGGCGGCGAAGCCGGTGATCTCGCAGAGCCATGCCTCGAGTTCGCGGGCGAGGCGCTGGTAGCCGCGGGTCTGGTCGGCGGGGGCGAAGGGATGGAGCTTCGAAAATTCGGGCCAGGAGACGGGGTACATCTCGGAAGCCGCATTCAGCTTCATGGTGCAGGAGCCGAGGGACACCATGGAATGGCAGAGGGAGATATCCTTCGCCTCGAGCCGTTTGATGTAGCGGAGCATCTCGTGCTCGGTGTGGAAGCTGTTGAAGACCTTCGCGCTCAGGAATCCGCTTTGGCGGGCATGGACGCCGAGCGAGGACTGAAGGCAAGGATCCGAGGACGCGCCGGCGGCGGGAGCCAGTTCGGCGGATTCGCTGAAGCAGGAGAGGAGCGCGAGGAGTTCCTCCTCGGTGACAGTCTCGTCGAGCGAGAGGCCGACGGTGGTCTCGTCGATCACCCGGAGGTTGATCTTTTTGGCCTCCGCGGCGGCGAGGACGCGGGCGGCGGAGACCTTGCCCACGGTGAGCGTGTCGAACACGGGCGCCGTGTTGACGCTGGCGCCGGCGCGGCGGAGGGCGGCGGCGAGCAGCGTGGTGAGGCCGTGGACCCGGGTGGCGATGCGCCGCAGGCCGGCGGGGCCGTGATAAACGGCGTACATCGACGCCATGACGGCCAGAAGGACCTGGGCGGTGCAGATGTTGGACGTGGCTTTGTCGCGGCGAATATGCTGCTCGCGGGTGCCGAGGGACAGGCGGAGGGCGGGGTTGCCCTGGGCGTCTTTCGACACGCCGATGAGGCGGCCGGGCATCTGACGTTTGAAGGCATCGCGGGTGGCGAAGAAGCCGGCATGGGGGCCGCCGAAGCCGAGCGGCACGCCAAAGCGCTGGGCCGAGCCGACGGCGACATCGGCCCCGAACTCGGCCGGCGGGCGCAGGAGGGTGAGGGCGAGCAGGTCGGCGGCGACGACGCAACAGGCGCCGGCGGCGTGGGCTCGGGCGAAAAGGTCGGAGAAGTCGTGGATGTCGCCCGTCGTGTCCGGGTATTGGACGAGGAGACCGAAAAGACCGGCGACCGAGGCGGGCTCGAGGGTTTGGTGGTCACCGACCTGGACGGTGATGCCCAGGGGTGTGGCCCGGGTTTTGACGAGATCGATGGTCTGGGGATGGCAGCGCGCGGAGACGAAAAAGACGCCGCCATCCGCGTCCTTGATCCGGTGGCAGAGCATCATGGCCTCGGCGGCGGCGGTCCCTTCGTCGAGCAGCGAGGCGTTGGCGATGTCGAGCCCGGTCAGGTCGGTGACGAGGGTCTGGTAGTTGAGCAGGGCTTCGAGACGGCCTTGGGAGACCTCGGCCTGATAGGGGGTGTAGGGGGTGTACCACGCGGGGTTCTCGAGGATCGTGCGCTGGATGACCGGCGGGGTCAGGGTGTCATGGTAGCCCTGGCCGATGAAATTGCGGAAGACCTTGTTCTGGGCGGCGATCCCGCGAAGCTCGGCGAGCGCGGCGGATTCGCCCAGCGGGGTCGGCAGGGAGAGCGGCTTTTCGAGGCGGATGTGCCCGGGCACGGTGGCGTCGATCAAGGCGTCGAGCGAGGGCCGGCCGAGTGCATCGAGCATGCGGGCGCGTTCCGCCGGGCCGGGCGAGACGTGGCGCGAAGCGAAAGTATCGGCCGGCGCAAGGAAGGCGATGAGATCGGGGACGCAGGAAGGCGTGGCGGTGGCGGACATGGCTGGCGGGAGGGTGGGCGCGGTCGCAGGCGCGGCAAATGGAAAGCTTGGGCAGCAGGAAGGTCGTCCCTTCCGATCATGCGCGGTCCGGCTATGCGACGCCGGCCGGGCTCGCGCTTGAGGCGGTCCGTATGGCCGACCGCCGTCCGGCATCTGGCCATTGGCTTCAACTTCTTGCTCTTGGCGCCGGTGAATTTCCCGTTGGCGTTCTGCGTCTGCCCGAAGCGGCGGGGAAGGGCCGGCTCCTGATTTTACCCCGTTGTAACCCCAGGCGCTTGGCGCCCTTGGCGCGGCCGATGCTAAATGGAACGCATGCGATTCATGCAGGTTGCTTCCTCGTTTCGCCCCCGCGGGCGGGTGGGTGTTCTCAAGGGTTTCACGCTTATCGAATTGCTGACCGTCATCGCCATTATCGGAATACTGGCGGCGATCCTCATTCCCACCGTCGGCAAGATTCGCGAGACAGCCCGCTTCACCAAGGGCACCTCCAATCTACGCGAGATAGCACGGGGTAATCTATTATTCGCCAACGATAACAAAGGCTGGATTCCCCATGACGGCTTCACTGCCTCTCCGGCCGCGAACCAACTGACGCCGGCCCTGCGCGGCGGTTTGGTCCTGCCGTGGTGGAACGCGATCCCTCCCTATCTGGGTTTGCCTACCTTGGCGCAGATGGATGCGCGCCGTCCCTCCTCGGTGCCCACTTTGGAGTCGGATTCCATTTATGTCTGCCCGAACGCCAAGTCGTCGACCGCCAACCCGAACGGCATCGCTTGGCTGTGCTATGCGCCGTCCTACAAGATAAGCGACAGCGTCGCCGGCGCCCCGGAAGGCAGGTATCTGGCCAATCTGAGCAAGATCCAGCTGCCTTCGAGGACGGTGTTGTTCGCCGAAAGCACCAACCATGCGCCGGGGCAGATGGGAATTTTCAGCACCAGCAATCCCGCTTATCTCGGCGCCACCAACGGTTCCCGCTGGAGGAACAAGAGCCTGGTTTCGTTTTTTGACGGCAGCGTGAGGAGCTTCAGTTCCGCGCAATTGCTGGCCCAGGCAAACGATCTCAAGGGCGGCACGACCGGCATCGTGTGGGATCCGCAATAACGGGCGCCTCCAGCCACTTCGACACTCCGAACCTATATCGCATGAAATCCTACTCAAGTAACTCCCGGGGCCTGTTCGTCCTCGGCACCCTGCTGGCCGCGGCACCGGCCGGTGCCCTGGCTATCGATTTCACCGGCTCTCCCTATAGCCAGAACTTCGACGGCCTGATCAGCACGGGTAATGTTTCCTCGGTGTTCAGCTCCACCATCGGCACGCAGGCCGCCATTCCGTCCCTTGCCGGATGGTCCGGGGCTAAAGCCGGAGGCACCGGTTCCGCCGCCACGAATTTCGTCGCCAGCGATGGCGCGTCGACCTCCGGTGGTCTCTACAGCTTCGGCCCGGCCAGCGGTAGCACGGAACGCGCCCTGGGCGTTATCGCCTCGGGTTCCAACGCGATGGCCTTTGGCGCGGAGTTTACCAACACCAGCGGTCATACCATCACCTCGATCACGATCAGCTTCACCGCCGAGTTCTGGCGGTCCTCCACCGCCCAGCAAAACGTGCTGACCTTTGCGTATGGCTTTAGCGGAGGGGCGGCCACGGCCGGCAATTATCTCACCCACAGCAGCCTGACCACGGACGCCGACGGCAATGTGGTGGGGCCCGTTCCCGTGTCCAGCAACGGCCCGCTGGTGGGCAATAACATCGAAAACAGGAAAGCGGTTTCGTTTCTCCTCGATGGGCTGAACTGGGAGGACGGCACGACGCTTTATCTTCGTTGGACCGACATGGACAACGGCGGCAGCGACGCCGGCCTTTCCCTCGACGATTTTTCTCTGGTGGAAGGGGAGCCGCTCGACCCGAACGACGTGTCCATCGGCACGCTCGACGACGTCTTCAGCGCTTCGTCGTTCGGCGGCAATGCCTTCACCGCCACGAACAACGCGGTCTTCGACGGCAGCGCCGCCACCGTGAATCTCAGCGGTGCGGTCACGGCGAACTCGCTCAAGTTTGTGACGAGCGGGTACACACTCGCGGGGACCGGAGCGGACTCGCTGGCCCTCTCCAGCGGCAGAATCGCGGTCGAAGAGGGGGGCACCGCGATGGTTTCCGGTATCCTGACCGGAACCGCGGGCCTGAGCAAGGAGGGTGACGGCACCCTGCTCCTCTCCGGGAGCAATACTTTCTCCGGGACCGTGACCGTTTCCGACGGCCGCTTGGAAATTACCGGTGACGACGCGCTCGGGGCTGCGGCCAACGATCTCGTGCTGGCCGGCACGCTGGCCTCTTCCGGCAGCCTTTCCCTGAGCGCCGATCGCGCGATTTCGGGTACGGGCAGTTTGGAGACGGGTTCGGGCGCCGCGCTTGCGGTGGCCGGCGCGCTTGGTGTTTCCGATCTGGCCGTGACGGGCCCGGCCACGGTGACCTTCGGTGGCGCGACCAATAGCGCGGTGGCGCTGACGTTTTCCCAGCCGGTGGCGCTGAACATCGGCAGCGGCAATCTGGCGATCACCTCCTCGTTGGTTTTCGCCCAAAGCTCCGGGACCAGTACCGTCGCGGGCGGGCTGAACTTCGGAGCCGGCGCGACTACCCTGCGGATAGATGGCGGCGTGCTCACCCCCAGCGGGACTTTCGCGGCGAGCCATACCGGCGGCAACCGCCTCATCAAGTCCGGCGCGGGCGTGCTGGACATGACGGCGACCACGTTCACGACTCTTTCCGGCGCCGCAGGTTTCCGGCTCGGGGTGCAGGGTGGCTTCCCGCAGGATGGCGGCACCCTGCGGGTGAATGACGCCACCGACCTCGGCGCGGCGCAGCTCCAGTTCAATTCCGGTCTCTTGGAGGCGACCACTCCGCTGACTTTCGCACTGGGCGTCTCCCTCGGCGGCCGCGCCGCCTCCAGCGTCCCTGCGCCCACCCTGGCCGGAAGCGATATCACCTTCACGGGAGACAGCAGCTTTTTCCTGGCCGGCGGCGCTAGCGGCGACCTGGGGCTGACGGTGAACAACACCGCGACTTTCACGGGCGCTTGGACCCCGACGACGGTGCCTTCCGCGGCGACGCCGGTGCCCACCGCCCAGTTCATCAACATCAACGGCAGCGGAACCTTGGCGATCGCGGGCGACGCCAGCGCTATCCTGGATAATTTTTATCTTACCGGCACGGCCGAGCTCGCCATCGAAGGTACCTTGGGCGGCCTGTCGATCCAGGTTTCCTCGGGAACGACCCTGTCGGGTGGTGGTGTCTTCAGTGGCTCGCATATTTTCCCCGCCACGGGTGTTCCCGAGCTCTACACCGCCAGCACGGTGGTGGTGCAGGATGATGGCACGCTCGCTCCCTCGGGCAGCCTTGCCTTGTTCGCCAACCTTCAGCTGGAGAATGGAAGCACGACGGTACTTTCGATCGGCAGCGCGACCGTCTACGACTCGGTCGACGTGAGCGTCCCCGTCGGCAGCACCCTGAGCTACACGCTGGCCTACGATGGAGACTTGATCCTGAATTTCGACGCTCCGGCGATCGATGGCACCTACGGCCTCTTCACGATCGGAGCGACGGGGGTAGCCCGGTCGGGCAGCTTCGATTCGGTCACCTTGGGCGGCGCGCATGTCAGCTCGCTAAGCCTGGCCGGCACCGTCTGGTCCGGCACCGTTGGCGGTGTGACCTTCAGCTTCGACGAGTCCACCGGCGTGCTCGCCGTTACCGGCGGCGGCTCGACCGCCACGCCGCTCGAGACCTGGCGCCAGACCCACTTCGGCACCGCCGCCAACACCGGCACCGCCGCCGATTCGGCCGACTTCGACAACGACGGCATTGCGAACCTGATCGAATACGCGATCGGCGCCGATCCGACCGAGCCGACTGCCAGTGCGGTCATGCTGGCGCAGAGCGATGGCTTCCTGACGCTGACCTTCAACCGGATCGACGATCCCTCGCTAACCTACGTCATTCAGGAGAGTAACGATCCCGCGGCCGGCTTCACCAACACGGGCACCAGCTACAGCGGCACCGCCAACGACACCATTACCTATGCGGACACCGTGCCGCTGGCGACGCCGGGAGTGAAACGTTTCCTCCGCCTGCAGGTGACCTACTGATCGGTTCCCGGGGTGCGGCTCTTTGGTTGCATCCTGCGAAAGCCGGTGCCCTTCGGGGTGCCGGCCTTTTTGTCGTCCCTGCGAGAGACCACCGCGTTTCGGCAACGTTTCCGGAAGGCCCCGGCCGGGCTTGCACGACGCGGCGCTTGCGGTGGTGTGTGCACGCCATGGAACCAGCGATTCCCCTCTCCACTGCGGCCCAACGTGCGGCCTGGATCGACGCCCGGCTGGGCGGACTGTACCCCGAGACCCCGGTTCCGCTCGACCACACCTCCCCTTATACCCTGTTGGTGGCGGTCGTGCTTTCGGCGCAATGCACCGATAAACGGGTGAACCTTCAGACGCCCGGGCTATTCGCGAAGGCGGACACGCCGCAAAAGATGGTGCGGCTGTCCGTTGCGGAAATCGACACCCACGTGCGCCCCTGCGGGCTCGCGCCCCGCAAGGCGCAGGCGATTCACCGGCTCTCCGAGTTGCTGATCGAGCGGCACGGTGGCGAGGTGCCTCGCTCGTTTGCCGAGTTGGAGGCACTGCCGGGGGTGGGGCACAAGACCGCATCGGTGGTGATGGCGCAGGCTTTCGGCGTGCCGGCCTTCCCGGTGGACACGCACATCCACCGCCTCGCGCAGCGGTGGAAACTGACCCCCGTCGGGGCGAACGTGGAGCGGACGGAGCGCGACCTGAAGCGGCTGTTTCCCGAGGCGCATTGGAATGCGTTGCACCTCCGGATCATTTTTTATGGTCGCGAGTACTGCACCGCGCGGGGCTGTGACGGCACGGTGTGCCCGATCTGCCGCGAGCTGTTTCCGGAGCGCCGCCGCGCGGTACGGGTGAAGAAGGCCTAAAATCGCCCTTGATTCACGCCCTGCGCGCCGGCAAGTTCCGCGCTCCCCGACAGCCGGACGCCTAGCTCAGTTGGTTAGAGCACATCCTTCACACGGATGGGGTCACAGGTTCGAGTCCTGTGGCGTCCACCATCGCAAGTAGCTGGTTTGGGGTGGTTGAACAGATCGACCGGCATCGTGCACACTTTTCGGGGAACCGACTGTTTCGCCTATTTCTTCAGCTCGTTGCGCGGCGGCAGGCTGGAGCCGGGGACCCAACGGCCTTCGACCAGGATGCGCCGCTGGTAAACGGGGAGGCCGCGTTCGTTCTCCAGGATCAAGCTGGCCAGCGTGCTCACGGCAACGCGGCCGATTTCGTGGGAATTCTGGTCGGAGCCGGCGTCGAAGTTGCCGTCCAGCACGCTGGTCGTCGCCACCGCGAGATCTTCCGGAACGCGCAGGCCGAGACCGGTCACGAGGGGACGAAAGGTCGCGATCGTCGCGATGACCGCCTCCGGTTTGTTCTTTTGCAACCACTGGCGCAACTCGGCCGGGTGTTTGCGTACATCGAGGCCGAGGGTGAGCACCTCCAAGCGCTGGCGACGCGGCGCGAGCTCTTCCTGGGCGTTCAGGTAACCTTCGCGAAAGTGCCCAAGGGTGTTTTTTTCGATCCGCACGTCCGCCACGTAGCCGATCCGCGTGTAGCCCTGCTCCCTCGCTTTTTCGTAGGCGAGGCGGGCGCAATGGGCCTGATCGCTCGTCACGGTGTGAGCGCGGAGCCAGGGCACCGAGGCGCCGAAGCGCACGAGCGAAAACAGGCTCCAGTCGAACTCCGGCAGGTTCATGTTGTTGCTGTGCGGCGGGATGATGAGTCCCCGCACGCCTCGGGTTTGGAGGATCGTCTGCAGGCGCTTGCCGGATTTTCCCACCGGCCAGCGAAACTCCTCCAGCCGGTAGCCGAGCCGCTCGGCGGCTTCCGTCGCGCCCTGCCAGTAGTGGTCGAACTCCTTGAAGCGGCGCAGGGCCTCGGGGTCCTCCCATTGGTTGATCCAGCCCAGGCAGGAACGGATCTCGGCCGGACGTTTGCCCTGCCGGTAGGCCACCAGCGAAGCCAGCATCGGGTCGGGGCGGTAGCCGAGCTTTTCGGCCATGGCCTTCACCTCGGCGCGCCGGCTTTCGGAAACCCGCGGGGAGTCGCGCAAGGCCAGGGAAACGGCGACATGGGACATCCCCAACTGGCGGGCTATATCGCGCAACGAGGGGCGGGAAGTGGGGGCGGACTGGGGCATCGGCGTCTGTGTGACCCAATCCAGGTTAACAGTGAAAACCGCAAACACGTTCGTCGTCCGCCGCAGGTTCGGCAGGCTGGGCTGTTCCCATGAGTACCCCGCCGCCGAGATCCCGAGCCTACACCGCGCCGTCGCGCCAGATCTGGGCGTGGGGAGTGGGAGCGGTGGCCAACCACATCCTGATCTGCACGTATGGACAGGCGACCAATATCTTTACGATCGGCTTCGCGCTCAACGCAGCCCTCGTTAGCTGGGCGATCATGCTGCCGCGGCTCATCGACGGCATCACCGACCCGATTCTCGGCCACCTCTCCGACAACACCCACACGCGCTGGGGCCGCCGCAAGCCTTTCCTCGTGATCGGATCGCTCCTCGCCGCGGTTTGCCTCGCGGCTCTCTGGTGGGCCGACCGTTCCTGGAGTTCCACCGCACAGCTCGTCTACCTCTTCGTCGTCGGCACCCTCTTTTACTGTTCCTGGGGACTCTATTCGATGTCGTGGAACGCCATCGGCTACGAGCTCACCGACGACTACCATGAACGATCCAAAGTCTCCGCCATCGGCAGCTTTTTCCTTGGCATCGTCCTGCTCGGCAACGCCTGGGTCTACTGGTTCGCCCTTCGTCCGATGTTCGAACACGGCGTGTTGAACACGTTCAAAGATTTCTACGCCGCGGGCTTCGATTGGGAACCCTTCGTCGCCGCCTTCAACCGAGCTTTCGTTTCCGAGCCCGGCGCTACGACCAACGAGATCAACGGCATCCGCTGGATCGCCGCCGCCGCCGGCGCCATCGCCATCATCACCGCTCTCGTCGCCGTCGTCTTTTGCAAGGAACGCTTCAGCGATGCCAATCCGAAGCGCGAACACGTGCCCATGATCCCCGCGATCAAGGCCACAATCAAAAACCGGCCCTTCCTCAACTTGCTGCTCATGAAGCTCTGCCAGACCCTCGGCGAACGCGCCGGCGGCGGCATTCTCGTCTTCGTCGGCATCTACTATGTCTGCCAGGGCGACAAGAGTCTCGCCACCAAGATAACCGGAATCGGCAGCACCGTCGGTACCGTCTGGGGCTTCGCGATGCTCCCGTTCATCAAACCCATCAGCCGCTGGATCGGAAAAAAGGGCGGCATTATCCTCGGCGCCGGCGGCAGCCTCGCCGCCGCCGCCTTCACTCCCTTCGCCTACTCGCCCGAGCATCCCTACTGGATGCTCCTGCCTGCCCTCCTCACGATAACGCTCATCGCGATCAGCAACACCATCGTCCAAGCCGTCATGCCCGACATCTGCGATGTCGATGAGCTCGAGACCGGCCACCGCCGCGAGGGCCTCTTCACCGCCGTGATGGGCTTCGTGCAGAAAATCGAAATCTCCCTCTGCGCCCTTCTGGTCGGCTACCTGATCGTCTGGTCCGGCCTCGACACCAAGGTCTCCGTCCAGCCTCCCGAGGTGCTCCGGCGCCTCTTCTGGCTCGCCGTCATTCCCAACGTCCTCTTCACCGCCGGCTACTTCATCCTCGCCCTGCGCTTCCCCCTCACCGAGGCCGCCATGACCGAGGTCCGTCGCAAGCTCGATGCCCGCCATAGCGCCGAGCCCGCCGCGACACCTCTTGCGCCGGCGGCCGATTCGTCCGCGATCGATTCCGGCGAACAAGCGGTTGCCTCCGCTTGATCCTGCCTGCATCGGGTGCGGGCTTCCTGTCTTCTCATGACTTTGTCCGTTCTTTCCGAATGGGTGGTCGCCGACACGACCGTCCGTTATCTCCACGATGCCGCCACCGGGGTCGTCGGCCTGCAACTGGTGCCCACCGCGCGGCTTGGCGAACTCGCCGTCCGCCGCGCCACGCTCGCCGGCGAATTCTACATCGATTCCGGCCCCGAACCGGTCGCGCCGGCCGCCTGGACGCTCGATCCGCTCGTGCATGTGAAGCGGGTGGGGGACAGCTATCCCGGCGCCTTTGCCCAGGGGCACACCCTGCGCTCCGCGCCCGCCAACGCGGCTTTCGTCTTCGCCGGGCAGACGCACGTCCGTTCCGGTACGCGCACCACGGTGCTCACCACCCTGGCGGACGCCGCCACCGGGCAGCGGATCGAGCACCGGCTTTCGTGGCACGAAGGCGACGCGGCGGTCGTCGTCGAGTCCGCCTTCGTCAACGATGGCGCCGCACCGGTGACCCTCGAGCTGCTCACCAGTTTTTCCCTCGGCGGGCTTACTCCCTTCGCCTCCGCCGACGCGTCGGGCCGCCTGCGCGTTCATCGCTTTCGCTCCGCCTGGAGCGCCGAGGGTCGTCTCGAGACCCGCACGCTTGAGGAACTGCATCTCGAACGATCCTGGTCCGGCGCGGGTCTTTTCAGCGAGCGTTTCGGCCAGGTCGGCACCATGCCGGTGCGGCGTTGGTTTCCCTTCGTCGCACTCGAGGACACCGGTGCCGGGGTCACCTGGGCCGCGCAGCTCTGCTGGGCCGGCTCGTGGCAGCTGGAGATCGCGCGCCAGAACGACGACGCCTGCCTCTCCGGCGGCCTCGCCGACCGCGAGTTCGGGCATTGGATGAAAACCCTCGCGCCCGGCGAACGCCTCGACGCGCCCGCCGCTCATCTCGCCTGTGCCTCCGGCGGCCTCGACGCCGCCTGCGACCGTCTCACCGCGCTCCAGCAGCGCGCCGCCGACACCCATCCCGTCCGCGAACAATCTCTGCCGATTGTCTTCAACGAGTGGTGCACCACCTGGGGCGATCCCTCGCACGCCAGGATCGCCGCCCTCGCCGACCGGCTCCGGGGCTCGCCCGTGAGCACCCTGGTGATCGACGCCGGGTGGTACAAGGGGGAGGGTGGCGACTGGGGCCGCGGCCATGGCGACTGGGTGCCGAGCCGCGTCCTTTTCCCGCAGGGTCTCGAGGCCGCCGCCGCGGCCATCCGCGAGCGCGGGCTGGTGCCCGGCCTCTGGTTCGAGATGGAGACCGTGGGCGACGCCTCCACCGCCTTTTCCCTCGCCGACCACCTGCTGCGACGCGACGGCGTTCCGGTGACCGTGCGCCACCGCCGTTTCTGGGACCTCTCCGACCCCTGGGTTTTCTCCTACCTGGAGAAAAACGTCGCCGACCGCCTCGAGCGCGGAGGTTTCGGGTATCTGAAAATCGACTACAACGAGACTCTGGGCCTCGGCTGCGAAACGCCCGACGGCGCCTCCCTCGGCGAAGGCCTGCGGCGCCAGGTGCTCGCCACCTACCGGTTCCTGGACCACCTCCGCGCGCGGTTGCCCGATCTGGTCATCGAAAACTGCTCTTCGGGCGGACACCGGCTCGAGCCCTCGCTGCTTGCGCGCACCGCAATGGCTTCCTTTTCGGATGCCCACGAACTGGTCGAGATTCCCATCATCGCGGCCAATCTCCACCGGCTCATGCTGCCCCGCCAAAGCCAGATCTGGGCGGTGCTGAAGCCTTCCGATTCCGAGCGCCGGCTCGTGTACAGCCTCGCCGCCACGTTTCTCGGGCGCATGTGCCTCTCGGGCGACGTGGCCGGGCTTGCTCCCGCGCAGTGGCGGACCGCGCTCGCGGCGCAGGCATTCTACGGTCGCGTCGCTCCGGTCATCAAACAGGGAGTCAGCCGGCTGCACCGGGAGCTGGGCGAGAGCTGGCGGCATCCGCGCGGCTGGCAGGCGATGGTGCGCGTTTCGGCTGACGGGCGGGAGGTTTTGGTGGCGGCGCATGCCTTCGCCGCCGCACCGGATGCGGTTTCCGTGCCGCTGCCCGCCGGGGCCTGGCGGCTTGCGGAGGAGTTCGCCGAAACCGCCGCCGTACCCTCCGTCGTGGACCGGTACGGGCTTCGTCTCGCCTTTCCGGGCGAGTTTTCCGGACGCGTCGTGCGCCTCGTCGCGGCGTAGCGCTTATCGATGGCCGCAGGCACCTGCCTGTGGCCGGGGCCGCGCGGGGGGGGCGGGCTCGACGGCAGCGTGCCTTTATGAAAGCCTGCCGGCCTTCGCGGCTCCGCCCCTTCGATGTTTTTCCCGCGTTACTCCTGTCGTTTCCCTTCCTGGATTTCCGTCCTGCTCGGCTGCTGCCTTTTGCCGCAGGCCGGGGCCTCCGCGCCGATCGCCGATCCGGCCAGCTCCGTCCTCTGGTATGACCAGCCTGCGCGGGCTTGGATGACCGAGGCCTTGCCGGTCGGCAACGGCTCCCTGGGCGGCATGGTCTTCGGGCTGACGGACACCGAGCGAATTCAGTTCAACCACAACGCGCTCTGGACCGGCAACGAATCCGACACCGGCAGTTACCAGGCTTTCGGCGATGTCTTCATTCAACTCGGCCATCGGGCTCCTTCCGATTACCGGCGCGAACTCGACCTCGACCGCGCCGTGCAAACGGTCTCCTACCGCGCCGGCGGCGTGCGTTACGAGCGGACGGTTTTCGCCAGCCACCCCGCGCAAGTGCTGGTCGTTCATCTGACCGCCGACAAGCCCGGAGCCTACTCCGGGCGCCTCTGGCTCTCCGACATGCACGGCGCCGCGGTCGCGGCTGGAGGAGACGCCTGCCTGAGCGTCAACGGCCGGCTCGGCGCCTCGGGCATGCGCTATGCGTCCCAATTGGCCCTCCACCATGACGGCGGAAGCATTCGCGTCGAAACCGCGTCGCTCGCTGTCGCCGACCGGCCTCTCGCCGGTGTCCCGGGCGGCGACAAGCTCGCGCTTCCCGGCGTGTACGTGGTCTTCGAAGGCTGCACCCGTCTTACCCTGGTCCTGGCTGCTGCCACCGACTATTCGCCCGATCGCACCCGGCAATGGTGCGGAGACGATCCCCGGGAGGAGGTCGCCCGGCGAGTGGAGGCCTTCGATCCGCGGACGCTGGAGGCCGTTCTGGCTGCGCACGTGGCGGACTACCGCGCGCTGTTTCGCCGCTTCCGCATCGATCTCGGCGTCACCGAGCCGGGCCTCGCCGCCCGGCCCGGTTCGGCCCGTCTTTTCGCCTACAGCCGAGAGAAGACCGTCGATCCCGATCTCGAGGAACTCTTCGTCCAGTATGGCCGCTACCTCTTGATCTCCAGTTCCCGCCCCGGCGGGCTGCCCGCCAACCTGCAGGGGCTCTGGAACGACTCGAATACTCCGCCTTGGCGTTGCGACTACCACTCCAACATCAATATCCAGATGAATTATTGGCCGGCCGAGCCGACCAACCTCGCTGAGCTCCATCGTCCCTATATCGACTACATCCGGTCCCAGATACCCGTCTATCGTCTCCGGACCCGCGAGGAAAAGGATTACGGCCCCGGCGTCCGCGGCTGGACCGTGCGCACCGAAAACGGAATTTTCGGCGGCGGCAGTTTCGTCTGGAACACGCCTGGCAGCGCCTGGCATGCCTTGCACTTCTGGGAGCACTACGCCTTCTCGCTGGATAAAAAATACCTCTCCGAGCTCGCCTATCCCGTGCTCCGGGAGGTGTGCGAATTCTGGGAGGACCTGCTGGTCGTCCGACCCGACGGCACCCTCGTCGCCCCGAAGGGCTGGTCGCCCGAGCACGGGCCCACCGAGCCCGGCGTTTCCTATGACCGGCAGATCGTCCACAACCTCTTCACCAACTACGTCGAGGCCGCGGACGCTCTGGGCGTCGACAAGGCCTATCGTGACAAGATCGCCGCTCTGCGCGATCGCCTGCTTCCGCCCAAGATCGGCCGCTGGGGCCAGCTTCAGGAATGGGAAACCGACCGCGACGACCCCAAGGACCAGCATCGCCACGTCTCCCATCTTTTCGCCCTCCACCCGGGCCGCCAGATCACTCCGGCCACTTCCGGGCTGTTCGAGGCCGCGAAGGTGTCCCTCCGCGCCCGCGGCGACGGCGGTACCGGCTGGAGCCGCGCCTGGAAGATCAACTTCTGGGCCCGCCTTCAGGACGGCGACCACGCCTACCGGATGTTGCGCCGGCTCCTGACCGTCGTGAACACCGTCGGCACCGACATGAAGGACGGCGGTGGCGTGTATCCGAATTTCTTCGACGCCCATCCGCCTTTCCAGATCGACGGCAACTTCGGCGCCACCGCAGGCGTCGCTGAGATGCTGGTCCAGTCGCACGCCGGCGAGATCCAATTGCTGCCGGCGCTGCCCGCGGCCTGGCCTGCCGGCTCCGTATCCGGCCTGCGTGCGCGCGGCGCCGTCACCCTCGACCTCGCCTGGAAAGCGGGCCGGCTTCACTCCGCCGTCTTGCACAACAGCCTGGCCGGGCCCAACCCGGTGAAAGTTCGCTACGGGGACAAGGTCATCGCGCTCGTGCTCGATCCGGGCATGTCCCGGACTCTCGGCGCGGCGCTGGACTGAAGGCTTCGGCGCGGCCGCTTTCGGCCAATCTCCTCGCCTCCGGGGTTGGTATCTTGTTTACCAGGGCCGTGCGATTTCCGATGGTGGCGTCCGCAAGCGCGGGCCCATCCTCCCGGCTGGGTACACCGGGGCGCCGACGCTTTCCCTTCCAGTCCCCATACCCCATGCTCACCTCCTGCCGCCTCGTATTGAAATGGATCGGCCTGCTTGCCGGGCCTGTTTTGTTCACGGCGTCCGTGGCTTCCGCCGCCAATCCCTACCTCTTCAGTTCCTTTCGCGGGCAGGGGGATGGCTTGCATCTGGCCTACAGCGAGGACGGCCGTTCGTGGCGGGACCTGAACCGGGTGTTCCTGAAGCCCATGGTGGGCGGAAAACTTTTCCGCGATCCGTTCATCATCCGTGGCCCCGATGGTCTCTTCCGCATGGTCTGGACCTCCGGCATGGGCGACAAAGGCATCGGCTACGCCACCTCCACCGATCTGGTCACCTGGTCCGAGCAGCGCTTCCTGCCCCTGATGGAGAAGCATCCCGCGAAAAACTGCTGGGCCCCCGAAATTTTCTACGACGACCGCACGACTCGTTACCTCGTTACCTGGTCGTCCCACGTCGATGGCTGGTTCACCGAGGATGCTGCGCCGGACCGGCTGAACAACCGCACCTACTACGTCGCCACCACTGACTTCAAGACCTTCAGCGACCCTGCCCTGTTGATCGAACCCGGTTTCGACCACGTGGACACCTCCCTCACCGTCTGGCGCGGCAAATACCTGGCGGTGTTCAAGCAGGGCGACCAGTCCGAGGTCGGCAAACCCGGCATCCACCACGGAGCCCTGGCCGATTCCGCCTACGGGCCCTACACGCTCGTGGAGGTGCCTTTCGTCACCACCCGCGCGGACGCTTCCGCCCTGCTCAACTTCGGTTCGCAACTCCTGCTCTACGTCACCTTCCAGAACCCGTCGCGGCCCGGCGCTTTCTCCTCCGCCGACGGCATCAATTGGACCGACGTTTCTCCGACCGTCTCCACCGTGCCCGGCCAGGGCCAAGGCAACATCTTCAGCGTTCCTCCGGCTATGCTCGACCAGCTCCGCAAGGACGCCGCGGCCCTGCCGGCCGCCTCAACGATCCCGGTGGCTCCCAGCCCCGCGCGGGCGGGGGCGGCAGGCGTTCCGCCCCCCATCCTCGAGGGCTTCAACGCCGACCCGGCGCTCCGCGTCTTCGGCGACACCTATTACCTCTATCCCACTGCCGATAAGCCCAACTGGGAGGCGACCGAATTCTACGTCTGGTCCTCGAAGAACCTCGTCGACTGGAAAAAGGAGGGACTGTTGTTCGACGTCACCAAGGACCTCGGCTGGGCGAACCGCCGGGCCTGGACGCCCGATTGC
>CBINGR010000084.1:0-20764 GCA_966250295.1 uncultured Akkermansia sp. | reverse complement strand
CCCGATCGTCATCGACCCGCTCACCCAGGTGACCAAGGAAAACGTCGAGGCCTTCAGCAAGAACTGGGAAAAGTGGCTCGCCAAGTAAGCCGTCGCTGAAGCTCTCGTAGCGGGGAGTGCCGGCGCCCGTCCTCCCGGCGCTCTCCCCTGCCTGCAAAATCATCCGCCCATGTCCGACTTCATCCGGTTTCAAGGCATCACCAAAGTCTTCGGCGGCGTGCGCGCGCTCAGCGAGGTCAGCCTCTCCATCGGCCGCGGCGAGTGCCACGGCCTCATGGGCGAGAACGGCGCGGGCAAGTCCACCCTGGGCAAGGTTCTCGCCGGTATCCATAAACCGGATGCGGGTGAGGTCGTGATCGACGGCCGCGCCCACGTTTTCGGCTCGCCGCGCGGCGCGATGGACGCCGGCGTGGCGATGGTGCACCAGGAGCTCGCCTTCTGCCCCGAGCTCAGCATCGCGGAGAACCTCTGCATGGGCCGCTACCCTCGTCGTTTCGGCGGCCTCCTGCTGGATCGTCCGGCGATGCAGCGTCGCGCCGAGGAACTGCTCGCCGCCATCGGTGTGGCGCTCGACGTATGGCGTCCGATGAACTCGCTTTCCACCGCGCAGGAGCAGCTCGTGCAGATCGCGGCCGCGGTGGGCAGCGAACCGCGCATCCTCGTTTTCGACGAGCCCACCAGCTCGCTTTCCGAGCCCGAGGCGCAGGCCCTGTTTCTCCTTATCGAGAAACTGAAGACCCGCGGCCTCACCATGATCTACGTCTCGCACCGCATGCCCGAGCTCTTCCGGCTGTGCGACAAGATCAGCATCCTGCGCGACGGCCACTACGTCGGTACTCTCGCCAAGGCGGAAATGACCCACGACGCGGTCGTGCGCATGATGATCGGCCGCAGTGTGGCCGAGTACTTCCCGCAGCACATCGACGCCCCGGCCGGCGAGGTCGTGCTACGGGTGCGCGGCCTGTCCTCCCCCGGCAAGTTCCGCGACATTAGCTTCGAGGTTCGCGCCGGCGAGATCGTCGGTTTTGCCGGCCTGGTCGGTGCCGGCCGCAGCGAGGTCGCCAAGGCCATCTTTGGCCTCGATCCGCGCGCCACCGGCGAGGTCGAGCTCGACGGCAAAGCCCTTCCGCTTGGCTCGATCAAGGATTCGCTGCGCGCGGGCGTCGGTTTGGTTCCCGAGGACCGAAAGCGCCAGGGTTGCGTGCTCGGCATGCCCTGCCGGGCCAACATCAGCATGGCGATACTCGACCGCCTGGGCCGCTTCGGCGTGCTCGATCAGGCACGCGAGAAAACGATCGCCACCGATTATTTTTCCCGCCTCCGGGTCAAGGCGGCCTCGCTCGAGGCGCCGGTGAATTCCCTAAGCGGAGGCAACCAGCAGAAGGTCGTCCTGGCCAAATGGCTGGCGCGCGGCGGCCGGCTGCTCATCGTGGACGAGCCCACGCGCGGGGTGGACGTCGGTGCGAAGGCCGCCATCCACGCGTTGATCGACGAACTGGCGCGCGAAGGCCTGGCCGTCATCCTGATTTCCTCCGAGCTGCCCGAGGTGATCAACCTCTCGACCCGCGTGCTGGTGCTTCGGGAGGGGAGCCTGGCTGGCGAATTGCCGCGGAGCAAGGCCACCCAGGATTCCGTGTTACGACTCATGGCCGGCGTCGCTCGGGCGGCGTGAGATTTGGACCTCGGCTCGATCGCTGGTCGGGCTTTTGCGCCCTCCGGGTCCGGCCATCGGCCGGGCCTGCCACTAGGTGGTCGCGCCTGGCTCGACGCTTCGTTTCTGGCCGGCCGCCGCCCGGCTTGGGCGGGTCCGGGCCGTCGGTGGGGATTTCGTCACCGTCACCGCCGCCTGCCCGGTTTGCTGCGCCCGGGCCGGCGCATCGTGGAAGACGCCGTGGATCATGCTGGTGCGCGGCGAGTCCGGAATCCCGGTCTCGTTGTGCTGGATCATGCCGGCGAGCAGGCTCGCCGCATCCGCGCCGATATCCTCCGGGCGTTCGTCCCAGTAGGGCATCGTCGGATCCTTGACCGCGCCGAGGCTGACGAGCAGGGGCCGCGGGATCGCTAAATTGGGGATGGCCTCGATCACCCGCCGCAGGTCGAGCGCGAAGGGGCACACCAAGGCGTCCGGTTGCATGAACTCCAGCCATTCGCGAAGCTGTTCCGGCCGGAGATTCTTCGGGTCGGATACTCGCAGAATATTCTGCCCGTAGTTGTGCAGCGTGATGGCGGCGGTGAAGTGATAGTGGATGCGCTCTTCGAAGTTGGTTTCGAAAACCGCACCGATGCGCCGGCAGCCCTGGGCCTCGAGCTGTTTTATCAAGCGGCACATGTCGATGAACTGGTGCGGCACGACGCGGTGAAAATGAAGCGGCGTGATCGCGTAGGTGGCGGCGATCACGGAGAAAGGAGACCAGTTGAGACGGGGATCGAGTTCGATCGGCTGCACCGGCGGCAGCAGCAGCACACCGCGAATCCCGCGATAGTTGAGGACCTTGAGCAGGCGGGCGGTGTCGCCGTCGTAGTCCAGACGATGGAAATGCGAGGCGATGTAGCCGAGCGATTCTGCCCGGGCGGTCGCGCCCAGACGGGCGCGTTCGCAGTAATCGTCGGATTTCGGCGGCAGGCGCACGGGCGAAAGATCGACGATCGCCATCGGCGGCGCGTCGCCCGCATGGCGCCGATTGTGCAGACGGGTCATCAGCCGGGCGATCTCCGGGTCGGGACGATAGCCGAGCTTCGCGGCCGCCTGTTGTACCCGTTTGCGAGTGGCCTCGGAGATTTTTGGATTTTTCCGCAGCGAAAGCGAAACGGTCATGATGCTCACGCCGACGGACTTGGCGATGTCGCGGATGCTGACGCGATCGGGTGGAATGGGCGGGTCGGTCGGGGTAGACATGGAAAACGGCCGGCGTCCGGCTTCGGTGACGTTTACACGCGTCCACACACGCCAAACCCGCGTGCTTGGCAAGCGCGTCGCGGTCGTCGGCGGGCAAAGCGGGGCCGCGCGAGCTTTTCGCGCATCCGTCTAATCCAGGCGGTCTTCGCCCCGTGCGAAGCGCGCCGTCGTTGGGCTCAAAGCGACCCCTTCCTCTGGATTTCAGGAGCTTGCGAGGCTTCCGGCCAGGACGGTGGCGGAATCTGTCGGAAGCGGCTCCGGTGCCTCTTCGGCGGCGGTCTACGATAAACCAACCTCATGCTGGTGGCAGCCCTCCCGGCCGGTATCTTTCGCCATCCCCAATACCGTTTCGTGGATGCGTTAAGTTCCCTCTCAGTCGCACCTTGCGTCGAGGAATGACGATAGTGTCCATATTTTTGCAACCTCCTCTTATTTCCCGTGCATCGACCGCGCCCCAAGCCCAAGGCCTTGGTTTGGATGAAAAAATACGCCTTTGATCAGGTGTTCTCCCAAGCCGAGCTGGCGCGGTTGCGCGAGGTGGTCGATCTTGTCGGCATCCGGCAGGACGAGGTGCCGAGCCCGGCAAGTTTGGAGGATCCGCGTCTCGGCGAGGTGGAACTGCTTTTTTCCGGTTGGGGCCTGCCCCGCCTGGACGCGAGCCTGCTGGATCGCATGCCCTCGCTGCGGGCGGTTTTCCATGCGGCGGGGACGGTGAAATCCTTCGTTACCGACGAGCTGTGGGAACGGGAGATCCGTGTGACCAGCGCGACCACGGTGAATGCAAAACCCGTGGGCGAGTACACGTTCTCGATGATCGTGTTGTCGCTCAAGCGGGTCTGGCCGCGTATCACGGCCCAGCGCGAATCGGGCCTCTATCTGGCGGACGATCCGCTTCTCGTCGGCGCCTATGGCAGCACGGTGGGTCTGCTCGGCCTCAGCCGCACCGGACGCCTGGTGCGCGAGCAATTGCGGCGGCTGGACGTATCGGTGCTGGCCTACGATCCCATGGTTTCGTCCGCAGAGGCCGCCGCGCTGAACGTGAAACTCGTATCGCTGGCGGAGGTGTTCGCCCAGTCGCACGTGGTAAGCTGCCACATCCCGCTTTTGGACGAAACGGTCGGCCTGCTGCGCCGCGAGCACTTCGCCGCCATGCGCCCCGGCGCCACTTTCATCAACACCGCGCGCGGAGCGATCGTCTGCGAGACCGGGCTGGCGGAGGTCCTGCGCGCGCGTCCCGATCTGTGGGCCGTGCTCGACGTGCTTTCGGAAGAGCCACCCTCGCCTCATGCCATCCTGCCCTCTTTGCCTAATGTCATCGTCACGCCGCACCTGGCGGGCAGCCTCGGCCCCGAGTGCCGCCGCATGGGCCACATGATGATGGACGAGATCGAACGCTACCTCGAGGGCCATCCCTTGCTCGGCGAGGTCGAGCGCATTCACTTGGCGGTCTGCGCCTGATTTTTTCCGGCGGCGCTTCACTCTACGGAACCGGTTCATGCCGCCTTTAGTCCGCACGTTTTTTGCTGCCTTCGCCCTCTTGTCCCTTTGCGGGGGACTCGGGTCGGGCGGCTGCGCCGCGCTCCCGCGCCCGCCCGCCGGCTATGTTCTCGTCTGGTCCGACGAATTCGACGCCGACGGCGCGCCGGACCCTAAAAATTGGACCTACGAGCAAGGCTTCGTACGCAACCACGAGCTCCAGTTTTACCAGCCCGACAACGCCCGCGTGAAAGATGGCCTCCTCGTCATCGAAGCGCGCCGCGAGGCGGTGCCCAACCCGCGCTACGAGCCGGGCTCGACAGATTGGAAACGCGCCCCCGCCGCCTCGGCTTTCACCTCCGCCAGCCTGCTCACCCGCGGCCTCCATGAATGGCAATACGGCCGTTTCGAGCTGCGCGCGCGCATCGATGTGCGTGCCGGCCTCTGGCCCGCCTGGTGGACGCTCGGGGTGGCCGGCGAGTGGCCGGCGAACGGCGAGATCGACATCATGGAGTATTACCGCGGCAAGCTCCTCGCCAACGTCGCCTGGAGTACCGGTCGGCGCTGGACCGCGAAATGGGATTCCACCTCCACCCCGCTGGTCGAGCTGGGCAAGGACTGGGCGAAGGAATTTCACGTGTGGCGCATGGATTGGTCGCGCGACTTTATCCGCCTCTACGTCGACGACCGCCTGCTGAACGAGACCAAGGTCGTCGATACGAAAAATCCGGACGGTTCGAACCCTTTCCGCCAACCCCACTACATGATTCTCAACCTCGCCCTCGGCGGCGACAACGGAGGCGACGTCTCCGACACGAAATTTCCCGCGAAATTCGAGATCGACTGGGTGCGGGTTTATCAAAAACGGCCCTGAGCCGGCCCTCTCTCGCGCGAGGGGCGAAGTCACGGTGGCGACGCTTGAGCGCACCGTCGGTTTTGGCGTCTGCGGGACATGGTAAAATTCTAATAAATAGATGTTTACGTTATACCCAGCCCATGCTGGCACGGCTTGAGGGCGCACGTTTGTGTGCCTCGAGAGCGGGTTCCCCTCGGTAGCGTATGCCCGCCTCCAACCTCAACCCCCCTAAAGATGTTAAGCCGAAACGTCCGCTTCGGAGCATTGCTGTCGCTTGCTCTGGGAGCTTCCCACGCCGCCCATGGCCAGACCCTGAGCGTTAACAACGACATCCACCGCACCGCCACCCTGGCCTCCACCACCGCCACGCTCACCGGAACTTCCGAGCTGCATGTGACGGGCACGGGCACGCCGATCACGGGTAGTATTATAAACCTGAACTCGGCCGACGCCTGGTTCTTCCTGGATAATATCGTGCCGTCACAGGTCGCCTCCACTTTTCTCAGCCAAGTGCGGGTCAACGGCGCGAACGCCGTTCTCGATAGCAACGTGCGGGTGGTGCAATATGGGCAGGGCGCGGTCGTCATCCCCCATGCGCCGACCTTTGCGCCCCTGACTGTTTATACCGACTCCAATTTCGGCGGTTCCTCCACCTCGCTCAACCAATATACCGCGTACAACTCCGCTGCGCTCGGCTCGTTCAGCGGCACCATCAGCTCGCTCAAGCTGAAGCGCGGCTACATGGCTACCGTGGCAGTGGACGAAGTCGGAACCGGCGTCAGCCGCAACTACGTCGCGCAGGACGGCGATCTGGATATTCCGATCCTGCCCAGCGGGCTGAACGACAATATCAAATTCGTCCGCGTGTTTCCCTGGCGCTGGGTGACAAAAAAAGGCATTGCTGGCGATCCCAGCAGCCAGCTGAAAAACCAGTGGGACTATAATTGGAACATCAGCAAGAGCTCGACCCTAGACAAGGAGTACGTCGCCATCCGCCAGACCCGCTGGTGGCCCGGCCTCGGCCAGGATTGGAAGGCGCTCGGCGTGAATCACCTCCTCGGTTACAATGAGCCGAATTCCGCCGACCAATCCAATATCGCCTACGGCGACGCGGTTTGGTCCTGGCCCGATCTGCTCGGCACAGGCCTTCGCGTCGGTTCCCCTGCGCCCACGGATGGCGGGTTGAGCTGGCTGAGCTCCTTCATGACCCAGGCCGCATCGGAGAACAAACGCGTCGATTTCGTGGCCCTGCATTATTACCGTTGCTACGGCAACGCCGCCGATCCCACCGGCGCGGCCAACCAATTTTATAATTTCCTGAAGGGCGTCTACGACACCTACCGAAAGCCCATTTGGATTACCGAATGGAACAACGGTGCCAACTGGACGACCTGCGCGGACCCGACCGCCGCCCAGCAGGACGCCACCGTGGCCGCCATGCTGACGATGCTCGAAAACGCCTATTTCGTCGAACGCTATGCTTTGTACAACTGGGTGGAGGACGTGCGCCGCGTCGCTTGGGACGACGGTTCGCTGACCGCGGCCGGCGTGACCTACCGTGATCGGGTGTCCAAGCTCGCCCACCGGCAGGAAATACCCGATGCCGGCACCCCCGGCACCGCGCTTTATTCCTTCGAGAACAACGCGCAGGACAGTTCCGGCAACGGCCACCACGGTATGCAGGTTGGCGCGCGCGCCTTCACCACGGGCAAGAGCGGCCAGGCCATCAACCTGGACGGTGCCAACGATTATATTCAGGTCTCTCCGCGTCTCGCCAGCGGCACCGATTTCACGTTTGCGGCCTGGGTTTACTGGACCGGAGGCTCCGGCTGGCAGCGCATCTTCGATTTCGGCGACGGCACCGACCGCTATCTGTTTCTGACTCCCAGCACGGGCAGCGTGGCCCGCTTCGCGATCAAGAATGGCGGCAGCGAGCAGGTCCTCAGCCACAGCGCCGCGCTTCCGACCAACACGTGGACGCACGTCGCGGTCACGCTTTCCGGCAATACCGGCAAGCTCTTCATCAACGGCGCCGTGGTGGCGACCAATACCTCGCTCACCCTCAATCCGTCGGATCTTGGAGCGAAATATAATTACCTGGGCAAGAGTCAGTTCACCGCGGATCCCCTCTTCGCAGGCCGTCTCGACGACGTGCGCATCGAGAGCACCGCGCTCACCGATGCACAGATCGCCACCCTGGCCGGCTCGAGCCTGCCCAGCCCGTGGACGACGGCGGATATCGGCGCGGTGGGCGCCGCCGGCAGCGCCGGCCACAGCAGCGGCACCTTCACGGTGGTCGGCTCGGGCGCGGATATCGCCGGCACGGCCGACGAATTCCGCTACGTTTACCAAGCCGGCAGCGGCGACGGCTCCATCGTCGCCCGGGTGGCTACGGTACAAAACACCGCGACCGACGCCAAGGCCGGTGTGATGTACCGCGAAACCACCGCAGCCAATTCCCGCTTCGCCGCCGTCTATGTCACGCCCGGCGTAGGAGTCATCTTCCAGCGTCGTACCGCCTCCGGCGGCAGCACGGCCTCGACTGTCGTCTCGGGTATCACCGCTCCGCGTTGGGTGCGGCTGGTGCGCACCGGCAACAACTTCGCGGCCTACTATTCCTCGAATGGTACAAGCTGGACGCAGATCGGCTCCACCACCGCCATTACGATGGCCACGGCGGTCCAGCTGGGCCTTTGCGTGACCAGTCATCTCGACGGAACCCTCTGCACCTCCACGATGGACAGTGTGACAGCCACGCCCTGAGCGCGTTTCCTCCCGTAAATTCGGCAAGACCTCGATCGGCGCGCCGGGCGGATATCCGCCCGGCGCTTTTTTGTGTCTGCATAAAAGCGGCAACTTCAATAGCCACAAAAGACCCAGAAGCCGCAAAAACAAGGCCTCTGCTTCTGCGCCTTTTGGGCCTTTTGTGGCTAATAAAACCATGGCCGATTTTCAGAGGTAGGCCGTCCGCTTGCGGACGCTCCTAGAGCATATTAAAAAAACGTAGCCGTTTTGAGGTAGGGCGCGACCGCTGGGCGCGCCGGTCTGGAATGCGTCGCCAGAGGGAATTCGCGGCGGTCCCGCCCTACCGTTTGGGCCCGATTCTTCGGCTATAGTTTTATTTTATGCGCTCCTAGGCGGACACGTGGCGCGATTGCGCCCGCGAGCGGGCGCAATCACTACGCGGATTAAAACGCCTTAAACGATTTTTTGCGAACTGCCTGCCGGCTTATCCGGAGATTGGCCGCAGAGAACACAGAGAGCGCAGAGAACAATCCATTCCGATTCTTTGTGCTCTCTGTGTTCTTTGTGGCTGTAATCAGTTTTATAAAGCCGCCTCCGACAACGGCCAGGCGAGGCGGGAAACCTCGCTCACGGCGTGGGCGCGGCGGACTTGTCGGGCGGCGAGGCGGGGGCGGGTGCAGGCGCGGCAGCCTCGATAAACCGCGTTTCGCCGGTCGCCAGGTCGATGGTCCATTCGCGCGGCTCGGGCAGCCAGAGGCGGCCTTGCCCGATCTCGAGCGGCATCCAGAGGTAGCGGCCGTCGTGATGGGCACGGGGGCGCCACATGTCGCCCAGGAAAAGCACGGAGGTCTTTTTCGAGCCGATGACCTTGAGCATCAAAGTGGACTGGGCGCCGTGGGTCTTGGTGGCGCGCGGGGCGATGTCTTTGAAGGCGGACCAGGGGCCGGCTAGCGAAGTGGCGGTGGCGTATTGGTTGGGGTTGGGGTTCCAACCGGTCATGTAGGAGCCGATGAGGTAGTAAAGGCCGTCGTATTTCACGAGCGCTCCGCCTTCGAGGGGAGATTTGATGAAGCAAACCTCGCGTTCGACATCGAGGTAATCGGCGGAGAGGGCTGCGATATAGAAGCCCTTGGTGGGCCGGCACTCGAAGATGAGATAGGGCGTGCCGTCGTCATCGACGAACTGGCCGATGTCGCGGCTCTCGAGGCCGAGGGGGCGGAAACTGCGGAGATAGGTGTACTCGCCGTCGACCGTGTCGGAGATGGCGATGCCGACGCGACCGAGCACGTAGGCGCTGCCCTGGCCAGAACTCTCGCGCGTGCCGTCGATGTGCATATACATGACGTATTTTCCGGTCTTCGGATTATGGAAGACCTTGGGGCGTTCGAGGACCCAGCGCGGGCCGAGATTTTCGGGGTCGGCGGACTTGAACACCTGCCGGCGAAATTCCCAGTTGAGCAAATCGCGGGAGGCATAACAGGAGACGTAGCGCCAGCCGCGGGTGTTTTCCTGGGCGCGATCCTCGCCGAACCAGTAATACGTGTCGCCCTCCTTCAGGATGCCGCCGCCGTGAGCCTGAATGTGGCGGCCGCGGTCGTCGGGCCAGATCGCACCGGGCTGGATGGAGCGACGCGGCTCGGCGGCGGCCAGGCCGGCGGCGAGCGCGAGCAGGCTGCAAAGAACACCGGGCAGACGAAGGAGCGCGAGTAGCATCGGAGGGCGAGGCGTGGGCGAGACAAGCGGGGCACTTCGAGAAGGCCTGTATCCGAGCGAGGTCAGGAGCCGATGCGCGCGGCGCCGCCGGTGTCGGCATCGGGCAACTCGTAGAGGCGCAGCTCGGAAGGGGGAGGGGTGGAGGGACGGGGTTGGTCGCGATTGCGGGGCAGGGTCTCCCAACGCAGCACCCAGCGGCGTCCGTCGAGGCGAGAGACGGCGGTCTGCACCTCCATACCGGGGTAGTCGGAGACGGGTTTGGCGAGGACGGGAGGAAGCTCGCCTGCGGGCGGCGGGAGGGTGGCGACAGTGCGGAGCGTATCGGCGTCGAGTTTCCAGCGCCCGGAGCCGGCGGAGTGGGTGGTGGAGTAGTCGACGAGCAGGCTTTGGTCCGGCTGGAGGACGGGGGCGCCGAGCGTGACCTCGGCGGCGATGGAGCCACCCCCGGAGAAAGCCCAGCGGAAGCTCCAGTCGCTCAACTGGACCTGTTCCCAGCGCGAAGCATCGGCGACGGGGCGGGCGGCATAGGCCTGGGATTTGCCGTGCGAATCGTAGCGGTGATAGACGACCACGGGACGCTTGTTCGTGTCGAAGCCGAGGTTGAAGGTCATGTTGATAAGCCCTTCGCGGATACGGGCGGCATCCACCACCTCGCCCGTGGCGAGGGTGATGGGCAGGGGGATGGGCGTGCCGTCGCATTTCTCCCAATGGATGAAATCGGCGCTGCGGGCGTAGGAGAGGGTGTGATTGGTCGAGCAGTCGGGGGATTCGCGCCACATCCAGACGAGGTGAAAGCGGCCATCGGGACCGAGGATGGGCTTCATGGCGTAGGCATTGCGCTCGCCCTGGCCGTCGAGGAGCGGGCTGTCGAGGAGCTTGCGCCAGGAGCCGGTGGCGGGGTCGTAGAGATTATAGATATCGCTGCCGTTGCCGCTGCCGCCGTCGCGATATCGGAAGAGGAGATCGCCGGCGCCGTTTTTGAAAAAGACGGGGTAGGTGGTGTTGTTTTCCCGCGAACCGGTCATGCGATCGAGCCGCTGGAGGGAGGAGAGATCGAAGGGGCGGGTGGTGCGGTAGTAGATGAGGGGATCGTTATGGAGATTGCCCGAGAGGTGAAGGTTGCCATCGCGGTCGAGGGCGAGGGCGAGGTAGTTATGGCTGTCCCAGCCAGTCACGTTGGAGGGGCGGTCGCGGCCAGGGCGCTCGACGCCGGGGGGATGGACGGTGGTCCACTGCTGCTGGTCGAGGCGGCGGCCGGCGACGGTGATGCGGCGTTCGGCGTCGTAGTAAGCGACGAACTGGTGCCCGCGTTCGGTGAGGAGGGCAAAGCTGACCGGATGGCCGGCCCAGGCCTGGCCGAGGGGGATGGCGGAATAGAAGAGTTTGGCCTGGGAGGCGGGCGTGCGGTCCGTCGCGGCGGCGGGCGCGGGATTCTCCGCGCGGGCGGCGGCGAAAAAAGACCAGGCGAGGACGGATGAGAGAAGGGGACGGAGGATCGGGGGCATGGAAAGGAAAGAGTCAGCGGCGAGAGGTGGAAAGGGCCACGCCCTCGATCTCGAGAGTGTGGATGGCGTTGGGCGGCAGGGTGCAGGCGAGGCGCCTCCGTTTCATGACGAGATCGGTGCGAACTTCGTAGCGCGTGGCGCCTTCCGGCTCGGTGATCCAGCGGACGACGCGACCGCGGGCTTCGGCAAAGCGGGAAAGATCGTAGGCGAGGACGCGGGGTTTTTTGCTGTCGTTGAAGGTGACGATCACGAGTTTGCGGGTGGCGGCGTCGTGGGCTACCACGGTGCCCGGATCGTTGCTCTCGAGGATGACCATGCCGGGGCGGATGTGGCGGCTGTATTGAGCAAAGACATACAGCTTGGGATTGGGCTTGCCGACCTGGCCTTTTATCAGATCGGCGCCGAGGAAGCCCCAGCCGCCCTCGTTGCCGCCGTCGAGCGGCTGCCAGTAGCACCACGCGGTGGGATGCAGCCAGCGGAAGTCGAGGTGGAGATTGCGGGCCATGGAGAGGCCGTCGGCATTTGGGCCGCCGTACTCCGAGTTCCAGAGATGCTTGCCGCCTTCGGTGACGGCGAGCCGGTAGAGCTCGTCGCGCCGTCCGCCCTCGCCCTGGTAGCCATGGACGTTCACCTGAGAGACCAGGGCACGGACCTCGGGGGAGAAGCTCTTCCACGTGGCGACCGCCTGATCGTAGAAGCTCTCGTCGGAGGCGGAGAGCGGCAGGTCGGCCAGGCCCTGGCGGTCGAGCTCGGCGCGAACGAGAGGAAGGATCGCGGCCTGGGCGGCGTGGCCGATGTAACACCCCTCCTGCTTGCCGTTGGCATACCAGAAGGAGGCGGTCGGTTCGTTGAAGGGATCGAGCGTGGTGAAGGCGATGCCCCAGTGGTCCTTGGCGCGGCGGGCGACGGCGGCGAGATAGATGGCGAAGTTGCGGTACTGGTCGGGACGCAAATTCTCGACGCTGTCCTTGGCGGCGCCGGAGGGATTGTCGTTGGCGCACATCCACCAGGGCGGGGAGTTGGAGAAGAGCTCGAAACGGTTTGCGCCGCGATCGCGGGCCTTGAGCAGCATGGCGCGCTGGCTGGCATCCACTGACCAGTCCCAGCCGGGGCCGTTGGGATCCGGGTTTTTGCCGTCGAGCCAGAAGCTCTCGATCTGTCGGAAGGGCTGGATGTTTTTCGAGACGACCATGCGGCGGCCGTCGATATCGTTCCAACTGGAGGCGCCGACGTTGTAGCGGGCGATGGTCATGCCCAGTCCGGGGAGGGTGCGGCCGTCGAGCGTCACCGGCTTGGTGGTGAAGAACAGATCCGCGAGGTCGTCGCGATCGCCGAAGACCTTGGCCCACCAACAGAGCGAGGTGCCCCAGCCTTCCCAAACGCCCCAGGTGACGGTGGGGTCGATTTTAACGACTGGAGGCGGGGGCGGAGGCTCGGCCGCCGCCGCGGGCTGAGGCGCAGCGAAGAGCTGGGAGCTGAATCCGACGGAGAGGAGGACGACGACAAAACGCAGTGCGGACGGCATGGGGCGTATGGGCGCTTGCGGCGGGGGGGAAGGTCAAGGACGGTTCAAGATGGCCTCGCCCGACGAGACGTCGTGCAGAGATCCGGCGGCAGGTGAATGCGGGCGGGGAATAAGGAGCCAGCGAATCGCGATGCCCCGGGATTGCGAACCAAGCCTCCGCGCGGGTGCGAGTGTCAAATCCACCGCCGGGTGTTTAACGTAAACGTGCGGGGGGGCGGCCGGGGCATCCGATGGCTTTGGAGCAGGGCTGAAAAAGCATATCCGTGCCACGCTCAGCGGGGTCGCGGGCGGCGCCGGCGTTTGCGCACCAGGCGGATTTCGACCGGCACGGTGCCGGCGGCGAGCATGCCGAGTTGCCGGGCAGCGGCTTCCGAAAGATCGATGACGCGATTTTTTTTGCCGAAAGGCCCCCGGTCATTGACTTCGACCAGTACGGTGCGGTTGTTTCGCAAGTTCCTCACCTCGACCACGGTGCCGAAACGCAGGGTGCGGTGGGCGGCGGTGAAATCGTCGGGATTGAACCGTTCGCCGCTGGCGGTCCGTTTGCCGCGGTAGGCTTCTCCATACCAGGTGGCGGTGCCGCGCTGCTTCTGGCCGGGGACGGCTTCGTAGTCGGACGCCTTGAAGACGCGCTTGGGCGCACTGGCGCAGCCAGAAAGGGCTGCGCCAGCGAGGATCAGGGCCAGGAACAGGCAGGCCAGCGCGAGGCGTTTCACGGTGGACAGGGCCGGAGCTGTCCGCGATCCGCTTTCTGTACAAGCGCTGAGCGCGACGGCCTCCCCGACGAGCCCGGCAGATAAGGAAACCCCCGTTTCAGTACGATTCGACTCCGCCGCCGGAGGCGCCCAGCAGGAGGAGGCCGCCCACATAGAAAGGAATCGCGATCAAGCCGCGCAGGAAGGGCGTCTTGGCCTCCTGCCAGTGCACGATGACAAAAATCAAGGCCACGAAGGGGACAAAAATATAGCCGAGGCCCCAGAGGATGGAAGTGCGGAAGGCTAGGATAAGCAGCTGGATGCCGAAGATCAGGGCAATGATGGCGCCGAGGGCCACGAGGAGGATACCGAGGATATGCATGGGTGTAGTTGATGGACGAAGCGAAATCTAATCGGAAGCCGGGGTCCCAAGGCGCTGATATCACGATTGCAAACGGACGCTCGCCCCAAATGGCTTCCACGCTGCTCTGCGGACCGGCCCAGCCAGGCGGAAGCAACGGAGCAAGGCAACAGGTATAATGGGATCGGTTCTTCTTTTGAGAAATGCGGATATAGCCCGCGGAAAGGGTTCCGTAGCTGTTCAGTCCCCGACCGAATCGTCGTCGAGAAAGATCCATTTATCGACGTCGAACTTCTGGCGGTGGAGCGACTCGGCGTATTCGGGCTTTTTCACGAGGCTGCCGGGGCTGTTCATCACCATCTGGATTTTTTCGTTCGGGATGTGGTGTTTCAACAGCGTGAAGGACGCATCGTAATCGCGGCTGTCGTAGTCGATGCCGAGTTTGCGGTAGGCCTCGTCGGAACTGAGTGCCTGGTTGCTTTCGGTCATCATGCGGTCGGCAGCGTAGGCGCCGAAACCGGCGCCGCGGCCGTCATTGTACACGAGGAGCATCGCACCTACGCCGTAGGTGACGATATGTTTCACGGACTCCTTCATCTTGTCACGATTGGAGACGACGCGGAGCGGGAAACGGTTGAAAAGGGATTCGCTGTGGAGGCGGACGACGGGGATGTCGTAGATCCGGGGATGCCCGTGAGTAAGGACGACGAAGTCCTGGCTGGTTACGATGTCGTAATAAACGTGGACGCGGAACCAATAGGGCGTGGTGAGGAGATCGAGGATGGGATCTTCGGGTTGGGTCTTGCGGTGGGCAGTGAGAGCCTCGGGGTTGATTTTGACGAAGAAGCGGTTGTCGCGGATGGCCTTGTAGCCGAGCACGAGGGGATTGAGGCCGGCCATATAGCGGTCGATCGTCTCCTTGCCGAAGAGCTCGCGAAACTGGAGCTCGGAGAGGAGGACATCGTTGTCCACCGGCTTCGTGGGGAGGAAGTAACTGGCGGAGTAGATGAAGCGTTTGGCCGACGGGAGGGCGTGGGGGCGGAACGGTTTTACGGGCTCGGGGGGGAGCGCGCGTTTCACGGTGGTTTCGGTGGGCCGCTTAAGGATGTGCCCGCCGGCGGCCTTGGAGGTGAGGTAGGCGACGTTGAAGGGGGAGGGTTCGAATTCGAGGGCCTCGGTACCGGCTACCCGGAGGCCCTGGTCGCGGAGGGCAGCCACCTTGTCGGGATTGTTGGTGAGGACGATCCAGGAGGCGTCGATGCCGAGCAGATAACAGATGTGGGAAATGTTCTCGTAGTTGCGGTGATCCTTTTCGAGGCCCATGGCGGCATAGGCGGCGAAAGTGGATATCTGGTCGAGGGAGGCCTGGACCAGCATGCGGTCGCGGGCTTTGCCGACGTAGCCTACGCCGCGGCCTTCCTGGAGAAGGTAAAAGAGGACGCCGTTGCCCTTCTCGGAGATGACCTTGAAGGCGCCTTCGAGCTGTTGCACGCAATCGCAATCGCAGCCGCGGAGGGTTTCGGAGGTGACGCAGCTGGAGTGAAGCCGGGTGTAGAGGGTTTGCGCGGTGGAGATGTCGCCGTGGGCGAGGGCTACGATGTAGTGCTTGTCTATAATGTCCTGAAAGACGTAGGCGCGATAGAGGCCGAAACGAGTATCGAGCAGGCAGTTGGCGATATAGGCGGTGGTGCCGTAGATCGGGCGTTCCTCCAGGGTGGTGGGTTTCAGGACGGCGCCGGAAGCATGTTGGAGCTCGCGCACGAGATGAGCGAATTCGGGCGGGACGGCGCTGGTGGGATCGAAGGTGGCGGCGGACATGAAGAGGGAGAACGACGGAGTTTAGCCACGGAGGGCACGGAGCTCGGACACGGAGAACACGGAGTCGGAGTTTTTAATGCAAAGACAGGAAAGGCGCTAAAGTAAGAAGCGATGACAGGGTCGCAATGGGCGCGCCGGACGCAAAAACGGAATACGGCAGGCAGGGCCAGGAGTTCGGGCTCAGTGAACTCTGTGCCCTCCGTGGCTAAGATCGGAAAAGGCCAGCCTTGGATTCACCGGGTGTGGAAGGGGAAGATCTTGAAGAAAGAGAGGAAAAACACCGCAGCCATGACGTAGCCGGCGGGCGGGAGGGCGCGCGGGCGGCTGGTGAAAAGCGAGAGGAGGGCGAGGCTGATGAGGCCGAAGCCGATGCCCTCGGCGATGCTGAAGGTGAGGGGGATGCCGAGGAGCACGAGGGCGACGGGGAGCGCGATCCGGAAGTCGCCGAGGTCGATTTCGCTCACGGATTGGAGCATGAAGACCCCGACGATGACGAGCGCCGGGGCGGTGGCGGCCGGTGGAATGAGGAGGATGAGAGGGGTGAGGAAGAGGGCCAGCAGCATGAGCACCGAGACGGTGAGGGTGGTGAGGCCAGTGCGGCCGCCCGCCTCGACGCCGGAGGCGCTCTCGATGTAGCTGACGACGGTACTGGTGCCGAGGAGGGAGCTGAGTATGGCGGCGAAGGAATCGGCGAGGAGGGCGCGGCCGGCTTTGGGTAGGTTGCCGTCTTTGTCGAGCAGGCCGGCGCGTTTGGTGACGCCGATGAGCGAGCCGAGGTTGTCGAAAAGGTCGACCAGCAGCAGAGAGAGGATGAAGGGCAGGACCTTGAGGAGCGCAGGCAGGCTGCCGAGGAAGGAAAGGTCGAGTTCGAGGAAAACCGGCGCAAGCGAGGGCGGAGTGGAGACCAGCGCGGCGAGGCCGGCGGGGCGAGGGGTGACGAAGCCCCCGCGGCCATCGGGAATGAAGAGGCCGGCCAGGGTGATGGCGGCGATGCCGAGGATGATTGCGCCCGAGACTCGGCGGACGACGAGCACGGCGGTGAGGACGATGCCGGCGAGGGCGAGGGCGGCGGCCGGCTGGGTTAGGTCGCCCGGCGCGACAAAGGTCGCCGGGTGGGCGACGATGATGCCGGCACCTTTCAGGCCGAGGAAGGCGATGAAGAGGCCGATGCCGCCGGTGATGGCGATCTTGAGCGGGTAGGGGATGGAGCGGACGATTTTCTCGCGAACGCCGGTGAGAGAAAGGGCGAGGAAGATGCAACCGTTGACGAAGACGATGCCGAGGGCCTGCCGCCAAGGGACGCCGGCGCCGAGGCAGATCGAGAAGGCGAAGAAGGCGTTGATGCCCATGCCGGGGGCAAGGGCCAGGGGGTAGTTGGTCATCAGCGCCATGAGCAGGGTGGCGAGGGCGGCGCTGAGGGCGGTGGCGGCGAGGAGGGCGCCCTTGACTGCGATGAAGGCGGGGGCGGTCGGATCGGTCCCGATGACGGGATCCGCGCCGAAGCCGTTCATCAGAATGTCCGGATTGACCGCCAGGATGTAAGCCATGGCCGCGAACGTGGTCACGCCGGCGGCGATTTCGCGCCCGAAAGTGGTGCGATTCTCGGCGAGCTTGAAGAAGCGGGAGAGCATGATGAAACGAGAGCTCGAGGCGCCGGAAACGTAAGAGGCGGTCGGCACGGGAGGCGCCGCCGGCACGGAGCGGCAGTGGAACGAGCAGGCCGGATCAATGACCGGCCGCAGGCGCCTTGGAAAGCGTCGTGTGGACGGGCGGGGAGCCGTTGGGGTGTTTTTTTTGCCCGCTTTTTCCGCGCGAGGGCTTGCGCGACCGTGCAGGCATCCGGCCTGCTGGGGGGGACGCATGGAATTGCCGACCCACGTGGACCTCCTTTATGGCGAAGCCGAAATCGACGGCGCGCTCGAACTTCTGGCTGCGGAACTGGACCGCTGGGCGGACGATGCCGAGGCGCGCACCGGCCAGATGCTGCTGGCGCTGTGCGTGCTGCGCGGAGGGGTGTTTTTCTATTCGGACCTGCTGCTGCGGATGCGGCGCTCGGTGGAGCCGGCCTTTTGCCGCGCCTATAGCTACGCGAAGACCGAGACGGGTTCGCCGCTGGAACGCACATTCGTCGACTGGCAGCCCCTGCGGCCGCAGGGACGCGAGGTGGTGTTCATCGACAACATCTGCGACAGCGGTCGGACCTTGTTGCACGTGGACACCTGGCTGCGCATGCAGGGTGCGCGCCGGGTGCGTTCGGTGACGATGGTGCACCGGCTGCGCGACGACGCGATGGCGAAGCCGGAGCTGACGGGCTTCACCTACCCGGGCAAGGAATGGCTGGTCGGTTACGGCATGCGTGACCAAGCGGCGCAGTTGATGAACATGCGCTGGATCGGTAAGATCGCCGGGATGGCGGAGGGTGCCTGAGTGGGTGCCCGACGCCGCCAAATATAGGTCCGGAAGAAACGGAGCAGCGCCCGCGAGCGGTCCGGTTATCGGTGGGTCACTTCGCGGCGGCGACGGCCTTCACGAAGGCCTGGGCCTTGGCGGTGATGGCGGCCCAGTTCTTTTCCTTGAAGGCCTTGGCCTCGACCAGCGAGCTGCCGGCGGCGGTGGCGAAAGCGCCGGCCTTGATGAACTCGCCGACATTCTCGGCGGTGACGCCGCCGGTGGGCACGAGCTCCACCTGGGGGAGCGGGGCTTTGAGAGACTTGATGTAGGCGGGGCCGAAGAACTCGGCGGGGAAAATCTTGGCGGCGTCGGCGCCGCAATCCCAGGCGTTGACCACCTCGGTCGGGGTGAGAGCGCCGCTGAAGACCGGCACGCTGTAGCGCTTGCACATCGTGATGACGTCGGGGCGGAGGGCGGGGGTGACGATAAAACGCGCGCCGGCGAGGATGCCTGCGCGGGCTGTCTCGGCATCGAGCACGGTGCCGAGACCGAAGAGAAAGTCGGGCAGCTCGGCGGTGGCCTTCTCCAGCATGCGGATGGCGCCCGGCGTGGTCATGGTAAGCTCGATCGAGGTGAGTCCGCCTGCGGCGAGCGCCTTGGCGCAGTCGAGGAGGCCGTCCGGGCTGTCGGCGCGGATCAGGGCGATGACCTTTTCGGTGCTGAGCTTCTGGAGGATGGCGGCTTTCTTCATGGGAGCGGTGAGACGGAGGTTGCGGAATCGGGAGAAAGCCCGGAGCAGACCGCGCGGGCGGCCGGGCGGCAAGCGCGAGGACGGCAAACAGTAGCACAAAGCCGGCCTCCCCCGTATGCGCGAAGGCACAAAAGGCTGCGTCTGTTTATTTGCGGAACAGGTCGCCCAAGGCGCCGAGAGATTTGAGCGGGGCGGCTTTTTTCGCGGGCACCGGAATGACTGCGATAGGCGCAGGAGAGGGCTTGGCTTGCGCTGCGGGAGCGGAGGGCCGCGGAGGCGAAGCTGAATCGGCGGCCGGCTGAAAGCCGGCGGTCCCGGAAGCGGCTGGCGCCGGGCCTGCGAACTCGCGTTCCAGGCGCTGGGGGCTGACGGCTTCCGCCGTGCCGAGTTCCTGGGCGAAGAGGCTCACGCGGTACTCCTCCACCAGCCAGTAGCGAGGATCGGAACGGGGCAGGGCGCGCTGTTTGGCGAGCCAGGGCGAAAGGGCGCGGCTGCGCTCGGCCTCCTTGGCCGGATTCTGCCGCCAGCGGTCGGCGCGGAGCTTGAGCGCCTTCAGGTAGCGCGGCAGGTGTTGGAGGCGGGCATAGTCAATCTCGCGCAGGAGTGTCTTCGGGATAAGCTGGGCGAGGTCGCTCGAGAGCGTCGGGTAAGGGTTTGGATGCGCCTCCAGGGTAGCGCGGAGCGAAAATAACTCCTGGAGGATCGCGGTGAGTTTGGGCCCGGTGGTGCGGAGGTCGTGCTTCGCCTGGGCGGCCGCCGCCGCGAAGGCCTTTTGCGTAGGCTCGGCGACGCGGCCGGGAGCGCAGAGCCAGCGCTGGAGCAGGCCTGCGGCATCCTCGGTGAGCTGGTTGAGCGAGCAGTAGGTGGCGAGCAGGGCGCCGAGCTCGCGCAGGCCGCGCAGTTCCTTGTGGAGGAAGGCGAGCTCGTGACGAAGCTCGAGCTCGAGCAGGCGGCCGAGCGCGGGGCGGGTCCAGGCGGCGGCCTCGCCGGCGTCGCGGGCCAGGCGCAGGGCCACGCCGGCCGGGCCGGTTTTCAGCGCGGGGAAAGCATTAATCGTAAGGCCGTTTTGGATACAAACCTCCACCGGCCCGGGAAGCTTCTCGCCGAAGGTCCACGTGGTCTGGTCGGGTTTCTCCCATTTTTCGCGGGCACGGTTCCAGGCGGCGGGGGCATCCTGGGCAAGCCGGGCGGCGGCGGTTTTCCGATATTCGGCGAGATGGCGGGCGAGTTCGTCGAGGTCGCGCGCGGCGAAGAGTTCGCGCTCCTTCTCGTCGACGACGCGGATGCGCACGCGCAGGTGCTCGGGAAGCGGTCGGGCGACCCAGGCGGAGGCGTCCACCCGGATGGGAAAACGCTCGGCGATACAGGCGGCGAGCGCTTCGGGCAGGGATTCGCGCCGGTCGGTGAGACGGTCGCGCGCGGCGACGGCGGCGGCGAGCTGTTTCACGGTCTCGGCGAGCGGGACGAAGAGGCGGCGGGCCTCCTTGGGCAGGGCCGAGAGGTAGTGCTCGACCTTGAGCGCGAGGTGGCCGGGCACGGCCCAGTCGAGGGCGATGGGCGTCAGGCGGGCGGCGTCGCCGGGGGACACGTTGAGCGTCACGCCGTCGTCGGGCTGGCCGGGGCGGTAGGCATAGGTGAGGGGAAGCACGCTCTGGCCGAGCGGAAGCGCGGCGGGGAAGGCCGCTTCGTCCACCGGGATGCTGGCCGGATCGCGCAGGTCGTCGGGCGCGAGCATGAGGAAACGCGGGTTTTTCCCTCGGCGTTCGCGGACGAGGGCAACCAGGTCCTGCACGGCGGAGACGCCTTCCTCGGGGGCGTCCGAGGCGCGGCCGGGCTGGAGGCGGTCGGCGTAAAAGCGGTAGAGCGCCTCGTCGAGGTTGAGGAAGCCAGTGTCGCGCGCGCGGGTGAGGAGATGCTCGAGCTCGTCGCGGACCTTGCGATTGTGGGCCAGGAAATCGAGGGGCCAGGCGATGACGTCGTTCACCAGGGCCTCGCGGATGAAGATCTCGGTGGCGTGGGCGGGGTTGATTTT
>CBINGR010000083.1:0-20953 GCA_966250295.1 uncultured Akkermansia sp. | reverse complement strand
CCACCCGCAGGGCTTCAGCAGAGCGCTGGATTATTTCGAAGACAGCGCCTAAACGGGCGGCCGCCTCTGGCGAAAAAGCCCGGGCTTCCTGCCTGTACTTCGTCTCCGATCTTCTCCTCCGATGAGCGCCAGATCATTCCGTTTCTTCGGATGGGCTTTTTTTGCCATCTCGCTGAGTTTACTTTTCCTCGGTTTGGACAGCGAAGGAACGCCCGCCACACTCCGGCTCTGCACGGCTTCTCTAAGCTGTCAGCTTCTCGGTCTCATCTCGTTTCTCTTCGGAATGCGACGTGCCGCCAAGGCCGCCGCCGAACGCATCGATTCCTGAACCGCCGGTTCTTCTCCCTGGTCCCCACCCTACAAGCCCACCGGAAAGCGGATCAGCCCGCCCGAGGCCACGCCGAAATTGTTGATGTAGAGCACGGGTTCGGCGACCAGTTGGTAAACGTAGGGCTGCGTATAGCCATGCTGGTAGCCGCGAATGAGGTTGAGCGCCTGGTAGGGGAAATAGGCGTACCAGGGCTGGTCGTTTACGCCCATGCCGTTCAGCGGCCAGGGTGCGGTTCCGGTGGCGGCGGTGCCCTGCGTGCTGGCGAAGGCCGGCCATAACGAGCCCACCGGCGCGCCCTTCTGCCCATCGGGGCCTGCCATATAAATGTGCACCACGACCTGCAGGATCCCGACCGTGCCGGGCTGCACCGATAAGTCCCCGTAGACGACGAAGGCGAGGCCCGCGGGACTGTTTTGATTATGGTCCACCCGAAGGACGCGGAGCTGGCCGGGGACGACCGCGGCCGGCACCGGCCGCGGGTCCGGGGAGGGTGAGATGACCGGCGGCGGCGCCGGTGGCTCGTCGCTCGTCACCACCGCCGGGCCGGCGCCGTTCTTGGCATCTTTGGCGACGTAGCCCTCCCGCACCACGACCGGGAAGAAGCGATAATCCACCCAACCATAGCCGGAGGAGCCCCACTCGCGGCCCCAGGAATTCAGCAACTTGAACGCCGAACGGTCGTCGTCGTAGCCCACCACGAGCATGGCGTGGCCGCCCCGTTGCTCGCCCCGCACCGCGTTCCAGATTTCTCCGTCGCGCAGATGCGTCAGGCCCTCGTCCACTACCGCCCCTATGGCCACGGGGTAGCCGGCGTTGAGCTGGGCCTTCACCTCCTTGATGTCGCTGACGTTCACCTGCCGCCACGTGTCGATGCGGTAGATCCGCGCCCCGGCCAGCTGCCCGGCGGTCGGCCGCCGCGTGAAGTCCCCCTCATCGTAGGGCATGACGGAAAGCGGCACGGCGCCAGTCTGCGAGAGGACGTTGAGCGCGTCGATGAAGAGCGAACCGCCGTCCCGCCCGCCGTTGATCTGGTTGTAGATGAAGGCCGGGCTGAAATGTCGCGAGAGATCGGGACCGCCGTCGGGCCGCAGATAAGGAACCTTCTCCTCCTCGAATTCCTGATAGGACTTCAACGCGTAGGCGACGGTCCAAGCCACGCAGGAGTTTTGCCGCCCTTGCTGACCGGGTGCGGGCAGCCGGGCGGACAAGTCCACCACCCGCGGCAGCTCGGCCCCCGAAAAGGGCGTGTAGGCGAGAGGCACCCCGCGGAGCTGCTCGGGCGTGGCGAACCTCAGCCCGAGACCGGGCTCGTCGGCGCCGCGCACGCCGGACGCAAAAACGGCCGCCGATCCCAGGACCAGGAGCAGTTGAGAGAAGCTCATGCCCCCACGCTCGCAGAGTCTGCCCCGGGGATAAACCGAAAACGCCAGTCGCTGGCGTCCGCCGCCCAACGGGCTTTGGTCGCGACCGGAGCCCTCCCGCCGCCGGCAAAATCCGGATCCCCCGCCCGATTGGTGTTCGCGCTCAGCGGGAATTTTTTGGCTGAATGGACCCGATCCCATGTCCCCGGCCCCCCCTCAGCCCAAGAAATCGCGTCGCAAGCTTCTTCTCGCCGCCGGCCTTGTCCTGCTCCTTGCCGCCGGAGCCGCAGCCTTTCAGGCCAAGCGCAAAAAAGACGGGCAGGCCACGCCCGTGACAGTCGAGAAGGCCGTCATTCGGACGATCACCCAGATCGTTTCCGCCACCGGCAAAATCCAGCCCGAGGTCGAGGTAAAAATCTCCCCCGAAGTCGCCGGCGAGATCGTCGAGCTCCCCTTCAAGGAAGGCGCCACCATCAAAAAGGGCGATCTGCTCGTGCGCATCAAACCCGACAATTACCAGGCCCAGGTCGAGCAACAGGAGGCCAACCTCGCCGCCGCCCGCGCGACCGCGGTGCAAAACCAGGCGCAGCTCCAGAAAGCTCGTGAGGATGCTGCGCGCAACGAGGCTCTCTTCACCCGAAATCTCATCTCGGAGTCCGACATCACCAAGGCCCGCACCGAGTTCGAGATCGCCCAGGCCAATTACTCCAGCGCCCTCGCCCAGATCCGCCGCGCCGAGGGCCAGCTCAAGCAGTCCCGCGACCAGTTGGAGAAAACCACCCTCTACGCCCCGCTCGACGGCACCGTCAGCCTCCTCAACAGCGAGCGCGGCGAACGCGTGGTCGCCACCGGCCAGTTTGCCGGCACCGAGGTCATGCGCGTGGCCGACCTCTCCCGCATGGAAGTCCGCGTCAACGTGAACGAAAACGACGTGGTCAACGTGAAGGTCGGCGACTCCGCCCGTATCAGCATCGACGCCTACCCCGGCCGCAAGTTCGCCGGGGTCGTCAAGGAAATCGCCAGCTCCGCCAAGACCACCGGCGCGAGCACCCAGGAGGAAGTCACGAATTTCCAGGTGAAGATCCGTATTTCCGATCCCGGCGTCGCCCTTCGCCCCGGCATGAGCGCCAACGCCGATATCGAGACCCAGACGGTCGAGAACGTCGTCGCCGTGCCCATCCAGTCCGTCACCGTGCGCTCCCGCGAAGGCGCCAAGACCATCGAGCAGCTCGCCATGGAGCGCGACCAGAAGGCCCGCGAAACCCAGGGCGACGGCGCCGCAGCCGCGGTCAACGAGAAGCAGCAGCGCGAGCGCGAGCGCGCCGACCGCGAAGCCCTCCAGCGCGTGGTCTTCGTGCGCCACGGCGACACGGTGAAACAGGTTCCGGTCGAGACCGGTATCGGCGATACCACCCACCTCGAGATCAAGTCCGGCATCCAGGCCGGCGACGAGGTGGTGAGCGGCAGCTTCAGCGTCATCACCCGCACGCTGAAGGACGGCTCCGCCGTCCGCGTCGATGCGCCCAAGCCGGCCCCGGAGAAAAAGTAAACGCCGCTTCCGCCTCCCCCGCCGGCCGTCGCCGTCCCCCCCGTCCCCGGCCTCCTCCCACCCGATGGAATCCTCCTCCCTCTCCGCCCCGCGCTCCACCCGCCCGCCGGGCCCGCTCGTGATCGAGATCGAGGGCGTGACCAAGCTCTACCGCATGGGCGCCGAAACCGTCCACGCCCTCTGCGGCGTCTCGCTCCGAATCCATCGCAACGAATACCTCGCCATCATGGGCCCCTCGGGCAGCGGCAAATCCACGCTCATGAACATGCTCGGCTGCCTCGATACGCCCACCGCCGGGCGCTACGAATTCGCCGGCAAAAATGTCGCCGGCATGGACGACGACGAGCTCGCCGGCATCCGCAACCGCGAGATCGGCTTCGTTTTCCAGAGCTTCAACCTCCTCCCCCGTTCCGACGCCCTGCACAACGTCGAGCTCCCCCTCATCTATGCCGGCGTCCCGCCCGCCGAACGCAAGGCCCGCGCCCGCGCCGCACTGGAGATCGTCGGCCTCGGCAACCGCGTCCACCACAAGCCCAACGAGCTCTCCGGCGGCCAGCGCCAGCGCGTCGCCATCGCCCGCGCCCTCGTCAACCGCCCCTCCATCATCCTCGCCGACGAACCCACCGGCGCCCTCGATTCCAAGACCGGCGTGGAGATCATGGACCTCTTCGAGCTGCTCTACGAGAAAGGCAACACCCTCATCCTCGTCACCCACGAGGAAGACGTCGCCCGCCACGCCCGCCGCATTCTCCGCCTCCGCGACGGCCTGATCGAGAGCGACGAGAAGGCCTGATCTAAGATGGATGATGTGTGATGGCTGGTGTCACCAAGCCTCCGTCTCCTTTTTCCGATTTCGGATCCGGCCTGTTATCCATCTCACTTCATCCATCGCCCATCATACATTTCTGCATGCGTTTTCTCTACGAGCTTCTCGAGTCCGTCCGCATCGCCTTCGCGCAGATCCGCGCGAATCGCATGCGCTCGGCGCTCACCGCGCTCGGCGTGATCATCGGCATCGTGGCCGTCACTCTCATGGGCACCGCCATCAAGGGCATCGACGTGGGCGTGGACCGCAGCCTCGCCGGCTTCGGTGACGACATCCTCTATGTCACGAAGTGGCCCTGGCGCGACGTCGAGGACTGGTGGAACTACCGCAACCGCCGCGGCATCCAGACCGCCTACGCCCGGCAGATAAACGATTGGATCGCCTCCCGTCCCGGCAGCCCCCTCCGCCTCGCCGTGCCCGCCGCCCAGCGCTCCAGCACGCTCATCCGCGGCGAATACCGGGTGAACAACATCTTCACCCTCGGCACCTCCGCCGATCTCCCCCGCATCTCCAAATCCGAAATGAAGGAGGGCCGCTTCTTCAGCGAGTTCGAGGCCCAGGCTGGCCGCAACGTGGTCATGATCGGCTACGACGTCGCCGACGCCCTTTTCCCCGGCGAGTCCCCGGTCGGACGCACCCTGCGGATCCGCGACCAGAATTTCGAGGTAGTGGGCGTCTCCGCGCGCCAGGGCAGCTTTCTCGGCCTCTTCAGTTGGGACTCGATGGTCGCCATGCCGCTCACCACCTTCCGCCGCTACTACTCCACCGCCCAGAGCGGCGAGATTCGCGTACAGTACGATACCCGCCGCGCGGAGGAGGCGAAGGACGAGTTGCGCGGCCTCATGCGCCGCATCCGCCAGCTCGGCCCCGAACAACGCGACGACTTCGAGATCAACGAGCAGGGCACCGTCCGCCAGCAGCTCGATCCGATCAAGAACGGCATCGCCCTCTCCGGCCTCTTCATCACCGGGCTCTCCCTCTTCGTTGGCGCGATCGGCATCATGAACATCACCTATGTCAGCGTGAAGGAGCGCACCCGTGAGATCGGCACCCGCAAGGCCCTCGGCGCGCGCCGCCGCACCATCCTCCTCCAGTTTCTCGTCGAGGCCGTCTCCATCTGCGTCATCGGCGGCCTTGCCGGCCTCCTTCTCGCCGCCGGCCTTTCGCGGATCGTGGCGCTGGCGGCTCCAGCCTTCCCCCTCGTTTTCTCGCCGGGCCTGGTCCTCGTCGGCCTCGTCGTCTCGGTCCTCACCGGCGTCTTCAGCGGCTTCGCCCCCGCCTGGCAGGCCAGCAAGCTCGATCCGGTGGTCGCCCTCCGCTACGAATGAACGCCGTTTTCCAGAATCAGAGTTTTAACGCAAAGACGCGAAGGGCCGCAAAGAGCGCAAAGGTCCTGTCCGTCCTGTCCGCTGCTGACTCTGTCCTGTGCCTTTATCTGCGCTATCTGCGGTTAAAAGAGGCGGGGCTGGGGACATTTTCCCCAGCTTTGTGTCCTTCGGGTCGTCCTTCGCTGCTTCGCATTAAAAACTCCGGTGTCTTGTGATCGAAACGCCCTGACATGAATCCGTTCGAGACGCTCCGGCTCGCCCTCGCCGCGCTGAAATCCAACAAGCTCCGCTCCGCGCTCACCATGCTCGGCATCGCCGTGGGCGTGTTCTCCGTGATCGGCGTGATGACCGTCATCAGCGGCCTCCGCGCCAACATCGAGTCCGGTCTGAACATCCTCGGCGCGAATTCCTTCCAGTTCACCAAGTATCCGGGAATCAACTTCAGCGGTCCGCGCGGCCGTTTCGCCAACCGCCGCGACATCACCTACGCCGAGGCCAGCCGCTTCAAGGTCCTGCTCGGCGACGAGGGCGACGCCGGCCTCAGCATCCGCCGCGGCGGCCGGCGCGCCAGCTACCTCGACCGCCGCACCAATCCCAATGTCTCCCTCTTCGGCGGGGACGAGGTCTTCGTCGCCGGTCGCAACTACGAGGTCGCCGCCGGCCGCAACCTGGGCGTCGGCGACGTCGAGCTCGGCCGGCCCGTGTGCCTGGTCGGCGCCGACGTGGCGAAGCGGCTTTTCCCCAACGAGGAACCCCTCGGCCGTCTCCTCCGCATCGACGGACAGAGCTTCGCCATCGTCGGCGCGCTCGCCGCCAAGGGCTCAGCCTTCGGCCAGAGCCAGGACAACCTCGTCCTCATCCCCATCTCCCGCTGGCTCCAGATCTACGGCAGTGCCGGCCGCTCGATCAGCATCGACGTGCAGGCGCATTCCCAGCCCGAGCTCGCCGCCCTCCAGGACCGGGCCACCGGCCTGATGCGGCTGGTTCGCGCACTCGAACCCGAGGACGAGAACGACTTCGAGGTCTTCTCCAACGACGCCTTGATCGAGTCCTTCAACAAAATCGCCGGCGTAGTCGCGGTCGGGGCCTTCGTGATCAGCGCCATCGCCCTCCTCGCCTCCGGCGTGGGCGTGATGAACATCATGCTCGTGAGCGTGACCGAGCGGACCAAGGAGATCGGCATCCGCAAGAGCATCGGCGCCAGGAAACGCCATATTCTCGTCCAGTTCCTGCTCGAAGCCCTCGCGCTCTCGCTCCTCGGCGGCTTTGCCGGCGTGCTCCTCGGCATCGCCGGCGGCAACGCGGCCGGCCGCCTGCTCAACGCCGCGCTCGTCTTTCCCTGGGGCTGGGCCTTCGCCGGCATCGCCGTGTGCAGCGCCATCGGCATCGGCTTCGGCCTCTATCCCGCCTGGAAAGCCGCCTCCCTCGACCCCATCGAGGCCCTGCGCTACGAGTGAGGCCGGCCGCCCGCTTTCGCTTGAACCTGGACCGGCAGTAGCCCCGCCGAAACATCCCGCAAGAGCCAAACAAGCGTTGCACGCCGCAGCGCCTTACGAATCTCTCACCGGTCTTATGCTGTGGATCGCCCCTTCGGAGAAAGACACCGCCGCCTCGCTCGAAAAGCCACCGGCCGCGCCGGCTTCGTCATGGCCAACTCCGCCTCCGACGCCCGCTCCTCCGAGCGGGAGATCCGGCAAAAGCTCATCGAGAACCGCGCCGTGGACGTGATGGTGGCCGTCGGGCCCAACATGTTCTACACCGTCACCCTGCCCTGCACCCTTTGGTTTTTCGACAAGAGTAAGGCCGCCACGCCGCGCCGCGACTCGGTGCTCTTCATCGACGCCCGCCACATCTACCGTCAGGTGGACCGCGCGCATCGTGATTGGACGAAGGCGCAGATCGGCTTCCTCGCCAACCTCGTGCGCCTCTACCGCGGCGAAGCCCCCGACTTCACCCTCGGCGGCCCCGAAGCCGAGGCGAAGCTTACCGAGGTTCTAGGTAGGGACGGACCGCCGGGCCGTCCGCTCGGCTACCGCGATGTCGCGGGTCTCTGCAAAGCCGCCACCCTCGCCGAAATCGAGGCGCAAGGCTGGTCGCTCAACCCCGGCCGCTACGTCGGCGTCGCCCCCGGCGAAGCCGTGAGCGACGAGGATTTCAAGGAACAGATCGAGACCCTGAACGAGGAGTTGGAGACGCTGAACGCACAGGCCCGCGACCTCGAACAAACCATCGCCCGCAACGTGGCGGAGATTCTGGAGGCGTGACGATGGCGCCATTCGACACCATCACCATTGAAGAGGCGACGGAGGGGATCATTGATTACCGTGGTAAAACGCCTCCCAAAACAGAATCCGGCATCCGGCTTATCACAGCCAAAGTAGTGAAAGGCGGCCAACCGCGTGTTTCCCGGCAAGCACAACGGCCTGATCGTGGACTACGCCAATGTGTTTGTGTCGCTCGAAAAGGCGCTGGCGATCTACGGCGCCGGCAAAGGCGGCAAGACTCCGGTCAGGGACAAGAGCAAGCTGATCGACGATCTACGAGAGCCACGGGAAGAGCGCTTAACTCGCCGCGATGTTCGCCCCCATCAAAGCTTCCGGGCGTCGCAGGCGAGGTGCGGCGCGGCGGCCGAGAGGATGCGGCGCAACGAGGCGAGCGTGCGTTTCAGCAGAACCCCGTCGGGCGCGATGAACTTGATGCTCCAGCCGGCGCCGGTGCGCAGCTGGCTCGCGCCGATCCACACCCCCTCGGCCTGGAGCCCATGCAGCGCCTCGCGCCAGGCCGGCGCAGGAGGAAGGCCGGGCGCGAGGAAAACGGCGTTGCCGAAGGCGGCGCCCTCCCCCGCCCCGGCCAGGACGGCCAGCGCGCGCAGGTCGGCGGCGGGCTGGTCGAGCCGCTCGCGCAGGAGCAGATCGCCGGCCGAGCGCACCTCAAGATCGAGAACGAGCCGATCCCAGCTCCAGATCTCGCCGTGGGCAACGCGGCCGGGCAGCAGCAAGTCGGCGTAAAAGGCGGAACCGCCCGGTTCCACGGTGAGCGTGGTGCGCTGGTGGAAACGCGAACCGCGGTGCGGCACCAGCGGCTCGGGCAGCACCTCGAGCCAGCCGCCGGCCGCAACGGCAAACTGCTGGAGCGAGTTGGCCTCCCCTTCGCGCATGCGAAAGACACGGCTGGCGCTCGGCGTGGTCAGGAGCAAGGCCGCGCCCGGCGCCACCACGACGGCGGCCTCCAACCGGTCCCCGGAGAGAATGCCCGCCGTCGGATTGACCACCTGCACGAGCAGCGTGCGCGTATCCACATCCCAATACGGTTTGCTCAGGTGGAACGGCGCGCGGAAAGCCTGCCCGGCCAGCGTGGTGACGCCATCGCCACGGGCGGCGGCGCGAAGCGAAAGGTGTCCGTGAAAGTCGGCCATGGAACAAATGGAGTCAGCCGCCAGAAAGTGCAGGAGACGCAAACAACCGAATGCTGCGAAACGTCGGCTTCTTGCGCATTCCAAACCTTCTTCCGGGCGATCTTCAGGTCCGGGGTTTGGCGGCGAAGAGAACCTGGTTTTCGATCCAGGCGATGACCCGGTCGAGGTTGTGCTCGCGCTTGAGGTCGCAGAAAAGGAAGGGACGAGGACCACGCTGCACCTTGGCGTCGCGGTCCATCACCGCGAGATCGGCGCCGACGAGCGGAGCGAGGTCGATTTTGTTGATGATGAGCAGATCGCTGTGGCGGATGGCCGGGCCGCCTTTGCGGGGGATTTTTTCCCCCTCGGCGACATCGATCACGTAGACGAAGGCGTCCACCAGCTCGGGTGAGAAGGTCGCGGTGAGGTTGTCGCCGCCGCTCTCGACCAGGACAAGTTGAAGGTCGGAAAACGCCGCCTCGAGCGCCTGGCAGGCCTGCTCGTTCATGGTCGTGTCGTCGCGGATGGCGGTGTGCGGGCAGCCGCCGGTCTCGACTCCGCGGATACGCTCGGGCGGAAGCGCGCTCTGCCGGATGAGGAACTCAGCGTCCTCGGAGCAGTAAATGTCGTTCGTTACGACGGCCATGGAGTAACGCTCGCGCAGCTTCTGGCAGAGCTTGAGGCAGAGCATGGTTTTGCCGGAGCCGACGGGGCCGCCGATGCCGATGCGGGGAGGACGGGTCATCGAATTTATGATTTAGGATTTATGATTTAAGGTTTCAGAAGGCGGGCTTCAGGAAATGAACAGGCGCGCGTCGGCGGTTTCGTGGCGGGCGGCGGCGATATCGAGCCAGGGGTTGAACCAGCCGATTTCACCGGCGGGCACGACGACTGCGGCGGCGATGAGCGCGGGGGCATGGCCAAGCATCTCGGCGAGGAGGCTCTGGCCGCCGTTCTGGCCGAGGCGGAGAAGTTTCATCGCCGCGGCAACGGTGGCGGAAAGCGCGGAATAAAGGACGCCGGCAAGCACGGCATCGCGCGGCGCGCCCATCACGCGCCCCTCCAGCGCGGCGGAGACGGCAGAGGAGAAAGGCCAGCCCCCGGCGGCGGCCCGGGCAAGGTAGTCGGCCGCCAGTGCATGGCCGTGCAGGCGCGCGGCGAGCTCGGCACGCTGCCGCCCGATGTTCTCCGAGGCGATCCGGGCCTCGCGGGCGCTCTTGAGCGCGTGCGAAAGAATGCAGAGCTCCGCGACACGGCTCCAGTCGGGTGCGATAGGATCGAGCGCGGCGTGGGCCTGGGCGGCGAGGGGCAGCTCGGCCTGGCGCAGGGTCGGCAGCAGGGAAAGGCGGATAAAATCGCGCAGCGTGGCCCGGTCGCGCACGACGTCCAGTTGCACGAGCCCCTCTAGCCCGAAGGAATGAGCGTAAGCTCCGGTGGGGTAAAACGAGTCGCCCGCCTGGAGCAGACCGACCAGCCAGGCAGTCTCAGTGCTTGTGTCCGGAACCGAGTTCATGGGCAGGGGCCGCGTGGCGTTTGAAATGGCCAGCGCGGAAGACCGCGAGCGCGGGCAAAAAGGAAATCTGAATGCGCTCCAGCAAACGGCGCGCGGCCGGTTCATCCGGCGTGCGCAGGTGCGCCGCATCCGAGGAAAGATCGAGATGAAGGTTGCCGACCGCCCAGGCTATGCCCGCCACGGCGGAGGCCGGCAGGCCGGCAAGGGCGATTTCCAAGACCGGTTCGGGCTCCTGTTCGATCACGTAGCGGGCCGCCGCGGTCTGACAAACGGTGTCGCCTGGCTTGAGGGGCGCCGAAAGCTCGAACCCGAATTCCGCGCCGTCGGCGGCGACCCCGCGCCAAAGGCGCTTGGCGAGGATGCGGCGCTCCACGCGCAGTTCCACCGCCGGCAGCGTGGCATCGAACTCGGAAAGGGGGGCGTGGATCAGACGAAGCATGGGGGGACGCGAGCAGGGAGTGCACCAAGGCCGCCGCGGACGCGCACGAAGATTTTCGCGATATTGCGCCGGCCCTTGCGCAGAAACCCTCATGCCCAGGGCCGGCTCGCGCGCCGCCAAGAGCATTGTCAAACGGCGCGCTCCGCGTCACCGATTCTCTGTCCTCCCTCACGAACCCCATGAGCTCCCGCCCGTCACGCCCGACCTTGCCCTCATGAGTGAGATCACCCTGTTGCTGGAAGCCGTGGATCGGGGCGAGAACCGCGCGGCAGAGGAGCTGCTTCCTCTGGTCTACGACGAGTTGCGGCACCTGGCGGCGGCCCGACTGAACCGCGCCGCCGGCGGGCAGACCCTGCAACCGACCGCGCTGGTCCACGAAGCCTGGCTGCGCCTCGTGAACCAGGGCGAACGCAGCTGGAACAACCGCGCGCACTTCTTCCGCGCGGCGGCCCAGGCCATGCGGCACATCCTGGTGGATATGTCCCGTCACAAGGCCAGTCTCAAGGCCGGCAGCGGACAGGAACGGCTCTGCCTCGACGACGTCAACCTGGCCGCCACCGGCCCCGACGACCGGATCCTCCTCGTGGATGAGGCCCTGGCCCGGCTGGAGGCGGAGGACCCCGAGAGCGCGCGGCTCGTCACCCTGAAGTTTTTCGGCGGCTTCACCAACCAGGAAACCGCCCGCATGCTCGGCCTGAGCGAGCGCACGCTGGAGCGACAATGGGCCTACGCCAGGAGCTGCCTCTTCGACCTGATCCGGCAGGACCAGGAACAAAACGGTCCGGCCCGGTCCCAATAGAGGCCCCCGGACGCCCGCGACCGATCCGCGCCCCTCCCTCGTTCCATGACCTCCGCCAGGCAGTTGGAAAAGGCCCTGTTCGAGGAGGCCGTGGGCCTCGAGGACCCTGCCGAGCGCCACGCTTTCCTCGAACGACGCTGCCGGGATCAGCCGGCCTTGCGCGCCCGGCTGGAACGGCTGCTGGCGGCGCAGGAGGCAGCCGACGCCTTCTTGAGTTTCCGGGGTGAAAAGAGCCGGCCTGCCGACGCGTCCGGAGCCCGGAGTTCGCCGGCCGCGGACGAAACCCCCGGCACCTCTTCCGCGCTCATCGGCCGCTACAAGCTCCGGGAGCGCCTGGGCGAGGGCGGATGCGGCGTGGTCTACCTCGCTGAACAACAGGAGCCGGTGCGCCGGGAGGTCGCGCTCAAGATCATCCGCCTGGGAATGGACACGGAAAACATCATCGCCCGCTTCGAGATGGAGCGGCAGGCGCTGGCCTTGATGGACCACCCGAACATCGCCCGGGTGTTAGACGCCGGGGCGACGGAATCCGGCCGGCCCTACTTCGTCATGGAGCTGGTGAAGGGCGTCAAAATCACCGATTATTGCGACCGGCACCGGCTCGATCTGGCCGGCCGGCTCGATCTCTTTATCCAGGTCTGTCACGCCATCCAGCACGCCCATCAGAAGGGCATCATCCACCGGGACATCAAACCCTCGAACATCCTCGTCGCGCTCCAGGATGGCATCCCGGTGCCGAAGGTGATCGATTTTGGCATCGCGAAGGCCATCGAGGGGCGCCTCAGCGACAACACCGTCTTCACCGCCAACACTCCGTTTCTCGGCACGCCGGCCTACATGAGCCCCGAGCAGGCGGAAATGAACCGGATGGACGTCGATACCCGCAGCGACATCTACAGCCTGGGCGTGCTGCTCTACGAGCTGCTGACCGGGCGCCCGCCCTTCGATACGAAACGGCTCGTGCAAGCGGGCGTGGAGGAAATGCGCCGCACCATACGGGAACGGGAACCGCAGCGCCCCTCGGCCTTGCTCGCCTCCCTGCCCTGCGCCGAGCGGAAGGACGTCGCCGCGCAGCGCTGCACCGAGGAGCACCGGCTGGTGCCGGCCCTGCGCGGCGACCTCGACTGGATCGCGATGAAGACGCTGGAGAAGGACCGCCGGCGCCGCTACGAGACGGCCAACGGGCTGGCGATGGACATCCGGCGTTATCTGAACAACGAGCTCGTGAGCGCCCGGCCGCCGAGCCGCGTCTATCGCCTGCAGAAGCTCGTACGCCGGAACCGGGTGGTCTTTGTCGCCGGCTTCCTCGTGCTCCTGGCCCTGCTGGCGGGCCTGGGCACATCCACCTGGCTTTTTTTGCGGGAGCGGGACGCCCGCCGGGAGCAGGCCCGGTTGCACGACGAGGCGGAACGGGCCCGCGCCAACGAGGTCCAGTTGCGCCAGCACGCCGAGGCCCGCGAAAAAACCGCCCAGGCGGCCGTACTCCTGAGCCACGAAAAGAACGCGCAGGCCGACGCGCTGGTCGCCGGCATCTCGTTTTCCCTGATCCAGCCCTCCCTGGAATCCGCCAACGTCTTTCGCACGCTGGGCCAGTGGCACGCGCTGGCGGGCCGGTGGCGGGACGCGGCGGAACGCCACGCCTCGCTCGCCTATGTCATCACCATGGTCGACGCCTCGGATTCGGACGACGTATCCCGCAGCCTCCTCCCGGCCGCGGCGGCGATCTGCGAGCACGGAGCGGCGGATCGTTACGAGCAGTTCCGCCAGATGGCCATCGCCCGTTTCGCACTCACCCTCAACCCCATCGTCGCGGAGCAGGTCCTCAAGGCCAGCCTGCTCGCCCCGGTGGCTCCGGAGACGCTCCGTAGCCTGAGCCCGCTGGGCGAGATAGTGGCCCCGACGGTAGCGGAACAGGATCCCCTCACCAGCCGCGATCCCTACATGGATGCATGGCGGTGTTTCGCCCTGAGCCTGCTCGAGCATCGCCGGGACAATCATGAGAAATCCCTCGCCTGGGCAAACCAGTGCCTGGCCTACCCGAATAGAAACGCGCCGCGGGAGGCGTCCGTGAATCTCCTCCTCGCCATGGCCTGCCACCACCTGCACCGCGAAAGCGAAGCCCGTTTCGAACTCGCCCGGAACCGCGAGCTCATCCGGGCGCAGTTCAGCCGCCGGCTGGAAGCCGGAGGTTCCGAGCCGGGTTTCTGGTTCGACTGGATCAACGCCCGCATCCTCCTCCGCGAGGCTTCCGCGCTGATCGAGCAGTAGCACGGCGCCGGGGCGCCGCGCTTAGTTTACGTGGAAAGTTCAAGTTTAAGAAGGATACCCGAAACGGCGGTAGCGGGGATTGGTCGTTTAAACTCAAACGTTAAACCTCGGCTCCTGCCTCGGCCGGATTCTTGGCGAGGTTCCCGGACCGATTCCGTTCTTCACCTCGGACGGATCGTTTTGACCAAAGCAAGGCGCGCCTTCCGGACGCGCCGTCTCCGGCGGCGCATGGCAACCCCACCCCAAAAAAAATGCACACCCCTCCCTCCCCGCTCACGTCGCGGCCGAAGAATCCCTTCGGCCGTTTCGCCGCCCTCGCCCTGTTGTTCGTCTTTGCGAACATCTTCACGCTCACCTGCCACGCCCTCCAGGGCCAGTGGGGCGTCCACGACCCCTCGCGCATCGTCAAACGCAACGGCGTCTACCACGTCTGGGGCACCGGCGATCAGATCTACCACATGACCTCGACCGATATGGTGCGCTGGTCCACCGCCGGCACCGTGTTCGCCGCCGGCACCTGGCCGTCCTGGATTCAGACCTACACCGGCACGGGCTTCCAGGGCTTTTTCTGGGCGCCCGACTGCATCTACGTGGGCGGAAAATATTTCATGTACTACGCTTGCTCGACCTGGGGATCGAAGCGCTCCGCCATCGGAGTGGCCACGAGCACCGATCTGTCCAACTGGACGGATCAGGGCCTGGTCATCTCCTCCGGCGACACCAGCGACTTCAACGCGATCGACCCCGCGCCGCTGCTCGATTCCTCCGGCCGGCTCTGGCTGGTCTACGGCTCGTTCAACTCGGGCATCAAGATCCTGCAGTGCAACACCAGCACCGGGAAGCCCCTGAACTCGACCCGGACCAGCATCGCCAGCCCCGGCGGCACCTCCTGGCAGGACGGCGAGAACGCCACCGTGATCCAGAACGGCAGCTACTACTACCTGTTCTACAACCGCGGCGGCTGCTGCAGCGGCACCAGCAGCACCTACTACGTGATCATGGGCCGCGCCACCAGCCCCACCGGCCCCTACTACGACAAGAACGGCGTCGCCATGACCACCGCCAACAGCGGCACTACCGTGCTCAGTTCCTCCGGGCGCTACATCGGGCCGGGTTCCTTCGGTGTCTTCAGCGAAAACGGCGTCAACTTCGCCAGCTTCCACTTTTACGACGGCTGGAACAACGGCGTGGCTCTGCTCGGCATCGCCCGCCTGACTTGGAGCAACAACTGGCCGGTGCTCTCGCAGGACTGGATTGCCAATGGCACTTACAAGATCGTGAACCCGGCCCTCAACAAGTGCTGGGACGCTTGGGGCTGCACCGGCGCCTCCGGGTCCGCCATCGCCCTCGCGCCCTACTCGGGCCTCGCCTGCCAGAAATGGACCTTCACCAGCGTGGGCAACGGTTACTACAAGATCGTGTCCGCCCAAGGCGGGCTGGCGGTGGACGCCATCGCCTGCAGCCCGAACAACGGAACCAAACTGGATCTCTATTCCTACTGGGGCGGCAATTGCCAGCAGTGGAAGGCCGAGCGCTGCGCCGACGGCACCTACATCTTCTCCTCCGCCAACGGGAACCGCGTGGTGGACATCCCCGGCGGTCAGACCGCCGACGGCACCCAGTTGAACCTCTGGGACTGCCTCGGAGCCGCGAACCAGAAGTGGTCGGTTTCGGCCCCGTAACAGGCAGGCCGGACCGCGGCCGGATCTACAAGGTCCCCCCACCCCGTCGGGATTTCCGGCGGGGCTTTTTACGGCCAGAACACACGCACGCGGAATTCGGTGGCGGGCTCCGGCCGCCGATTCCGTTTCTTCCCCCTGGACCTTCCCCGCGGAAGCAGCCGCGGTTTCCGGGGCCGCCGGACACGGTCCTCCACCGCTGCACCCGATCCGGATACTCCATGGCTACCGAACTTTTCACGCGTTGGTTCCAATACAGCGTGTTCACCTCGCCTGACCTGCGCAGCCCGCAGGAGCCCTGGCTTCGTCCCGCCGCGAGCCAGGCGATCCTCACCGACTACGTCCACCTGCGGCATCGCCTGCTGCCCTACTGCCGCTCGTTCACGGCCGGGGAGACGGGCGGGGACCGTGTGACAGCGCTCGCGCCGCCGGTGGATTTCCGCCGCTACGCGATGACCGGAATGGCTCCGGATTCCTTCCTGTTCGGCCCCGCCCTCCTGGTGAGCCCCGTCATCGTCCCGGGCGCCACCGGCCGCACCGTGCAGCTTCCGTCGAAATCCGCCTGGGTCGATTTCTGGACCGGAACCGCCTGCCCCGGCGGGCAACGGATCCACGCGCCCGCGCCGCTTCGCATCATCCCGCTTTTCGTGAAGGCCGGCTCCATTCTGCCTCTCGCCCCCGGTCTGCAAACGACCGGAACCGGCGACACGGCCGCGCCGCTCGAGTTGCGCGTGTACCCCGGTGCCAACGGCCGTTTCACGATTCACGAGTACGCGTGCCCCGGCGATCCGCGCTCACCGCCTGTGCGGCGCGCCACTATTCCGATCACCTGGCACGAGGCGTCCCGCGTGCTGAAGATCCACCCGCGTCAGGAAACGTCTTCCAGTGTGTTTCCGCCGCGCGGTTTCCGCATCGTCTTCGTCCGGCCCCGGCATGGCGTCGGCATCCGCGAGACCGCCTTTTCCGACCAGGTCGTCACCTACACGGGAACCGCGGTGAAAGTCAGGCAAGCCGCCTGCGCTCCTCCGGAAGCCGCCTTTCCCGGCCTCGCCACGAGAGACTCTGCCCTCCGGCCGCGGAACGCGGCGATGGCGCCGGCGTCGGATCCCACCCTGTCCGGGCATCGCTGGGATCGGCCTGCGCCGGTCGCCGCCCAGTTCTCCGCCGTTCGAGCCGGTAGGGCGCGACCGCTGGGCGCGCCGAAAGCGTAGCGTGCCAGTAGGCGCGGCGGGCCCAGCGGTCCCGCCCTACCCGAGGCGCTGACAGCCCTTCCTGTTACACCTCCGCCAGTACGGGAAATCGCCGTGAAATCGCGGACTTTTGGCGGGGTTCGGACGCGGATTTCGTTTCTCCCGTTGAGCGATTTTCCGCTCGTCCACCGCCTCGTTAACCAAGTCCCCCAACAACACCGCCTTATGCGCAAAACAAACTACCTCCTGTCCGCCGCCCTCGCACTCGGCGCGGTCGCTTCCGCCTCCGCCGCCCTCAGCATCACCAATGGTGATTTCGAAACCGGCGGTGGGAACAACATCGATAACGTCACCGACTGGTTCGACCCCAGCAACGGCACCTTCTGGCAGGGCACCTGGCAGACGAACGCCGGCTTCATCACCCCCAATGGAACGAATGTCATCGTTCTCGGTTCTTACGAGTCCGGTAGCGTCCAGAACACCGCCTCGGCCGACGCCAAAGTAGGCAACTACCTTTATCAGGCCATCGGCACCGCCGACGGTGCCTCCTCCGCCCAGGTCACCTTCGATTTCGGCGCCCCCAATGATGACCCGGGCGGCCGCGAGCTCGGCATCAGCGTCGGCATCTATGCCTACGACGGCGTCGGCGCTTTCACCGCGGGGGACAACTTCGATTTGAACGGTGGAGGCGGCGTGACCCTTCTCGATTCCGAATCTTTCACGCTCACCTCCACCGGCGTGGATGGCATGATCTCCGGTTTCTCCGCGACCTTGGACCTCTCGGGCGCCGGTTCGCAGCAGCTATTCCTCCGTTTCAACAACTTCCGGCCGGCCAACACCGAGTCCTGGCCGGTTCTGGATAACGTTTCCATCACCGCCGTCCCCGAGCCCTCCGCCTATGCGGCCCTTCTCGGCGGCCTGAGTCTGGCCGCCGTGGCGCTGCGCCGGCGCCGCAACTCCGCCTGATCAAAAGCCTGGTCCGTCAGTTTTTTCTTCCCCGCCCCGGCTGAAGAACAGCCGGGGCGCTTTCGTCGGACGGACGAACTCCGCGGCCCTTACCCGTCCCCCCTCCCTTTCCCTGGCAACACCCCGCCGAACCCCATGAAAACAATCGTCCCCAATCGACTCAGGACCCTGGCCGCCGTGACCGCCGCCGCCCTGCTCAGCCTCGGCGGTCCGACGGCCTCCGCCGCCACCCTGAGCTTCAGCACCACCGCGCCCACCCCCGGCGCCAGCGACGTCTACAACCTAGCCGGTGCCCCGAACGACGGCGCCAACGTCCGCGACGCGGGTACCTACGCCGACGGCGCCGGCAACGACGCCTTCACCTACGTCGCCCCGGATCGCGCCAACCAGGGCCAGACGTTCACCACCGGCGCGAACGCCGGTGGCTACGCCGTGGCGGCAGTCTGGGTCCAGCACGCCGGTTACAGCAGCAACACCAACCTCACCTGGTATCGTCAGGCCACCGGATCCGTTTTCCGCATCCGCGTCACCCGGCCCTCCCAAGTCGGCACCGCCGGTTTCGTCTTCGACGACGAAACCTACACCATCACCGGCACCGAACCCAACAAGCTCCCGGAGGCCGTCACCAACAGCGCCAACGGCACCGGCACCTGGATGAAGTTCACCTTCGCCACCCCGGTCGTCCTCTCCCCCTCGACCGTCTACGGCTTCGACCTGTGCACCGGCTCGGGAAACAACTTCCTCGAACTCGCCGGCACCGGGACCGATGTCGTGGCCGGCGGCTCCGCCTACAAAGGCACCGCCCTCGGCGGCACGCCCGACAATACCCTCACCGCCCTGAACGGCGACCGCGTATTCCTGGTTGAGCTGGCCCCCGTCGGCACCTCGCCCTCCTTCGTGACCCAGCCGGAAGCCTTCACCGGCTCCGTCGGCGCCGATGTCACGCTCACCGCCTCGGCGACCGGCAGTCCCGCCCCGACCTACCAGTGGCAGAAATCCACCAATGGCGGCACGAATTGGAACGACGTTTTCGGCGCAACCGGCGCCAGCCTCGATCTCAACCCCGCCGCTTACGCCGACAACGGCCTCTACCGCGTCGTCGCCACCAACACCGCGGGCTCCGCCACCAGCAACGCCGTCGCCGTCACCCTCACTTATCCCGCTCCCGTCATCACCGTGGGCTCCTCCAGCACCACCGTACTCGACGGCACCGACGTCAGCCTGAGCGTGACCGCCACCGGCGTCGGCCCCCTCACCTACCAGTGGTATCTCGAAGGCAGCCCGATCTCCGGTGCCACCGCCTCCTCGCTGGCGCTCGGCACCGTGACCTCCTCCGCGGCCGGCAGCTACTCTGTCGTCGTGACCGATCCCGCCGCCACCGCCGACGGCCTGCCCGCCACCACCACGACCCGCGAGATCGAGCTCGCCGTCATCCCGTCCTCCACCGCCACGGTCGCCTACTACCGCTTCGAGGACGGCACCGACGATGCCACAATCGCCACCGCCACCGATTCCGCCGGCACGGACCCGATGGGCACGTCCGGCGCTCCCGTCTTCGCCAGCAATGTTCCCCTTGCCACCGTGCCCCGCACCGGCGCCGCCAACCTGCACACCGCCCGCTTTCCCAGCACGGCCAACAATGGTTTCGTCGCCTCCACGGGCGGCGCGCTCGCCTCCACGGCCTTTACCGACTTCACCATCGAATTCTACGTCCGCCTCGCCAACCTGAACGGCTGGCAGACCTTCGTCGGCCGCGACGACACCGCCAGCCCCGGCGAGGGCGTCGGCTCCGAAGCCCTGCTCTACATCCAGAAGGCCGGCGGCGTCACCGGCTCCGGCGCGAACAACGGTTTCCGCATCGAGCTCATCACCAAGGACAGCCGCAACCTGCAGCTCCACAGCACCTATGTGCCTAACATCGACACCTGGTATCACGTCGCCGTGGTCGGCAGCTCGCTCGCCGGCACGCTTTCTCTCTATGTCGATGGCGCGCTGATCCAGTCCGTCCCCGGCTTCAACGGCCTCTTCGTGCCCAGTTCCGGCGCCGACGCGCCCTGGACGATCGGTCGCGGCGAGTTCGACAACAACGCCACGGACTTCTTCCAAGGTTACCTCGACGAGGTCCGTTTCAGCCAGGTCGCGCTTCCGCCCTCGCGTTTCCTACGCTCTGACAGCAGCAGCGACCTGCCTCCGCCCGTGATCAGCTCCGCGCCCCAGCATGCCACCGCGCGCGTCGGCACCGCGGCCTCCTTTAGCGTCACCGCGACCGGCCAGGGCAACCTCAGCTACCAGTGGTATTACAACGGCTCGCCTCTCTCCGGCCAGACTTCGGCCACCCTCACGCTCAACAGCGTCACCACCGGCAGCGTCGGCACCTACTCCGTGACCGTCTCCGACGATGCCGGCGTATCCAGCGGCTACCCGCCCACCACCGCCACCGCCCAGGCCACGCTCCAGGTCGTGGACGTCCCCCTTCCCTCGCGCGCCTTGAGCCTTAATTTCGTCGGCGCCAGCACCGGCTTCCTCAACTACGCCACCGATCTCGGCTCCCTCGCTTCCGGCGAGGCCGCCGGCTTCCTCGCCGTCGCCAACTGGAACAACTCCGCCACCGAGAACGCCGTCGCCACCAGCCCGGCCGCGCTCCCGCTGGTGGAGAACACCGGCGCCGCCGGCCTCGCCACCGCAACCTGGAACTCCGCCAACACCTGGGCCGCCCTCGCCTCCGGCGGCACCGCCGCCGGCAAGGCCCCGGATCGCCGTCTCTTCCACGGTTACATCGAGTCCCGCGCCGCCACCGGCGCCAGCGTGACGGTCTCGAACATCCCCTACGCCAGCTACGATGTGTATGTCTATGTCGCCGGCGGCACCTCCGGCAACGTCGGCTCGCTCTCCCTCGACCGCGTCGGCAGCCCGACCTACTACTACCGTCTGATCGCCTCCGATTCCTTCGCCAGCGCCGCGACTCCGCTGCCCTTCATGCTCGGCGCTGCCACCAGCCTCGCCGAAGCCCAAGGCGCTCCTCTGGCCAGCTTCGTGCGTTTCGCCGGCGTCACCGGCGACTCGCTCGCCATCACTGCCAAGGACGCGGTGCTGAACGCCAACGCGGGCGGCATTGCGGCAATCTCGATCGTGGACCGCACGCCCGCCGGCAGCCCCTATCCGCCCTCGGTGACAACCCTGCCGGTTTCGCAACTGAAGGCCGGCGGTTCCAGCGCGAGCTTCACGGTCACGGCGAGCAGCAACAACTCCGGCGGTGTCCTGAGCTACCAGTGGCAGAAGGACGGCGTGAACATCGGCGGGCAGACCTCCG
>CBINGR010000082.1:0-21500 GCA_966250295.1 uncultured Akkermansia sp. | reverse complement strand
CGCTTCCCTCGAAAAGGTATTGGGCACCCGGTGCGGCACTCAGCGCCTCGCGCACACCGGCCGGGAGTTCGGCGGGGTCGCCATCTGAAACGAAAGTGCCCCAGCCGTAGATCGTGGTCGTCGTCTCCACCTCCGCCAGTTGCGACAGGTGGGTGAAGTCCACGCTGCTGAAAGCGCGGAAGCTCCGGCCGTCCGTCGAATTCCAGGAAAGCTCGGTGACGGTCGGAGAGCCGGCGTAAACGATGGCTCTCATTCCGAGATCGATGTGGGTTTTCGCGTCGCGGAGGACTTGGGCGGCGATCTCCGCCTCGGATGGCGGCGTAACCGGCGTCGGCGGCGGTGCCGGCTGAGACGCAAGCGCCGGGGGTTTGATAAGCAAATATGTGATGCTTCCGTTGGCCAAGGTTACCACGCGGCGAGCCAAGACCTCCACCGGCACCCCGTTCAGCGACTCGGCGCAAACGAACGGAGACGAGGCGAAGAGGCTGAGGAGCGGAACGATGATGCGAGTTGTGCTGGGCTGCATAGGGATGGTTTGACCGAAGCGGACGAGTCGCCTCACGTGGAGAACACGCGAAGTCGCGAAAATCTTACGGAAAATTTTAGAAAAATTTCGGAGGGGCCGAAATTTGGGCACAAAAAGAGGGACGCACTTACTTGCGTCCCGCATCAGGCACCTTGGAGAGCCTTCAAAAAAGACGCTTTCGATGCGCCCCAGGGCGGGGCGCAGGTCGAACGCGCTCTTTTGAGTCCTGCGAAATTTCCAAGGTTTCGATGCGGACAGCAGACGAGCTACGCGAAAGAGATGTGATGAATCAGATAGAGAAAGTGGGTGAGCGATGTTGCGAATCGGCCTCGGTATGGGGAGAATTACGCAGCCCCGGCGAGCATTTTTCGCCAAATGATTTACGGAGCACTTGGGAAATTGTCCGATCTGCCGGGGATGGCGTGCGATAGCTCATCTGGCGTAAATCATGTTACGCCGCAGTGTGAGCCCCATTTGCGGCTGCGAATCGCTGAAGCGCCGCTATGACGCTCGTCGCACGCCACGGAATTTATTCCCGCCATCAACGAGTGCGAACAACTGGCCGGCAGCGCTGCCGCAATGCTCGGCAGCCTCGCCGCCACGGGCGCCGCGGAAAGCTGCCCGTCGCACATCTCGCCGCCTTCGCAGACGAGCACGCCGAAGCCTTCGCGGATGCTTGGCGCTCTTGATCGACGCGACCAGCACGCCAGCGCCGGCAAACCGAATCCCGACGCACGTCCGGGCCCGCGAGCGCCTCCGAGATCTGCTGCCTTGAACGGCTCTGAGGCAGGGACGGACCGCCGCGCCATCTGTGCCCTACCCGCTTTGACGTTGCGGAACGCAACTTGGCATCAGCCCTTCGTGCTCCCGGCCGCGCGCCCCCGCTGCCGGACCAGCAGCCAGCCGGCCACGATGCCCGCCTCCACGATGGCATCCAGCAGGTAAGCCGGCGTCGTCCTCGGCTGGGTCACGCAGGAAACGTCCACCCCGGCCAGCACCGCCGCCTGCAAAGCGCCTAGCAGGCCCAGCTCTTTCGTCACGCGGCCGCCGCGGGCCGCCAGCAGCAAAACCGCGCCGGAGACGGCCAGCAGCAGGCCCACCGTCTGCGCCAGCCAGAAATCGAGCTTCACCCCGGTCACCCCTTGAAAGGTCCCGGGCGACAGCAGCGGCCAGATTCCCGTCACCGCATAGTAGCCCCCTTGAAGCCGGGCGAGCCGGCCTGCGAGCCGCGCCTGGAGAAACGGAGATCGCCCGGTGTTCATGGCCCTTCGCCTCGTGACAGCGCGCGGTACGCCTGCCTCAGATCCTCCGCGCGAGGTCCGCCTCCGCCGCCTCCGCCGCCAGCCGGCCCGAGACCACCGCGCCTTCCATCGTCGCGACATGGGGCTGGCGCGTGTAGTCGCCGGCCAGCGACAGGCCCCGCACCGGTGTCGCCTGCACCGGCCGCAGCCGGTCATTGCCGGGCGCCAGCGTGTAGAAATCGTCGAGATGCGGCACCACCCGGTGACGGCGCACATGGCCCCGAACCGCCAGCCCGAGGCGGTCCGCATCGTCCAAAACGGTCGCGAGGATTTTTTCCGGCGCCAGGTCGACGAACTGCTCCGAAGGCGCCAGGATCACCGAGAGGCGACCGGGCAGCCCGCGGAAGGTCGTGCGGCTTTGCTCGCTGAAACAACCGAGCGAGGTGCCGACGCCGAAGACGGTCCGGTCCACCTCCATGCACGGCTGGTCCAGTTCCAGTTGCAGCGTCATGCCCGGCATCGTGCCCAGCCCGAACAACGGCGCGGCCCAGTCGGCGGCGCTGAAGTGCGGCGCGAGCAGGCGCTGCGTGGCGCGGAGGCAACTGGCCAGCACCACGTGCCGCGCGGTGTGCACGGCCTCGCCCACGCGGACGCCGGCGACGCCGGCCGGCGTCACCAGCAGCTCCGTGGCCGGTGCACTCGTTCGCACCTCGCCGCCGCGCCGCCGGATCGCATCCGCCAGCGGCTCCGCCATCACGGCGGACATCCCGCCGGCGAAGGCCCCCACCCGCATTTTCAGGCCGCCCGGCAGGTAGGGAACGATCAGCGCCATGAAGACATACATCGAAAGCGCCCGGGCCGGCGTGAAATAGATCCCCGCGGAGAGCGGTTCCAGGAACCGCGCGATCACCTCGGGATGCGCGTCGTGGCGGGCGGCATATTCCAGGACGGAGACCTGGTCCAGGGCCGCGGAATCCATCGTATAGTCCGCCAGCCCGGAGGCCAGGAGCCGCGCCAGCGACAGCTTCGCCGCCGGACGCAGGTAACCGTTGTTCGCGAGCAGCCCGGCCATGACGCTGAAGGGATTTTCCGCCGGAGTGGTGGCGAACACCGCCGAGACCAGGGGCGAAGGCTGGCGGAACTCCACCTTGTCCTCCCACACGATGGCTTCCGACAGGCCGATCCCCGCGCGTTCCAGCAGCGAGGGAAAGGCGGAGTAGACGCCGAGCACGCGATGCAGGCCCGATTCGAGCGCCATGCCGTCGGGATCGGTCCAGGAGGATGTCCTGCCGCCGAGCCGGCCCCTGGCCTCCAGCACGAGCGGACGCCGCCCCGCTTCCGCGAGTTCGAAGGCGCAGCTCAGTCCCGCCAGGCCGGCGCCGACCACGATGACATCCGTATCCATGAGATCACTTCGGCGGAGGAAACTGCTTGCGAAGGATCTTCAGCGCCTCCCGATGGAGCCCCGTCGAGCTCCAGCAGAGCCCCTCCTTCAGGCGCGGCACGATGCCGGCGTCGAAGAGCGAAAACATCACGCCTGTCACGCAGGCGTCCGTGTCGATGCCGCAGACCGTGACGCGCTTCACCCCGGCGGCCTTCAGGCGGCGGATGTCTTTTTCCTTCAGGCCGTAGCCGGCCTTGCGGATGACCATGTCCCCCGGCTGCGGCTGAATCCGCAGGCGCAGGTCGTCCGAGCCCGGCCAGCAGGAGTGCTGCTTGAGCTTCTTGCGAAAGAGCGAACCGGGCGGGTTGACGAACTGGGTGAAGACGCGGCGGGCGAAGCGGCGGGAATACTTTCGGATCCGCTCCGTCAACTCGGGTGGCGAGGGAAAGGCTTCCTGCACGTCCACGATGACGAGCGCGTGGTCTTTTTTGACGGCCGGTTTTGGCATGGCGGATTTGGGCTCTTCAGACCGGCGAAAGCCGGCCCGGTGCCGCCCGCTGCGAAAAGGCTCGCATCTCGGGAGCGGGCTCCCCTTCGCCGCGCACGAACGCCGCGGTCAGGAGGCGCGCCTTGTGATCGGTATATTGCCGTGGGGGAGACTTCATGAAGTAGCTCGAAGGCCCCTCGAGCGCACCGGCGATGCCGCGGTCGCCCCTGCTTGGAGCTTTGAAGGAGCTGGGGATGGAATATCCGGATCGCATGATCGCCGTGATGATCCCCGAGGTGGTCGAAAGACGCTGGTAGCATTTCCTTTTCCGGCACCGCGCCACCTTGCTCAAGGCGGTGCTGCTCCTGCGCGGCGGACCGCGCATCCTGGTCATCGCCATGCCCTGGTATTTCGACGACGCCCCCCTCGGAAAAGGAAGCTCTTGGGACGCCCCCGGCCAAGGCTCCTCCACCCGAGGTCGCCCCCTCCGCGAAATGAAACACGGAGCCGGAAGCCGGTGCGGTTTCGGCAAGAGTTCAAAGATTTTCCTGCTTGGGCGAGCGGTCCCGCGGATTGCGTACGGGCAGCGGATCGCCCTTGCGCGCCTCCTCTGTTGCCTGGCTCGAGGCGGACCGCTGGCGGACCGTTTTTTTGGCGGGCGCAGGACGGCTGCGGCGGACGGAAGCGGGGGCGGATTTGGTGGAGTTCATGGTGACAGACAGCATGCCCCAGATGCGCTCCGCCGTCTTTCGGTCGCCCGCCCGCATCGGCGATGGGAGTTTTACCAGGCGGCCCGTCCGTCGTATTCCCACACTACCTTACCCGTTCCCCGCGAAGGGTTAAGATGGGGCGGTCAACGGGATTCGAACCCGCGACCCCAAGAATCACAATCTTGTGCTCTAACCAACTGAGCTATGACCGCCGTAAGGGAGGGGAGAAAACGAGACAGGCTCGCCCCTCTGTCAACCCTTCATTCTTCGCTCTTTTTCGACCCGTTTCGCCCTCCGTCGCATTCGCTGTCGCCGAAACGCGGCCCCGCGCCACTTTCCCCGCCATGTTCGTCCTGAAAAAGATCCTGGGCCACCTGCTCATGCCGCTTCCGCTCGGCCTCGGCCTGGTCACCCTCGGCTTCCTGCTCATCCTGCTCCGCCGCCGTTTGCGCGGCTGGCTGCTCCTGACCTTTGGCTGGCTCGTCCTCGCCCTCGCCTCCAACCGGGCCGTCTCCCTCGCCATCACCGCCTCGCTGGAAAAAACCTACCCTCCCGTGCCTCCTCTTTCCGCCGCGGCCGTGCCCGGGCCGGCCGCGGCCCCCGGCGGGCCGCCTTCCCCCGAGGAGACCCCGGTCGAGACCGCCTTCGCCGAGCCCGGTCCCCTCGTCCGTATCGAACCGGCCGCCTCGCCCGGCCCCGCCCCGGCCATCCCCGCCGGCCTGCCCGGGTCGTTGCGCGCCGCCGCCTTCGTTGCCGTCCTCGGCGGCGGCCACGGCGGCACCGCCGCCCTGCCCGCCGGCCAGCGCCTCAGCCCCTCCGCTCGCGCCCGGCTCGTCGAGGGGCTGCGGATCGCCCTCGCCCTGCCCGACGCCTGGCTGGTCGTTTCCGGCCCGGGCAACGATCCCTACCATCCCCAGGGCTCCGGCCTCACCCATGCGCGGACCCTCGCCGACGCCGCCGTCGAGCTCGGTTTTCCGCGCGAGCGTATCGTGGAAATCGATACGGCCCGCGACACCGCCGAGGAAGTCGATGCCCTCCGCCTGCTCGCCGGCGAGGAGCGCGTCGCCCTCGTCACCTCGGCCTGGCACCTTCCCCGCGCGATGAAACTCGCCGCCGCGGCCCGCCTCGACGCCTTCCCCTGCCCCGCCGACTATCTCGGCGGCCGCGACGAGCAGATCGGCCGCCTTGCCTACGTCACCTGGGATGCCGATTCGCTCGCGAACACCACCCGCGCCTGGCGCGAATACGTGGGCCAGGCCTGGGCCGCCCTGGTCGGCCGCTGGCGCAACCAGGGTATGTCCGGGGAATGAATCGCGTGTCCCCTCAACGAAAGGGCCCTGCCGAAGCCCGCCCCGCCGTCACCGAAACGTGACGCCACCGCACTCGCCGCCGCGCCCTGTTTTCGGTTACATCTGACGGCAACTCCGCGCCTTCGCTCCTCTTCCGCTTTTCGCACCCGCCACCATGCGCATCGTCCTCACCTCCCACGGCTCCACCGGCGACATCTATCCCGTCATCGCCCTGGCCGTCGCCCTCCAGCGCGCCGGCCATGCCGTGAAATTCGCCACCATCCCGCACTACCAGGAAGAGATCGAGCATGCCGGGGTGGAGTTCTATCCGCTCTGCCCGAACTGGGAGCAGGCCGACCTCGCCTACTGGATGGGTCGCCTCAACAAGATCCGGAACCCCATCTATCAGCTCCGCGAGATCTACGTCGGCGCCAGGGCCTACATCCCGGAGATGATCGCCCGCATGGACGCCCTCATGCCCGAGACCGACCTGCTCGTCTCCAGCTACCTGTTTCCCATGAACAAGAGCATCGCCGACCGCCACGGCGTGCCTTTCGCCACCCTCGCCTTCGCGCCCCACGTCATCCCCTCGCCCGATTTTCCGCCCGAGCACTTCCCCGCTCCGCAGTGGCTGGGCCGCAGTGCCCGCCGCGCCTGGAACCGCTGGCTCTGGAAGACCGCCAACGCCGTGGTGGACCGCACGATCAACACCTCCATCGCCGACGCCCTCCGCGCCGCTGGCCTGCCCAAGGTCCGCAACTTCTTCTCGAAACCTGCCGAGCGCGTCCTGGTCACCGTGCCGGAAAAATACTTCCGCATCCCGGGCGCCGAGATCGACGCGCGTTTCCGCTATACCGGCTACCTGCGCTGGCAGTCGCCCGAGAATCCAGCGCTCGACGCCGAGATGCGCGTCTTCACCGCCGGCGTGCCCGGCGGCAAGGTGCCGGTGCTGACCTTCGGCAGCATGGTCTATGAAAACTCCGGCGCCTGGATGGAGCGCTTCATCCGCGCCTGGCCCCGCGACCGGAAGATCGTCGTCCAGCGCGGCTGGGCCCAGTTCCCGCAGTTCGGCGACGCCGACCACATAAAAATCCTCGGCAAGGTCTCGCACGACCAGCTCTTCAAACACGCCTCCGCCGTGATCCACCACGGCGGCGCCGGCACTACCGCCAGCGCGCTGCACGCCGGGGCGCCCCAGATCGTGGTGCCTCACATCGGCGACCAAAATTTCTTCGGTTCCGAGGTCGAGCGCTTCGGCTGCGGTTTCCGGCTGAAAAAAGCCGTGTGGCCCGAACAGTTGCACCACGCGCTGGATCGCCTGCTCTCCGACCCCGCCCGCGTCCGCCGCGCTGCCGAGGTGCGCCGCGACCTGCTCGCGGAGGACGGCCCGGCCCGGGCCGTGGCCGAGTTGGAAGCCTTCGCGCTCGCACAGCGCCGCGCCGCCGCCGCGGTGTAAATCTGGGTGCAGACCCGGCGCTGGCCGGGCCTTTTCGCAGCAGCCCGACATCACCCGGGCCTGCCGTTCACAGCGGCACTCAGGCCGCGTCCTGGGCCTCGCCGCCCTCTGCCGCCGTCTTGCCTCCGATGCCGCGCCGCCGCAGCCGGGGGCGGCGCTTGCCCGCCACCACCGAGGCGTCGATGACGACCTCGAGCACGTCGTCGCGCGCCGGCAGGTCATACATCACCTCGAGCATCAGTTGCTCCAGAATCGCCCGCAGCGCCCGCGCGCCGGTCCTGAGCGTGAGCGCCTTCTGGGCGACGGCGCGCAGCGCATCCGGGGTGAAGCGAAGGTTCACGCCGTCCATGGCGAAGAGCTTGGCGTACTGTTTCACCAGCGAGTTCTTCGTATCCTGCAGTACCTTCTCCAGGTCGGCCAGCTTCAGCGGCGCGAGCACGGAGACGACCGGCAGCCGTCCGATGAACTCGGGAATCATGCCGTAGCGCACCAGGTCCTCCGGCGCGAGCGAGCGCATCAGCGCCTCGGCGGCCTCGTCGCTGCCCTCCGCGTGACGGACCGAGCCGAAGCCCGCGTGCGCGCCAAAGCCGATCCCGCGCGCGCCTAGCCGGCGCTGCACGATGGAATCGAGCCCCACGAAGGCGCCGCCGCAGATGAAAAGAATGTTCTGGGTGTTCACCTGCACCAGTTCCTGGTTCGGGTGCTTGCGCCCGCCCTGGGGCGGGACGTTGCAGACCGTGCCCTCGAGGATCTTCAGCAGCGCCTGCTGCACGCCCTCGCCCGACACGTCGCGGGTGATGGAGACGTTCTCCGTCTTGCGCCCGATTTTGTCGATTTCGTCGATGTAAACGATGCCGCACTCGGCGCGCTTCACGTCGAAATTCGCGTTCTGGAGCAGGCGCACGATCACATTTTCAACGTCGTCGCCCACGTAGCCCGCCTCGGTCAGGGTGGTGGCGTCGGCGATGGCGAAAGGCACCTCGAGGATGCGTGCCAGCGTGCGCGCCAGCAGGGTTTTGCCCGAGCCCGTCGGACCGGCGAGCAGGATGTTGCTCTTCTCCACCTCCACGTCGTTGAACTCGGGGGACAGCGTGCCCACGGCCCGATCCGTGCCGCCCGAGGCGAAAGTCAGCCGCTTGTAGTGGTTGTACACCGCCACCGACAAAACCTTCTTGGCGTGGTCCTGGCCGATCACGTGCTCGTCCAGCGTGCGCTTGATCTCGGAGGGCTTCATCAGCCGGAAGGTCGGCCGCCGGTCGACCGCCGGCGTACTCAGCTCGCGGTCGATGATAGTCTTGCAGACGTTGACGCAGGAATCGCAGATGTAGACCCCGGGGCCGGCGATGATCTTGCGGACTTCATGTTGGGGTTTTCCGCAAAAGGAGCAGAGATTGACGCGGGTAGCCTTGGCCATGCGAGCCGGGAGCGTGGTAGGCCGGCCCCCGGCAGGGAAGCCCGAAAGCGCCCCGCCCGTAATCATCCCCATATCCCCCCGGCCAATATCCGCGCCTCCTCCGCCAAGGTCCGCGCAGCCGGCCTGCGTGTTTTTTGGCATCCTCCACCGCGCCGCCCCGGCGGTTTCCGCCGGCCGACTTTCCCCGCCATGCCCGCGCTCTCCCCCCTTGCCCCTCCCGACCCATCCGCCGCCGACTACGTCACCTGCGACGCCAACGAAGCCGTCGCCTCCGTGGCCTACCGGCTGAGCGAATTCATCGCCATCTACCCGATCACGCCCTCCTCCCCCATGGCCGAAGCCTGCGACGAATGGTCCTCGGCCGGCCGGCCCAACCTCTGGGGCCAGGTGCCCAAGGTGGTCCAGTTCCAGTCCGAAGGGGGTGTCGCCGGAGCGGTCCACGGCGGCCTGCTCGGCGGCACGCTCACCACCACTTTCACCGCCTCGCAGGGTCTCCTGCTCATGGTGCCGAACCTCTACAAGATCGCCGGCGAACAGCTCCCGCTCGCGTTCCACGTTTCCGCCCGCGCCCTCGCCGCCCAGGGACTTTCCATCTTCGGCGACCACCAGGACGTCATGGCCTGCCGTCCGACCGGCTGCGCCTTGCTTTGCTCCAACCACCCGCAGGAGGCGCAGGACCTCGCCCTCGTCGCCCACGCCGCCGCCCTCTCCGGCCGCGTGCCCGTCCTCCATTTTTTCGACGGCTTCCGCACCTCCCACGAAATCTCGAAGATCGTTCCCCTCCCCGACGACACGCTCCGGGAGCTGATCGATGCCGATGCCCTCGCCGACTTCCGGGCCCGGGCGCTGTCGCCCGACCGCCCGAAGATCCACGGCACCGCGCAGAATCCGGACGTCTACTTTCAGGCCCGCGAAACGGTGAACGCGGCTGTCGACGCCTTCCCTCGCGTCGTCCAGCGCTGCATGGACCAGTTCGCCGTGCTGACCGGCCGCCGGTATTCGGTGGTCGACTACCACGGGGACCCGAAGGCCAGGCTCGTCGTCGTGGCCATGGGCAGCGGCGTCGAGGCGCTCCAGGTTGCCGCCGACCATCTCAACGCGACCGGAGAACGCGTCGGGGTGATCGCCATCCGCCTCTTCCAGCCCTTTCCCCTTGCGGCTTTCCTCGCCGCCCTGCCGGGCACGGTCCGCGTCCTGGGCGTGCTCGACCGCACCAAGGAACCCGGCTCCGTGGGCGAACCCCTGTTCCTCTCGGTCGTGGCCGCCCTCGCCCGCGCCGGTTATCCTCCGCCGGTTTCGCCCGCGTGCGTCTTTGGCGGCCGCTACGGCCTCGGCTCGAAGGAGTTCACCCCGTCCATGGCCCTGGCCGTCTTCGGCCACCTCGACACCTCCCTGCCGAAGCACGGCTTCACCATCGGTATCCACGACGACGTCACCCACACCTCCTTGCGCTGGGACGATCACCGCGACCTCGAACCTCCGGACGTGCGGCGCTGCGTGTTCGTCGGCCTCGGCGCGGACGGCACCGTCGGGGCAAACAAGAGCTCGATAAAAATCATCGGCGAGCAGACCGATTTTTTCGCCCAGGGCTACTTCGTCTACGACTCCAAGAAATCGGGTTCCGTCACGGTCTCCCACCTCCGTTTCGGCCCGCGCCCCATCCACTCGCCCTGGCTGGTGCGCTCGGCCCAGTTCGTCGCCTGCAGCCAGTGGAACTTCGTCGGCCGCCACGAAATCCTGGGCTACGCCGCGCCCGGCGCGACCGTGCTTCTCGCCTCGCCCCATCCGCCCGCAGCCGCCTGGGAAAAGCTCCCGCGCTCCTGGAAGCAGACCATTCTCGGGAAACAGCTCCGCCTCTATGTCATCGACGCCGACGGCGTCGCCGCCCGGGCCGGGATGGGGCGCCGTACCAACACCATCCTTCAGACCTGCTTTTTCGCCCTTGCCGGCGTGCTTCCGCAGGAGGAGGCCGTCGCCCACATCAAGAAGGCCATCGCCAAGACCTACGCCCGCAAGGGCGAGGAGGTCGTACGGATGAACCACGCCGCCGTGGACGCCGCGCTGGCCGGCCTGCACGAAGTCGCCCTGCCCGCCGCGCTCGACGAGGCCGACGCCGCCCCGCCGCCCGACCGCTTCGCCGCCTTCACCGAACCGTTTCACCGCGACGTCACCGCCCGCTTGCTGGCCGGCGAAGGCGATCTCCTGCCCGTATCCGCCCTGCCTCCCGACGGAGGCTGGCCCACCGGCACGGCCCGGCTCGAAAAACGTTCCATCGCCCTCGAACTGCCGCAGTGGGACCCCGCCCTCTGCATCCAGTGCAACAAATGCGTCTTCGTCTGCCCCCACGCCGCCATCCGCGCCATCCACGCCGCGCCCGGCGATCTCGCCGGCGCGCCCGAAACCCTCGCCTCCCTCCCCTTCCGCTCCAACGAGCTGCCCGGCCGGCGTTATCTGCTCCAGGTCGCGCCCGACGACTGCACCGGCTGCTCGCTCTGCGTCCAGGTCTGCCCGGCCCGGGACAAGTCGAACCCGCGGCACAAGGCCCTCGATCTGGTTCCGGCCGCGCCGCGCGTGGAAAGCGAGCGGGCCAACTGGAGTTTTTTCGAAAAACTGCCGCCACCCGACCGCGGCACCCTCGATCTCGCCACCGTCAAGGGCAGCCAGTTCGCCACGCCGCTCTTCGAATTCTCCGGGGCCTGCTCCGGCTGCGGGGAGACGCCTTATCTCAAGCTCCTCACCCAGCTCTTCGGCGACCGGCTCCTCATCGCCAATGCCACCGGCTGTTCCTCCATCTATGGCGGCAATCTCCCCACCACGCCCTACTGCAAGGACTCCGCCGGGCGCGGGCCCGCCTGGGCCAACTCGCTCTTCGAGGACAACGCCGAATTCGGTCTCGGCCTCCGTCACGCCGCCGACCAGCGCCACGCCACCGCCCGCCACCTGCTGGAAAAGCTGGCCCCGCGCCTCGATCCCGACCTGGTCGCCGCGCTGGAGGCCGCCGCCCCTCACACCGAAAGCGCCCTGGCCGAACGCCGCCTGAAAATCTCCCTGCTCCGCTCCGCCCTGGCGGCGATCCCCGACACGCCCGAGGCCGGGCAGTTGCATGCGCTCGCCGACGAGTTGGTCAAAAAATCGGTCTGGATCGTCGGGGGCGACGGCTGGGCCTACGACATCGGCTACGGCGGACTCGACCACGTTCTCGCCTCCGGCGCCAACGTGAAGGTCCTCGTGCTCGATACCGAGGTGTATTCCAACACCGGGGGCCAGGCTTCCAAAGCCACCCCGCTCGGCGCCGTCGCCAAGTTTGCCTCCGGCGGCAAGCCCACCGGCAAGAAAGATCTCGCGCTGCTCGCCCTGCACTACGGTCACGTCTACGTCGCCCGCGTCGCCTTCGGCGCCAAGGACAGCCAGACCCTGGCCGCACTCCGCGAAGCCGAAAGCTTCGACGGTCCCGCGCTCGTCATCGCCTACAGCCACTGCATCGCGCACGGCTACAATCTCGCCCGCGGCCTCGACCAGCAGAAGCTCGCGGTGGAGACCGGTTACTGGCCGCTCTTCCGCCACGATCCGCGCCGCGCGGACCGTGGCGAGGCTCCGCTCCTCCTCGATTCGCCCCCGCCGAAGGCCGGTTTGGAAAAATTCACCGCCGGAGAAACCCGCTTCGGCCTGCTGCAGGCTCTCTCGCCCAACCGCTCCAAGGAACTTGCCGCCCGCGCCCAGTCCCTGCTCACGACCCGCTATGCGCTCTACCGGCACCTCGCCGGACTGAGCGGCGTGGGCTCGTCGCGGCCGGACGAGGCTTCCCCCGCATCCCCGGCTCCCCCCTCCGCGCCATGAATCTCTCCACCCGCTACCTCGGCCTCACCCTGCGCAATCCCGTCGTCATCGGGGCCTCGCCCTGTTGCGACGACCTCGACGTCTGCCGCCGCCTGGAGGAGGCCGGCGCCGCCGCGCTCGTCATGCACTCGCTTTTCGGAGAGCAGGTGGAGATCGAGGAAGACGCCCGATTGCAGCTCCTCGACGGCATCGCCGGAGCCCACTCCGAAGCCTCCGGCTACTTCCCGCGCCTCGACGACTACGCCCTCACGCCCGATCTCTACGTCCGGCAGCTCGCCCGCCTGAAATCCGTCCTGAAAATCCCCGTCGTCGCGTCCCTCAATTGCGCCCGGCCCGGAAGCTGGATCGACCACGCCCGCCGCCTCGAATCCGCCGGCGCGGATGCCCTCGAACTCAATCTCTATTCGCTCGCCACCGATCCCCACCTCGCCGCCGCGGACATGGAAGCCGGGCAGCTCTTCATCGTCCGCGAGGTCGTCAGCACGGTAGGCATCCCGGTCGCGGTGAAGCTCTCGCCCTGGTACACCGCGCCTGCCAATTTCATCCACGAGCTCGAGCTGGCCGGCGCGAAAGGCGTGGTGCTTTTCAACCGGTTTTATCAGCCCGACCTCGGCATCGACGACCTCGAGGTGCTGCCCCAGCTCCGGCTTTCCAACTCCTCGGAGCTGCCGCTGCGCCTGCGCTGGCTGGCCATTCTTTCGCCCCAAACCCGGCTGAGCCTCGCGGCCGGCGGCGGCATCCACAGCTCGGCCGACCTCGTCAAGTGCCTCCTGGCCGGCGCCCACGCCGCCCAGTTGGTTTCCGTCGTGCTCCGCCACGGCCCGTCCGTCCTGCGAACGCTCCTCGAGGGCCTGCAGGCCTGGATGCGCGGGCGCGACTATGCCTCCGTGGAGGAGATGCGCGGGGCGCTCAACCTCGCGCGCTGCCCCGATCCCGCCGCGCACGAACGGGCCAACTACCTCGACGTCCTCCAGAGCTGGCGCATGTGAGGCGGGCGCGCCGCCGTCCATCTCCGCCTCAGCCCCGCAGCTGCTGGCCCCGCACCAGGTCCTGGAACAGGCCCGGCTGGGCGATGAGTTCCGCATAGGTGCCGGCCTGCGCCACCGCGCCGCCCGAGACCACGAAAATGCGGTCGCAGTGCTTCACCGTGGACAGGCGGTGCGCGATGAAGATCGCGGTGCGGTCGCCGAGGTTGTTCTCGATCGCCTGCGAGATCAGTTGCTCGCTCAGGGTATCGAGCGCGCTCGTCGCCTCGTCGAAGATGAAGCAGGCCGGCTCCGCCAGCAGGGCGCGAGCGATCGCCAGCCGCTGGCGCTGGCCGCCCGAGAGCATGGAGCCGCCCTCGCCCACCCGCGCGTCGAGCCCGCCGGGCAGCGCCGCGATGAATTCCCAGGCGTTGGCCTGCTCGCAGGCGCGCCGGATCGCCGCGTCGTCCGCCCCAGGGCGCGCCACCCGCAGGTTGTCGCGCAGGGTCGTGTTGAAGACGAAAGGATCCTGCGGCACCACGCCGAAGTGCCGGCGCAGCGCCCGCGTGGAGAAAGTGCGCAGATCCGTGTCCCCGATTCGCACCGCGCCGGCCTGCGGATCGTAGAGCCGGAGCAGCAGTTGCGTGATCGTCGTCTTGCCCGCACCCGAGGGGCCGACGAAGGCCACCCGCTGCCCGGGCGCGATGCTCAACCCGAGCCCGCGCAGGATCGGTTGCGCCGGGTCGTAGCCGAAGGTCACGCGGTCGAAAACGATCGGCGCCCGCGCCGCCGGCGTGGCCAGCGACTCCGCCGGGTCGGGCGTCGTGGTCGCGGTGTCGAGCACCGCCCCGATCCGCTCCAGCGCCGCGGAGGCGCCGCCCCAGAGCGTGAAGGCCGTGAACACGCCCTGCAGCGGGCCGATCAAGCCAAGGTAGGCCGCCAGGCAGGCCGCCACGGTGCCGAGGTCGATGTGCCCCGAGAGATAGCGCCAGGTGCAGGCCGCCATCAGCAATGCGTAGCACACGTAGCTCAGGCCCTCCTGCTTGGTCCACTCGATGTGCGAATACACGTCGCGCTCGTAGCTTTTGCGCCGGATCACCTCCGCTTGCTGTTCGAAACTCTGCGCCACCGTCGCCTCCATCGCGTAGAGCTTCACCGCCTTGTTGCCCCGCAGCAGGTCCGCCACCTGGCCGCTCACCGCGCCCTCCACGCTCTGAAAATCCTTCTGGATGCTTTCGATGTTGCGCCGCGAGCGCATCATCATGTGCACGCTCACGAAGGCCGTCGCCATCAGCAGGCTCGCGATCACCCAGTCCCATTGCCAGAACAGCGCCAGCGTGATGAGGACCGACATCACCGACCCGGGCAGATTCATCGTCGCGTGGTGGAAAAAATCCATCACCGCCTTCAACGGCGAACCGAAGAGGTAGCTGAAAAGCTCGCCCGACGAATGGCTGCCGTGGAAACGCAGGCACAGGTGGTTGACGTGCCGGAAAAACTGCCGCCGCAGCTCGAAGATGACGTGCTCGCGCGCCCGGGTGAAAAGCCGGTAGCCCACGTGCCAGAAGGCCATGCGCGTGATGCTGGTGAGCACGAGGTAGCCGAGCGCCAGCCAGATCAGCCGCCGCCAACGTTCCGCCGTGTCGAGTTCCGGCCCCGGCACCTGAAGCACATAGGAAAACAGGTACTTCGGGAACACGTTCTGCACCGCGATGGCCCCGCCGCTGATGCCGACCAGCACCATGGCGGCGGAGATGAGCAGCCGATTCCGGAGCAGGAGCGGCCAGACATGGCGGCGAAAGGCGGACGACGTGGAACCGGCGGACGATGCGGACATGGAAGCCCCGACCGTCCCGCCGCGGTCTGCAGCCGTCAATCTCCGGAGCACCCCGCGCGATGGCCTGCGTAGCGCGGTGGCTTTGGCCCGCAATTCCTCCTGCTCCGGTGCCGGCTAGGCTCCGAAGCTCCACATCCTGCGAAGGCCCCCTGTTACGCCCTTCCCCATTTCGCCTCCAGCCGACGCGCGTGCAGGGCGGGGTCCATCCGATCATAATGGCTGGGCAACACCTCCGCCGGCCGCGCCGCCGCCAGCATGCGCAGGCTTTCCCGGGCCCGTGCCACGTCACGGCACAAAAACGTCGGAGGCGCATGCACCGACCACGCATAACTCGCGAACAGATCGCCCGCGAACACCAAGCCGGTCCGTTCGCTCGCCAGCGCACAATGTCCCGGGGTGTGTCCCGGCAGGTGCCAGACCCGCAACCCGCTCCAAACCGGCAGCACTTCGCCGTCGCGCAGGTCTCCGCCGACCTGCGGAACCCGATAGCGGCTCAGCCGCCCGCCCACCCATTCCAGCGCCCCGCATACCCGCGCCGATCCGGTATAACGCACGCTTTGCTCGAGATGTCCCCGGTCAGCGGCGTGCAGCCACACCTTCGCTCCCGACCAGGCCTGGAGCTCCGCCGCGCCGGCGGCATGGTCCAGATGCCCGTGGGTCAGCACGATGGCCCGCAACTCATCCGGACGACGCCCGAGTTTTTTCACGACACGCCGCAACTCCTTGCCGATGCCCCACAGGCCCGTGTCGATCAGGGTAAGCCCGCTCCGGTCCACCAGCAGATGCGCCGACACCAGTGGCCCGCCGAGCCGCAGCACCTGCGCCTCCCCATAACTCAGCATCCGTGCCATCGCGTCTGCCTACGCTCGAAACCGGAACCGTCAACCACGCGTCCTTGCCGCGGTTCCCTCACTCCCTCACTCCCTCACTCCCTTACTCCCTTACTCCCTCACTCCCTCCGCATCCCTCGCTCCCCATGCCTTCCCTTCCCCTCGTCCACGTGGTCGGCCACCAGTGCCCCGACACGGATGCGGTCGTCTCCGCCGTCATGGCCGCGCGCCTGCTCGCCCTCACCCGGCCGGAGGCGGCCTACATGCCCCTGATGCAAGGCGTGGCCAACCCGCAGACCGCATGGCTCTTCGAGCAGGCCGGCCTTCCCCTGCCGCGCATCCGAAGCGACGTGCGGCCCACGGTCGGCGAAGCCTGCCATCCGGCCCGCGCCCTGAGCCTCGACCGCCCGCTGGGCGAGGCGCTCGACCTGCTCCACGAGCACGGCTTCAGCATCGTGCCGGTGGTGGATGCTCGCGGCCGGCTGGCCGGCGTGGTCGGCCACGCGCTGCCGGACTCGCGCTACCTCACCCATTTCAACCTGGAGGATTTTCTCGGTACGCTCGTCACCGTGCCCGAACTGGTGCGCGGCCTCGCCCTGCGACCGGTCAACGCCACGGCCGCCCGCCCGCCTGTCGAGGGCGATCCCTCCGCCCCGCCCGCCACCGGTGCCTTTCGCATCCATCCCGGCGGCCCCCCGCCCGAGGCGGGGGACGTGGTCCTGGCCGGCGCCGTGCCCGACGCGGCCTCGCTCGCGGCGCGCGGCGGCGCGGCTGCGCTCATCCACGCCGATTGCACCGAAGCCGAGGCGCGCGCCTGGGCCGGCGCGGCGGAGGTGCCGGTCTGGCATTTTCCCGGCTCGCTCATGGCGCTGATCACCCAGTTGCCGCGCGCCATTCCGGTCGGTCGGGTGATGAGCGCCCAGGTCGCCACCGCGGGCCCCGACGATCTGCTGGAGGACCTGCGCTCGCTGTTCGTGCGGACGCCCCACGCGCTGCCCGTCGTGGACGCCGACCGGACGCTCGTCGGCATGATCTCGCGCCGCGAGGCCCTCCAACCTCCGCGCCGCGGCCTCGTCTTGGTGGACCATTTCGAACGCACCCAGACCGTACGCGGCTGGGAAAACGCCGAGATTCTCCAGATCATCGACCACCACCGCGTCGGCGGGCTCGAGACGGTGGAGCCGGCGCGCGTCGACTGCCGCCCGCTCGGCAGCACCGCCAGCATCCTCGCCCTGCGCTTCGAGGAGGCGGGACTCACGCCCGGGCCGGGCGAGGCCCGGCTGCTCCTCGGCGCGCTGGTGGCGGACACCCTGCTGCTCACCTCCCCGACCGCCACGCCGGTCGACCGCGCGCTGGCCGCGCGACTCGCCGCCCTCGCCGGGGTGGACCTCGCCGTCTTCGGCCGCGAAGTGCTGGCACGCAACGACGGCCTCGCCACCGAGACCCCCGCCGCCCTGGTGGCGCGCGACCTGAAGGAGTTTTCCCGCGGCGAGCTGCGTTTCCTGCTCGGCCAGATCGAGACCGTGGACCTCGGCCTGCTCGACGAAGCGCGCGCCGCCTCCCTGCGCGAGGCGCTGGAGGCCGCCCGGCTCCGCGCCGGGGCCGCCTTCGCCCTGGCCATGGTCACGGACGTCCTGGCCGGGGTCAGCCGCCTGCTGCCCGCCGATCCCGACGCGCGCCGCGCCCGCCACCTCCTGGACGGCGAAGCCCCGGCCCGGGGCGTGGAACGCGCCATCGTCTCGCGAAAAAAACAACTCGTGCCCCTCGTGATGGAGCGCCTGGCCACCTGGAAAGCCTGAGCGTGCCCGGCGGCCGGCCCCAGGCTTGGGCGTGGGCCCAGGTCGGGCTCGCCGCCAAACCATTGAGCTCACGCTCAATCCTACCCGGCCCGCCCCGCGCCGGAAAAAAATGTTTCCGTCCGCACCCGCATCCGCCCCTCTAGTCCTCCCATGAGTCTCGTGCTGCCCACTTCGCTGAAGGACGGAAAACTCCACGTCACCGTGCCCGTCGCCCGTCTCGACGCCTCGGTGACGCGCGATTTCAAGGCCGGCATGGAGGCCGCCTGGCAGGCCGGAACGAGCGAGGTGGAGATCGACCTCGCCGGGGTCGAATTTGTCGACAGCTCGGGGGTCGGCGCGCTCCTCAGCGTGTATCGCCGCCTCTCGGCCGGCGGCGGCGTGTTGCGGCTCACCGGGGTGAAACCGGGCGTGCGCTCCATGATGGAGCTGCTGCGCCTGAACCAGTTTTTCGTGATCACCGGCTGAGTTGCAGGCCCGACCGCCGGTCGGTTTTCCCCCGGCTCCGGAACCCGGCCAGCGGCCGGGCCTATACCTTCGTACCATGCCCCGCCTCCCCTTCACCCTCGAACGCGAAGCCGCCGGCTCCGAGGCCCGTGCAGGGGTCTTTCACACCCTGCATGGCGCGGTGCAGACGCCCGTCTTCATGCCCGTCGGCACCCAGGCGACGGTGAAGGGCCAGACGGTCGAAACGCTCAAGGCCGCCGGCTCGAGCGTGCTGCTCGCCAACACCTACCATCTCCTGCTCCGCCCCGGCCCCGAGGTTTTCCGGAAATTCGGGGGCATCCACCGCTTCATGAACTGGGAGGGTCCGGTGCTCACCGATTCCGGCGGCTTCCAGATTTTTTCCCTGCCCGAGCGCGAGATGACCGAGGACGGGGCCGCCTTCAAAAGCTACGTGGACGGCGCCACGCACCTGCTCTCGCCCGAGAGCAGCATCGCCATGCAGAAGGCCATCGGCAGCGACATCATGATGGTGCTCGACCAGTGCATCCCCTCCACCGCGACGCCGGAGCAGGCCGAGGCCGCCATGCACCTCACCCACCGCTGGGCGGAGCGTTCCCTGCGGGCGCGCGGCGACTCCCCGCAAGCCCTTTTCGGCATCGTGCAAGGAGCCTGCCACGCCGAGCTGCGCAAAAAGTCCGCCGCATTCCTGCGCCGCCTGCCCTTCGATGGCCTCGCGATCGGCGGCCTCGCCGTCGGCGAAACGCGCGAGGAACGCCAGCGCATCACCGCCCTCGCCACCGCCGAGCTGCCGCGGGAACTGCCCCGCTACCTCATGGGCGTGGGCACCCCGATCGACATCCTCGAAGCCGTCCATCGCGGCGTGGACATGTTCGACTGCATCATCCCCACCCAGCTCGCCCAGCGCGGCACCGCCTTCACTTCGCATGGGCGCATCCATCTCCGGCGCATCGCCTACAAGTTCCTCGACGAACCGCTCGATGCCCGCTGCGACTGCCCCACCTGCCGCCGCCATTCCCGCGCCTACCTCCACCACCTGGTGAAGTGCGACGAGCTCCTCGGCTGGCACCTGCTCGCCACCCACAACTTCACCTTTTACCACCGCCTCATGCGCGAAATGCGCGACAGCATCCTGCGCGGCGATTTTTCCGGCTATTACGAGCGCAAGCGCCCCGAGCTCCTGCGCGACGACGAGGAGCATCCCTGCGAACCGCCGAAAAAAACGCGCCGCGCCGGCGCGGCCGGCCGACAACTCGGCGACTACGAGATCGTCATCTCGCCCGAGGGCGTTTCCCGCATCCGCCAGCGCAGCTCCGGCGAGGCCATGCATCCGGCTTCCGCGCCCGAGGAGGAGGCTCGCCGCCTCTATGTCGAGCAGTCGGCCCTCGCCCTGCGCCTGTGTCCGCCCACGCCCGCCATCCCGGCTGGCGCCAGGTGCGGGACCGGGACCGACGAACTCGTGGTCTGGGACGTGGGCCTAGGAGCCGCGTGGAACGCCATGGCCGCGGTGGCCTGCTTCGAGCGAAGCCTCGCCGCGGCCGGCTCCGCCTCGTCCCCGCGCCCGCTGCGCATCCTCAGCTTCGAGCGCGATCTGGACCCGCTCCGGCTGGCAGTGAAAACCTCGTCCCACTTTCCGCATCTCCACCATGCCGCCCCGCGCCGGATCCTGGAGCGGGGCCGGTGGAGCCATGCCTCGGGCGGCCTGCACTGGGAACTGCTCGCGGGCGATTTTCTCGAACAGCTGGAACAAGCCACGCCGCCCGACCTCATCTTCTTCGATCCCTTCTCGGCCAAGGCCGACACCGCGCTGTGGCAGGCGGAGGTCTTCGCCCGCATCGTCCGGCACTGCGCCGGCCGCCCCGCCGAGCTCTATACCTACTCGGCCTCGACGGCGGTACGCGTCGCCCTCCTCACCGCCGGCTTTTTCGTGGCGGAAGGGGCCGGCACCGGACCCAAGCTCACCACCACCGTCGCCTTCACCCGCGCCGACGGCGCCGCCGCGCATCCGGCGACGCCCCGCCTGCTCGGCGCGGACTGGCTCGCGCGCTGGCGCCGCAGCAGCTCGCAGTTTCCGGCCGCCCTCCCCGAAGCGGAACGCGCGGCCTTTGCCCGCCGCCTCGAGACCCATCCGCAGTTCGCCCTTCCCTGAGCCTGACCACCGATCTCGCAGACGAGCACCGATCGACGCATCGAGCCTTATATCTGTGTCATCTGCGGTCCTCCTCCGGCCTGTTTCCCGACTTCGCGTCTCTTCGCGCCTCCTCGCGGTCAAAATCTCCGCCGCCAGACGCCCGTTACGCCAGCGCCGTCCCCGGCTAAAGGATTGCCCCGCCCCCGGGGCAGCCCCTTGGCTGAAGCCCATGTCCGAACCGCGCGTGCGCATTTTCTCCGACCTGCATTACCGCGATCCCGCCAGCCTGGTGCAAAATCTCGAGGCCTTCGCCCCGCTGCTCGAGGGGACGGAGCAGATTGTCTTCAACGGCGACACCTTCGACACCCAGATCCCGCACCTCCGCGCGCACCTCGCGGAAGGCCGGGCGTTTTTCGCCCGCACCGCGCCCGCCGCGGTTTTTCTCAGCGGCAATCACGACCCCGATCTCTCCGACCAGGCGGAGTTGAGCCTGAGCAAGGGCCGCGTCTGGGCCACGCACGGCGACGTGCTTTTCGACGACATCGCCCCTTGGAGCCATCATCGCCCCGAATTGCGCCGGCGCATCGCCACGCTCGGGGCCGACCTGCCGCCGGAAACGCTGGACCGGGTGGAAACCCGCCTGCGGCTGCACCGCCTCGCCTGCCAGAAGCTGCCCGATCCGCCCGCGCTTTTTTGCCCCACGCCCTGGTCGCGCCTGAAGCGCCTGGCGCGCACCCTTTTTCCGCCCACGCACATTTTCCTGATGCTGCGGGCCTGGCGCGAGACTCCCCGCCTGGCCGCCGCTCTGGCCCGCGCCCAACGGCCCCGGGCCCGCGTGGTCGTGCTTGGCCATACCCATTATCCGGGAGTCTGGCAGGTTCCCGGCACGCCGCGTATCACGGTGATCAATACCGGCTCCTTCACGCCGCCCTTCGGCAGCCTGTTCGTGGACCTCGAGGGCGACCGGGTGCGCGTCGTGCGCATCGCCGAGGCCGGAGACCGGTTCGTGCCCGGCCGGGTTGTCGCGGATTTCGCACTGGCCTAGGCGCTGTCTTCGAAATAGACCGGTGCTCGGTAGTCGGGAAACCAGGCTCGGCCAAGGCGGCCGAGGTGGAGGCGGGCCGGAGGCCCG
>CBINGR010000081.1:0-21561 GCA_966250295.1 uncultured Akkermansia sp. | reverse complement strand
TTGTTCATCTGGAGACGGCGCTTCTTTTTGAGGTTGCCCATGAGAATCGAGGGTTAGGTGTTGTTCAGAGAAAAGAGTCTGGAAAACACTCTCCGCCTCTCGCTGTAAAGCCCAATTCTCAGCGGTGCCCAAGTCTCTCCCTCCGGGAGACGCGAAACCAGCCGCGGACATCGCCCTTCGGCCCCGAAACCCGCCGCCCGCCCAGATGTCGCCGCATTGTCACACCTGGCCACAACCTGCAGGGCGTATCCACTTTACAACTACAACCCGACGGCCAGCAGGTCCTCGAGTCGCGAGGAATCCCTCCACGAGGTGCGGCTCGCGCTGCCGGCGCCTTTGGACCGGGGTGCGGGCAGCCGTCGAAAAAACAAACCCCGTGCCGCCAAAGCGGGCACGGGGAAGAGACCAGACGCCGGAAATCCGAGCCGTTTACTTGGCAAACACGACCTTGGCGGTGTGCGACTTGGCGCGGGCGGCGGCGTTCTTGTGGACGACGCCGGACTTGGTGGCCTTGTCCATCGCGGACGCATAGGCGCTGGCGGCAGCCTTGGCGGCTTCCTTGTCCTCACCCTTTGCGGCGGCGAGGAATTTCTTCTGCAGCGTCTTAAGGCGGGTCTTGGTCGCCTTGTTGCGCGTGGTGAGACGGGATGCTTTACGGGCGGCCTTGATGGCGGATTTGGTGTTGGCCATGGTGATCGGGAGTCGAAGGTTTGCTTTTAGAAAACCGCCAAAAGCTCAAACCCTGCCTTCCGAGTCAAGGGTGCATTTGCCGAGCTGTCCGCTTTAAGGTTGGCAAGTCACCCGCTTCCGCCCGTCATCCGCCGACCGGCCACTCTTCGCATGAGCATAAAACTGCGTCTCGCCCTGCTGCTCGGGCTGCTCCTGCTGGTCTTCATCTTTTGCCTCGTGGCCTTGCGGGCCCTTGAACAACGCCAGCTGGCGGAAGCCGTCGCCGGCGCCCGGCGCGACGACTCCGAGTTGCTAGGCAACTGGATCGACCTTCGCGCCGCCTCCCTCCGTCGCTTCACCGACGACGCCTCGGCCTGGCCGCAGCTGACCGCTTTCGCGGCCGATCCCGCCCGGGATCCTACCTGGCCCTCGCATCACCTGGATCCCCTCCTGCCAAGCTATGGCATCGATGCGCTCTGGCTCGTCCGCTCCGACGGCACGCTGCTCCATGCCGTCCGTCGGCCCGGCCTTCCGCCGCTGCCGCTCCCCATCCCCTCCGCGGTTCTTGACGAACTGGGGAAACCCGAGACCGCCGACCGCGCCTACTATTACGAATCCTCCGCAGGCCTGCTCGAAGTCCGCTCCATTCGTCTTCTCGGTTCCTCGCCGGTCTGGCTCTTCGCCGCCCGCCTGTGGGACGAGCCCTATCTTGCGCGTCTGGGGGAGCTCACCGACAGCACCGCGTCCCTTGCCCCGCCGGCTGCCGCCGGCATCGCTGCCGCGCTGCAGGAAACTTCCGCCGATTCCGACGCTCCCGCGCCCATTGTCGTCCTGCGCCCGCTCTCGGACTGGCAGGGCGAACCGCTCCTCACCCTTCGCCTGGTGAAGGCTGCGCCCGACATATCTTTCCGTGTCGAGGCGGACCGGCTCAAAACCCGCGTCTTCCTCCTGTTTGGCCTCTGTCTTATCGCCTCGCTTGCCGTCAGCCTCCACCAGTGGGTTCTCCGACCCCTGGGCTGGATCACGGACAGCCTGGCCCGTCAGGACACCGCACCCATCCAGCCGCTCCTTCGCGCCCGCACCGAACTCACGCGCGTAGCCCGGCTGATCGTCACTTCTTTCGAACACCGTGAACAACTCCGGCGCGAGATCGCCGAACGCCGCCATGCCGAAGCGGAGCTGCAGCGTACTCTCGAGGAACGCGCTCGCCTCGGACGCGATCTGCATGACGGCGTCATCCAGTCCATCTACGCCGCCGGCCTCGGCCTGGCCGCCGCCCGCAAAAAGCTCCCCGTCGATCCCGCCGCCACCGAACGTCACCTGTCCCAGGTTGCCGGTGTGCTCAACGACACCATCCGCGACGTTCGGGATTTTATCACCGGTCTCGAACCCGAGACCCTCCGCGACGATTCCTTCGCCCACACCGTGGCCCGCCTTTTCGCCACCATGAACGCTTCTGGCGCCGCTCGCGCCGACCTCATGCTCGACGAGGCGGTCGCCGACCGCTTTCCCGCTCCCCTGCGCACCGAACTCCTCCTTCTCCTTCGGGAGGCCATCAGCAACGCCCTTCGCCACGGCCAGGCTGGCGTCGTTTCCATCCGCCTCGCGCCGGATCCCGGCCAACCCGGCTTTTCCCGCCTCGAGATCATCGATAACGGAACCGGCTTCGATCCCTCCACCGCCAAGCGGGGACGCGGCCTCGATAACCTCTTCGCCCGCGCCGCCAGCCACGGCGCCCGCGCCGAACTTCACTCCGCCCCGGGCGAAGGCACCCGCCTCGTCTTCCTCCTCCCACCTCCGCCGCCCCAAGAGCTTGAGGGGGATACCCCTATCAAGGCTAGGCCCATACAGGCTTAGCCAATGTACGTATCGATGCCCTCAATACGTCCGCTCGACGCAAGGGTCCCGGCAGTTGATACTTGCAGCTCGATGCCCGCCCTCTCGAAACGTCTCCCGCCTGCCGATGCGCCACCCAGGCGCCTTGGGGCGAGGCATTTCCGTCGGGCTTTTTCCTTTGCCGAGGTCATGGTGGCTTCGACCGTGCTGGTGCTTGGCGTCAGCGGCGCCCTCGTTACCCTTCAGCGCAGCCTTTCTTCCATTGCCCAAGCCCGTCAGCTCGACGCTGCGTCCCAGCTCATGCAGACAGAGCTGGAAAGGCTTCGTCTGCTCAACTGGAACCAGCTGCAAAGCCTCCAGGAATCCGGCCGCACCGCGGTCGCCACGCCGGCCGGCGGCGATTTTGCCCATTTCACCTGCGAACGGCAGATCCGGGATCTGCGCGATGGCATGAAAGAGATCACCCTCGTCGCCTTCTGGGGCGGCCTCGACGGTCGCGCGCATACCGCCCGTCTCGTCACCCGTTACAGCCGCAGCGGCCTCAATGATTACTTCTACACCACGCGCTGACCGCCGGTCCTTCCCGGATCCCGTTTCCCGGCGCCCGGCGCGCCGGGGAGGCCTCGCCGCGTTCACCCTGGCCGAGGTGCTGGTCGCCGCCGCTCTTTCCGTCTTTATCCTCGCCGGCGTTCTCTCCGTCTTCCTTCTGCTCGGCCGCACCGGCCTCAATACCTCGGCCTACGCGAGCATGAACTCCGAGCTTCGCGCCGCCGTGGAGCGCTTCAACCGGGACGTCCGTCTCGCCACGGACGTCCGCTGGCACGACACCTACCACCTCACCCTCATCCCACCCGCCGGCGCGGGGCCGGCCATCACTTACGCCTTCGAGCCGGCCGCCGGTCCCGCCGGGACGGGCCGCTTTGTCCGCCAGGCCGAAAACGGAACGACCGAGGTGCTCGTCGCCAGCGTCGCGCCCGATTTCACCTTCCTCCGCTACCGCCTGCCCGAACCCGGCCGGGACGAGCCGCCCGCCGCCGCCAACGACCTCGAGACCAAGCTGCTCGAGATCCGCCTGCGCGCCCTCCGTCCCGGCGCCCTTGCCCCCTCGGCCAGCCAGCTCGTCACCTCCGCCCGCTGCGTCCTGCGCAACAAGGCCGTCGGCCAATGATACCGCGATGAGCCGCCCGCCTTTCCGTATCCGTGCTCTGGTTACAACCGGCCCTCTTTCGGCGTCCGGACGCCGCGGCTCGGTGCTCGTCGTCGCCCTCCTCGTGGCCGCGCTGATCGCCCTCGTGCTCGGCAGCTACCTCAGCCTCAACCTCGGTACAGCACGTCTTGCGCAGCGCACCTTCAACCGTGGCGCCGCCTTCCACCTCGCCGAGGCCGGCCTCGAGGAGGGGCTTTGGACCTACAACCGGCTCCTCGCCGGCCAGGCCGACGCCTGGGAGGGCTGGCGAATCTCCGGAGATGCCGCCTGGCGGCGACTGGACGGCTTCACCCTCACCGCGTCCACCACCGGAAACATCAAGATCTACGGCAGCCCCGTCTCCCCCGCCGAGGGCGCCAGCCCCGTCCTGGTGGCGCTCGCCTCCGTGCAAAGCCCGGGCAGCGCGCCCGTCACCCAGATGATCGAGACCACGCTGCGCCGCCGCTCCTTTTTTGCCGCCGGCCTCGTCGCCCGCGAACGTCTCGTTTTCCGCGGCCGCAATACCACGTTCGACAGCTGGGATTCCGATCCGGATCAGGACCCCGCCACTCCTGCCGTCCCCTACGAAGCGGCCGCGCCCAGCGACACGGGAAGCGTCGCCACGGGTGCGCTCGACAACACCAACGCCGCCCTCAACCACGCCCGCATCCACGGCTACTTTCACACGTCCGGCCTCACCCCCGACGTCGGCTCCGGCGGTTTCATCGGTCCCTTCGGCATCGCCGAGGGAGAGGTGGATCCTGCCCGCCTGAGCCGGAATTTCCACGCCGATTTCCCCGTCATCGTCCCTCCCTCCGACGGCACCCTCATCACCACCTTCGGCGCCACCCTCGGCACGCCCGGCACCGCCACCTCCTGGCAGGCCCCTTCCCTCCGGCTCAAGGGCAACGATACGCTCACCATCCTTGGCGACGTCACTCTGGTCCTCACCGACCCGCTCGACGCCCTTTCCATCGGGGGCCAGGCCGGTCTCGTCGTCCCCGCCGGCTCCAGCCTCGTCCTCTACGCGGCGGGTGATGTCGCCGTCGCCGGCCTGGGCTTCACCAACGCCAATGCGGCGCCCGCCGCCCTCCAGTTCTGGAGTACGGCCGCCCCTTCGCGTCCGCAGGTGGTGTCCGTCACCGGCAACGGAGCGTTCTCCGGCGTGCTTTACGCCCCCGGGGCGGAAGTGACCGTAAACGGCAACGGAGCCATCGCCGGTTCCGTCGTGGCCCGGGAGCTCACTTTCACGGGGAATGCCGCCTTCCACTACGACCATGCGCTCGGCCGCCTGCACCGCCATGCGCCCTACCGCTCCGACGGCTGGCGCATCGTGGACGACTCCGCCGCCCAGGCCCGGCTTCTCCCGCTCGTCGATCGTTGAAACCCGCTTGCGCATCTCTTCTCTCCCGCGCTTCCTATTCATGCTGTCGCCGCTCTCGCTTCGTATGGCCAACGCCGATACAACCGTCCCCCTGATCCGTATCCTGCTTGTCGATGACAGCGCGCTCGTCCGTCGCGGCGTTCGCGGGCTCCTCGAAGGCTGCCATCCCCAGGCCGACATCCGGGTCGTGGGCGAAGCCGGCACGGTCGCCGAGGCCGTGGCCGTCGCCCGGGAAACCCGCCCGGACGTGGTGCTCTTGGACATCCGCCTGCCCGACGGCGACGGCTTCGCCGCCTGTCGTGCCATCCTGAAGGACCATCCCGCCGCGCGGATCCTCATGCTCACGTCCTTCGCCAACGACGATTTCGTGCATCAGGCCATCGTGTCCGGCGCCCACGGCTACCTCATGAAGGAGGTCGATCCCGAACGGCTCATCGAAGCCGTCGCCAGCCTGCACCGCGGCGAATCCATTCTCGGCACCGGCTTGGTCGAACGAGTCCTCGATCTCGTGCGCGCCGGTCGTACCGCGGGCTCGGCACGTTCGCCCCAGAATGGTCTCGCCCTCCTTTCCGCCCAGGAGCGCCGCGTTCTCGCGCTGGTCGCCGAAGGCCGTACTAACAAGGAAATCGGCGCCGATCTCGGCCTGAGCGACAACACCGTGAAGAACTACCTGGTAAACGTCTTCGACAAGTTGAAGATCAAGCGCCGCTCCCAGGCCGCCGCCCTCTGGGTCCAGGCGGGCCCCGGCAAGGAAAGCCCCTAAGAAGTCCCGGGCCCCCCGCCCCGCTCCTTTTTTGGCCGCTTTTGCAAGTCTCCGGCAGGCATCCTGGTAAAAGCCCAGTTTACCCACCGGATTCCCCCTGGTAAGACAGGCCTCTTCAGGCCTGCTGGGCAGGCCTGAAAACCAGGGCCCTTCGCCTCTTATGGGACCTTCGGGGAATGCGCTAGTATCGTCGGCATGGATACATTGCCCATGCCCCGCGCCACGGCCTCGCGCCGGGGGGCCGCGTCCCGGGCCCGCACGGCCGCCGGCTTCACCATCATAGAGGTCGTGATGGCGACCTTCGTGATGGTCTTTGCCCTCTCCTCCTCGATCCTCGCGATGCAAAGCGGCTTTCGGGCGCTCGACACCGCCCGCAAGACCACCCTCGCCGCCCAGATCATGCAGAGCGAGATGGAGCGTATTCGCATGCTGAACTGGACCCAGATCAAGGCCTTGGTCGGGGCCGACCCCGAAATCGATTTCACGACTATCTTCCCCCAGAACACGTCCGTCGAAAAGGAGATGTTCCGGCAGATCGACAGCACCTTCACCGCCACGCGCAGCACCAGACTCCTGGCCGACTACGACGATGAAATTTGCGAGATCGAAGTGCTGATCACATGGCGCGGCATCGACGGCACCCGGCACCAGCGCAGCAGCACGACCCAATATTGCGAAAATGGCCTCTACTCCTACTACTACCGCACCCCGTAAAGCGGGTTCCGGCCGCCGTCGCGGCTTCACGCTGGTCGAGTTGATGATCGCGGCAACGCTGGCTGCCGTCGTCCTCGTCGGGGTCCTTGCCACCGCGCTCACGATCACGCGCAGCGGCTACCTGCTGGTGAACTACATCGATATGGAACGGCAGGCGCGCCACGCCCTCGAGACTTTCGCCGTCGATGCCCGCGTCACCGAAAGCGTCGAGTGGACCCGCGCCTCCGAGACGTCCCCACTCACCGCCATCAAACTTATCCAGCCGTCCGGCACCCAAATCACCTACACGTATGACCAGGCCAAACAGACCCTGGTCCGCAGCGTCCCGGGTTCGACAAGCCTGACCCTGATCACCGGGATCCAGTCGTTCAGCTTCACCGCGTATAAGTACAAGAACGCGAGCGGCCCCGAGCCCATCGCCACGACCACGAATCTGGCCCAGATGGCCAACGAAACCAAGATGGTCCAGCTCTCCCTCTCCGCCCTTCGGACCCGTTCCGCCCTGGCGGACGCCACCAACACCGTGGTCTCCGCCCGCTTCGTCCTTCGCAACCGGATCATCGCCAACTGAGCCACCCCTCCCATGTCCTCGTTCAAACGTTTTTCCTCCGTCCGCCGGTCCAACCGTGGCTCCGTGCTGCTGGTCAGCCTTCTGCTGAGTGCGATCATCGCCGCCTCGGTCGTCTATTTTCTGCGGCTCGCCACCAGCGCCTCCCAGATATCCTACCGCACCTACTATCTGGGCGTCGGTATGAACATCGCCGAAACCGGGCTCGAGCAGGCCTTGTGGTCGGTCAATCGCTCTGCGAGCGGCGTAGCCGGGTCTTGGGACTCGTGGGAAGACGTGCCGAGCGGCACGCTGGCCCGCCGTCGCACCTTCGACTTGGGAGGGATCGAGGGCGGCGCTTCGACCCAGGTAAAAGTCTACGCCCAGGAACGGGTGGGCAGCACCTCGCCCTTCATCATCGCCCGCGCCATAGTTACCCCCAACCAAGGCACGCCCATTGAAAAATGGATCCGGGTGACGCTCAGCCGCCGCTCTCTGTTCGCTGTCGGCGCCTTGGGCGAAAAGGGCATCGCCGCGAGCGGCAACAACGTTTACTTCGCCAGCTGGAACTCGGATCCCGATAACGATCCCAACACGATTTACCTTACCCCCACCCAAGGCGGCCTGCACGCGAAGGCCAGCCTCGCGACCACCGATCTCGACGCTTCGATCGATTCGGGCAACGCGGACGTGAACGGAACCGCTGCGGTGGGCAGCGACGATCTGGATGACATCAAAGTCGGGGCCCAAGGCTATATCGGCCCCTTCGGCACCACCGCGGGAACCAAAGATCCCAATAGCGTGAGCACGGATTTCACCGCGGACCTCACGGTCCCCACCGCCCCGGACAAGACCTACGTCAGCCTCGGCGCCATCACCACCAACTTCACGCTGCCCCGCGTCGGCGACAGTCCCGATGCCGACGGAAATTATTACTACAAAGCGTCTGAACTCACGCTGAACAACGAAACGCTCTCCATTACCCAAGGGACCAATGTAGTCCTTTTTGTGGATAACGACATGCAGGCTATCGATGTCGGGGGCGGCTCCGGCGCGATCCAGATCGGCGGCACCATCACCACCAACACCTCCACAGGCGTGACCACTTATGTGGCGGCCTCGCTCAAAGTCTACACGCCCGGCGACGTCACCGTCAGCGGCCAGGGCACGGTCAACAACGACGTCCTCGTCACCAACTACACCCCCGCCACCACGACGACCACCACTATCCAGACCACGACGACCATCTCAAATATCGTTACTCAATACGGCTCGGGCAGGAACTCGAACGTGGTAAAAGGTTGGACCTACGATGAAACGATCACGACGACCACTACCGTCGGCAGCAATACGCCCACCTCCGTCTCCAAGACCACAAGCTACACCGCCAATGCGTCCAAAGGGGATCCGCAACCGGTTGCGGGTTCAACCACGGTGACCGAGACCCGAACTGGCAGCACTCCGGAATCCACGACCGTCGTCGGCTCCATTGCCGGCCAGCCCAAGACCTTCCAGCTTTATGGCACCCGCACCGATGAGGACGCCAAACCCACTGCCTCCGGCCCCCAAAACATCAGTATCTCGGGCAATGGCAACCTGAGCGGCGTGGTCTACGCGCCGAACGCGGACATCGAGGCCAAAGGCGGCGGCAACTCCGGCTACATCTACGGGTCCGTGGTTGGCGAAAGCCTGAAATTCACCGGCAACGATTCGTTCTACTACGATGAATCCCTGGCCAAGCTGGACGACGACGCCCGCTACGGCATCGAAAGCTGGAACGAACTCGTCGAGTACGTCGATCGGAATGCCTATTCCGCATTCATGAACTTCTAGTCTTCACGTCGCGGGTCTATCCGACACGTCCGCGGCTCCTCAGCGCCGCTCGAAGGCCCCGTCCACCCGCTTCGCCACCAGGCGTTTCAGTTCCAACATCATCAGCGTGGCCGACAACTGGTAACTGGGCAGGCCGGTCAGCGCCACCAAGGCATCGGGCGCCAGGATCGCCCCGCCCGCGAAACACTCCAACACCCGCGACTCTTCCGCATTCAAGCCCGCCGGCGCGTGCACATGGTCCTTGGTTTTGGAGGCTGCGTTTCCCGCCGCCCGTTCGCCATCTTCCGGGATCGCGGATGCCCCCGCCGGGCCGAAACCCTCCAAGTAGTTCAGCTCGCTCAACACGTCGTCCACGGAGGTCAGGAGAGTCGCCCCGTCGCGGATCAACTGGTGGCAGCCGGCACTACTCGGCTGGTCGATGCGGCCCGGCACCGCGAACACCAGCCGGCCCTGCTCGCCGGCGAACTTGGCCGTGATCATCGAGCCGCCGCTCACGTCGCTCTCCACCACGATCACCGCCCGGCACATGCCGGCCACGATCCGGTTGCGCATCGCGAAGGACTGCTTGTCGGCCCGCCGTCCGAACGGAAACTCGGTCAGGATCGCGCCGCCGTTCTCCTCGATGCGCTGGTACAGCTTCAGGTTTTCCGGCGGGTAGATGATGTCGATGCCGTTGCCCAAGACCGCCGCCGTGCGTCCACCCGCCTCCAGGGCTCCCTCGTGAGCGCAGGTGTCGATCCCGCGGGCCAGCCCGCTGACCACGCAGAAGCCCAGCCGCGCCAGTTCGTAGCCGAGCTTCTTCGCCGTGGACTGCCCGTAGAGCGTCGTCCGCCGCGATCCCACGATGGCCACGCAAGGCGCCCCGAAAGTGTAGTCCCCGCGTCGATACAAGCCGAGCGGCGGATCGGGAATCTCGCGCAGCAGCGGTGGGTAGGCGGAATCGCGGCAGCTCACGAAAACCGCGCCCGCCTGCGCCAGCCTCGCCTCCTCCTTCGCGAGGTCCACCAGCGTGCCCCAGGCGCGCAGATTCCCGCTGATCTTCGGTCCCACCCCCTTCACCGTTTCCAGTTCCCGCGCCGGGGCCTCGAACAGGCGCCGTGGGTCGTCGCCGAAGGCCGCCAACAGCCGGTTGGTCGTGATCGGCCCGATGTCGGGCAAGGCGTTCAGGACCAGAAATGCCTGCGGCACGGTGAGTTCGCTCATGCGGACGAATCCCGCAGAGCCGGCGCCAGAAAGTCGAGCAGTTGCGTGGTCCTCACTGCCTGCGCCCCCTGCGCCCGTGCCAGCGCAGCCGCCGCGCGGCCCTGCCAGACTACACCGCGCGCCGCCGCCATGAGCGGATTGGCGGGCGTCCGTGCCAGCATTGCTCCGGCCAAACCCGCGAGCATGTCTCCGCTGCCTCCGCGCGCGAGGACCGGGCCGCCGTGAAAGCTATGATAGACCGGTCCTTCCCGGCCCGCGGTTTCTATCCGCGTCACCGGGCCCTTTCGCACCACCACCGCACCCGCTGGAATCGCCGCCTCGATGCGCGCAGCCTCTCCCGCATGCGGCGTAAGCACGCGTGCCGCGGCACCGCCCCCGACGATCTCCGGCTGCAGCGCGTCCGCGTCGATCACCAGGGGCCGCAGCGACTCCCGCACCACGTCGCCGGCGAGTGCCAGCGTCTCCCGCTCCCTTCCCAATCCCGGGCCGATCACCACCGCCGTCGCGCGCGCAAGCGCCTCGCGTAGGAGATGCCTTCCCTCCAAGGCCAGCCCGCCGTCGGGTGTCTCGGGCAGGCTCAGCCACATCGCCTCCGGAGCCTGCGCCGCGAATGCCGCCGTCAGCGATTCCGGCACTGCCGCAGTCACCAAGCCGGCCCCGCCGCGCAAGGCCGCCAGCGTGGTCATCAAGGCCGCGCCCGGATAACGCCGCGAACCGGCGATCACCAGCACGTGCCCGAAGCTCCGCTTGTCGCTCCGTGCCGGGCGCAGGTTACGCAGCTCCTCCAGGACCTCCCGCCCCAGTCCGCAGGGTCCCGCCGTCCTCGTTGGCAAGGGGAAGCCCAGATCCAGAAAACGCACCCGGCCGGCATTCTCCAGCCCGAGCAGCGGAGCCTTCACGATGCCCGTCGCGTAGGAAAAATCCGCGTGGAACGCGTCCGCCTCCTCCAGCCCGCTCGGCAGGTCCACCGCCGCCCGCAGGCGTACCGGCCACGCATTGGCCCTGGCCAGCAGCTGCGCGACATCCGGCGTCAGCGGCGGGCGAAACTGGAACCCGAACACGCCGTCGATCGCCACGTCGTAGGCCGGCTGCCAGGCCGTGTCCGGCCGCACTATCCGCGCGGAGGGCGCCAGCTCCGACCACGCCCTCCGCGCCAGGGGTCGCAGCCCCCGCTCGCCCAGGGCGAAAACCACATCGGTTCGTATTTCCGGAAACCGTTCGCGCAGCGCCGCCGCCGCGATGAAAGCGTCTCCCGCGTTGTGGCCCTTGCCCGCGAGCACCAGCACTTGCGCCGCAGCCGGCCAGGGGCCGATTTCGGAAAAATCCGACGCGATCCCTTCCGCCACCGCCCGGCCCGCCGCCTGCATCGCCGCCCACTCGCGCCCCTCGTCGCCCGCAAAATACTCCGCCTCGAAGGTCTTCGCCTCCTCGCAGCTCAAAATGGGAAAGGCCCCGCGCATGGTCGCGAACCCTAGCCGGTTTTCACCAGCGCCGCCACTGCCATCGCCATGGTATCGGTATGGCTGAGCGTCAGCATCACCTCCGTCGCGCCGCGAGAGGCGAGCAAGGCATCCCCCTGCGCATCCAGCCGTACCCGCGGCTCGCCGCGCTCGCCGTGGATCACCTCGATGGACCTCCAGCCCAGCTCCGCGCCGATCCCCGTGCCGAAAGCCTTCGCCACCGCCTCCTTGGCCGCGAAACGGGCGGCCAGAAACGGAGCGGGATCGCGCATCCGAAGGCAGTAGGCGCACTCCGCTTCCGTGAACGTGTACTCCAGGAACCGCTCCCCCTGCCGCGCCCAGACCCCGCGCACGCGCTCCACCTCGCACAAATCGCAACCCAGGCCCAGGACGTGTCCGGAAATCATCGGCCTGAGGTGCCCGCGAAAACTCCGGAGCACGGATTCATCCGCGCCCTCATTTCTCGCACCGCTTCCTCGATGCCCGTGGTGAGCGCGCGGCTGATGATGCTATGCCCGATGTTTAGCTCGTGCACGTGCGGCAGGGTGCGGATTTCCGCCACATTGACGTAGTTGATCCCGTGGCCGGCGTTCACCACCAGTCCCGCCGCGTGCGCGCGGCGCGCGCCTGCCGCCAGCCGGGCAAATTCCTCCCCACGCCTCGGCCCATGGTAGGCGTTGGCCCAGGCCCCCGTGTGCAGCTCGATCCAAGGCGCCTTCAGTTCCGCCGCCGCCGCGATCTGATCCGGATCGGGATCGATGAACAGACTGACCGTGATCCCGGCGGCCCGCATCGCCTCGCACACCGCGCGCACGCGGTCGCGCTGACCGACGATGTCGAGGCCGCCTTCAGTCGAGATTTCCTCCCGGCTCTCCGGCACGAGGCAGACCGACTCCGGCTTCACCTTCAGCGCAAACTCCGTCATCGCCGGGGTACACGCCATCTCGAGATTGATCCGGGTCTGCGCCACCTCCCGCAGCCGCCACACGTCGCGCTCCTGGATATGGCGGCGGTCCTCGCGCAGATGGATCGTGATGCCGTCCGCCCCCGCCCGCTCGGCCAGCGTGGCCAACATGACCGGATCGGGTTCGATCGGACCGCCGACGGTCGAGGAGTAGCCGCGGTAGCGCGCCTGCCTGACGGTGGCGCAATGGTCGATGTTTACACCGAGAAGAATCATGGGAAGCCCACGACTAGACACTCGCGCTCCGGAGGGCACGGCGGAAATCGCCCCGCTTTGGGATTCACAGCGGCGTAGGAAACTCCTCACTGGGTCGACCTGTGAATCCCCCCGACCGGCCCAAGCGCGAAAACCTGCTCGTCAACCTCGTCTGCACCATCGCCGCGCCGGCGCTGATTCTCTCCAGGCTCAGTGCGTCCGGAAGGCTCGGCCCCGAGGTCGCCCTGGTCGTCGCCCTCGCCTTCCCTCTCGGCTACGGCATTTGGGATTTTCTCCAACGGCGAAAGTTCAACTTCATCGCCGGCATCGGTTTCACCAGCACCCTGCTCACCGGCGGCTTCGGCCTCGCCAAGGTGGACGGCCTCTGGTTCGCGGTGAAAGAAGCCTCCGTGCCCGCCGTCATCGGCCTCATGGTGTTGCTCTCGATGAAGTCGAAGCGCCCGCTCGTCCGCGAATTCATCTACAACGAGCAAGTAATCAACATCCCCAAGGTGGACGCCGCCCTCGACGAGCGCGGCGCCCACGGCGCCTTCGAAAAACTTCTCGCCCGCGCCGGCTGGCTCATCACGGCCTCGTTCCTGATCAGCGCGGTCCTCAATTTCGTGCTGGCGCGCTGGATACTCACCGCCCCCGGCGGCACCCCCGAATTCAACGAGCAGCTCGGTCGGATGCAGTGGCTCAGCTGGCCCGTCATCGTCATCCCGAGCATGGGCATGATGATGCTCGCCCTATGGCTTTTGCTCGGCGGCATTAAGAAACTAACCGGTCTGGAGTTGGAGGACGTTTTTCACCCGCAGCCGGAAAAGCCGGCGGAGAAAACGTGAGCTCCGCGCGGGGCCCGTAGCGCCGCCCCCGCCATCTTTGGGCTTGAACCCGGCCGCTTCCGCGGGCCTACAGTCGCGTACATTTTTGTTTAGGCGAACCCGGGGCGCCGGGCTGAGATTGGGGCACGATCCGTCCCTATAGCCTTCGAACCTGATGCGGTTAGCACCGCCGAAGGGAAAACGGCCGACCTCCGGGCGCTTGCACGACCTCGTGCTTAACCCGCAGGGACACTGGGATCTCCGAGGCGTGGCGCCGCGACCACCACATCGCCGTCTCCCATGTCCCAAACCACTCTCTCCGCCACCGCGATTCCGGCCGCGCACACGCTTTTCCCGGGTTCCCGTCGCGCCTATCTTCAGGGCTCGCGCCCCGATCTCCGCGTGCCGGTACGCGAAATTGCCCTCTCCCCCACGCGCCGGCCCGACGGCTCCGAGACGCCCAACGCCCCCGTCACCGTCTACGACACCTCCGGCCCCTGGGGCGACGCTTCCTTCCACGGCGATGCCACTCGGGGTCTCCCCGCTCTCCGCGCCGCCTGGATTCGCGAGCGGGGAGATGTCGAGGAAACCACCGGCCGCGCCGTACGGCCCCTCGACGACGGCTACCTCTCCGAGAAACATCGTGCCCAAGCCGAGGCGGAAGGCCGTCGCAACGGTCTCAAATACTTCGACCGCGCCTCCCGCCCCATCCTCCGCGCCAAGTCTGGCCGGCGCCCTACCCAGCTCGCCTACGCCCGGGCTGGCATCGTCACTCCCGAGATGGAGTTTGTCGCCCTCCGTGAAAACGCCCGCCTCTTGAAAATGCACGCCGACGGCCCGCGCGACTCGCTCCTCCGCCAGCACCCGGGCGCGCCGCTCGGCGCCGCCATTCCGCGTGAAATCACGTCCGAATTCGTCCGGTCCGAGGTCGCCCGCGGCCGCGCCATCATCCCCGCCAACATCAATCACCCGGAGCTCGAGCCGATGATCATCGGCCGCAACTTCCTGGTGAAAATCAACACCAACATCGGCAACTCCGCCGTCGCCTCCTCCATCGACGAGGAGGTCGAGAAGATGCGCTGGTCCGTCAAATGGGGCGGCGATACCCTCATGGACCTTTCCACGGGCAAAAACATTCACCAGACCCGCGAGTGGATCCTCCGCAACTGCCCCGTCCCGGTCGGAACCGTGCCCATTTACCAGGCCCTCGAAAAAGTCGGCGGCCGCCCCGAGGCGCTCACTTGGGAAGTTTTCCGCGACACCCTGGTCGAACAGGCCGAACAGGGCGTGGACTACTTCACCATCCATGCCGGCGTCCTCCTCCGCTACATCCCCCTCACCGCCCGCCGCATGACCGGGATCGTCTCCCGCGGCGGCTCCATCATGGCCAAATGGTGCCTCGCCCATCACAAAGAGAACTTTCTCTACACCCACTGGGACGAGATCTGCGACCTCATGGCCGCTTATGACATTTCGTTCTCCATCGGCGATGGCCTCCGCCCCGGATCCATCGCCGATGCCAACGACGAGGCTCAGTTCGGCGAACTCAAAACCCAGGGCGAACTCACCCGCCGCGCCTGGGAACGCGGCGTCCAGGTCATGTGCGAAGGTCCGGGCCACGTTCCGCTTCACCTGATCCCCGAAAACATGGAGAAGCAACTCGAGTGGTGCCACGAGGCCCCCTTCTACACCCTCGGCCCCCTCACCACCGACATCGCCCCCGGCTACGACCACATCACCAGCGCCATCGGCGCGGCCAACATCGGTTGGCACGGCTGCGCCATGCTCTGCTACGTCACGCCCAAGGAGCACCTCGGCCTTCCCGACCGCGACGATGTCCGCGCCGGCGTCATCGCCTACAAGATCGCCGCCCATGCCGCCGATCTCGCCAAGGGCCACCCCGCCGCGCAATACCGCGACAACGCCCTTTCCAAGGCCCGCTTCGAATTTCGTTGGGAAGACCAGTTCAACCTCGGCCTCGACCCCGAGCGCGCCCGCGAATTCCACGATGCCACCCTCCCGCAGGAGAGCGCCAAGACCGCCCATTTCTGCTCCATGTGCGGCCCTCAGTTCTGCTCCATGCGGATCACCGACGACATCCGCCGCTACGCCGAGGAGAAGGGTTTGAACACCGCCGAGGCCCTCGCCGCCGGCCTCGGGGAAAAGGCCGCCGAATTCCAGTCCGCCGGCGGCGAAATTTACCACGCGGCCAAACCATAAAGCCTGCCCGACCATGCGTATCCACGTTAATGATACGGTCCGGGAGCTTCCGGTCGGCGCCACCCTCGCCGCCATCGCCCGCGAGCTCGGCCTCGCCGAGCGCCGGGGCGTGGCCGTGGCGGTCAACGATGCCGTCGTCCCCCGCTCCTCCTGGCCAGCCATGCCGCTTGCCGAAGGCGACCGTGTCCTCGTCATCCAGGCCACCCAGGGCGGCTAAACCTCACCGCGCGTGAAACTGCTGCTCATCTCCCCGGAAGATCGGGACGAACGCGAAGTCCCCGTGCTTCCCCGTCTTTTTTCCGCCGGCCTGGAGCATTATCACGTGCGCAAGCCCGCCTGGCCGCGCGACCGCCTGGCCGCCTGGCTGCGGGGCCTGCCCGCGGAGTTTCACCCGCGCCTGGTCCTGCACACCCACCACGAGCTGGCGGAAGAATTTTCACTCGGCGGCCTGCACGAGCGCGAGCACACCGCGTCGGCCCGGCATGCGTTCATCAGCCGCGCCTGCCACGATCTTCCGTCGTTGCGCGCCGCCCTCGGCTCGGCCTCGCGCCTTCTCCTCTCCCCCGTCTTTCCCTCGATTTCCAAGCCGGGACACCGCCCCGACGAACGCCTGCCCCGCGCCGCCATCGCCCTGGCGCTCTCGCAACGAACCGCCGCCGAAAGGCGCACCGAGGTTTTCGCGCTCGGCGGCGTCAGCGTCGCCCGCCTCGAGCATTGCCGCGCGCTCGGCTTCGACGGCGCCGCCGTGCTCGGGGCGGTATGGCAATCTTCCGATCCCGCCGCCGCCTTCGCGGAACTTCTCGCCCATGCCCGCTGACCTTTCCACCGCGCCGCCCCTCATGTGCCTTACCCGGGACGGCCTGCCGCTTTCGCACGTCGCCCAAGCCGAGGCCCTCCTCGCCGCCGGCGCGCGCTGGATCCAGTTCCGGATGAAAGACGCCGCGCCCGCACCCTGGCTCGCCGCTGCCCGCGAGGTCGCCGCCGCCTGCCGCGCCGCGGGAGCCGTCTGCATCGTCAACGACAGCGTGGATATCGCCCTCGCCGCCGGCGCCGCCGGCGTCCACCTCGGCAAACTCGATGGCGATTGGACCGCCGCCCGCGCCCGCCTCGGCCCGGGGAAAATCCTCGGCGGCACCGTCAACGACGCCGACGCCGCCCGCCGGGCCGCCTCCTGCGGCGTGCTCGACTACGTCGGCATCGGCCCCTGGCGCTTCACCTCCACCAAGAAGAACCTCGCCTCCGTCCTCGGCGCCGAAGGCATTGCCCCGCTCCTGCCCCTCCTCGGCGGCCTCCCCGCCTGGGTCATCGGCGGCATCCTCCCTGGCGATCTCCCCGCGATCCGCACCCTCGGCGCGCACGGTGTCGCCGTCTCCTCCGGTCTCTTTTCATCCAACGACGTCTCCACCCGCCACGCCGCCTTCCTAGCCGCCTGGTCCGCGCCGGAACCGATCATAAATCATCAATCTTAAATCATAAATGAGCAGCAGCGCCCCCCTCATCATCGCTGGCCAAAGCTTCTCCTCCCGCCTTTTCCTCGGCACCGGCAAATACGCCGACGCCGCTACCATGCGCGCCTCGCTCGACGCTTCCGGCACCGAACTCGTCACCGTCGCGCTCCGCCGGGCCCGCACCGATGGCTCCGCCGACCTCATCGTCGACCATCTTGATCCCGTCCGCCACCGCCTCCTCCCCAACACCTCTGGCGTGCGCGACGCCAAAGAGGCCATCCTCGCCGCCGAACTCGCCCGCGAGGCCCTCGAGACCAACTGGTTGAAACTCGAGATCCATCCCGATCCCAAGTATCTCATGCCCGACGCGGTCGAGACCCTCGCCGCCACCCGTGAACTCGTGAAACGCGGTTTCATCGTGTTGCCCTACGTCCACGCCGACCCCGTGCTTTGCAAACAGCTCGAGGAAGCCGGCGCCGCCGCCGTCATGCCCCTCGGAGCCCCCATCGGCAGCAACCGCGGCCTCGAATCGCGGGCCTTCCTCGAAATCATCGTCGCACAAGCCCGGGTCCCCGTGGTCATCGACGCCGGTCTCGGCGCGCCCTCCCATGCCACTGCCGCCCTCGAACTCGGTGCCGACGCCGTCCTCGTGAACACCGCAATCGCCACCGCGGCGGATCCGGTCGCCATGGGCACGGCATTCCGGCTCGCGGTCGAGGGCGGTCGGCTGGCCCGCGAAGCCGGCCTCGCCCGCGCCGGCGCCCCCCGCGCCTCGTCGCCGCTCACCGCCTTTCTCTCCGGAGTATAGATATGTCCGATCAGTCGGATCCGACTGATCGGACATATCTTCCCTCAGCAAACCATGTCTTCCGCTGCCTTCCCCGCCCTCTGGGCCACCCACGACTTCTCCGCCATCGCCACCCGCGTGCGCTCCGCCACGCCCGCGGAGGTCCTCCGCGCCCTCGGCTCCACGCCCGGCCGTCTCTCGCTCGACGACCTCGCGGCGCTCCTCTCTCCCGCCGCTGCCCCGCATCTCGAGGAAATGGCTCGCCGCGCGCACCAGCTCACCGTCGAGCGCTTCGGGCGCACGATGCAGCTCTACGCCCCGCTCTATCTCACCAACGTCTGCGCCAACGTCTGCACCTACTGCGGCTTCTCCGCGCAAAACGCCATCCGTCGAAAAGCCCTCAACGACGCCGAAATCCTCGCCGAGGCCCGGGCCCTGAAGGCACTCGGCTTCGATCACGTGCTGCTCGTCACCGGCGAGTCCGCCCGCTTCGGCCGCGACTACCTCGCCCAGGCCCTCCGCCTCCTCCGTCCGCATTTCTCGCATCTCTCCATCGAGGTACAGCCGCTCGCCGAGGCCGACTACGCCTCACTCACCGCCGATGGCCTCGGCGCCGTACTCGTTTACCAGGAGACCTACGATCCCGCCGCCTACGCACGCCATCACCTGAGCGGTCCCAAGGCCGATATGGCCTTCCGTCTCGCAACGCCCGACCGCCTCGGCCGCGCCGGGGTAAAAAAGATCGGCCTCGGCGCGCTCTATGGCCTCTCCGACTGGCGTGCCGAGGCCTGGATGCTCGGCCTTCACCTCAACTACCTGGAACGCAGCTACTGGCGGACCCGTTACAGTCTCTCGTTTCCACGCCTCCGTCCTCACGAAGGCCACGACATTGCCGTCACGCCCTTCGACGAACGCGACCTGGTCCAGGCCGTCTGCGCCTTCCGCCTCTTCAGCCCCGAGGTGGAACTCTCGCTTTCCACCCGCGAGCGCCCGGCCTTCCGCGACCAGGCCTTCAAGCTCGGTTTTACGACGATGAGCGCCGGCTCCCGCACCAACCCCGGCGGCTACGCCAGCGCTCCCGACTCCCTGGAGCAGTTCGAGATCAGCGACGACCGCAGCCCCGCCGAGGTCGCCGCTTTCCTCCGCACCCAGGGCTACGAGCCCGTGTGGAAAGACTGGGACTCCGCCTACGACGGCACATTCTTGCTATCCGACAGATCAGACCGATCAGTCTGATCGGTCCGATCTTCCCTCCTCCGATGCCCTTCTCCCCCGACGAACTCCTCCGCTACCAGCGCCACCTGGGCCTCACCGGCTTCGGGTCCGCCGCGCAGGAGAAACTCCGCGCGGGGTCCGTTCTCGTCATCGGTGCCGGCGGCCTCGGCTGCCCCGCTCTCCTCTATCTGGCCGCCGCCGGCGTCGGCCGCCTCGTGCTCCTCGATCCTGATCGCGTCGACGTATCCAACCTGCAACGACAGGTTCTCTACACGACCGCGGATGCCGGCCGTCCCAAGGCCCTAGCCGCCGCCGAACGCCTCCGCGCGCTCAACCCTCACCTCGCCATCGACGCCCGCGCCGAGCGTTTCACCCGCGCAAATGCCCTCGGGCTCGTGCGCTCGGTCGATGTCGTCCTCGACGGCTCCGACAACTTCGCCACGCGCTACCTCGTCAACGACGCCTGCGTCCTCGCGGACCGCCCCCTTGTCTACGGCGCCATCCAGGGCTTCGAGGGACAGGCCTCCGTCTTCAACTGGCGCGGCGGCCCCACCTATCGTTGCCTTTTTCCCGAGCCGCCCGAGCCCGGTGCCGCGCCCAGTTGCGTCGAGGCCGGCGTGCTCGGCGTGCTGCCCGGCCTGATCGGCACGGTCCAGGCCACCGAAGCCATCAAGCTCCTCACCGGCATTGGCGAACCGCTCTCCGGCCGGCTTCTGCTTTGGGATTCCCTCGCCATGACCGCGCGCACGCTGAGGCTCGCCGCGGACCCGCGCAGCCGCGCCATCAAGGATCTTCCGCCTGAGGGCTACGGCGAAACCTGCGGCATCGCCTCCGCCTCGCCCGACGAAATCACATCCGAGACGCTGCGCGCCGGTCTCGACGGCTTTCAACTGATCGACGTACGCGAGGGATGGGAACGGGCGCTCGGCGCCATCCAGCCGTCGCTCCACGCCCCCCTGGCCACGCTTGGACAGGCCGACCTCTCCGCACTCGATCCCTCGCGCCCGACTGTCGCCTACTGCGCCGGTGGCGTGCGCAGCCTGAAAGCTCTCGGCATCCTCCGCAGTCACCACGGTTTCACCTCCGTGCGCAGCCTGCGCGGGGGTTTCAAGGCCTGGTCCGCTTCCCCATGAGGCCTCGCCCCCCGGTTGTCCTCACCATCGCCGGCTCCGATAGCGGCGGGGGCGCAGGGATCCAGGCCGATGCACGCGCGATCCAGGCTGCGGGCGGCTTCGCCTGCACCGCCATCACGGCCATCACCGCGCAAAACACCCGCGGGATCACCCGCTGGAAACCGGTTTCGCCCGCGCTGCTCGCCGGGCAGATCGACGCGGTGCTTTCCGATCTGCCGGTCGACGCGCTCAAGACCGGCCTGCTGCCCGGCGCCGCGGCGGTGCGAGCGGTGGCGGCGGTCCTGAAACGCCATCCACTCCGATCGCTCGTGGTCGATCCCGTGATCGGCTCGACCAGCGGCACGCGCTTTCTCGACCCGGCCGGATTGCGCGCGCTGCGCCGGTACCTTTTTCCGCTCGCGACGCTCCTCACGCCGAACTGGCCCGAGGCCGCCGCGCTCACCGGCCTGCCGGTCACCGACGACAAAAAAGCCGAGGCCGCCGCCCGGGCGCTCGCGGACGATGCCGGCTGCGCAGTGCTGCTCAAGGGCGGGCACGGCCCGGACCCCGGCCGCTGCACCGACCTGCTGATCACGCCGGATGGCGCTCCGCCACTTCGCTTCCGGGGCCCGCGTATCAAAACGTCCAATACCCATGGCACCGGCTGCACCCTCTCCGCCGCCATCGCGGCGGGGCTGGCGCGGGGACAAACGCTGCCGGAAGCGGTGGCGGCGGCGCGCGGCCTGTTGCGCGCGGGGCTGGCTGCCGGCCGCCGGCTGCGCTGGGGCGCCGGCGCGGGGCCGGCCTTCAGCGCGGCACGGGATCAAGACATCGCGGAACCCGCCAGGGCTCCGGTAAGCGTCCGGCCGGGTGCCCTACAACGCAGGGTTGCCTCGTATAGGTGACCTATACGAGGCAGGGATGGTCGTAGTGGTGACTGCTACGACCTGTTACGAGACGCACACCGCGGCAGATTGCCAGAGGCGAGGCGTGAGAGGGTCGAGGTCGTCCTGGTTGGTCATCGTGGGGAGGCGGGAGAGGACGTCGCGCAGGTAGGCGGAGGGATCCTTGCGGTGGCGCAGGCAGGAGACGATGAGCGAGTAGAGGATGGAGGCGCGGCGACCGGCGTCGGGATGCCCGATAAACAGCCAGGTAGAATGACCGTCGCGAAGGCCGGCATCAGGTTTTCGTTGCGACGTCA
>CBINGR010000080.1:0-22109 GCA_966250295.1 uncultured Akkermansia sp. | reverse complement strand
GTGGGCTTGTCGGGGTATTTGACGAGGAGCTGGTTCGGGTGCTCCTGCCGCCACTCGAGGCCGGCCTTTTCGCCGTAGACGCGGATGTTGAGCGCGTTTTCTTCGCCGGCGCTGATCTGCGAGCTGTGCAGGATGCCCTTGGCGCCGCCCTTGAAACGAAGGAGCACGCTGCCGTCGTCGTCGAGAGCGCGGCCCTTCACGAAGATGCTGAGGTCGGCGCAAAGTTCCGCGATGCCGAGGCCGGTGACATAACGGGCGAGATTTTCGGCGTGAGTGCCGATATCGCCCATACAGCCGGCAGCGCCGGAACGCTTCGGGTCGGTGCGCCAGGCAGCCTGTTTCTGGTCGGTCTTTTCGAGCGCGGTGGAGAGCCAGCCCTGCGGATACTCGACCACGACCTTGCGGAGGGCGCCGAGGCGGCCCTCGCGCACGAGGTCGCGGGCCTGTTTTACCATGGCATTGCCGGTGTAGTTGTGGGTGAGGACGAAGACCTTTTTGCTCTTCCGCACGATCTTCCGGAGAGCGACGGCTTCCTTAAGATCGAAGGTGACCGGCTTGTCGCAGACCACGTTGAAGCCAGCCTCGAGGAACAGCTTCGCGGGCGGGAAGTGCTGGTGATTGGGCGTGACGATTACGACGAAATCGAGGCGCTCGCCGGCGGGCTTCGCGGCCTCGGCTTTTGCCATCTCGGCGTAGGAGCCGTAGACCCGGGCGGGGTCGAGGAAGAGATCCTCCCCGGAGGCCTTGGAGCGGGCGGGTTCGGAGGAGAAGGCGCCGGCGACGAGCTCGGCCTGGCCGTCCATCTGGGCGGCGATGCGGTGGACGGCGCCGATGAAGGCGCCGCGCCCGCCGCCGATCATGCCGTAGCGGAGTTTGCGGGTGGAGGACATGAGCTTTTTCGATGCTTTGATTTTAGACACGGAGGACACGGAGCTCGGACACAGAGAGCACAGAGAAAATACGGGAGGATTGGCTCCGTGCCCTCTGTGTCTGGGCTCTGTGCGCTCCGTGGCCTATGTTTTATTGATTCTTTTTGTCGAACGCGGCGTCGAAGGCGACGGCGCTGGGGGGGAAGTCGAGCCGGCGCACGAAAGCGGCGGCCTCGGTGGCGCCGTGCACACGGTCCATGCGGATGTCTTCCCACTCGACGGAGAGCGGGCCGCGGTAGCCGATGTCGTTGAGCGCCACGATCACGTCCTCGAAGCGGATGTCGCCGTGGCCCGGCGAGCGGAAATCCCAGTGGCGGCGGGAGTCGCCGAAATTCGTGTGGCCGCCGAAGACGCCGACGCTGCCGTCGCCGTGGCCCCACCACACGTCCTTCATGTGGGCGTGGTAGATGCGGTCGGCGAAGACGCGGATGAACTTCACGTAGTCCACGCCCTGGTAGCCGAGGTGGGAGGGATCGTAGTTGAAGCCGAAGCGCCGGTGTTGTTTCACCGCGGCGAGGGCGCGCTGGGCGGAGGCGATGTCGAAGGCGATTTCGGTGGGATGCACCTCAAGCGCGAAGTTGACGTCCGCCTTTTCGAAGGCGTCGAGGATGGGCAGCCAGCGCTTCGCGAAATCGGCGTATCCGGCGTCGTAATACGCCTGCGGGGTGGGCGGGAAGGCGTAGATCGAGTGCCAGATGGAGGAGCCGGTGAAGCCGTTCACGACCGCGGGGAAGGCGTCCTTGCGGGCGGCCGCGCCGGGGCGGGCGTCGAAGAAAGCACGCGCGGCGCGGGCGGTGGTGATCATCTTGCGCGCGGCGCGCCGGCGCACGCCCTCGGGCTCGCCGTCGCCCCAGACGTCGGACGGCAGGATGGCCTGGTGGCGCTCGTCGATCCGGTCGCACACCGCCTGGCCGACGAGGTGAGCGGAGACGGCGTGGCAGGCGAGGCCGTGATCCTTGAGCAGCTCCCATTTCTGGTGGACGTATTTTTTGCTGCCGGCGGCGGCCTCCACGTCGAAGTGGTCGCCCCAGCAGGCGAGCTCGAGCCCGTCGTAGCCCATCTTTTTCGCCAGCGGGGCGAGTTTTTCGAGTGGCAGATCGGCCCATTGGCCGGTGAAGAGGGTGACGGGACGGGGCATGATTTGGGGCGGGTTAGGGTAAGGCCCCCGATTTGCTCGCGAGAAGCGCCGGTGGCGCAAGTGATTTTCCCTGGGGCACGATGGCTTGTGCCGCCGTTCAAAAAGGCCATGCTTGGGGCAACCCTCAACCCCGCTACCCCATGATGTTACACACCTTCTCCACCCTCGGCTGCCCGGAAATGGATTTGGACGGGGCCATCGCCCTCGCCGCCCGGCACGGCCTGCATTCGCTGGAACTGCGGACGCTCAACAACACCACCGACCTGCCGGCCTGGTTCCAGGAGCACTACGGCTCTCCCGCCGGTCTCGCCGCGCACCTGAAACAACGCCACGTCAAGGTCTGCGCGCTCGGCACCTCGTTCAAGCTGATCGGCCACGACGATATCGACCGCGCGCAGCTCGAGCTGTTCGTGCGTTGGGCCGACGAAGCCGACATCCCGTGGCTGCGGGTTTTCGACGGCGGCAAGACCGGCGACGCCGCCGAGGTAACGGAGGCGGCGGAAACCCTGAAGTGGTGGCAGGCGCAGCGCATCAAAAACAACTGGGCGGTGGAACTGATGGTCGAGACCCTCGACGGTTTCGTCACCTCGCGCGCCCTGCACGACCTGATCGCGAAGACCTCGCACATCAGCTTGCTGTGGGACGCGCATCACACCTGGAAAAAAGGCGGCGAGGCCCCCTCCAAAACCTGGATGACGGTACGCAACCACGTGGTCCACCTGCACGTGAAGGACAGCGTCAGCACGCCCAGCCCGAACGGTACCCATCCCTATACCTACGTGCTGCCCGGCGACGGGGAATACCCGATGGCCGAGCTGCTCGAGGTGATCAAAACCGACAAATACAACGGCGTAATCAGCCTCGAGTGGGAGCGGATGTGGCACCCCTACCTGCCCGAGCTCGACAAGGCCCTTCACCACGCGCAGCAGCGCCGCTGGTGGTAAGCGGGAGGGGGGGGCCGGGGCAGGGTGCGGCCGTGTCATCGTCGCGCGGCGAGCAGCGCGCTCGGCGGCACGCCGTGTACCGCGCGAAAGCAACGCGAGAAATGGAAGGGATCTTCCATGCCCACGCGCGCGGCCGCGTCCTGCACCCGCCCGCCGCGCTCGAGCAGGAAGGCCGCCGCGAGGGCCATTTTGCGCCGCCGCAGGTACAGGTGCGGGCTCACGCCGAGGAAGCGGCGGAACAAGCGGCACACGCTCGAGGCGTCCAGCCGGGCCGCCGCGGCGATCTCCCCCAGGCCGCGCCATTCCGCCGCGTGGGCATCGATCAGCGCCCGGCAGCGCTCGAAGTTCGCCCGCGCGGCCTCGTTCGCCGCGCGGTGCCCGCGGGCCGCGCCAGGGCTGGCCGCGCGCACCGGTTCTTCGCCGATTTTGAGCAGCAGCACCTCCGCCAGCCGCGCACAGATCGCGGGGGCCGCCGGGCCCTGCCGCCGCCCTTCGCGGGTGATGTCCTCCGCCAGCTCGCGCAACTCGCCCAACGCCGCCGCCCGCCGCGTCCGCCCGTGCAACAGGCCCGCCCGCGCGAGCGCGCGTGTGGCGCCGGCCCCGGCCAGGGCGAAGAAGAATTTCTCCATCGGCGCGTCCGCGTCCGTCTCGATGCGGCAGGCGGTGCGCGGACCGCTCGCGAAACACACGCCGGGTTCCAGCCGGTGGGAGGTGCCGTCCAGCGTCGCCCGTCCGCTTCCGCCCGTCACCAGTTCGAGCACGAAGTAGGGGTAGCGGGTCCGGGCCACGGTGTAGTCGGCGCGGCAGAGCTCCCAGCCGCCCAGCGCCACGGCCACGCGCTCGCGCCAGGGCCCGGCCAGTTGCAGGAAAAAGGTCCGGCTGTCGGCCACCTGCGGGGCGAGCAGGCCGGACGCGGGGCTAGGGGACTTTAGGCCGATATTATCCATGCCTGGGTCGTTATCCTCCATTCACTCCGCTGGCAAACCTGCTAGGATAAGGAAGTCGATAATCGACAAACCGAAACATCCCTTCCCATCCCCGCCTGCCGCGTCATGAAAAAACTCCCGAAAAAATCGGTCTATCTCGTCGCCAACGGCGACCTGCGCCAGTCCGCCAACGAAAAATGCTGGCCGGCCCAGGCCGCGATGGAAAAACGGCTGGGCGAGGTCATCGCCTCCCTCGGCTACAAAGTCGTCCGCGCGCATCCCTACAAAAAGGCGCTCGGACACGGCTTCATCGGCTCGCAGAAGGAGGGCATGGAGGTCTTCGCCGGGCTCGATTCCCACGCGCCGCTCATCGTCGCCGAGTGCGTCTGGCAATACTCGCATCACCTGCTCGCGGGGCTGATCTCGCACCGCGGCCCGATCCTGAACGTCGCCAACTGGTCCGGCACCTGGCCGGGCCTCGTCGGCATGCTCAACCTCAACGGCTCCCTCACCAAGGCCGGCGTGAACTACTCCACGCTTTGGAGCGAGAATTTCGACGACGAGCTTTTCCTCGGCGGGCTCGAGACCTGGCTCAAGGGCGGCGCGGTGAAACACAAGACCGCCCACGTGAAGCCGCTCGCCAAGGCCGCGGTGCCGCCCCGGGCCAGGGCCGTGGCGAAGAAGATCGCCGCCGATCTGCGGGTGAGGAAGTCCATCATGGGCGTCTTCGACGAAGGCTGCATGGGCATGTACAACGCCATCATCCCCGACGAGCTGCTTTTCCCGGCCGGCGTCTACAAGGAGCGCCTCTCCCAGTCCGCCCTCTACTACGCCGCCACCCAGGTCTCCGATGCCGAGGCGCAGGCGGTGTTCGCCTGGTACAAGAAGAAGGGTTTCACCTTCCATTTCGGGGCCGACGAGGCAACCGAGCTCACCGAGCGCCAGGTCCTGCTCCAGTGCAAAACCTACGTCGCCGCGGTGCGCCTCGCCGACGAGTTCGGCTGCGAGACCATCGGCATCCAATACCAACAGGGGCTGAAGGATCTTCTGCCCGCTTCCGACCTGGTCGAGGGCACGCTCAACTCCACCGAACGCCCGCCGGTGAAGCGCGCCGACGGCTCCGTCATCCGCGCCGGCGAGCCCATCCCGCATTTCAACGAGGTGGACGAGTGCGCCGGCCTCGACGGCCTCTTCACCGACCGCGTGCACAAGGCCCTCGGCCAGCCCCGGGCCAACACGCTGCACGACCTCCGCTGGGGCGATTGGGACCGTTCCGGCACGACCGACGAGTATGTGTGGGTCTTTCTCATCTCCGGCAGCGCGCCGGCCGACCACCATGTCGGCGGTTGGGCGGGCAGCGATTCGCACCGCCAGCCGGGCATGTATTTCCGTCTCGGCGGCGGCACCCTGCGCGGCGTCGCCAAACCCGGCGAAATCGTATGGAGCCGTGTCTTCGTGGCCGGTGGCCGGCTGAAGATGGACCTCGGCCGCGCCAAGGTCATCGCCCTCCCGCAGGCCGAGACCGAACGCCGCTGGCGCGAGACCACCTACCAGTGGCCGATCATGCACGCGGTGACGTATGGCGTGACGCGCGACCAGATGATGGCCCGCCACCAGAGCAACCACATCCAGGTGGCCTACGCGGACAGCGCGAAGGCCGCCGACCTGGCCCTCTACGCCAAGGCGGCCCTCGCGGCGGAACTCGGCCTCGAGGTGTCGCTTTGCGGCACCAAGGCCGACGGCAGCGCGTTTTAAAAACGGCTGACAATCGCGAAGAGCGCGAAGGATCGCGAAGCCGGAAGGTTTCCGATTGCTTCGCGCCTCTTCGCGTACTTCGCGGTTTATTTTCCCCCTCCTTCTCCATGCCGCTCGAAACTCTTCTCTCCCTTTCCCATGATCTCGGCCGCGAGGATCGCGGCCTCGCCATCCTCGGCGAGGGCAATACCTCCGCGCGGCGCGAGGACGGCACCTTCCTCGTCAAGGCCTCGGGTTCCAACCTCGCCACCCTCTCCGCCGCCGGTGTCACCGCCTGCCGCCCGGCCGGGCTGCTCGCCCTGCTCGATCGGGAGCGCATGAGCGATACGGAGGTCGACCAGGCCCTGCTCGCCGCGCGTGTCGACCCCGCCGCGAAAAAACCCTCGGTCGAGGCGATCTTTCACGCTTACCTGCTTTCCCTGCCAGGAGTGAACTTCGTCGGCCATACCCACCCGATCACGGTCAACGGGCTGCTTTGCTCGCCGCACGCCGCCGACCTGGCTGCGCACCGGCTCTTCCCCGACGAGGTGGTGTGCTGCGGCGAGGAAAGCGTGTTCGTCCCCTACACCGATCCCGGGCTCGCCCTGGCCCAGACCATCCGCCGCGAGACCGAGACCTTTCGCCGGGAACGCCACACGCCGCCGCGGGTGATCCTGCTGGCCAACCATGGGCTTATCGCGCTCGGCGCCACGGCGGCCGCCGTGCTCGCGGCGACGCTGATGGCGGAAAAGGCGGCGAAGATCTTCGCCACGGCCGCGGCCGCCTCGCCTGCAGCCGGGCCGGTGTTCCTCACCGACGCGCAGGTGGCGCGCATCGCGGGGCGTCCCGACGAGCACTATCGTCGCAAGGCTCTGGGCGTTTGAGCCCTGCCGGGGAGTGCGCTGGTTTTCCAGCCGGCCCGGCTCCCTGGGCGCTCGGAAGCCGAGCTGAAAGCCGGCGCTTCCGGGGACCCCTCGCGAGCTGTCTCGGGCCGCCGGTTTCGCCGGCGGCTTTTTCATTTTTTGGCGACGCGGAAAGCCCGTGGTTTTGCGTCACAGGCATGGCTTTGGGGTGACGCCAAAGTGACGAGTGTGACGCGGCGGTGATACTTGGCGGGGTGGGGGACTTTCCCTTTGCGGGCGGCGATGCGCGCCCGCTGACCTCCGCCTTCGTCGCATGTTTCGCATCACTTCCCGCTCCTTTCGTGCCTTCGCTTCCGCCGCCGTCGTCGTCTGTGTGGCCGCGCCTTTCGCCTCTGCGGCGATCGTGACCGGACGAGTGCTGGACTCGACCACGAGCCTGCCCCTGGCGGGGGTCGAGGTGCTGGTGGACGGCGTGCCGTCCGGCGTGACGACCGACCTGATGGGGCAATTCAAGACCGAGGTCGGGGAGGGCGACCGTTTGTTCACCTTCAAGCGCACGGGCTTCAGCGAGCAGAGCGTGGGCCCCCTGGCCGTTCCCGCCGACGGCGTGACGACCACGCCCGACGCCCGGCTCACGCCCGTGGCCAACGAGGAGGTGGTGATGCTGGATACTCTCGCGGTCGAGGAAGGCCTGGTGGCGGGCTCCGCCGGGGACCTTCAGAACAAACGCCTCAAGGCCGACGTGGCCATCGATTTTCTCAGCGCGGACGAGTTCGCCAAGTTCGGCGCCGGAGACATCGCCGAGTCGCTCATCCGCGTGCCCGGCGTGTCGGTGGCCAACGGCCAGTTCGCCGTCATCCGCGGCCTCAGCGACCGCTACACACCCACGACGCTCAGCGGCCTGAAGATCCCCAGCGCCGATCCGGAAAAGCAGGCGCCCCAGATGGACTTTCTCCCGACCTCCCTGGTCGAGTCCCTGGTCGTCACCAAGACCTTCGCGCCCGATCTGTGGGCCGAGACCTCGGGCGGTTCGATCGACCTCGCCCCGCGCGCTTTTCCCGAGGAACGAAGCATCTCGGTCGGCTTCGGCATCAAGGCGAACGAGAACGCGCTCGAGGACGGCGGCCCCACCTACTCGGTGTCGCACGAGAACAACGACCTGCTGACGCGCGGCTCGAAGTCCCGCCCCGCCTCGGGCCCGCAGGCGGCCGAAAACCGGGCGCAAAGCTGGGACACCCCCTGGGACTATTCGCTCACCAAGAACGACGACCTGCCCCTGGGCACCAAATACTCCCTGGGCTACGGCGAGACCTTCCTCGTGGGCGAGCGGAAGCTGGGCGTGAATGTCTCCGGCAGCTGGGAGCGGAGCAGCAAGTCCCAGTCGGGACGGCGCACCCGCCTTTATCTCGAGGACAATTCGGGCGGCGATCCCTCGGAGTCGGAGTATGCGCAGGGCATAGCCACCCAGCGCGGCCAGGGTACCTACGATTACCAGTCCTCCGAGGTCGAGGTGGCGATCACGCTGCTCGCCAACCTCGCCTTCGAGTTGTCGCCCGACGACACGCTGCGCCTGACCTCGTTCTTCACCCGGACCGGCACGGACTTCGCCACGATCGGCGAGTCTCCCCTGGCCACCTACACCGATCCCGACACCGGCATCTCCTACATCGTGGGCGACGACATCGTGGACGAGGCCGACGGCGCCCCGCTCTCGGTGCAAAAATTCCGCACCGGCCAGCGCTACACCGAGCGCGAACTGCGGATGACCCAGTTTGGCGGGGAGCACACCTTCGCTTCCCTGCGCGACCTGGAGGTGAGCTGGGCCGCACAGATCGCCTCGACCCGCCAGGACGAGCCCGCCGTGACGGAGGCTACCTACTACGAGCAACTGGCGGAGAACCCGCCTGGCGCCGCCGAGGACTACGGTCTGGCGCCCGGCACCATCGGCATCACTCCCAACAAGATCGACCTGCGCCGCTTCTGGTCCTCGACGACCGAGGATCAGACCGCCGAGCGCGTGGACTTCACCCTTCCCTTCGAAGCCTTCGACGGCCGCGAAAGCAAGGTCCGCGCCGGGCTGGCGCGAGAGGACACCGACCGCAAATACGTCGGCAAGGAGGACTATTACCGGGCCTTGGACGATGTCACCATTTCGCAGGACGACCGCTCCGTCCCGGTCGGCGGGGACATCGGCGAGGTATTCGACCGCCTGCTGATCGACGGCCCCTCGGGCAACTACCGCTCCAGCGAGCTGAAATCCACGATCCAGTCGCGCAACATCACCGGCGTCTATCTCGGCACGGACTTGGCGCTGCCGGCGAAGTTGAAGCTTACGGGCGGCGGCCGCTTTGAGAAATTCGAAATCAGCACGGCTGGCCGGGACAGCGCCGGCCCTTACACGACCGGATTCCTTTACCACGGTTCCCTCTACAACATCCTCGGCACCGAGGCCATTCCCGCCTACCAGACCGACTCCGCGGCCGCCGCCCGCCACGTCACCCGGGTGGAGTTCTCGGACGATACGATTTATCCCGCGGTCGGGCTGGTTTATCAGCCGGTGGAGAAGGTCAATATCCGCCTGAACTTCGCCCAGACCACGGCGCGGCCGTCCCTGCGCGAGCTGGGGCCCTACTTCAACCGCAGCCTGGAGACCGGCGACTTCGTCCTGGGTAACCCGGCCCTGACGCCTTCGGACGTGAACAACTACGATCTGCGCGCGGAATGGCTGCCCAGTTCCCACGCGCTGGTGGCGGCGAGCGTCTTCGCGAAGACGATCAAGGATCCCATCGAGAAGATTTACCTGCCCCGCGCCGTCCTGCCCGACTCCCTGGAAACCTGGGTCAACAACCCAAACGAGGCCAAGCTGTGGGGCGTCGAATTCGAAACCCGTTTCGGGCTGGGCATCGTTTCCGAGCTCTTCGAATCCTTCTCCTTCGGATCGAATTTCACCTACATCGACGCCTCCGTCGAGGAACACCCGGTGGTCGTCGCCAACATGGTCTCCAAGGGCCTCGTGGCCCCGGGGACCACGATCGAACGGCGTCTGTATGACCAGCCTGAATACCTGGCCAACTTCGATTTGACCTGGACCCGGCCCCGTTGGGGCACCTCGGTCACGCTGGCGCTGAATTTCACCAGCGACGTGCTCTACGCCGCCGGCGGAGGCGCCACGCTCGAGGGGGATTCGTCCTACGACATCTACGTGCGGGACACCCACCGCCTCGATCTGAGCCTCAGCCAGAAGCTGGGCAAAAACTTCAAGCTTCGCGTGGGCGTGAAGAACCTCACCGATCCGATCCGGGGCACGATCTACGACCCCGAGCGCACCGCCTCGACGATCGTGCGCAACGAATACCGCTCCGGGCGCGAGTACAGCCTCTCGCTCTCCGCTGAATTTTGACCCTTTCCGCGGCTGCTTCCCGGTCGCGGGCCACAAAACCCACTAAGCACCCAGTCCCATGAACAAGAAGCTCCTTGCTCTCACCAGCCTTCTGGCTGTTCCCGCCGGCGCGGTTTTCGCCCAGACTCACGTCACGGCGAACATCACCACCGACACGCAGTGGACCACTGCCGGCAGCCCCTACGTCCTTTCGGGGCCCATCTACGTCGAGTCCGGCGCCACTCTTGATATCCAGCCCGGCGTCATCATCCGCGGCCAGCCCAAGTCCAATGACACCGCCACCGATCCCGGTGCCCTCATCGTCGCCCGTGGCGCCAAGATCCAGGCCCGTGGCTCCGCTTCCAACCCGATCATCTTCACCACTGCCGTCCTCGACGCCGGCCTGATGTCCGGCGGTGCCGCCACCGGCCTCCGTTACAACAACAACGGCGACAATACCCCTGACCGCTGGACGCCCGCCGACGGCAACACCAAGTGGCTCGACCTCGATCCGGCCAACACCCCCCTGGCCCCGGTCAACAGCGCCGGCCAGCGCAACTCCTCCCTCTGGGGCAGCCTCGTGCTCCTCGGCGCCGCCAAGATCAACGCCGCCACCGACCTTATCCCCGTGGGCGACGGCATCAAGGTGGACGGCCGCGCCTACCTCGAAGGCCTGAACACCAGCACCCTCAACGAATACGGTGGCGAGGACGACGACGACAGCTCCGGCTTCATCAATTACGTCTCCCTCCGCCACGGCGGTTACGAGATCACCACGGGCAAGGAGCTGAACGGCATCACCCTCGCCGGCGTCGGTCGCAACACCACCGTCCGCGATATCGAGATCTACTGCAATTCCGACGACGGCATCGAGATCTTCGGCGGCACGGTCAATGTCACCTACGCCTGCATCACCTTCGTCGAGGACGACGGCTTCGACCTCGACCAGGGCTACCGCGGCACCTCCCAGTTCATCTACGTGGCCCACGGCATCGCCACCGGCTCCGCCAACCCGCTCTCCTCCGACCCGCGCGGCATGGAGCTCGACGGCGACGACGCCAACGAGCCCGGCTCTCCGATCACTTCCACGGGCCAGCCCTATCAGAACAGCGTCATCTACAACGCCACCGTGCAGATTGTCGGCGGCACCTCCCCGGTCATCGAGGGTGCCCGCATCCGTCGCGGCTTCCGCGGCGAGATCGCCAACAGCCTCATCACCTCCAACAGCAACACCGGCACCGGCATCAACGTCGACAGCACCGCCGCCGTCTCGCCCTCGCCCTTCGTGCGCCAGAGCTATGCCGACCGCCTGCTGAACATCCGCAATACCACGATCAACGGCTTCACCACCCTGGCCTCCAGCTTCTCGGCTACGCCCTCGGTCAGCACCGTCCCGAACTTCGGGGTCTCGACCACCTTCACGCCCAATACCAACGCCGGCACCACCGGCTTCGCTGGCGTCACGGGCGCGATCTTCCCCAACACGGTCAACAACAGCGCCAATCCCGACATGCTCACGCCGAGCTATGCCACGGGTGGCCTCAATCCCCGCCCCGGCGCCGGCGCCGGCACCCCCAGCGGTCTCGCCACCGGCGGCACCCAGGACTCGGCCTACGTGAAGTTCCCGGCCGTGTTCACCACCTACAAGGGAGCCTTCAATCCGACCGCCACCACCCTGTGGACCACCGGTTGGACCGCCGCCAACAAGACCAACACCGCGGGCATCAAGCCTCTGGTCGACTAAAACCAGCCCCTTCCCCCTCCGGGCCTAACACGCGCCCCCGGCCTCACCCCCGGGGGCGCACTTACCCATTCATCATGAAAATCGTCTCCAAGGTAGCGTGTCTCGTCGTCCTCCCGGTCGCGGCTTCCGCCCAGGTGGAGCTCATCGCCGGCTGGAATTTCGGCCAGTTCATCTCCTCCATCGTTCCGTCCACCGACGGCACCACCGGCGATGCCGTCGGTTTCATCCCCTCCAATTTCACGGGCACCCAGCGTCCCGGTCCCGGCAGCTCCGGTCCGGAGCACATCATCGCCGGCGATTCCTCCACCTTCAGCCTCGGCAGCGGCATCATCAGCTGGGACGGCTCCAACGGCTCCCATGTCTGGAGCTTCGCGGACGGTAGCGGGGTCTACGTGGACAACAACCCCGAGACCTACAGCTCCGTCAACGGCGGCCTCGTCACCAGCAACGACCTCGCCGCCGGCCAGACCTCCAACTTCCAGCTGCGCTTCACCAGTTCGGGGGGAGTCGAGGACTTCGCCATCACCGTCGACACCAGCGGCTATGCCGACTACGACGACGGCGCCTATTCGCAGACCAACGACTACAATTTCAGTTTCGCCGCCTCCGGCAGCGGTTCCGTGTCGTTCTTCTACGGCGGCCTCCCGGTCGGTACCAGCATCGGCGTCACCGCCACCGAGACCGCCTACAACGTGGACCTTCCGGGCAGCTTCTACGGCAACGCCAGCTCCACGCTCATCGCGCGCATCAGCGGCGCGGTGACCTTCGACAACATCCAGATCAACGGCGTCCAGGCCGTCCCCGAGCCGTCCACCTGCGCGGCCCTCGCGGGCCTCGCCGGCCTGGCCTCGGTGATGGTGCGCCGCCGTCGCAGGTAAACGTCCCTCGTTCGTCACCCCTGCCGCCACCGTTTCCACGCGGTGGCGGTTTCCCGTTCCTTCCCGTCAACACCAACTAAACCATGAAAACCACCGCCACCCGCAGTCTGATCGTGGGCACCCTCGCCCTCGCTTCCATCGTCTCCACGGCCACCGCTCAGGTCGAGCTCATCGCCGGTTGGAACTTCGGCCAGTTCATTTCCGCCGGCGTTCCGTCTACCGACGGCACCACTGGCGATCCCGTGAGCTTCATCCCCTCCAACTACTCCGGCATCGACCGCCCGGTGGACGCCGATTCCGGCCCCGCCCACATCGGCGCCGGCGACGCTTCCACCTACTCCAGCGGCACCGGCCTCCTCAGCTTCAGCGCCTGGGATTTTGCCGGCGGCACCGACGTCAGCGTCATCGAGCTGGGCAGCTTTTCCGCGGTCAACGAGACCCTCGTCACCGGCCAGACCCTGTTCGCCGGCGACCCGAACAACGCCCACCTCCGCTTCACCGCCGGCGCCGTTACGGATTTCACGATCTCCGTGAACACGGCGACCTTCACCGACTTCGATCCGGCCGGCTACTCGCAGACGAACGATGCCAACATGAGCATCGCGATCTACAAGGCGAGCGGGGCCTCGGCCTCGATCGAATGGCTCTACAACGGCACGCCCTTCGGCACCACCTCCACCACTTCCGGCTCCTTCACCGCCTTCACCCTCGATCTCCCGGCTTCCTTCTACGGCAACACCACCGCCGTGATCACTGGCCGCGTGACGGGCGACGTCGTCATCGACCACATCCAGATCAACGGCGTCGCCACCGCCATCCCCGAGCCTTCGACCTGCGCCGCCCTCGCGGCCGCCGCCGCCCTCGGCATGGCCGTCGTTCGCCGCCGCCGCACCGCCTGATCCCGTCGCGTGCGTTCCCGAAGCCGGCCGCCGGTTCCTTTCGGCGGCTGGCCTCCCTTTCCGCCTTCCGTCTCCGTTCCCATGAATCTTTTGCGCGCCCTCCTTCTGCCGGCCTTCCTTCTTCCTCTGACCCTCCCCGCCCAGGTCGAGCTCCTCGCGGGCTGGAACTTCGGTCAGTTCATCTCGGCCGGCGCGCCCTCCACCGACGGCGCCTTCGGTATGCCGGCAGGCCGGATCGCCAGCAACTTTAGCCACACCGTCTCGCCGACCGATGCGGACTCGGGGCCGAAGCATATCGAGACCGCCACCGAGACGGCCTTCGAGGCCGGCACGGGCCTGCTCTATTTCGACGGCACCCACGGCGCGGATGCCTGGGATACCGCCGGCGGCACGGATATCGCGGTGGTCGAGCGCGGTTCCCTTGTGGCCGTGAACCACGAGCTCGTGAACGGAGCCAACTTCTTCCCGGGCGATCCCAACAACGCCCACCTGCAGCTTAGCTCCGGGACAAACAGCCGCGTCGCGCTTACCGTGGCCACCACCGGCTTCAGCGACTACGATCCCGCCGCCACTTCGCAGCCCAACGATGCCAATTTCACCTTTTCCGCCTACGCGGCCTCGGGCGGCAGCGCCACCTTGGTTTGGTCCTTCAACGGCGTCCCTGTCGGCTCGCCCGTTACGGCGCTCCCCGGCGAGTTTCAGGCTTTCTCCCTGAACCTGCCTTCCGACTTCTACGGCAAGGCTTCCTCGACCTTGGTGCTCCAAGTCTCCGGCAACGTCGTACTCGACCACATCCAGGTCAACGGCCTCCGCGCCACGGCCGTCACCTTCACCGACCAGCCCGATTCCCAGATGGTCACCTCCGGCGCCGACGTTACGTTCAGCATCGCCGTCTCCGGCGCGGACTCTCCCGTCTACCGCTGGCGGCGCGACGGCGAGGATCTTTCCGACGGCCCCGGCATCTCCGGCGCCGATACCGCCATGCTGTCGCTCACCGGTGTCACGCCCGCCCGCGCCGGGACTTACTCCGTCGTGGTGGACAACAATGGTGCCCGCGCCGAATCCGATCCGGCCGTGCTCACCGTGAATGTCCTCCCGTCCATCGGCGAACCGCCTTCCCCGGCCAGCGCCAACCCGGGCGGCTCCATCGTCTTCGAGGTCGTTGCCTCGGGCTCGCCCGCCCCTTCCTACCGCTGGCGCCGGAATGGCTCCGATCTGGCCGACGACGCGCGCATCGGCGGCTCGGCCACCGCCATGCTCACCCTTTCGGATCTCACCCTCGCCGACGCCGGCGATTACACCGTGGTCGTGAGCAACGCCGCCGGCTCCGTCGAGTCCGCGGCCGCCGTCCTCACCATCACCGAGCTGACCGTCGCCCCGAGCATCCAGCAGCATCCCGTCTCGACCACGGTCAAGCTCGGCCAGGAAGCCGTGTTCCGGGTGAATGCCTCCGGCGCGCCCGCGCCCGCTTTCCAGTGGCTCTTCGACGGCGAACCGATCGACAACGGAACCGGTATCAACGGAGCCACTACAGCCACCCTGCGTGTCACGCCCGCCTCGCTCGCCGCCGCCGGGCAATACCGCGTGCGCGTGAGCAATAGCGCGGGAAGCATCGAGTCCGATCCGGCTCTTCTGACCGTCCAGGCAGGCCCTGCCATTCCCGAGGGCTCCGGCCCGGTCGGCCAGACCGCGGTGGCCGGCGGAAGCGTCACCTTTACCGTCTCCGCCTCGGGCACGCCGGCTCCCACCTACCGGTGGCGGAAAGACGGCCAGGACATCGAGGGAGAGACCGAGGCCACCTTGACCATCGATCCCGTTTCCGCCGCGTCGGCTGGCGACTACACCGTCGTCGTCACCAACTCCGTGGGCAGCGTCGAGTCCGACCCCGCCACGCTGGTGGTCCACGAGCCGCCGCAGATCACCACGGAGCCCGTTTCCGTCGTCGTGGGCTCCGGCGGCGATGCGACCTTCACGGTCGTGGCCACCGGCAATCCCGCTCCGACCTACCAGTGGCGGAAGAATGGCGAGGACATTCCCGATGCGATCGCCGCCACGCTCACGCTCGAGGATGTCGAGGCTTCGGCTGCCGGCGACTACACCGTCGTCGTCACCAACTCCGCCGGCAGCGACACCAGCGAACCTGCCCGGCTCGAGGTGGCCGTGCGGGTCGCCCGTGTCGCCGGGACTCAGGTCTTTGCGCCCGGCTCCCGTATCGTCCTCGATTCGGGCTTCGCCGCCGGCGCCGGCTACCGCTTCCAATGGCTGCGCAACGGGAAGCTCCTTGTCGGCGCCACTGCTTCGACCCTGCTCCTCGAAAACGCGCTCGCCGGGAATTCCGGCGTCTACTCCGTGCGCGTCTACGCCGCGGGCGGACGGCTCCTCTCTGCGGCGGCTGTCGCCACGCTCAAGATCACCGTCGCCGGTATCTATGACGCCTTGGTGCGCGATCCGGTCTCCGACGATCCGGTCGGACGCATGCAGGTCACCGTCACGGACAAGGCTTCCTTCACCGGCACGCTCGCACACGAGGATGGAAAAACCTACGCGTTGAAGGGCGTGTTGGCTCTTGCGGAGAACGGCTATGCCGGCACCGCCACCCTGACGATCAAGCGCAAGACGCCGCTGCTCCCGCTCTCCGGCGCGCTCGAACTGGATGCGCGGGAACGGTCGCTGGCGTTCGCCCTTCGCCAGGGCGAAGCGCTCGTCGGCGCGGCCGCAGGCGAGCCGCGCGCCGCTTCGTCGGCTCCCGTGCCTTGGAGCGGTGCTTACATGCTCACCCTCGTTCCGCAGCCCACCGGGCTGCCGGACCAACCTTCGGCCACGGCCGTGCTGAAGTCGGCCATCGCGGCCAAAGGCGGCGCGATGAAGATAACCGGCCTCCTCGCCGACGCCACGAAGGTGACGGCCAGCGTGCCTTCCTCGGCTTCGGCAGATTACGCCGTCTGGATCGCGCTCTACTCGGCGAAAGGTCGCCTGGGCGGCGATCTTCGTCTCGTGGAGGCCACGTCCGGCGTCTATCGGGCGGACTCGGCTTCGGGCGGCGAATTTGTCTGGTTCCGCCCCGTCGATCCGAAGTCGAAGGTCTACCCTGGCGGCATCGACCTGCTGCTCGCGCCCGATCTCGCGCGCCCCTGAACACGGGAGACAGGCCCATCCCTTCCGCGGGGCCTAGGTAATCGGTCCTGCGGCCGCGTAACTGCCGCCGGTGTTGAAAAACGCCGGCGGCTTTTTGCAGCCCTCGGCAGGAGTGTCATGGAGAGAGGGGGATGTCACGGCGGCGGGAAAGTTGGGAATTGTTCTGCGAACGCCGGCTTTCAGCCGGCTGCCGAAAGGCGGTGGGAGTCGGACCGCGCTGGCTGGAAGCCGGCGTTCCTCGGGGTAAAACCACCTTCGGCGGTGCCGCATGATTTGGAGCGTGTCATTCCCGTCGCGTTCTTTCTCCCTTCGCGACCACGATGTATTTTCTCTTTTTTTCCGTGATCTGGGGCCTGGTGGCCGCCGCCGCCCTGCAAGCGATCTTCCATCATCTCATGGATTTCCGGGCACAGTGGTTCGATACCCTGTTCGCCGCAGTCCTCGCCGGCGGGATGGTCGGAGTCGCCAACTTTTGCACGGATTGGATATTCTCCGCGGGAGCGGAACCCGGGGTGTTCAAAATCCTGGGCTTTAGCTTTGTCGCCGCCTTCGCCGTGGGCCTGCTCGCCTTCCGTTTCATGATCAAGAGCGAGGCCGGGAACTTCCTGTCCTGGCCTATTTCCGCAGTGGTGACGCTGGTTCTCGTGTGTGTGCCGGTGGTGGTGAGGTTCCTGATATTCGTCGCGAGCTGACCGGGTCTGCAGGGTCTTCCTCTCTGGGAGCGCCGGCTTTCCGGCCGGCCGGCCATTTTTTCGGTCGTTCCTTACGGCTGCGGTTGGATTATGCCCGATGCCCTTTTAGGCGGTGTCGTCGAAATAAATCAGGCCGGCGTGGGAGCAAAACCTGGCTCGGCCAAGGCGGCCGAGGTGGAGGTGGGCCGGAGGCCCATGCCACCGAGGACAACGCCGGCCCAGCCTGGTTTAGCTCTCACCCGCAGGGCTCGGCGGTCTGAGGTATTTTGAAGACAGTGCCTAGGGCGTGCCACGGGCCGGGGTCTTTCTCTGAGTGAGCTTATGGGTTTGGCCTTTCTGGTTCTGCTTTATCTGCTTTTCTGCAGCTTCTTCGCTTTTTTTGCGCGGCCTTTTTGAACAAGGTCTTTCGCCAAGTGCTGCGGTTTCGCGCGGATTGGACGAATCTCTTCACCGCTTCACTGCTGACCTGCGTCGTCACCGGAATGGTGTTTTCCGCCGCGGCCGGTCTTTTCAGGAATGCCGATTTCGAGACCTTGAAGACGCTGGCCACTGCGTGCGCATTCTCCTTCGTCACGGCGGCCGTCGCCTTCAAGTTGATCATCAAAAGCGAATCGGGGCGCAGCCTGTCCTGGCTCATGGCAATCACGGTTTCGATCGCCCTGTCTCTGCCCCCGCTGGGGCTGATCAGCCTCATCTGCATGTTCTCCGCCGACCACTGACACGGTCGTTTTCCTCGGCATCGGAAAATTCCCCACCAGCCTCGCCGGCTCTCGCCTGCGAGACGGGTCCGGCTTCCTGCGCCATGCTGGATGCCTCATGAACGGCGCGTTTTCCACGACCCCTTTTGCCTTCACCAGCGACGATGTAGGCCGGCATTACGATCAACTGGATCGCTTCTACCGGGAGCTCTGGGGAGAGCATGTACACCACGGGCTTTGGCGGACCCGGCGCGATACGCCCGAGCAGGCCACGCGGGCTCTGGTGGATGTGGTCGCCGCGCGGGCGCAATTGGCGCCGGGCATGCGCGTTGCCGACGTCGGTTGCGGTTATGGCGCCACCGCGCGCATCCTTGCCCGTGAACGAGGGGTGCAAGTGACGGGGTTCACCGTTTCCGCGGCGCAGTTTTGGTATGCGGAGGGCCAGGCGGGCGCCGCGGACGGAGCGGAAAACGTGCCGCGTCCCCGTTTCATACTGGGCGATTGGTTGGACAATGACCTGCCGGCGGCGAGCCAGGATGCCTTGATCGCCATCGAGAGCACCGAGCACATGGCGGACAAAGCGGCGGTGTTCCGCGAGGTCTCCCGAGTCCTGAAACCGGGCGGCCGGCTCGTGGTCTGCGCTTGGACGGCGGCGGCGAATCCGCGTCCCTGGCATCTGCGCCGCCTGCTCGAGCCCATCTGCCGCGAGGGCCGTCTGGCCGGACTGAACCGTGAAGAGGAGTACGTGAACTGGATGACGTCGGCGGGCCTGTCCGTAACGGCGCGCGACGACGTTTCGCAGCGGGTGGCGCGCACCTGGTCGGTGTGCGCCGGCCGATTGTTGTGGGGCCTGATCCGGCATCCGCACTATTTCCGCTTCCTGTTCGACAGACGAAACGAGAATCGCCGCTTCGCCCTGTCCTTGCCGCGGCTTTGGCTGGCCTACCGGACCGGAGCGCTGCGTTACGTGATCTATTGCGCCTGCCGGCCGCCTTTAGCGTAGGGGCGGCGGGATAGGCGGGAACGCAAGTGGGACAGTGCTCCGTTTCCGTCCGATCATTTCAATTGGATATTTTTGAGCACCGTTTCCATCGGGAGCTCGTCCGATCCTCCCCCGGCCTTTTCCTTGAGACGGATGAGCAACAGCTTGTTGCTTTTGGCTTCGCTCAGGGCCCAGCGGTCGAGCCCGACGGTGCGGGAACGATAACCGCGTAGCCGGCCGAGGGTACACGGCTCGGCGCCGCTTCCGGCGTGATCTTTCAGATCGAGATCCTTTGTCGTGCCGCTGCTTTTGCAAATACACTCCACTTCGATCAAACCGGGAGCGGAGTCGTTTCGTATGCGCAGGATGCCGGACTTCAGTTCCCCGGTATAACCCAGGGGAAGGGAAACGCGATACCACGCGGTTTCGAATTTCATGCGGATGGATTCGGTCTCCCAACAGGACATCACGAGCGCCGATTGTTCAGGGAATCCGGGTCAAAGCAGGTCCATTTTTCCGGGTCGCCCCGCCCGACTTGCACGGCGACCCCGACCTCGAAGGAAATCGGATCGGGATACTGGGCCGTATAAGCTTTGATCACTTCGATGGTCACGCGATTTTTTGGACAGAATGGAAATCGCGGCACGCTGCAGCGGGCAACCGGATTGAGCTCCAACCCTCGGTAGGCCCCGGTTTATTTCTTTTTTTCCCGGAGCATCGCCCCGCTCGCCATCAGGATGCCTCCAACCGACAGGCACGCCATCGACAAAGCCAAAGCGGTGACGGTCGCGTTTGGCGGTTCGACGCTCATCGCCACAGGAGCGAAGTAGATAAACAGTCCCTGAGGCACGCCATAAAGCACCACCAGAAACCCTGTCGCCGTCATCCAGCCGGAAATACTTTGGCGCAGGGATCGCATGTCTTCAGCCTAACATCGCATAAGTAATGGATGAATCCGGCGTTATATCGTTTGTTTGTCGTGGAGATAAGCATTGGAAATCTGGAGGAGGTTCTTCGCAGGGTCCCTGGCGTTGGAAAACTCGTAGTTCGGACCGCGATGGATGGCGCCGAACTTCAATCCAGCCTTCAGTCGTTCGTCTTTGAACGTTCGTACGTCGGGCACGTCGAAAACGATCTTCACGGACGACTGTCCAATGCGGTGCCCGCGACTAGCCTGAAGGAGAACCAACGCGCAGCCGCCCGCATTCGGAAACAGGATGGTTTTATCCACAGCGACGATCTGCCGGCGAAAGCCGAAATGTTCTTCATAGAATGATGCGACGCGTGGTATATCGCGGACATAGAGCACGACTCGGGTAATCGGTAACGCCGGAATACTCATTTGGTTAACTCAACGACGGGCACGACTGGAGCTGTAGGTCGGCTGTGGTGCCTTGTCAGTCCGATTCCTTACCTGGTTCATTTCCATCCCGGGTTCCTTGCGGCAATCTCGGATTCGGTACCGTCGGAGAATCCCATGACTTGTGGGTTCGCAACCAGCGTGAGAAGGGCCGGGAGGTCCGGCTCCTCGAACTCACGAATATGTAGCCGCGCAGTATCGATCATCTTCTGTCCTGCGGCTGGGGCCGCTCCTGTGCGCCGGGGGACGTGCAGGCTGCGGGTCGCTGGCTCTGGCGTCATTTTCGGTCTCTTCTTTCGCCGGGGCTGCGGCCGAATCAGCCCGACGCGCGTCCGGCGGGAGCGAGCTCAGGCCGTTCCGGCCTGGGGCTCCGGCTGGACGCCCGAGACCTGGCAATGCCAGCGCTCGAGAGCCAGTTTCAGCTCGGGGGTACGAATGGGTTTACCCACATAGTCGTTCATGCCCACGCCCAAGCAACGTTCCCGGTCGCCTTGCATGGCGCTGGCCGTGAGCGCGATGATATAGACGGCGGGCCGGTCCGAGGAAACCATCTCCTTTTCCTGTTTGCGGATAAGGCGCGTGGCTTCGTAGCCGTCCATCTCCGGCATCTGGCAGTCCATAAAAATGAGGGAGTAGGGGATGCGCTGCAGGGCCTCGAGGACCTCGAAGCCATTGGCTGCGACGTCCGCGTTGCAGCCGAGTTTCTGGAGGATGCCGAGCGCGACTTTCTGGTTCACGATGTTGTCCTCCGCCAGAAGGATGCGGGTGCGGCGCAGTTCCGCCTGCAGTTCCGGGCCGAGCGTCAGGCCGCGTTGGGCACCAGAAGGCGCGCTCAGGCTGACGGCGAAGGTGCGGCCGATAACGCCCACCAGGCAGTCGAGCAGGCGCGAGTGTTTCACGGGCTTGGCGAGGGACGCATCGATACCGGCGGCGGCAGCATCCTCGGAGGAGACCGGATGGCCCTTGGTGGTGAGAGCGATCAGGCGGGTCGAGGCGATGGCGGGATCGGCCTTGATGGCGCGGGCGAGGGTGAGGCCGTCCATCTCCGGCATCTGCACATCGAGGAGCGCGAGGTCGAAGGGGCGGCCTTCTGCCGCGGCCGCGCGAAGCGTTTTGAGCGCCTCGTGGCCGTCGGCCGCGCTGCCTTTCTGGAGGTTCCAGGCGAAAATCTGGTGGCGCAGGCTCTGGCGCGCGCTGGCGTTGTCGTCTACCACAAGTACTCGCAGGTCGGACCAGCCATCGCGGTCGGGCAGGCGGGAGGGCTTCGTGGGGGAGGAGGAGCGCGCGAAACGGGCGGTGAACCAGAACGTGGAACCTTTGCCGGGCTCGCTTTGCACGCCGATTTCGCCCTGCATCATGGCGACAAGGCGCTTGGAAATCGCGAGGCCCAGGCCGGTGCCGCCATATTTGCGGGTGGTGGAGCTGTCCGCCTGGGTGAAGGCGTTGAACAAGCGGGCCTGCGCATCTTTGGAAATGCCGAGGCCGGTGTCCCGGACGTCGAAGCGCACCACGACCGAGTCTTCGGTCTCGTCCGCCCTGGTCGCCCGGACGGTAACCTCACCGCCGTCGGTGAACTTGATGGCGTTGCCGATGAGATTGGTCAGCACCTGGCGCAGGCGCCCGGGGTCGCCACGGAGAAAGAAAGGCACCTCTCCCGACACCTCCATCACCAGCTCGATGCCCTTCACCTGCGCGCGCTCGGCCAGCATGTCGATGGTGTTCTCCAGGGTGTCGCGCAGCTCGAAGTCGAGGTTCTCGAAACTGAGCTTGCCGGCCTCGATCTTGGAGAAGTCGAGGATGTCGTTGAT
>CBINGR010000079.1:0-22221 GCA_966250295.1 uncultured Akkermansia sp. | reverse complement strand
TTCGGGGTGTAGCTTAGCCTGGTAGAGCGCCTGGTTTGGGACCAGGAGGTCGTAGGTTCGAATCCTATCGCCCCGACCATCGATGAGCGGCCGCCGCTCTCTTCGCGTCTGTTTAGCACTTATTAGCGGGAATGGGCCAGTCTCTGCTTGAATCGCGGAAGACCGCTCCCTAGCCACTCGCCTGTAACTTTACCAAAATGGACCCGATTTCGCGCGATTCCTCTCCCAGCTACCTGCCCATCGCAGGTCTCATAGCCGGCCTCGTCGGTCTGCTTCTTGGGGGCATCGCCCTCGCCAATGCCTCCAAGGCCAACAAGGCCGCTGTCGCCGCCCAAGCCACCGCCACCGAGCACACGGATAAACTCGCCGGCCTCGAGTCCAGCGTCGCAAGCGCCAACTCCTCCGCCGAGCGCGCCGCCAGCAACGTCGCCTCCCTTCAGCGTTCCACCCAGGATGCCTTCACCGCCGTCGCCGGCGAGATGGGCAAGATCAACGGTGAAATCGCCAAGCTGCAGGAAGCCGCCACCAAGGCCGCCACCTCCGCGCCCAAGTCCGGCAGTTCCGCCACCAAGTCCGGCGGCGCCGTGGTTGCCGGCCCCGGTGAGTACGTCGTTAAGGCGGGCGATACCGGCTATAAGATCGCTCAGGCCAACGGCGTCTCCGTCGAAGACCTGAAGGCCGTCAATTCCGGAGTGAACTGGACCGCCTTGAAAGTCGGCCAGAAGATCAAGCTGCCGGCCAAGAAGTAAGCGTCCTCCGTCCGCGTGTCCTGATCCTTTTCGCCTCCCGCCTCGAAGGGCGGGAGGTTTTTTTCGTCCATGGCTTCCGATTCCGAGCCCGGTCCGACATCCTTGCCCACGGCTTCGCTCCTGCGCTGGGAAAAGGGAGAGCCCAGCCTTCTGGCCCGCACCCGCATTCTCGACCTGCAGAGCGTGCCTTTTCATCATCCGCGGCGGGGTGCGCGGCGCGATTTTGTGATCGTGAACGCTCCCGACTGGGTGAACGTGATCGCACACACCCCCGATGACCGCCTTGTGCTGGTGAACCAGTTTCGCTACGGCATCGACGCGTTTTCCTGGGAGATTCCCGGCGGCGTGATCGAGCCCGGCGAGGATCCCGTGCTCGCCGGCGCCCGTGAGCTGCTGGAGGAGACGGGCTACGCCGGTTCCTCCGCCCGGCTGCTGGCCAGCGTCCACCCCAACCCGGCCTTCATGAGCAACCGCTGCCACCTCGTGCTGATCGAGGAATGCCGGTTCATTGCCCCGCCCGCCTGGGATCCTGACGAGGAAATCGAGACCGCCGCCGTGCCGGTCGAAGAAGTCTACGCCCAAGCCCGCGCAGGGGGGATTACCCATAGCCTGGTACTCGACGCGCTCCTGTTTTTCGAACCCCTCTGGCGTGCGAAGCGCGGTCTGTGAATAAATTACGCAGGAGCGGCGCGCTCGTTTGACTTGTCGCCTGCTCCGGCATTTCCTCGGGGCTTCGATTCATGTCCGTCTCCGCGCCCGCTTTCGCCAATTCTCCCGAACTTCTCGTCAGCGAAGCCGCCGCGACGCGTCTGCCTGCCGTGCTCGAGCAGGAAATCCGCAGGATCTACGAACGCAGCCCGCTTTACGGGAAGCGCTTCCCGCTCCACCCCGAGCCGCTTCATTGGAGCTGTTACCGCGAGATCCCCGCGCTTTCTAAGAGGGATATCGTGACGCACGGGCATGAGGCGTTTTTCGAGGATTATCGCCTCATCCAGAAGGGTCTCGACGAGAAGCGTTACGAATATGAGTCCACCTCCGGCACCACACAGGGGCCGATGACGGTGATCATGGAGGACGGCTGGTGGAACGCCCAGCTCAGCCGTGCCTACCGCGCCCATCCCCTGCTCGCCCCCTATGCCGACCGCCCGCATCGCAAGTGCATCCTCGCGCCGGTCGGCTGTTCCTCGAATCTCTGCCCTTACGAGGATCATCCCTTTCCCCACCGCTATTTCGACGGCACGGTCTACCTGAATCTCACCAGCGATCCCTTCGTGTTTCCCGAAGCGGAATGGGATCGCATCGTCATGGAACTGCAGGCGGTGCGGCCCGAGATCATCGAGGGCGAGCCGATCTACCTCTCGCTGCTTGCCCGCGCCGCGCTCAAACGCCGCGTATCCGTTCCTTCGGTACGCGTGGTCATCCTTACCTACGGCAAGGCCAGTCTCGTCCACTCCCGCCGTATCGCCGAGGCCTTTCCGGCCCCGCAGGTGGACCTTTACGGCTCGACCGAGGCCGGTTACATCTTCGTCGGCGAGGCCTTCAAGGACGAGTCCCGCGTGATCGACGGCAATGCCTTCGTGGAACTGGTGCCCTATCGCGGCCTGGTGGACGTGTTCCAGCTTTACGTCACCACGCGCGAGCGCGAGGCCATGCCCTTGCTGCGCTACCACACCGGAGACGTGGTGCGCCGTCTGCCGTCCGGTTACCGCGTGTTGGGTCGCGAAGGGGGACTGCATTTCCGCGCCGATGGCTCGATCGTTTCGCCCAGCGAGATCGACGCCGCGATCCCGGCCGCTTTCCGCTGCTGGCACTATACGCTTACCCAGTCGGGCGACTCGCGTTGGAATTTCGACTATGTGGCCGAGGAGAGCGCTCCCGAGGGGCTGGAGGCGGCTATCGCCGCCGCCCTCGGCGATGGAGCGCGGGTGGCTGCCTTCCGCAAACGTCTCATCGCGCCTGCCGCGAGCGGCAAGTTTAACCTGCTCAAGCCCTTGGCGCGCTAGGAACGCCGCTGTCGGCGAAGTCTGACTAAGAGCGGCGCCCCGTGTCCGAAGCCAGGGATGGCTCGATGCGTTGGGAGGCCATTTGGCAGGCTGTGGGCTTGCCTCAGCGGGGCTAATAAGTGCCCCGCCGCCTCATGCGCTTGAACCCCCAATCTTTACAAGCGCGAAGAGGGCTTGTTAGGTCCTCGCCCGACCACGCGCTTTTGCGCGCCCGCACCGTCCTGCGCCATTCCTTTGACCACCTCGCGATGAGCCTCCTCGCCAACCTGTTCCGTTCTTCCATCGGCCGAAAATTCCTCATGGCTGTCTCCGGCCTCATCCTGACCGGATTCGCGGCCGGCCATCTCGTCGGCAATCTTCAGATTTTCGGCCATCCCGACAAGATCAACGGCTACGCCCATTTCCTTCAGTCACTCGGACCGGTTTTATGGGCGGTGCGGATCATCCTATTGGCCGCGATCGGCATCCACGTCTGGGCCGCCGTCGCGCTGACCCTGGAGAGCAAGGCCGCCCGCGGTCCCAAGGACTATGGCGTTCACAAGTGGCTCGAAGCCACGCTTGCCTCCCGGGCGATGCGTTGGACTGGCGTGATCGTCCTGGTCTTTATCGTCTACCATCTCCTCCACTTCACCCTCGGTCTGGTCGGCACCGAGTACTACAAGAGTGGCCTGCCCGAGTGGGTGATGACCGAGGACGCGCGCGAATTCGGTTTCCCTTTGGCGAACAAAGGCATTCCGGTGCACGACGTCTACTCGATGGTGTTCATCGGCTTCAGCCATCCGCTGATCTCCGCCTTCTATATTCTCGGAACGAGCCTTCTCGCCATCCACCTTTGGCATGGAGTCGAGTCGATGTTTCAGACCATCGGCTGGCGCAATGCCACCTGGGCCGGCGGCCTGCGCAAGATCGTGGGGATTTTCGCTTTGCTCTACTTCCTCGGCAACCTCGCCATCCCCGGCGCCATTTTGACCGGCCTTCTGAAACCTGCCGCCGGCACCCCCGCCGCGGCTGCTCTGGTCGCTTCCGCCCGCTGAGTCTCGGCCAATCGTAAATCCTAAATCGTAAATCTTAAATCGTCATGGCCACCCTCGACTCCAAGATTCCTTCCGGCCCGCTCGCCGACAAGTGGCGCAAGCACAAGCTCGAGACCAAGCTCGTCAACCCGGCCAACAAACGAAAGTACCATGTGGTCGTGGTCGGGGCGGGTCTCGCCGGCGCCTCCGCCGCAGCTTCACTGGCCGATCTCGGTTACCAGGTCACCTGCATCGTCTTCCACGATTCTCCCCGTCGCGCCCACTCCATCGCCGCGCAGGGCGGCATTAACGCCGCCAAAAACTACCAGAACGACGGCGACAGCGTGCACCGGCTCTTCTACGACACCCTCAAGGGCGGCGACTACCGTGCCCGCGAGGCCAATGTCCACCGCCTCGCCGAGGTCTCGGTCAATATCATCGACCAGTGCGCCGCTCTCGGAGTGCCTTTTGCACGCGAGTACGGCGGGCTCCTCGCCAACCGTTCTTTTGGCGGCGCGCAGGTCTCTCGTACTTTCTATGCCCGCGGGCAGACTGGCCAGCAGCTTCTCCTCGGAGCCTACTCCTCGCTCTCTCGTTGCGTCGGCCAGGGGACGGTGAAGCTCGTCACCGAACACGAGATGAACGACTTGGTCGTGGTGGACGGCCACGCCAAGGGGGTCATCACCCGCGACCTGAAAACGGGCAAACTTCACCGTTTCTCCGCTGACGCAGTCATCCTTGCCACCGGTGGCTACGGCAACGTCTTCAACCTCTCCACTTACGCCCGCGGCTCCAATGCCACCGCCATCTGGCGCGCCTATAAGCGCGGAGCGTGCTTTGCCAATCCTTGCTACACGCAGATCCATCCGACCTGCATCCCTGTCTCCGGCGACTACCAGTCGAAGCTCACGCTCATGTCCGAGTCGCTCCGCAACGACGGCCGTATCTGGGTGCCCAAGAAAAAAGAGGACTGCCAAAAGTCGCCCGCATCCATTCCCGAGGCCGATCGCGACTACTTCCTCGAGCGCATCTACCCGAGCTTCGGCAATCTCGCGCCTCGCGACGTCTCCTCCCGCGCCGCCAAGCGCATGTGCGACGAAGGCCGTGGCGTCGGCGAGACCGGCCTCGGCGTCTATCTCGATTTCTCCGACGCGGTGCAGCGTTATGGCAAACAGGCCGCCGCCCGCGCCAACCTTGCGAACCCTTCCGCCGAGAAGATTCTCGAACTCGGCGAGGCGGCGGTGAAGGAGCGCTACGGCAACCTCTTCGACATCTACAAGGAGATCACCGACGAGAGCGCCTACAAGCAGCCCATGCGTATCTATCCCGCCGTCCACTACACCATGGGTGGCCTCTGGGTGGACTATAACCTCATGAGCAACCTTCCCGGGCTCTTTGTGCTCGGCGAGGCCAACTTTTCCGACCATGGCGCCAATCGCCTCGGTGCCTCCGCTCTCATGCAGGGCCTCGCCGACGGTTTTTTTGTCATTCCCTACACCATCGCCGGCTACCTGGCCGATCAAAAGCCCGGCAGCCGTCCCTCGACGGATCATCCCGCCTTTGCCGCTGCCGAGGCCGACGTGGCCGGCCTCGTGAAGAAGCTCCTCTCCATCAAGGGCAAGGAGCCCGTCGCCTACTACCACAAGAAACTCGGTAAGATCATGTGGCACTATTGCGGCATGTCCCGAACCAAGGAGGGTCTGACCAAGGCGATCGGCGAGATCCAGGCGCTGAAGCGGGAATTTTGGGCCGGCGTGAACGTCCCGGGCTCCGCCGAGTCGCTCAACCAGGCCTTGGAAAAAGCCGGGCGCGTGGCCGACTTCATCGAGCTCGGCGAACTCATGTGCCGCGACGCGCTCACCCGCGAGGAAAGCTGCGGCGGCCACTTCCGCGAGGAACACCAGTGGCCCGACGGCGAGTGCAAGCGCGACGACGAGAAGTTCGCCCACGTGGCCGCCTGGGAATACCAAGGCGAGGGCAGGGAGCCCCTTCGCAACGTCGAGCCGCTCAACTACGAGTTCACGAAGATGAGCGTGCGGTCGTACAAGTAAGCCGCCGGCCTCGTCGAAAGTCACAAGCCATCCCTTTATAGGATATCTCAAACTGAGACTTCCTCGTCCCGATGAACGCTCCCGCCCAGGCTCCCTTGCCCGCCGTGAATATCGAGCGGAGCATTTTTCTCGTGCGCGGGCAAAAGGTGCTTCTGGACCGCGATCTTTCCAAAAGCGTCTTTGCCTTCACCGAACAGGGCGTGGCGATGCTTTCGGGGCTTTTGAATACGCCGCGGGCCATCGCCGTGAACATCGGGATCATGCGGGCCATTGTCCGGCTCCGGCAGCTGATTGCCTCTCATGCCGATCTCTCCCGCAAGATCGACGCGTTGGAGAAAAAATATGACGAGCAGTTCAGGGTCGTGTTCGACGTACTCCGCACGCTGATGGACGACGAGGAAACCGTACCGCCCGCGCGCGAGATCGGTTACCATGCTTCGCTGTCTGCCCTCGTTCCCAAGAAACCCAGGGCAAAGGGCAATGCCGCAGTCGCTGCGGTCACCTGATCGTCTTCAACTTAAACTTATCTCTTTAAATCTTCTTTTTCCGCCATGGTCGCTCCCGCTCACGCTGCCTCCTCCAACGCCCCTATCTCCGTCACCCTCCGCGTCTGGCGCCAGGCCGGCCCGAATCAGCCGGGCAGCTTCGTCGAGTATCCCGCGAAGAACCTCAACCCGAACATGTCCTTCCTGGAGATGCTCGACGTCGTGAACGACGGTCTCGAGGCCAAAGGCGAGGAGCCCATCGCTTTCGCCCACGACTGTCGGGAGGGCATCTGCGGCACCTGTTCGCTCGTCATCAACGGCAAGCCCCATGGCCCGCACCGCGGCATTGCCAGCTGCCAGACCTACCTGCGCAGCTTCAAAGATGGCGACGTGATCGTCGTCGAACCGTTCCGCGCCAAGCCCTTCCCGGTCGTCCGCGACCTCGTGACCGACCGTTCCGCCTTCGACGCCATCCAGCAGGCGGGCGGCTTTATCACCGCCCGTCCGGGTTCCGCACCCGATGCCAACGCCATCCCGGTGCCGAAGGATAACGCCGACCTCGCCATGGATGCAGCCCAGTGCATCGGCTGCGGCGCCTGCGTCGCGGCCTGCAAGAACGCCTCCGCCATGCTCTTCGTGTCGGCGAAGGTCGGCCACCTCGGCCTCCTCCCGCAGGGCCAAGCCGAGCGCGACAGCCGCGTGCTCAACATGGTCGCCAAGATGGACGAACTCGGTTTCGGCAACTGCACCAACCAGTACGAGTGCTCGGCCGCCTGCCCGAAGCTCATCAGCCACGACTTCATCGCACGCATGAACCGCGACTACATCGGCGCCACCTTCCGCCAGGCCTTCCGCCCGAAGAGCAATGCAAGCGGCGGCGCAGGCTGAGTTTTCGCAGACAAAACCAGCGCGGACAGAGCCGCGCCCTCCAATGCTTGCCTGGAGGGCGGCGCTCCGTCGCTGCCGTTCTGCTGTCCGCCGGCGCCTAAAAACTCGAGATCGCCCGCGCGCTCTCCAGAACCACCCAGCCAAGTCCGCCCGCTCCCGCGAGGGTAATAAGGCCTTTGAGCAGTTTTTGACGCCGTAGCCGGCGGTCGAAGCGATCCGGCCGGCGCGCCTCGAAACAACCGCTGGCATCCACGAAACTCACAAACTGTGCGTTGCGCACCGGGCTCCGGCGGATGCGCGCGTTGTCTACCCGGCCCATGCGGATCGCCGGGCGACGAAAGAGGTTTTTGAGCACGCGCAGCATCGAAATTTGCGCGTTCAAAGGGTGAATTTGGTGTGGTCTTCGCAAGGGTAAACCCGCCACTTTTTCGGTTTTTCATCCGCCTTACCGATACGTCGTCTTTCCTTATGCACCGCTTCCGCTATGCCGGTCAGAATCTCCAGTGCGAAAACGTCGATCTCGCCGAGATCGCCCGCCTCTACGGCACGCCGACTTACGTCTACAGCTCGGCCACGATGGCGGACAATTACACCCGCCTCGCGAAGGGGCTCGCCGGTCTCGACCTGCAGATTTGCTATGCGATGAAGGCCAACTCCTCCCTCGCGATCCTGCGCCATTTCGCGAACCTCGGCGCGGCGTTCGACTTGGTGAGTGGCGGCGAGATCCGCCGCGTGCTGGCCGCCGGCGGTGACATCCGACGCTCCGTCTTCGCCGGCGTCGGCAAGACCGAGGCCGAGATCAAGCTCGCCCTCGAGCACGGTATTTTCTCCTTCCACGTCGAGAGCGAGCCCGAGATCGCCCGCATCAACCATGTCGCCGGCAAGCTCGGCGTGAAGGCACCCATCGCCATCCGCATCAATCCGGACGTCGACGCCCATACCCACGCCAAGATCACCACCGGCAAGTCGGACAACAAGTTCGGCATCCCGCTCACCCAGGCCGCGGCCGCTTACGAGGCCGCCGCCCGTTATCCGCACATCCAAATCAAGGGCGCGCAGATGCACATCGGTTCGCAACTGACCAGCGTCGCGCCTTTCGTGGAGGCTGCGCAGAAGGTCGCGCCCTTCGTGCAGGAGCTGAAGGCGAAGTACGGCATCAGCTACTGGTCCATCGGCGGCGGCATAGGCATCGTCTACAAGGAGGCCCTCGCCAGCGGCCAGCCCGAGTGGTGGGCCGCCCATCCCGGCGAGATCACGCCCGAGGCGTATGGCGCCGCGCTCAAGCCGATTCTCGCTCCTCTGGGTCTTAAGATCCTGCTCGAGCCCGGCCGCTACCTGGTGGGTAACGCTGGCGTGCTCCTCACCCGCGCGGAATACCTCAAGCGCGGGAAGGGGAAGAACTTCCTCATTATCGACGCCGCCATGAACGATCTCGTGCGTCCCGCCATGTACGATAGTTTCCACGAGATCGTTCCCCTTCGCCGCGACAGCACCCGCGCCTCCATCACCGCCGACATCGTCGGGCCGGTATGCGAGAGCGGCGACTGTTTCGCCAAGGATCGGCAGGTTCAGGAGGTCGGCGAGGGCGAGTTCCTAGCCTTCCTGAGCGCCGGCGCCTACGGCTACACCATGGCCAGCCGCTACAACAGCCGGAACATGGCGGCCGAGGTCCTGGTGCAGGGTGCGGCCAGCGATCTCATCAACGCTCGCGAGACCTTCGAGCAGCAGATCCAGAACGAGAAGCTCCCGGCCTTCCTGACCAAGTAAGGTCTCCGGATCTTCCCGTAGGAGGGCTGGCTTTCGGCCGGCCCCTCTGCGGGTGCAGTTCTGGGTGCCCGTTTTGCGTCGAAAGCCGCCAGCCGGCCTTCAGGCCCGCGCGAGCAACGCTGCCGTAAAGTCCGCGAGACGATCGGCGACGTGCGGCGCCCCATGGGCCCGCAGTTCCGCGGCCGAGTGAGTGCCCGTGGTTACCACGAAGCAGCCGCCCAGGCTGCCGAATTTCGCCGCGTCCACATCCCACGGCGAATCGCCGACCAGCGCGGTTGTCGCTGCATCGGCGCATAGTTTTTCCAGGGCGTGCGCCATGAATGCGGGCTGGGGTTTGAGCCAAGGCGTGTCGGTGGCACCGAAGACGCCTGCCAACAAAGGGTCGAGCCCGAGGTGCGAACACACGCGGCGGGCCGAGGGGCCGTGTTTGTTGGTGAGCACGGCGCAGGTGATGCCCGCGGCGTGAAGCTTTTCCAGCAGTTCGCGCGCGCCGGGGAAAAGTACCGCATCGTCGAGCATGGTCGCGTCCCAGTAAGCGCGGTACACCGGCAGGGCTTCGTCAATGAGGTGCGCATGTGTTGGCCCGAGGGTTTTTTTAAGGGCCTCCGGCAGGCCGCCGCCAATGGCGCGCATCACCTCTTCCCGGGTGGCGTCGGGCAGCTTGTAGTGACGCCGCACATGAGTGTGCGAGCGGTGGATGGCGGAAAAGTGGTCGAGCAGGGTGCCGTCGAGGTCGAAGAGGACGGTGCGAAAACGCGTGGACATGTTTCCATGGAGCGGGATGGGGGACGCCCCCGGCAAGGAATCGTTTGCGTGAAGGCGGACCTCTCGCACAAGTGTCGTCGCCATGCCGCGTCCCGAACCCAAACCCGCCGTGTCGCCCTGCGAGGCGCAGGTTCGTGTGGAGGAGTCGGGCGGCGACCTATCGGTGACGCTTGGCGGCGTTTGGCACGTGACGGCGGAGAAGCCCGACTGGTTCCCCGGCCGTCTGCCCGGCAGGCCCGTGTCCTTGCGCGTGGCCCTGGCGCCCGATATCGGCGAGTGGGATAGCTCCCTGCTGCTCTTCATCCACGAGGTTCGAAGCTGGGCGGAGGTCGCGGGCGTGCGCTGCGAACTGGGCGCATTGCCCGAGGGCATGCGTACGATGCTCGCCCAGTTCACGACAGCCTGCGAGAAGGCGCGGCCGGCGGATCGCTCGAGGAACTTCGTGGCGATGGTCGGCGTCGCGGCCCAGGATTCCTGGGCCAAGACCCGCGAGATCGCGCGTTTCGTCGGCGAGTGCGTCCTCAGCGCCGTCTTCCTCTTTCGCAACCCGCACAAGTTTCGCCTCCGCGACTGCATCGAGGAAATGCAGCAGTGCGGCGCCATGTCTCTGCCCATCGTCAGCCTCATCAGCCTGCTCGTCGGCCTTATCATGGCCTATCAATCCGCGATCCTGATGCGGCAGTTCGGGGCGGACATCTACGTCGCCGACGCGGTCGGCCTGGTGATGGTGCGCGAACTCGGCTCCATGATGACGGCGGTCATCCTCGCCGGCCGTACCGGCGCCGCTTTTGCCGCCACGCTGGGCAACATGCGGGCGAATGACGAGATCGACGCGCTCGAGACGCTCGGCATCCGCCCGGTGGATTTTCTGGTGATGCCCCGCCTCCTCGCGCTCGGGCTCATGATGCCCCTGCTCGCGCTCTACGCCAACTGCCTGGGCATCTTGGGTGGCATGGCCGTCTCGCTCGGCCTGCTCGACATCCCGCCGCCGGCCTACTGGGTCCAGACCATGTCGGCCATCGATCTTTCGGACGTGGGCACCGGCGTGATCAAGGCGGCCGCCTTCGGCGTGCTCGTGGGCCTCGCCGGCTGTCACCGCGGCTTGCTGGCGGACCGCAGCGCGGCCGGCGTGGGCCAGGCTGCCACTTCCGCCGTGGTCATGGCGCTTCTGCTCATCATCCTCGCCGACGCGTTCTTCGCGGTGGCGTTCAACCTCTTCGGTCTCTGAGGTCTCCATGGTCGCAAGCAAAGACATACTTTCCTCCGGCCACGATGACGCCGCCGCGCCGGCCGCCATCGAGGCGTCGGGCATCGATTGCGGCTACGGTGCCGAACCGATCATCAAGGGCCTCAGCTTCGAGGTGCGGCGGGGGGAGATCTTTTTCGTGATCGGCGGCTCCGGCTGCGGCAAGAGCACGCTTTTGCGCCACCTGGTCGGCCTCAACCGGCCGACGGCGGGGGACGTGCGCTTTTTCGGCGAGTCCTTCCTCGACGCCTCTCCTTCGCACCGTCGCAGCCTGCTGAAGCGTTTCGGCGTGCTCTACCAGGGCGGCGCGCTCTGGACCTCGCTCACGTTGCTGGAGAACGTGTGCCTCCCGCTCGAAGAATACACCACGCTCAGCAAGGACGAACGGTCCGAGCTGGCGGCGTTCAAGCTCTCGCAGGTTGGCCTGGCCGGCTACGAGAACTATTACCCGGCCGAGATATCGGGCGGCATGAAGAAGCGTGCCGGCCTCGCACGCGCCCTCGCGCTCGATCCGGCCATCGTGTTTTTCGACGAACCTTCCGCGGGGCTCGACCCGATCACCTCGCGCAAGCTCGATGAGCTTATCCTGCAGATACGCGAGCTGCTGGGCACGACCTGCGTGGTGGTCTCCCACGAGCTCGACTCGATCTTCGGCATCGCCGACCGCGTGCTCATGCTCGACAAGGCCGCGAAGGGCCGCATCGCGCTGGGCGATCCGCGCATCCTCGCGCAGGAGAGCGAGGACGAGCGCGTGCGCGAATTCCTTAGCCGCTCCGTGCGCCCCGGCGAAAAGGACTTCGACAGCGGCCGGGGCCGGCCGCATTGAATTTTCCAACACCATCCGCCCGTGAAAACCAAGATCAGCCCCACCGTGATCGGTCTTTTTGTCCTCGGGGCGCTGCTGCTCGCGGTGGTTGCGCTGTTTTCTTTCGGGGGGGTCAACTTCTTCAGCAAGCCGGAGCGCTTCATCGTCTATTTCGACGAGACCATCCATGGCCTCGACAACGGTTCGCCGGTGAAGCTGCGCGGCGTGCGCATCGGCCGCGTGGTCGGCATGAACGTACGCGCCATCCCGCTGGCGGCCGGCGACGGCGGCTCGCGTTCGGTGGTGGCGGTGGTCTGTGAACTGAGCCGCGACGTGGTGGCCGACGTCCATGGCCAGCCGGTCGACGTCTCCGACCGTGAGGAATTGCAACGCCTGATCGACGCAGGTCTGCGCGCTCAGCTTGGCATCGTCGGCCTCGCCACCGGCCTGCTTTACGTGGAATTGGACTTTTACGACCCCGCGCGCTACCCGGCGGTGAAACGCAACGGCGTCGAGTCGGACTACGTGGAGATGCCCGCGGTGCCCTCGGCGATTTCCGAGTTTCAGGCGAATCTCACCGACATCCTCAACGAGATCAAACGCGTCGATTTCCCCCGTCTGGCGGAGGAGATTCATGGGCTGCTCGTGGATGTGCGCCGCCAGGTGAATGCGGCCGATCTCGCGGCCGTCTCGCGTGAATGGGCGGAAGCGGGAAAGTCGGTGCGCGCACTGGCCGATTCCCCCGAGACGCGCGCGACGCTCGCGAATGCGGCTTCGGCCTCGGCCCGCTTCGACCGCCTGCTCGCCGAATTGGAAAAGTCGGCCGGCCCGGGCGCGGAGCAGTTCACGCTCGTGTTGAAGGACGCGCGTGGCGCGCTGGCCCAGTTCACCGAGACCGCGGCGGTCATGAAGCGCTTCGTCAACGCACAGCAGTATCTCGGCGACGACGCCTCGAAGGCCTTCGCCCGGCTCGGCGAAGCGGCGGACGCGGTGGCGCGGCTCGCCGATTACCTCGAGCGAAATCCCAACGCCCTGCTCAGCGGACGCGCCGCCGCCGATGCCAAATGACATTCCGCAGAATCCCGCCCGCCTCCGCATGAAAGCCCCGCCTCCTCTCCCGATCCAGATCCTCCGCACCGGCTTGCTGGCGTCGATCGCGCTGTTCCTGGCCGGTTGCAGCCTCCTTCCCACTCCCAGCCCCGATCCCACGCGGCATTATGTGCTCACGGGGCCGGCGCCCTTGTCGGCCGACACCCCCCTTGGCCGGGGCACGCTCAAGGTGGGCATCCGTTCGGTGCGAGTGGCCCCTTATCTGGACGGCAAGGCCATGATCGTGCGTCGCGGGGACAACGAGATCGATTATCGCGACTACGTCCGCTGGGCCGAACCCCTGTCGGTCGGTGTCGGTCGCATGCTAAGTGCCCGGCTGCTTGCTTCGGACCGTGTGGGGCGGGTGTTTTCCCAGCCCTATCCCTTCGACGTTACCCGTGATGTGGACGTGGGGGTGACCTTGCTGCGCTGCGAGGGGCAGGTGAACCCGGATGGCTCGGCCACGGTCAGTTTTGCCTGCGCGCTCGAGGTTACTCGCATCCGGGAAGGCCAGGGAGAGGGCGAGGTGCTGTTGCGGGAGACTTTCCAGGCGCCCGCGATGGAATGGAAGGACGGTGACTACGCTGCGCTGGCGCGCGGCCTGAGCGAGGCCGTGGTGAAGCTCGCCGACCGAGTGATCGCCGCGCTGCCTGCGGAGTGAGCTGAAAGCGGACGCGGGCGCGCTCCCGACCCGTTAACGCACGCGCCAGTTTTCGCAGCGCAGACCTGGCACACGGCTAAATTCGGTGAGGTTGTCCGTAACGAGGACCGCCCCCAGCGCGATTGCCTGGCCGGCGAGTAGCGCGTCGTAGGTTCCGATGGATTGGGCATTAGGCCGCAGGGTGGCGAGCTGGGCGCGCACCGCTCCCGCTTGGAGGGCGCAGGCCGCGTCGAAGGGAACGACATCGGAAAAAATCGCGGTGAGCCGCAGGATGCGTTCGCGGAAGGCCGGCACGTCGGGCCGCTTTGCCGCACCGTATTCGAGCTCCATCAACGCGATGGCGGAGAGCCGGCAGCGGAAAAGCTCGGCCTCCACGCGGTCACACAGAGCGGCGTCCTCCGTACGGTCGCGCAGGTAACGTGACCAGACATTGGTGTCGGGCAGGTAGATCACGTGGTGTGATCGGGAAAATCAGGCGCGGAGCCGCGCAGTTCGCGCAGTGCCTTCAGCCGGCGGGCCTCATGGGCCGGGTCGATCAGGCGCAGGCCGCCCCCGCCGGTCTCCTCGACGATATAGGATTTCGCCTTGAGCTTTACGTTGTGCGGGATGCGCACGGCCTGGGAATTGCCGGACTTGAAGACCCTGGCGACGATAGGCGCGGATTTGGCGGAGATTTTCATGGGCATACGGTGTATATACGAACCCGGCGCGTCAAGTCGGCGGGATGGGCGGGGTTTTGTCCTCCCTGAGCACGAGGGTGCCGTCCGGGGCGTGCTCGATTCGGAAGTGGCGGGCGTGTACATTGCGCAGGCTGCTGCGGTGCGCGATAGTCACGTAGGTGAGGCCGGGCAGGGCGGCGCGGAGTTTGTGGTAGAACGCGAGCTCGGCGTTTTCGTCGATCGCCGCGGTGGCCTCGTCGAGGAAGAGCCAGGCGGGGCGATGGAGGAAGGCCCGGGCCAGCGCCAGGCGTTGTTGCTCGCCGCCCGAGAGGACCTGGGCCCAATGCGCCGACTCATCGAGCCTGCCGGTGAGCGCCGGCAGGTCGCAAAGCGCAAGGGCCCGGACGTAGGTGACGTCGTCGAAGCGTTCCGGTTCGCGCGGGTAGGCGAGGGCGGTGCGCAGGGTGCCGATCGGCAGGTAGGGTTTCTGCGGCATCACCAGGCAATCGAAAGGGGACGGGAGGAGGACGAGGCCGCGCTCATAGGGCCACAGACCGACCAGTGAGCGCAAAATGGTGCTTTTCCCGCTGCCGGACGGGCCGGTGATCAAGACCGAATCGCCCGGGTGCACGGTAAAGCTGAAGGGTGCGAGCAGCATCTGGCCGTCGGGTCGGAAAAGGGCGAGATCGGAGACCTCGAGCCGATTCTCGCTCTGGCCCGAGGGATAGACCTCGCGCTGGGCTTCGCGGAGACGGCGCGAGTGCTCGATGCCGCGGGTGAAACCGTCGAGACGCTGCGTGATCGCCCACCACTGGGCGATGGTCTCGTAGCTGTTGATGAAAAAATTGAAACTACTCTGCACGCGGCCGAAGGCGCCCGTGAGCTGGGTGAGCTGGCCGAGGCTGATCGCGCCGGCGAAAAAACGCGGAGCCGAGAGCAGGAGCGGGACGATATCGGAGAGGCGGAAATAGACCGACTTGAAGGCGTTGATATGGATGCGCCGCACCAGCGTCGCGTTGAAGTTGCCCACGATGCGCGCGAAGCTCGCTCCCAGGCTTCGATGCTCGGCCGGCTCGCCCTCCGCGAGGGCGGTGGATTCGCTGTTTTCCCGCAGGCGCACGAGCCCGAAGCGAAAATCGGCCTCGAGCTTCTGCATCTCGTATTGGAGGCCGATGATGGGCCGGCCGACGCGCCCCACCAGCCAGGTTCCGATGAATGAGTAACCGAGACAGATCCAGACCAAGTGGCCCGGGACGTCGGTGATGAAGGAGGTGAAGGTGACGTAGCCATCCCAGAGCGCTTCGACCGGCGCGGTCAGCCAGGAGAGATGCGCGGGCAGGGCGGGGAAGGGGTAGGCGGGCGGCGCCGACACGGCGGCCGGATCGCCCGCGGAGAGTATCCACAGAATGACGACAAAGGAACCGAGGCCGACAACGGCGCCGAAGAGCTGCATGCCCAGGTCGAGGGTCGTGAAAACGAAGGTCCGGATGTCCTCGCTGATGCGCTGGTCGGGGTTGTCGCCCTGGTGGCCATCGAGCTGGCCAAGGTAGTGGGCGCGGTCGCCGAGCCAGTCGCGGAGGAAGCGGTCGGTCATCCAGCGGCGCCAGCGGATCTTGAGCGAGGAGAAGAGGTAGTCCTCCGCGAGCCAGAACGTGATGGAACAAAAAATGAGCCCCAGCATCGCGATGCCCAGATTCACGAAAAAGGCGTAATCGCCCTTCTGGATCGTGTCGAAAAACTCGCGGTTCCAGTAGGACAGGCGGATCGCGATCCAGTTTTGCGCCAGGGTCAGCAGGATGACGGAGCCCAGAAGCAGGCGGGCCGGCCAGCGTTCCTCCGACACCCAAAAGGGGCGGGCAAGATCGAGGAAAAGACGGAGCTTGGTGAACAGCGGGCTGGGGCGGGGCACAGTGGGCGTATTCCGAGGGGAACGCGTGACAGCCGCGGCGGCAAGGCGGGAGGCACGGGGCCGGGCGTCCGCGTGGGCCGTCTTTCGGGCGCTCGTCCGCGGATGCGAGGGCCGGGGGGGACTCGTTTTCGCCGGGCGTGACAGGCTCGTCACGGGGCGTGTCTTGACAGCGCCTGAGGCGGACCCTACCCGATAGGGCCCAACATGGAGGCCGTCCTTGATCAGCCGGTGTTGGTCCTAAATCGCCTGTGGCAGGCGGTGAACGTCATCTGCGCGAAACGCGCCTTCGCTCTGCTTTCCCGAGGCCACGCCGCGGTGATCCATCACCATCAGGATGATTTCCGGGTTTTCTCCTTCCTCGACTGGATGGATTTTTCACAGGTAAACCCGCCCCTCGAACGACTCGAGACGGTGCACACGCCCAAAACCGTCATCCGCCTGCCGCGGGTTATCCTGCTCACGTTTTTCGACAAGCTCCCCACCAAGGAGCTGAAGCTGACGCGCAGCAACGTCTTCAGCCGGGACAAGGACACCTGCCAATACTGCGGCAAAGTCTTTCCGCGCGAAGAGCTGAATCTCGACCACGTGATCCCGCGTGACCGCGGCGGCCGGACGACGTGGGAAAATATCGTCTGCTCCTGTATCCGCTGCAATTCGCGGAAGGCCAACCGCCTCCCGCACGAGGCCCACATGCGCCTGGTATGCAAGCCGGTGCGCCCGAAGTGGCGGCCCGTGATTTCGCTTGTTCTGAACAACCGGCAGCGCGAGCGCTGGAAGGATTTCCTCGACCTGGCCTACTGGAACGTGGAGCTGGAAGACTGAACCCGCGTCTTGCCGGAACCGTGGTTTCGGTCGGTTGGCCTGCCGGGGTCAGCCTGCCCGGCCGCGCCGACGAAGGCTCATCGCGCAAGCGAGCGCCGCGCCGCCAAGCAGACCGGCCGCGGCGGCCGGTTCGGGAATCACGCCTCCGGTGTAGTAATTCCAGGGACCATAGCTGTCGGCGGCGAGCAGGCCGTTGATCTGGCTTTGCGAGGCGAGCAGTGGCATCGAATCGATGGTGATCGCGGTGCCCGAAACGGAGCCGATGGCGGAATGGAGGCCGACGAAGGCCAGATCGCCGTTGCTCATACGGGCGAAAGTGGGGCTGCCGGAATCTCCCTCCTGCCCCTGCGATTCCCCCGCGACGGGATCGTAGTCGGTGTAGCCGATGACGCTGTCCACATTGCCGTCACCGGAGGGCAGGGGAAGAAGGTCGAAGGTGCCCACTCCCTCGATGGTGTTCAGGCCGACGCGGCCTTTCGATCCATAGAGCGTGACCGGCAGGTTCGCGTAATCCCCCGCAGTGGCGAGGCCGAGACCGAAGTAGGACTTGATCTGAGTGCTGTCCACCGGGGTCGAGAGCTCTACAAAGGCGGCATCCGAGGCTCTGCCGCTGAAGGTGAGCACCGTAACCGCGGACACCGTGTAGGTGCGCACGATCCCGTCTTGGCCGAGGAAAGACACACTCGCTCCGACCGACGGCGCGACATGCGCGGCGGTGAGCGCGTGACGGTCCGAGATCAAGGTCAGGGAAAAGCGATCGTCGGCGGTCTGCCAGCCCACCCCCGAAAGATCGTAGCCGGAAAGGATAAAATCGGGGCCGCTGTTGGTTACGATCGGGCCGCTGGAAAAACCGCTGACAAAACGTTCGTTGACCGAGGCGTCGTAGCCCTGGACGGCGAGGGCCCAGACGGAGGGGACCGAGCCGAGGAGGAAACAGGAAACTGCGAAGGCGCGGCGCAGGGGAAGGTGCATGGAGGAGGCGGGTCGGCCGAGCATATGCGGATCCGACTGCGATTTTGCAAGGCGGCGGCGATGCGGAAGGAGCGAGATCGCGGCGGCATTCGCCGCCCGGAGACGAATCACCAATGACCGGTTTCGCCTTTCTTCAGGCTGAGTGCGAAGGCGACGAGCAGTTCCACCGTGCGCTCCACGTCCGCCAGATCGACCAGCTCGCTGGGGGTGTGCATATAACGAAGCGGAATGCTCACCAAGCCGGTGGCGACGCCGCCGCGTCCCATCTGGATGGCACGGGCATCGGTGCCGGTCGGGCGGGGGTCGGCCTCGAACTGGTGCGGGATTCCCAGGTTTTCGGCGCAGGCGACGAGGCGGTCGTAGATGAAGGGATTGATATTGGGGCCGCGGCAGATGATCGGTCCGCCGCCGAGGGTGGTTTCGCCGTATTTGCGTTGATCGCAATCCGGATGGTCGGTGGCGTGGCCGACGTCGACGGCTACGGCGAGCTGAGGGTTCACCGCGTAGGCTGCGGTGGTGGCGCCGCGGACGCCGATCTCCTCCTGGGCGGTGGCGACGGCGACGAGTTGAGCGGCGAGTTTTTTCTTCTGCGGGGCGAGGCGGCGCAAGACCTCCCCGACGACGTAGGCGCCGACTTTGTCGTCGAAGGCGCGCGCCACGCCGACCGTTCCATGAAGCAGCTCGAAACCCGGCTGATAGGTGGCGACATCGCCGATGCGCACACGGGCGAGCGCCTCCTTCTTGGACTTTGCGCCGATATCTATCCACATCTCGTGGATCTCGGGGACCTTCTTCCGATCCGCTTCGTCCATGAGATGGATGGCCCGCTTGCCGGTGACGCCGAGCACGGGTCCGTGGCGGGTGGAGATGATGACCCGGCGACCGGGAATCATCACGCGATCGTGACCCCCGATAGTATTGAAGTAGAGGTAACCGTCCTTGTTGACGTAGCTGATTTGCAGGCCGAGTTCGTCGATGTGGCCGGCTAGCATGAGGACCGGATTGCCGTCCGGGTTGAGCGTGGCGAGACGGTTGCCGAGTACGTCGTTGGCATAGCGGTCGGCGGCGGGCTTTACGTGAGTGTCGAAGACAGCCTGCGCCTCCTGTTCGGCGCCGGAGGGGGACCGGGCGGCGAGCAGCTCGGCGAGGAAAGTGGGGACGACCGGCGCGGTGGACGGGGTGGGGGAGGCGGGCTTGGATTTGGCCATGGTGGATATTGTTCACGAAACACAGGAAACGGGGCAAAAGAGAATCCCCGAAAACGGAACAGGCATCCGACGATCTCCGGCAGCCGGTGGCGGCTTCCGGCCCTCAGGGAAAGATCCGTGTCCGGTCCCAGCCGCCGTCGGGGCGGCGGGTCAGGCGGACGCGTTCGTGCAAGCGGAAGGGTTTTTCCTCCCAAAACTCGAAACTTCCGGGCCTGAGCCGAAAACCGCCCCAGTGGGGAGGGCGTGGTACTTTGCCGAGCGGCCAGCGCGCGGTAAAACGGGTTAGCCGTCGTGTGAGCTCGAAGGCGTCGCGCATGGGATGCGATTGCGAGGACGCCCAGGCGCCGATGCGGCTGAGGTAGGGACGCGTCGCGAAGTAGGCGTCGGCTTCGGCATCGTCCACCGGGCCTACCTCGCCGTTCACGCGTACCTGCCGGCCCGGCGGATTCCAGTAAAAACACAGCTCGGCGCGCGGCCGGACGCGGAGGGCCGCAGCCTTTGGGCTGTCGAGATTGGTGTAGAAAACGAAACCGTCGGCGTCGGCCTGCTTCAGCAGCACCATCCGCACGGAGGGGATACCGTCGGCGTCGGCGGTGGCGAGCGCCATAGCCGTCGGTTCGGGCAGGCCGCGGGCCCGGGCGTCCCCGAGCCAGGCATGGAAGCGGACCAGCGGGTCCTCATCATTCGTCGGCATGAGACCGAGTGTGGAGGGGGGCCTTCCCGCGTCACATCCCAAGACTGCGCATGGCTTGGCCAACTTTGCGCGGGGAAATGCAGTCGCAGGGCGCACCTGTTTCTCCTCGCCGCCCTCGATCTGGCGGCCGCGGCCCGGGCGGAGGGGCTGGGCCTGATGATCGGCGGCAACGTGGAGTCCCGGCTGGCGATGAGTTTTTTCGCCTGTTTCGCGGCCAGCCTTGGCGGCTTCGAGCTCGCGGACTTGGACACGCCGCTGTTCCTGGCCGGCGATTCCTTTGCCGGCGGTATGCATTACGAGAGTGGACGGATTATATTGTCCGGCATCCCCGCCGGCCACGGCGTGACCTGTCTCCGCAGCTGAACAAACGGGACGTTTTGGTGAATTTCTGTCCGTCCGGAAAGGCGCCGGGATCGCGGCGCGGGCCGTTTGGGCGACTGTTGTTATAGCCGAATATACAGGAGCTTCCCGGATGATAACCCGCTAATATAATCCGAATGTGAACAACTTTCTGAATAACTTTACGACCTTTGAACCGGATTTTGACGGGTCGGCGCTTGACGGAAGTGGGGTGAAATGGGACGAAATGGGGCGTTGTGGGGCGCCTCCCGGCCTCTTTTCATGTCCTCTTTCGCCAAACCGTTCTATACCGGCTCGTTCCGGCATACCTTGGACGACAAGAATCGGCTCACGATTCCGTCGGCCTGGCGGTCTGCGCACGCGGAGGGCGACACGTTCCTGGTAGTTCCTCTTGACGGTTACTTGAGTGTGCTGCCCCCGGTTGAAGCTCAGAAACTTTACGATCGTGTTGCGGCTCAGGCGCTTTCGGATTCGGAGGCGCAGGAGGCGGCGGCGGATTTTTTCTCGAAAACGCTGTCCTTTAGTTTCGACAAATCCGGGCGCGTGATGCTCACGCCCGAGCTTTGCGCCCATGCCGGCATCGCCAGGGACGCCGTGCTCGTGGGCTCGATGAACAAGTTCAATCTTTACAGTCCCGAACATTGGGACCGCGTGCAGGCCGCGACGGCCGCGCAAAAGCCCGCCGATCGCCTGCGTCGGATGGGCATCTGAGGCGACACGATGAAAACCGCCGCCTCCCCGACGCCCACTCGAACCGCCCGGAGGCCCGCCGCCCATGAACGCCGCGCCTTCTGAATTCGCCGCGCCCCCCACGATCATGTCGCAGCCTGGCCACACTTCCGTCCTCCTCGCCGAGACGCTGGCTCTCCTCGCGCCCCGCGCCGGCGGTCGTTACCTCGATTGTACTTTCGGCGGCGGCGGTCACACCCGGGCCATCCTGGAAGCCGCGCCGGGTTGCCACGTCACGGCCCTCGACCGGGATCCCGAGGCTTTCGCGCGTGCCGAGCCGCTGCGCGTCGCTTTTGGCGGCCGCTTCACGCTCGTCGACCGAGATTTTGGCCAGCTTGGCTCGCTTGGTTTTTCCGGGCTCGACGGCGTCTTGTTCGATCTCGGCGTCTCGTCCTTCCAGCTCGACGACGCCGCGCGGGGCTTCTCCTTCCGCAACGACGCGCCCGCCGACATGCGCATGGATCCGCGTCATGGCGTGCCGGCGTCGCGCTGGCTCGAGACCGCCACCGAGGAGATGCTTTTCCGCGCGATAGGGGATTACGGCGAGGAGCGTCACGCCGGCCGTGTCGTCCGTGCGATCCTGGCCGCGCGCGGCACTGGCGCGCTCGCCCGCACCGCTTCGCTGGCGGCGCTCGTGTCCGCCGCGATCCCGGCCAAGGATCGCCATGCCTCGAAGATTCACCCGGCCACCCGCGCCTTCCAGGGCATTCGCATCGCGGTAAACGACGAACTCGGCGCGCTGGAGCGCGCCCTGCCTGCCGCCTTCGCCGCGCTCGCACCCGGCGGGGTGCTCGCGGTCATCAGCTTTCACTCGCTCGAGGACCGCCCGGTGAAGCAGGCCTTCCGCCGGCTCTGCGGCCAGCCCGAGACCCGCGACGACCACCGCCCGGCCGATTTGCGCCACGCCGTGGCCGAGCCCCTGACCCGCAAGGCGGTCGTCGCCTCGGATGCCGAGATCGCCGCGAACCCCCGCAGCCGCTCGGCCCGCCTCCGGGCGGTGAGGAAGCTGTAGTTATTCACTTGTTACACCCAGCCGTATCCACCCAGCAAGCACGCGTATTCGCCCCGGACTTACTCACAAGCTGTTCCCTTTTTTCCCGACCGCAGCCCCCGCTCGCTTCCCATACCATGAAAACCAAAGCCTCCCGCGCCTTCGCCACTCAGCTTCTCTTCGCCGTGCTGGTCGTGCTCGGCGCGGGCGGCGGGCTGGGCTTCGCCATCGTGGACCTGCGCCGCGACATCTCGGTGTCCGCCAACAACGCCCGGCTGATCGAGCAGCGGGTGGCCGAGACCGAACGCCGCATCGCCGAGGTCGGCGGCGCGATCGCCGCCGAGCAGTCGCCCGA
>CBINGR010000078.1:0-22522 GCA_966250295.1 uncultured Akkermansia sp. | reverse complement strand
CGCTTCCCTCGAAAAGGTATTGGGCACCCGGTGCGGCACTCAGCGCCTCGCGCACGCCGGCCGGGAGTTCGGCGGGGTCGTCATCCGACACGAGGAGACCCAGACCATAAATCGTGGTTTCCACTTCTAGCTCAGTGAATTGCGATAGATAGGTGAAGTCCACGCTGCTGAACGCCCGGAAGATTCGGCCGTCCGCCAAGGTCCAGGAAACCTCGGTGACGGTCGGAGAGCCGGCGTAAACGATGGCTCTCATTCCGAGATCGATGTGGGTTTTCGCGTCGCGGAGGACTTGGGCGGCGATCTCCGCCTCGGATGGCGGCGTAACCGGCGTCGGCGGCGGTGCCGGCTGAGACGCAAGCGCCGGGGGTTTGATAAGCAAATATGTGATGCTTCCGTTGGCCAAGGTTACCACGCGGCGAGCCAAGACCTCCACCGGCACCCCGTTCAGCGACTCGGCGCAAACGAACGGAGACGAGGCGAAGAGGCTGAGGAGCGGAACGATGATGCGAGTTGTGCTGGGCTGCATAGGGATGGTTTGACCGAAGCGGACGAGTCGCCTCACGTGGAGAACACGCGAAGTCGCGAAAATATTACGGAAAATTTTAAGAAAATTTCGGGGGCCGAAATTCGGGCAAAAAAAGAGGGACGCACCTACTGGCGTCCCGACACAGGCACCGCTAAGAGCCCACAACAAAGACACGGTCGATGCGCCCCAGGTCGGGGCGCGTTCGAGTGCGCTCTGTCGTGTCCTCTGAAATTAGCGGTTTCGTGTCGGACAGCAGCCGAAGCTACGCGGAAGGGATGTGAGAAATCAGATCAAGGAGAGTGGGTCGTAGGCGGTTGCGAATCGGCAAGACGCATGGAGGAAACTACGCGCACCCGGCGAGCTTTGTTGGGGAACGTATTTACGATTTGATCGCAACTCACGCGCTCCTTGAGGAATGCGCCGGACGTGATGAAGCGTGGCGAGATTCAGCCCGCCGGCAGTTGAGGCCATCCGCTAAGCCGCCGACTTCGCCGCAATCGACTGCGCGGAAAGCTGACCGTCGTCCACCTCGCCGCTTTGCAGGCGAACACGCTGAAGCCTTCACGGATGCCTGGCCGTCCTGATCGAAGCGACCGCGCCGGCAAACCGTAGGCCGCACCCTTCGCGAGACGCCGCTTTTTCGCGTGGTTGGCGGTCAAACCAGTATCCCGCCGAGACCTTCCCGGCCGATCCGGCTTTGAAGGTTTTACATTGGCGTTTGTCTTCGCGACCCGGTTTTCGGTGCGAGATTTCCGCCTGAAGTCTCAAACGCTGAGGCCGGCCCCGGTTCCCGGTCCGTGCCTGAAAACTGTCTGAGGTTTTTAGCCCACCTCTGAAGATGGTACTCCCGAGTGGAATCGAACCACTATCACCGGCTTCGGAGACCAGTGCACTATCCGTTGTGCTACGGGAGCATGAGGCCGATCGGGTAAGGTGCACCCGATCGGGAAACGAAGTGGCAGCGTGCGAGCGAAGGCGGCGCTGTCCAGCGGTTTTCTACGTCGATTTGAGGCTCGCCTGTTCGTCGGGCGGACAGACACGCGGTTACTTCAGCAGGTAACGCACGGCGGCGAAGTAACCCTCCAGGCCGAGGCCGGTGATGACGGCGAGGCAGACCGGGGCGGTGAGGGATTTTTGGCGGAACTCCTCGCGCTTGTAGATGTTGGAGATATGCACCTCCACGGCGCGCAAGCCCGAGCCGGCGAGGGCGTCGCGCAAGGCCACGCTAGTGTGGGTGAACGCGGCGCCGTTGATCACGATCCCGTCCACCTTGGCGTCGGCCAGCGCGGAAATCCTGTCCACCAGCGCGCCCTCGTGGTTGCTTTGGAAGAACTCCAGCTTCGCCACGGCGCCGAACTCCGCGCGCAACTGGGCCTCGAGGTCGGCGAGGCTGGCGCGGCCATAGATCTCGGGCTCGCGTTTGCCGAGGCGGTCGAGGTTGGGGCCGTTGAGGATGGCGAGGGTTTTCATGGCGTGGAGCAGGGCAGGGACTACGGGCGGGCGGGGCGCGCGTCACGCCCGGATTACGCTGCCGGGGCGGGGAATGCGCCTGCGCGCTTGCACCGCCGGCGACGGGCGTGCAATCCGCTGCATCGCACGTCGCTTGCCAATGTCCGCCATGCCCACGCCCGCACGAGCTCCGCGCCTTCCCTCCGGCCTCCGTCTGTTGCATTGGGGGCTGGGCGCGTGGACGGCGCTGACCTTTGCCTTCCTCTATATTCCCATCGCGGTGCTGATCGGCTATTCGTTCAACGCCTCCAAGCTCAACATCGTCTGGCAGGGCTTTACCTTCAAGTGGTACGGGGAGCTCTTTTCCCACGAACCGATCCTGAAGACGCTGAAAAACAGCCTGGTGATCGCCGGCGTCTCGACCCTTCTTTCCGTCCTGCTCGGCACGACCGGAGCGTGGCTGCTGTACCGTTACCGGTATCGATTCGCGCGCCTCATCCAGACGCTGGTCTGCGTGCCGATGATCATGCCCGAGATCGTGATGGGCGTGAGTTTCCTGATCCTCTTCCGGATGGCCGCGCTGGAACTGGGCTTCACCACCGTGATCCTGGCGCACACCACCTTTTGTTTTCCCTTCGTGCTGGTCGCGGTGCAGGCCCGGCTGCAGGGGCTCGATCCCGCGCTGGAGGAGGCGGCGCTGGATCTCGGCGCGACGCCGCCGAAGGCCTTTTGGCTCGTCATCGTTCCCTGCCTCCGGCCGGCCGTGATCTCGGGCGCGCTGATGGCCTTCACGCTCTCGCTGGACGAGCTCATCATCAGCTTTTTCACCGCCGCGCCCTCGTCGCGCACGCTGCCCCTCCAGGTCTTCGGCATGGCCAAGGTCGGTCTCAACCCGATGCTCAACGCCCTTTCCGCCCTGTTCGTGATCACCACCGTCGCGTTCGTGCTTTTTACCGAGCACCTCAAGCGCCTGGCCGCGCGTTGAGCCCCGGCCCCAGTCTTTTTCCGGCCCTTTCTCAAACCACATGAAAACGCTCCGCATCCTCCTCACCCTCGGGCTCGCCGCGCTTTGCGCCGCGGGCACCTCCGCCGCACCGAAGAAAAAGGGCGAACTCAACCTCTTCGGCTGGTCGGAATACGTCCCCCAGGCCGTGCTCGACGGTTTCACCGAAGAGACCGGCATCAAGGTCAACTACGAGACCTACTCCTCGGGCGAGGAGATGCTGGCCAAGCTCCTCGCGGGCGGGGCTCACTATGACCTCATCCAGCCGTCCGACTACGTCGCCGAGGCCTTGATCAAGGGCCAGCTGCTCGTGCCCCTCGATCGGGAGAAGATCACGAACTTCGGCAACCTCATGCCCGAATACCTCCACATGCCGCACGATCCCGAGCAGAAGTTCACCGTGCCCTACATGACCGGCACCGTCGGCCTGGTGGTGAACACCGAGAAGGTGAAGGAGCCGATCACCGGCTACCGCGAATTCTTCGCCCCCGCGCACAAGGGGCGCATCGTCGTTCTCGACGACGGCCGCGAACTCGTCACCGCTGCGCTTTACGTGCTGGGCAAGAACCTCAACGACCTCACGCCCGAGACCCTCGCCGCCGCCCGGCCCGTCCTCGCCGACTGGTTCAAGCTCATCAAGCTCTACGATTCGGACAGTCCCAAGACCGCCCTGCTCAACGGCGACGTCGACCTCGGCCTGGTCTGGTGCGGCGAGGCCGCGCTCCTCTGGAACGAGAACAAGAAGTTCAAGTACGTGCTGCCCGCCGAAGGTGCGCACCGTTTCGTCGACCTGCTGGCGATCCCGAAGGGCGCCCGCAACGTGGAGAACGCGCACCTTTTCATCGACTACGTGCTGCGGCCCGAGGTCAGCAAGCTCATCTCCGACGAGTTCCCCTACACCAATCCCAACGCCGCCGCGCGCAAGCTCCTCAGCTCCGGGCAGCTCGCCAACCCGGCCAGCTACCCGAAGACCGACCTGAAGCTCGATACCTTCCGCCACGTCCGCGACAGCGGCGCGGCCATCGACGAGTTGATCACGGACCTCAAGAACGCGAACTGATGCCCGCCTTGGCGGCGGGAAATCCCGAATCCTCAAGGTTCAAATCCCAAGCCGTGACCTGCGTCCCAAGCCGTCGATGATCGATGCCGATCTTTTGGAATTCGGCCGCCAAGGCTTTGGGCTTTCGCGGCAGGGGATGCCGCAAACGTAGTTCGCGCATGCAGGCCCTTCCCGAAGCCAGTTCCGCCAACCCCCACGCGCGCCGACCGCGCGCGCTGGGCTGGGTGCTGCTCGCCCCCATGCTGGCGTGGCTGCTGCTCTTCGTCGTCGCGCCGGCCCTCATCCTCGTCGTCTACAGCTTCTGCTCGCGCGACGACCTTGGGCGGGTGGTCTTCGATTTCACCTGGGAAAACTATCGCCGCATTCTGGACGGCACCTACCTCCACATCCTCGGCCGCTCCGTGCTTTACGCCGGCATCACGACCGCGATCTGCCTGGCGGCCGGATTCCCGGTCGGTTGGTATATCGCATGCCAGCGCCCCGTCGTGCGCGACCGGCTGCTTCTGCTGGTGATGGTTCCGTTTTGGACGAGTTTCCTCATCCGCACCTATGCCTGGATCGCCATCCTCAAGGGCGAGGGTTTGCTCAACGCGACCTTGCTCGCCTCCGGCGTCGTGCCGCACCTCCTCTCGGAACCGCTGGACCTGCTCTACACCCCGACCGCCGTCGTCATCGGCCTCGTCTACGCCTACCTGCCCTTCATGATCCTGCCCGTCTACGGCAGCGCCGAGAAGCTGGACAACGCCCTCCTGGAGGCAGCACACGACCTCGGCGCCGGCCCGGTGCGCGTCTTCGGCGAGATCGTCATCCCGCTCACCTGGCCGGGCATCGCCGCCGGCATGCTGCTCGTCTTCGTGCCTGCCATCGGCATGTTCGCCGTCACCGACCTCATGGGCGGCGCCCGGGTGGCCATGATCGGCAACGTCATCCAGAACCAGGTCTTCAAGGCCCGCAACCTGCCCTTCGCGGCCGCGCTCGGCGTCGTGTTCACCCTGCTCTTCGCCGCGACCTACCTGGCCCTCCACTGGCGCGGCCGGCGGGCACGGGCCTGAGCTCCCGGCCACGCGCGCCCCGCTCTCTCATTCCATGCCCGACGATGCCCCCATGATCGACCTCCGCTCCGTGACGAAGCGCTTCGGCGCCTTCACCGCCGTGGACGAGGTCAGCCTGCGGATCCGCGCCGGCGAGTTTCTCACCCTGCTCGGTCCCTCCGGCTGCGGCAAGACCACGCTCCTGCGGATGCTCTCCGGCTTCGAGACGCCCGACGCGGGCTCCATCCACATCGACGGCCGCGATGTCACGCCGCTGGCGCCCTACCGGCGCAACCTGAACCAGGTTTTCCAAAGCTATGCGCTCTTCCCGCACATGACGGCGGGCGAGAACATCGCCTTCGGCCTGCGCATGCAGAAGGTGCCCGAGGCCGAGGCGCGGCGGCGCGTCGCCGAGGTGGTCGATCTCGTCGCGCTGGGCGGTTTCGAGGACCGGCTGCCGCACCAGCTTTCCGGCGGCCAGCGGCAGCGCGTCGCCCTTGCCCGCGCCATCGTGCCGCGCCCGGCCGTGCTGCTCCTCGACGAGCCGCTCTCCGCGCTCGACGCCAAGCTCCGTCACCAGATGCGGACCGAGCTCAAGCGCCTCCAGAAACGCCTCGGCATGACCTTCGTCTTCGTGACCCACGACCAGGAGGAGGCGCTGACCATGAGCGACCGGATCGCCGTCTTCAACCGGGGCCGCCTCGAGCAACTGGGAACGCCCACGGACATCTATCATCGCCCGGGCACCGTCTTCGTCGCGGATTTCATCGGCGAGGCGAACCTGATCGCGGCCGAACTGCTGGCTCCCGCCGGCCTGCTCGGCCGCGTGCGGCTCGAGGGCGGGCTGGAGCTCCTGCTGCCGCTCACGGCCTGGCCGCGCGGCGAGAACCGGGCCATCCTTTCGGTGCGGCCGGAAAAGGTCTGCATTTCCCGGCAGCCCGTCGCGGGCGTGGAGAACGGCTTCGAGGCGACGATCACGGAGGAGATTTTTCAGGGCTCCCTGGACCGCCTCGTGGTCCGCACCGACGCCGGCACCGCCTTCGTCGCCGTGGTGGCGAACGAGAGCGCCATGCGGGAGTCCTTCCACGAGGGCGAACGCGTCTGGTGCGGCCTGCATCTCGACGACCTCGTGGTTGTGCGCGCGGGATAAGCCGCTTTGTTTGCCTGCGATGCCGATCTACGAGTATTACTGCCCGCGCAACCACACGGTCTATCAGTTTTACGCCCGTACCCTCGCGCAGGGGAAGCTCACGCCGCGTTGCCCGGACAATCCCGAGTGGCCGATGCAGCGGATCGTGTCGCAGTTCGCCTTCACCGGACGCGCGCGGGAGGAGCCGCCCGGCGGGGACCCGCCCGCCGCCCCCGGCGCGCCGGAGGACGCACGCCTGGAGGCGGCGATGGCCGCGATGGAGAAGGAGTTCGACTCGGTGGATGAAAACGATCCCCGGGCCATGGCCCGCATGATGCGCCGCATGTCCGAGCTCAGCGGCGAAAAGATCGACGGCCAGATGGAGGAAATCGTGCGCAAGCTCGAGGAAGGCGCCGATCCCGAGACGCTCGAGGACCGTTTGGGCCCCGGCGAGGACGAGATGGAGGCGGGCGGGGGCGAGCCCGGCGAAGCACCGAAGACAGAGACGGAAAAACGCGAGGCGCGCATCCGCCAGCGGCTGCGGCGCGCCACCACTGCGCCAAGGCGGGACCCGAAACTCTACGACTACGAGTGAGCTGGGGTCGGGGCCGGATTGCCGTACTCCGCCGCTGCCGGGCGGGCGGGCGGGTGGGACGAGCCGCGGGCGGTCACTTGCCGGCGTGCCAGTTTCCGCGCAGCCAGATATGGCGGCGCAGACGGGCGAGCAACTCCGCCGGCAGGTCGGGCAGGTCGGAAACGGCGACGTTGGCCTCGACCTGGGAGGCGTTGCGCATGCCGGCGATGACCGTGCTCATGGCGGGGTGGGAGAGGGCGAACTTGATCGCGGCCCGGGGCAGAGTGTAGCCGCTGCCGGCGAGGTCGGCGCGGATGGCCTCGACGCGCTCCACCGTACGAGCGAGGCGGTCGCCGCCGAAGTAGCGACTGCGGAAATCGCCGGCGGGGAAACGCGTCGCGGGCGTGAGCTTGCCGGTGAGCGAACCTTCGTCGAAGACGAGGCGGCCCATCACGGCGACGCCCGCTTCCTGCGCGAGCGGCAGGGCCTCGGCGGCCGGCTGCTGTTCGAAGAGGTTGTAGACGAGCTGGACGACGTCGATGCGGCCGGCGGCGAGCAGGGGGTTGAGCTGGTCCTGGTCATGATCCGGGGTGGAGATGCCGAAGGCGCGGATTTTGCCCTCGCGCTTGAACTTCTCGAGCACGGCGAGCGGGGCGGGATCGCGGTTCCAGGCGCGGGACCAGACGTGGAGGAGGAGGACGTCGAGGCAGTCCGTATTCAGGTTGCGGAGACGCTGCTCGAGGTCGGCGCGGAGATGGGCCTCCGGGTAGCGGTCCTCGACGCGCTCGTGAGGCTGCGGCGGCCAATGGCCGGCGACCGGCGGGGTCTTGGTGACGAGGTAGACGCGGTCGCGGCGCCCGGCGAGGGCGCGGGCGATGACCTGCTCGCTGCGGCCGTTGCCGTAGCCGGCGGCCGTGTCGATCAGGTTGACGCCGAGGCCGAGCGCACGCTCGAGGGCGAGGAGCGAGTCGCCGTCGCTCTGCTCGCCCCAGGCGCCGCCCCCGAGGGCCCAGCCGCCGAAGGAGACATCCGAAACTTGCCAGCCGAGTTTGCCGAAGGAGCGGTGCTTCATGAGGGGAGGTTGCGGGTAGGGCGGGACCGCTGGGCCCGCCGCTTTGCGAGACGTTTCGGCGGGCCCAGCGGTCCCGCCCTACCATAATTATGGATTAGCCGGGCGCATGAGGCGGACGTCGAAGACGCCGCCGGCGAGTTTGCCGGAGCGGGCGGAGAACTTGATCGCGAGCGTGCCGTCGGCCGGCGTTGCGGCGAGGAGCGCGGGCGGAATGGCATAGCGGACCTCGAAGAACTTCCCGGGCTGGGCGGCGGTGAGGTTTTCGGTGGCGAGCAGGGTATCGTTGGCCAGGACGTCGAAACGGCGGTCGCGGTCGCCGCCCCAGTAGGTGACGACGAGTTCGGCGGCGGTGGCGCCGCGGGGGGCCAGTTCGTAGCGGAACCAGCGGCCATGGCGCCAGCGGCGGCCCAGGTGGACGCCGGTCTCGGTGTCCTCGCCGGCGAAGCGGTGGTCCACCTCGGGCTGCTGTTCGCCGACGCTCACGCGATCGAGCGTCGCGGCGTCGAGGGCGCTGCGCGCTTCCTCGGCGGCCGCGAGACGGATCTGGTCGGCGGCGTAGGCCTCGGGCGTGGCGACGCGCCAATACATCTGGTAACGCGCATCGTGGAGGCGGAAGAAGGGAATCAGCTCGCGTTCGGCGAGCGCGGCGGGACGGACGATGTCCCCGGCGAGCCGGAAGGTGAAGGGCTTGTCCGTCACGGGCGAGACCGAGGCGGGGATCTGGTCCGCGGAGGTGACGAGGGCGGGCAGCTGGTCGAGCGGGACGAAGGGGCCTTCGGGGACGTGGGCGCGGCGGCCCTGGCCGGCGCGGAGGCCGTCGACGTGGTCGGTACCGGTGGCCGAGGCGAGGACGATGGGGCCGCGGAGGATGGCGACGTAGTCGGAACCGTCGGGCAGGCGCTCGATCGTGGTGCTCATGGGGAGATCGATCTCGACGCGGTCGCCGCTGCGCCATTCGCGCTCGAGGGATGCGTAGCTGCCGGGCGAGGAGGACAGGGCGACAGGCTTGCCGTTGACGCGCACGGCGAAGGCGCCGGCGGCGACCCAGCCGGGATGGCGGAGGCGGAGGGCGAAGGAGGCCGGTTTGTCCAGCTTGAGGACAAGACGGGTGGAGGCCTCGTCGGGGAAGGCGGTTTCCTGGCGCAGGACGAGGCCGCGCTCGGGCACGCTTAGCTCGGAGGCGATGAAAAGGTTGACGTAGAGGCCGCCGGCATCGCGGGCGTAGATGAAGGCGCCGTATTTGCCGGGGTTCTCCATGCCGCTGCCGACGCAGCACCAAAAGTGTTTTTCGGGCTGGGAATAGACGCGGTAGTGGCCGGGGCGGATGGGGGTGAAGTAGACGTAGCCGGGATGGCCGACATGAATCGAGGCGAGGATGTGGTTGAACAAGGCGCGCTCGTAATAGTCGGCGTAGGCGGCGTCCGGTTTGTAGGTGAAGAGCTGCTCGGAGAGGCGGAGGAGATTGTAGGTGTTGCAGGTCTCGGGGCCTTCGCGGTGCTCGAGCATGCCGTGGAAGTCGGCGGGGTTGTTGAAGTGCTCGGAGACGCTGTTGCCGCCGAAGGCGACGGAGCGGTGCTTCGTGACGGTTTCCCAGAAAAAGCGGGCCGCGCCGGCGGCTTTTTCGTCGTGCTCGAGGGAGGCGACGCGCTGGAGGCCGATGACCTTGGGGATCTGGGTGTTGGCATGCAGGCCGGTGAGACGATCCTCGTGACGGGTGAGCGGATCGATGACGGCGTGATGGAAGAAGCGGTGCGAGAGCCGCAGGTAGCGCTCGTCGCCCGTGATCGCGTAAATATCGGCGAGGACTTCCGCCATGCCGCCCTGCTCGGCGCGGAGCATGTTCTGCATCTGGTCGTCGCTGAGGCCGGAGGTGACGCGCTCGCACCAGTCGCCGTAGCTGACGAGGACGTCGCGCGCCTGGGTGTTGCCGGCCACGAGGTAGGCATCGCGGAGGCCGGCGAAGGTCTTGTGGAGATTGTACCACGGCACCCACTTGCCGTTGATATCGAAGCCGCCGGCCTTGATTTTCCCGGCCGCAAAATCGGTCCAGAAGGCGCGTCCGCCGGGGATGCCGCCGATATAGCCGTCGCCGGCGGCCTCCTGGCAGAGCGCGAGTTCGGAGACCGTGTAGTCGAGCCGGCGGCGCAACTCGGCGTCGCCGGTGGAAGCGACCATGTTGGCGAGGGCGGAGAGGTAGTGGCCGGCGGTGTGGCCATCGAGGCCGATGTTTTCCCAGTCGCCGTAGGAGGGCTTGCGCGGCGTCAGGCCGGCTTCGCGGCGGAAGGCGGCGAGGAGGCGGTCGGGATCGTGGGCCAGGAGGTAGGCGCGGTTGGCTTCGACCGCGGGCTTGAAGGGGCCGTCGAGGAGGCGGACGGACGTGAGCGGAAACAAGCCGGCGGCGGACGCCGGCGTGGTCGCGTCGGCAGCGAAGGAATGCGAGAGGGCAGCCATGGCGAACAGCGGGAAAAGGCCGGCGACGAAGGCGCGGCGGAAGGGGGCGTACATGGAAAGGGGAGAAGGAAGCTGAAAGGAAGTTCTGGGGCGTGGGAGTTTGTTGTTACTTAACAGTCAAGTAACGGAAACGACGCGCCTTTCCCGCCAGGCGTTCCGGCCCTCCGTGTTCGCCGGCAGCAGAATCGCCGAAAAGCGGCAGGTCCTCCAACGAATACTCGTTCTTACTGTATGGAAGAGAGCGACCTTCGTGCGGTCGAAAATGAATTGCAGGTCCCTTGGTTTTGACCTGTCCCTCCCTTGCTTTCCCCGCTCCGCTCCCCGAACGCCACGGCCCGCGCCGTCGTCCAAGCCCCTGCTCCCATGAACAAAAACGCCCCCCTCCTTTGCCTGCTCGGTGTTTCGCTGGCCGCTCTTCCCGCCCTGGCCGTCGACCTAAGCGGAGACAACCTGCTGATCGGCGACGACAACGTCATTTCCTACACCTGGGCCAACGAGCCGGCCAAGAGCGCGGTGCTGGGCTTGAGCAACAGCATCGACGGGATCGAGAACCTGGTCATCGGCGAGGGCAACAACCTGTCCTACGCCATTCTGAATCTTATCTTGGGCAGCAGTAATTCCCAGGTGAGCAATACGATCAACGACACGCTGTTGTCCGTCGGTCACAACAATGTCTTCGGCGGCTGTGGCGACGCCGCGATCTTTGGGGCCTCCAACTATGCCGCGATCAGCGGCGGATTTCTGGCCGGCATCGGCAATTCGATGGCGGGCAACCTGCAGTTCGGTTTTGGCCAGGGATTGGTAAATCACACCAACGCCAGCGAGCTCTCCCTTTACTTCGGGCAATATAATGCCGCCGCCCCGGGTTCGACCTCGCCCCTGCTCGTGGTCGGCAAGGGAACGGGCCCTTCGCAGCGCGCCAACGCGCTGGAGATCGCCCGAGACGGCAAGGCAAAGCTCACGAACTCGGTCGAGATTTATGCCCCGAACTACAACCCCGCGAACGCCAGCAGCGGCAAGATCGTGATCCAGCCGTCCACGGGCGGCTCGGGCCTGACGATCGACGGCCGGGCAGTCCTGACGGCGAGCCTGAACGGCAACGTGGGCATAGGCCTCGCGAATCCCAGCCATCTGCTGGATCTGGGCGAGGCTTACATCGACGCGGATGGCTCGGCCTCGTTCACGAGCGGGAGTTTTATGAATATCGAGGCCACCCAAAGCGGCCTTTTCAGCGGCACCATGTTGTTTGCCCCCACGTGGGGCGGAGTCAGCTACATCAGCGGCACGGGCAGTGCCGATAACAACACCGATTTCCTGAACCTGGGCACCGGCCATGGCGGGCTCGTTATTCGGGATGGCGATTACGGCGACGCCTACGTGACGGTCCTGGGCAGCGGCGCGAGCCATCCCGGCTATGTTGGCATCGGCACGGGATCTCCCCAGGCCTTGCTCACGGTGAACGGCAATGCGGCCGTGGGCGTGGGTCTTTCCAGCGCGGCCGACCAGGTCGTGTTGGGGAAATACAACGATACGCGAACGAACGATGCCGGAGTGGACCACACCCAGGGAGTGCTCATCGTCGGCTCGGGCACCGGCGGGGGCAGCGGCGCCAACGCGCTTCGCGTCCTGACCGACGGCACCATCTTGGTGAAAAAATCGGGCAACCTCTCGATGGGTTCTTTCACGAACGGTCCCCGTCCCTGAGCGGCGTCCGTCCCTCATTGGAGGCCCGACTATGATCAAGCCCGTCTGTTTTTTCTGCGGAATCCTTGTCTTTGCGGCAGGCAGCGTCCGCTCGGCTCCGCTCTGGTGGTTGGAGCGCGGGATTCTCGATTCCAGCCCGGAAAGCGACTTCAGCCCGGTCAACGAAGGCCAGCTCAAGTGGACCGCGCTGCAGGCTTTTAAGGAGATCGACGCACATGTCCCGCGGGGAAATTCCGCCGCCGCCGCGGAGCTGGTCGACGGATGGTTGGCCAATCCCGGGGCTCAGGATTTCGCTTTGGCGAACATCGGCCAGGGCAAGCATCTCGCCAGCGTCCTGTACGCGGGGGTGGGGGCCGCCGGATTATCCTTATCGCTTCCGCTCACCGCCGATCCGGTTGCCGATTATGCGCCTCTGCTCGTCGGGCAGACGAAAGCCTTGTTCGATTTCAACGTTTTCGGCATGCCGGCCAATCCGGCCGCCAACCCCGTGGTCACCGAGGCGGTCTCGCAAGGCAGCACCTATCCCAGCTCGGCGAGCAACGCGGACTGGATCGAGATCTACAACCCCACGGCCTCGACCATCGACCTGAACAACTACTGGCTCACCAGCGACGGGGGCGGCTTTTCCGAGGAGACGCGCATCTACGAGCAGGAGATCTGGCGCTTTCCGGCGGGCACGACCATCGCGCCCGGTGCCTATCTCGTGGTGCTGGCCACGGGAGCTGCGGATGCCGCCAATCCGGCCAAGTTTCCAGGCTATCTCAAAGCACCCTTCAAATTGAGCGATGCGGGGGAATATCTCGCTCTGCTTTCGGGACCGAATCTTGCCGTGCGCCAGCAGTTTTTTCCTCGGCTTCCGAAGATGAGCGCGGGGAGATCCTTCGGCCTCACCGCGGATTATAAGCAGGCCACTTTTTTCGCGACGCCCTCCCCGGGCGCGGCCAACGGGGCCACGCTGGCGACATCGACCTTGCTGGCTCCGCCGACGATCGTGCCGGCCCGGGGTTTCAAGACGGCCTCCTTTACGCTCGTGATCCAAAAGCCGAGCCCCACCGCCAAGGTGTATTACCGGCTCGGCGGAGATTTGCCGGAACGCACGGCCGAGTTCGAATACAATGAAGCCAGCCCGCCGACAATCAGCCAGACTGCGGTGGTCCGCGCCTTTGCCACCGACGGCTCCGGCTCGAGCCGGAAGGAATCGGAGTACGTTACCTCCACCTTCGTTTTCCCCGCGCAGGTGCCGGGCCAGACCAAACCCTCGAACTATCCAAGCACGCTTCCCGGGTCGGACAGCGCCGAGGGGGCCAACGACGGCGTTCCCCTCGACTACGGAATGAACAGCCAGGTCGCCGCGGCCTCGTCGCCGGCGATCGTCTCCGCCCTGGCCGCGATTCCCAGCATTTCCATCGTGATCCCCTTCGATTCGCTTTTCGACGGGCCGAATCCGGCCAACGCGGAGGGCCACGACGCGCTTTTTCAGTACTTCTACGAGACGCCCTCGTTGGAAGCCTCCTTCGAATGGCTGGATCCGCGGCCCGGAAAGCCGTCGATGCAGCGGGACATGGAGGTTTCCGTCACGGGCGACTCGTCCATCGATTGGGGGGCGATCAAAAAGAAGTCCTTCAAGGTGCGCTTTAACAAGGACCACCTCGATAACGGGCTGCGGTTCGATTTCTTCGACCTCGGTGCGCCGGAGCTGGTCTCGGCCCTGGCCATCAAAAATCCCGCCCATGACAGCTGGGCCCTCAATCCGGACGGGTGGGGCGACCTGAGCGACCACGCGGCATATGTGGCCGACCAGATGGTGGCCCGCACCTATCGGGCGATGTCGCGGGTGGGCGCGAAGAATCTGCAGCCGGCCAACCGGGCCGTGCACGTTTATATCAACGGCCTGTATTGGGGCGTTTACTTTCTCCACGAACGTCCGGACGAGGCTTACCTAGCGAGGCACAAGGGCGGGTCGGCGTCGCAGTACCAATCCTTCGACGATACCATGCCGGCGGGCGCCGATAACGCCGCCTATATCGACGTCGACAGTTACCTGGACTACGTCCTCGCCGCCACCTTTCTCAGCACCACCGCGGACTGGCCGGGCAACAACCTGCGTATCGGCGGGGCGGCGGCCAGCCCGCACGAATGGGAATTTTTCACCTGGGGCATGGAATACTGGACGATGGAGCTCGATCACGCCTCGGTCGATGTCGTCAATTGGGGCTTCGACGTGCTGAGCGTCTTCTATAACGACGCCCGCAACAATCCGGTCTTCCGCCAGAAAGTCTCGGATCATCTGCAGCAACTGTGCGGTCCGGGCGGAGCCCTCTCCAAGGCGAGTCTCCACGCCCGGCTGGACGCGATCTATAACGAGTTTGCACAGGCGGCGGTCGCCGAATCCGCCCGCTGGGGCGGCGGCTACGACGGCATGCGCTCGCCGCCCTACGGCCTGAGCGATCTGGCGGTGGAAAAGACCGGGATGGACGCCTTCATCGAGCAGTTTCCGCACGATATTTTCGAAGCCTACAACACCACGCTGGGACTTGGCCTGACGAATCCGTATTGAACCTGGCACCGGCAGTCTCCCATCTGCCGTTTTCAGGCGCGGGCGTCGCTTTGCGTCCTTCGCGGCTCTTCGCGCTGCTTCGCGTTAAAATCCGATGGCAGATGGCCAGCGGATCACAGCCCGGCGATGGCCCGGGCGATGACCTCGCAGGCCCGGTCGATGGCGGTGCCTTCGTGGGCGGTACTGAGGAACCACGACTCGTAGGCGCTGGGCGGCAGGTAGACGCCGCCGGCGAGGCAGGCGTGGAAGAAGCGGCCGAAGAGCTTCGCGTCGGAAGCGAGGGCGGAGGGCATGTCGCGCACGGGCTTTTCGTTGAAAAAAAGGCTGAACATCGAGCCGCATTGCGGGGCCTGGAGGGCGAGGCCTTTCGCCTTTGCGGCGGCGAGGGCGGCGGCGCAGACCTGGCGGCCGAGGGTGTCGAGCCGCGGATAGGGCGCGAGTTCGTCGAGCAGGCGGAGCTGGGCGATGCCGGCGGCGAGGGCGAGCGGGTTGCCCGAAAGGGTGCCGGCCTGGTAGACCGGGCCGAGCGGGGCGAGTTGGTCCATGATGTCGGCGCGTCCGCCGAAGGCGCCGACGGGGAGGCCGCCGCCGATGATTTTGCCCAGGCAGGTCAGATCGGGAACGATGGTTTCCAGTTCCTGCACGCCGCCGCGCGCGAGGCGGAAGCCGGTCATGACCTCGTCGAAGATCAGCACGGCCCCCTCGCGGGCGGTGAGGGCGCGGACCTGTTGCAGGTAGCCGGGTTCTGCGCGGATGAAGCCGACGTTGCCGATGTAGGGTTCGAGGATCACGCCGGCGATCTGCCCGGGGTTGGCGGCAAAAGCGGCCTCGAGTGCGGCGGAGTCGTTGAAGGGCAGGACGATGGTCTCGCGGGCAAAGGAGGCCGGGATGCCGGCGCTGTCGGGGTGGCCGTGGGTCAGCGCACCGGAGCCGGCCTTGATGAGGAGGGAGTCGGAGTGGCCGTGGTAGCAGCCGGCGAACTTGACGATCTTGTCGCGCCCCGTGAAGCCGCGGGCGAGGCGTATGGCGGACATGGTGGCCTCGGTGCCGCTGGAACAGAGGCGGACCTTCTGGATCGAGGGGAAGAAAGAGACGATCAGCTCGGCCATCTCGACCTCGTAGGGATTGGGCGTGCCGAAGGAGGTGCCGCGGGAAAGGGCGTCGGCGATGGCCTCGCGGATGCGCGGGTGGTTGTGCCCGTGGATCGACGGGCCCCAGGTGCAGACAAAATCGATCAACTCGCGGCCGTCGGCCGTGGTGAGCGTGGCGCCCTGGGCGGAGCGGGTGAAAAACGGCGCGCCGCCGACGGAACGGAAGGCGCGGACAGGCGAGTTGACGCCGCCGGGGATGAGGCGCTGGGCACGGGCGAAGAGGTTTTCGGAGGAGGACATGAGAGCCGCGGAAAAAGCACCAAAAGGACCTGAAAGCAGGCCGGGCCGAAAGATCGTTTTTGGAAACTTGGCGGGATGGGAGGTTTGGTAACTAGTCGTTGGCAGTTGGAAATGCGGATTCGGCACCGACGACCGACTGCGAACTGCCGACTGCCCGGCGGCCCGGAGACGGCCGGGAATGGCTGTTGACAAGCTGGAGCGCCTTATGTGTTTGTGGCCGTCTTTTTCAACAATGAGCGCCACTGAAACCACCGCCACCCAGTCCCTCACGCCCGAGGCTTTCCCCTTCACCCAGCCCGAGCTGATGAACCGTTATGTCACCGACACCGGCAAGATCCTGCCCCGCAAGTACACCCATCTTTCCGCCAAGCAGCAGCGCCGCGTGACCGCCACGATCAAGCGCAGCCGCGCCATGTTGCTGGCCAAGTAAGCCGGCCGGAGTCTTGGGCGTGTTTCGTAAAAAGCCTCGGCCCGTCGCCCAGCCCTGCGGGGAAGGCATGGAGCACGCCTGGGCCGGCGTTACGAAAGGTGGCATGGGCCGCTGGCCCGCCTCCACCTTTCGCGTCTAGGCCGAGACGCACTCCGTGCTTCCGCCGGACCGAGTTTATTTACGAAACACGCCCTGAGCCCTTTTCCCGACTGGGGTGGCCGAAAGCCGCCCCGGTTTTTTTATGTCCCGGCCTCCGCCCCGCATCTTCCGCCCCACGGAAACCAATCTCCGCCGACTCGCCTCCCGGTTGAGGCGCGGCGACATCGTGGGGGTGCCGTCCGAGACGGTCTACGGCCTCGCGGCGGACGCGCTCGACGCCTCGGCGTGCGCAAAGATCTTTGCGGCCAAGGGGCGCCCGACCACGGATCCGCTGATCGTCCATCTGGCCTCGGCGAAGGAGCTGTCCACGGTCGCGAAGCCCAACCCGGCTGCGCTGGCCCTGGCTCGGGCCTGCTGGCCGGGGCCGCTCACCCTGGTCCTGCCGAAGCAGCCTTGCGTGCCCGACCTCGTCACCGCGGGCAAGGCCACCGTGGCGGTCCGTGTCCCGGCCCATCCGCTTTTCCGGAAGCTCATCCGCCTGGCCGGCCGCCCGCTGGCGGCGCCCAGCGCGAACCCCTTCGGCTACATCAGCCCCACCACTGCGGCCCATGTGCGGGACGGGCTGGCGGGAACCTCGCTGCGGGCCGTGCTCGACGGCGGCGAATGCCCGGTGGGCGTGGAGTCCACCATCGTGGACCTCGCCGACCCGAGCCACCCTCGCTTGCTCCGGCCGGGGGGACTCGCGGTCGAGGCGATCGAGCGCGTGCTCGGTTGCGCGGTGATCCGGCCCGCCCCGGCGAAGCTACGGATCCAGGCCGGGGTAAGCGCGCCTGCGCCGGGCATGCTGGCGCAGCACTACAGCCCGCGCACGCCGCTGACCCTGCATGCCCGGATCGACGAGAAGGCCTTTCGCAAACTCGACGCCTCCGCCGCGGTGCTGCTCCTGCGCCGGCCGCCTTGGATCGCGGAGCCTTCCCCGCGGGTACGCTGGCTGAGCGAAGACGGCGGATTGTCCGAGATGGCTCGCACCCTGTTTGCGCAGCTGCGGACGCTGGATGCGGAAGGCTGGACACACCTTCACGCCGAAGTACCCGCCGGCGGCGAAGGCCTGGCCCCGGCGATCCGCGACCGGCTGACCCGCGCCGCGGCGAAACGTTAGCCGGGCAGATCGCGCTGTGGCCTGCAGCCCGGCCAGCGGCCGGCCTACCTTCAGGGCACCAGGCTGACGTGTTTGAGCGGGTGGCGGTCGAGCAGGGTGGGCTGCCAGCCATGCACCACGGGCTGGATCAGGTAGGCGTGGGTGTTCACGTAAAGCGGAATGATGGGGGCGGCTTCGAGCAGCAGGGTCTCGGCCTTTTGGAGGAGGTCGAAACGGGTGACGTCGTCGGTGGCGCGGGCGGCGGCGAAGATGGCGTGGTCGTAGGTGGGATCGCTCCAGCCGGTGAAGTTTTGCGCGCTATCGGTGGTGAACAGGTCCAGGTAGGTCTCGGGGGCGGCGTAGTCGGCGACCCACGAGCTGCGCAAGAGCTCGAAGGCGCCGGTTTTGCGGGCCTCGAGCAGGCTGGCGAGCTCCTGGTTGGCGAGGCGGGTCTCGACGCCGAGCACGGTGCGCCACTGGGCCTGGAGGGCCTCGGCGATGCGGCGGTGGTTTTCCGAAGTGGTGTAGAGCAGCTCGAAGACCGGCAGGCCCTTGCCGCCGGGATAGCCGGCCTCGGCGAGGAGGGCGCGGGCCTTTTCGGGGTCGAAGCGCAGGAGCTCGGGCGGATTGTAGCCACCGGTGCCGGGCGGGACGAAGGCGCTGGCCGGGCGCTGGCCGCCGCGCAGGAGCGAGGCGGTCAGCAGCTCGCGGTCCACGGCGAGCGACAGGGCGCGGCGGATGCGGACGTCATTGAGGAAAGGGCGGGTGGTGTTGAGCCGGTAGAAATAGGCATCGAGGAAGGGGTCGGTGCGGAGTTGCTCGGGATGGTCGGCCCGCCAGGTGTCGATTCGGCCGGCGGGGATGGCCTCGGTGATGTGGAGCTGGCCGGCGCGGTAGGCGCGTTCCTCGGCATCGACGCCGTCGTAAAAATGAAAGTGCACGGCGCGGAGCTTTACGACGGCGGCGTCCCAGTAGGTGGGCGAGGCTCCGACGACGATTTCCTGGCCCTGGCGCCACTGGCTCAGGACAAAGGGGCCGTTGCCGACGAAGGTGGCGGGGGAGGAAGCCCAGCGGTTGCCGCGCGCCTCGGCCGGGCCGGCGGCGGCGATGGCGTGGAGCGGGACGGGGAACCAGACCGGGTGGGTGAGCAGGGCGAGAAAATGGGCGACCGGGTGCTCGAGCACGATGCGGACGGTGTGCGTATCCGGAGCCGTGATACCGACTTGGGCGAAGTCCGCGAGGCGGCCCTTGTGGTAGGCCTCGGCGTTGAGGACGGGGTAGAGAAGGCCGGCGTTGGGCGCGCCGAGGGCGGGGGTGAGGGCGCGGCGGACGGAATTGACGAAGTCCTCGGCGACGAGGGGGCGGCCGTCGGACCAGCGGGCATCGGAGCGGAGGCGGAAGGTGTAAATCGTGCCGTCGGCGGAGACTTCCCAACTGGTGGCGACGCCGGGGACGGGCGAGAGGTCGGCGGGGTTTTCGGCGACGAGGCCCTCGAAAAGGGCGGAGAGGACATGGATGTCGCCGAGGGAGGAGGCTTGGTGCGGATCGAGGTCGGCGAGCGCCGGGCCGACGCCGCGGTGCAGGGTGCCGCTGCGGTTACCCTCCTCGACGAGGGTTTCGCGTGGGGCGCAGGCGGAGAATGCGAGGAGGGCGATGTGACCTACGAAAAAGACGAAGAGACGAAAGCGGGGATGGACGGGACGATTAGGCACGGAGGTGGCGGATTCGAGGATGGGTTTGAGCTGCGTCAGTTTTATTTAAGACGTTTGGCCGACTCGGAGACATCTAGGTAGTTCTCGCGACTGACGACTTTGCGGCCGGATTTTTTCTCCAGTTCCAGGCGAGCGTTGCCGGCCACGGTTCCGCCTTGTTTGGCCGCGATCTGGGCTTCGGGAAATCCCTGGGCCTCTTGCGTGCGGGTGATCTCCGTGGTGGCGGCTTCGCCGAGCATGGAAAAGATCAACTCGAGGTCGGTCATGTGATCGCGCAGGTTCTGGCGCTTGAGGCCCTTATGAGCGGCGTATTCGGAGGGTGTGAGGCCAAAGGCAGCCTTGGAGATTTCGGCGGTGAGGATGGCGTACTCGAGTTTTTCCTTCACGCCGCGCTTTTTCCATTCGCCGGTCAGTTCGTCGCGGATGGCAATGCTGCGCATGCGCTTCTCGATCCAAGCTTCGGAGTAGCCTTTGGCGAGGTAGAGGGCGCGGGTGCGCTTGGTGGCCAGTTCGGGATCTTCGATCTCCTGCACACGTTCAAAGCCAACTTTGGCGAGCCAGCGTTTGAAGGGTTCTGCCTTGGGGCTGGGGATGGATTGGATGAGGCGAAAAATCCCCTCGGTATGCCAGCAGGTCAGTTTTTGGGGGCCGCCGTTGGTCGGGAACTCTAGCGTAAGGGGGGGGGACAGGTTGTCCCCCCCCTTTAGGGCCGCCGCGAGTCCTGTGTCACGCAGGCGCATTTTTTTAAGGTACTCGGCGGGGTTGGCAGAGTTGGTGAGAGCGGCGATGACATCGACGATGACGAACCACCACTCGCCGGCGTGAAGGGTCTTGCGGATTTCCTTTTTCTGGAAAAGGGCGATGCGGGTTTCCATGGCGGTGATCTATGCGGTGGATGGCTCTGCTTCGGCGGATGCGCAAGCGGCCCTGAATTCGGCGAGGGAGTAGGCGCCACCGGCAGGTTTGGCGTGGAGAACGCGATGGCAGTTCGGACATAGGGGAGCGAGATGCCGAATCGCTTCGTCGAAAGTCAGCCTCTTGCCGTCAACGGGGTAGCTTCCAATGCCGATGCCGTGGTGAATTTCGACTATGGGACCGGATAATTCGAGGTTGGCGGGCGGTGCCCAGTTGCAGACGGCACAGTGCAGACGGCCATCTGGAGACTGGCGGGCGAAATGGGCACGGGCGAGGTCGCGGAGGCGGTCCGAACGTTGGCGGACTTGGGCAGTGACCTCGATTTTTGAACCCTCGGAAAACGTGGTCACGGCAACGATTTCGCCGAGAGTAAACGTTTCCGGTTCGAGGGGCCTGGCTGCCAGTTTGGCAAGGTCGGAGACACCGGGATGAGTCCACAGCAGGTGCGGGACTGTGGGGGCTTGATCATCTTGTAGCCAAAGCGTGGGACTCGTGCCGTTTTCCGCCTGATTCTTTTTTCGCCGGCCCGCGAGACCGTTTGTGACGAGACGTTCGCTTTCGTCGCGTTGTTTTTGCCACACCGGGACGAGCTCTCGAATTGGCACGCAGGCTGCCATGGAGATCTCCAGGTCCTCCCTTTGAACCAGCAAAAGGTGGGTGATTCCCTCTTTGATATGTCGCCGAACCAAGTCGTCGAGGGCTTCGACCCATTTTCCGGCTTCCACGGTTGGGATAATTTGCGCGGCTGAGTAGCCGCGGGCTCTTTCGGAACGATCTTTGCGCCAGCACAGGCGAATTCGCAGGGCGACCGGTTCTCCGCTTGGTGTGCGGCCTCGAATGGTTTGCGACTGCACTTTGCCGTGGCGAGGGCGATCGTCATGCAATTCCACAAACCCTCGTGCCTTCAGGAAGGGCTCGATCATGGCACGAGTCTTGGCTTCGGCTGCATAGCTGTCAGGAGAGCGAAAAGCACGAGACGAAGTATCCATGAGCGGCAGCGCCGGGGTTAACCGACTCGATGAGGAGATGGCTAACCTTTGCGGATCAGGGCCACGGCGTGGGCGGCGATGGCGAGGCCGCGGCCGATGTCGTCGCTGCCTTCGTTCGTCGTGGCCTTGACGCCGACCTGATCGAGGGCGAGGCCGGCGCTGGCGGCGAGGCGGGCGCGCATCTCCTGGAGACGGGGATAGATCTTGGGGCGCTCGGCGATGAGGGAGGCGTCGAGGTTGACGATCTCATAGCCGCGGCCACGGAGAGCGGCGCAGGTGCGCTGGAGCAGGATCTGCGAGTCGATGTTTCGGTAGGCCGGGTCGGTGTTGGGGAAAAAATGGCCGATGTCCGGCAGGGCGGCGGCGCCGAGCAGGGCGTCGCAGATGGCGTGGGTAAGGGCGTCGGCGTCGGAATGGCCCTCGAGGCCGACGGGGCAGTCAGCGAAATGGACGCCGCCGAGGATCATGGGGCGACCGGCGACGGTGCGGTGGATGTCGTAGCCGTGGCCGATGCGAAGGTTCATGAGCGGTCGAGGGCGTGGCTGGGGGGCGCGAAGCCGGCGAGGATAGGGCCTATGGGTCCTAGAGGACGTATATCGGTCCTATGATTGGCCGGCGATGGCGCGGCCCAGCAGAAACTCGGCGTAGGCGAGGTCGGCAGGGGTGGTGAGCTTGGGGTTGGCGTGGGCGTTTTCCAGCAGGGCCACCGGATGTTTCAGCAGCTCGACGGCGGCGGCGTCGTCGGTGATGCGGCGGCCTCTTTTGGCAACCTTGGCATAGGCCGCGACGATGAGCTCGCGGGCAAAGACCTGGGGCGTCTCCATGGCCCAGAGCCGTTCGCGCTCGAGAGTCTTGAGATGGCCGCTGTCGGCGTGCTGCTTGATGGTGTCGGTCGCGCGGTGGGCGAGGACGACGGCATCTTCCCGGCGCACGATCTTGTGGAGGCCGACGAGCTGCTCCGCGCGGATGAAGGGGCGGGCGCAGTCGTGGATGAAGACGTAGGCGATGTCGGAGGGCAGCGCGGCGAGCGCGTTTTGCACCGAGTCCTGGCGCTCTTTGCCTCCGACGACGAAGAGGGCGGGGGTGGGGGCGTAGGCGGAAAGGGCGATGGACTGGGCTTGGTCGCGCACGACAATGACGTAGAAGTCGGCCACGCCGCTCTCGAGGAAGGCCGCGGCGGAGTGGGCGAAGACGGGCCGGCCGCCGAGAGGCATGAGGATCTTATCGGTGACGGCGCCCTGCATGCGGCGGCCGCTGCCGGCGGCGAGGAGGATGGCGGCGGTGCGGGACAT
>CBINGR010000077.1:0-22602 GCA_966250295.1 uncultured Akkermansia sp. | reverse complement strand
TCATCGGCATCCTCGCCGCCATCCTCATTCCCACCGTCGGCAAGGTGCGCGATCAAGCCAAGCGCTCCAAATGCATGAGCAACACCCGGCAGATCGGTCTCGCCCTGATCGCCTCGGCCAACCAAAACAAAAACCAGACCTTCCCCAGCAACGGCAACAGCGGGAGCTGGGCCTGGGACGTCTCGCATTCCGTGATTAAGGAACTGGTGAACCAAGCCGGCCGGGACGTGCTGTATTGCCCGTCCTCGAACATGCTCAACCTTTACACGATCGAACAGCTCTATGACTTCCAGCCCAACACGATGGCGGTGACCGGCTACGTGCTGCTGATCTCCGGCACCAAGCAAATTCAGGACGGCCCCGCGCCGACGCCCGACTACTTGAGCGATCGTATCCAAGCCGAATACATCTCCGTCGATACGTTGATCCCGGCGAGCCGCCGCCTGCTGGTGGTCGACGCGGTGATCTCCAACGGCAACGACTTCGTGGTCGTGCCGGGAGGCCTGAAGGACAATCTCAGCAACCACATGTCCGGCTCCACCGCCGCCGGCGGCCACGCCGGCTTCGTCGACGGCCACGTCAAGTGGCGCAAGTTCCAGCGCGGCAACAACACCACCCAACTCTACGATCCGGATTACTTCAACGTCCGGATCAAGTCCGGCACCCCCACCTTCTGGTTCTGAGCCGTTCCCACTGCGGCTTCCCACGAGGAAGACAACTTCAGCACACTGCTTCCGGGTCTGAGTTTGACGGGCTCTGCCGCTTCGTTTGCGGCTGAGCCCGTCTTGGTCTTACTTCGTGCCTCCCGAAGGGTGTTGCTGCGGACGCATTGGAAAGCGCATCCCTTGTTTGGGGATATTGGGGAAAAGGCCGGAGACTGCTATAGTGCCCGCAGCCGAGGCTTAGCCAGGCCCGCCGAGTTGCCCGCTCATGAATCCCCCCTTCTCGTCCGCGCCTCGTCGCGAACCACCCATGCGGCACGATCCTGTCTCTCCTGACCGTGGCGGAAAATGATCCGCGACCTCGGCAAAACGCGCACGCTCACCCTTCGCCGCGCTCCGGGGGGCGATTACGCCGCTATCCCATCCAGAAAGTAAACTCCCATGTCCCTACGCCTACCTGTCATTTTAACCGCCGGCCTGCTGGCCTCCTGTGTCTCGTCCCTCGTCGCCGCGACCACGCCGCATCCCTTCGGGCGTCCGCTCATCCCCGACCTGCTGGCTGACGCCAGCATCGTCGACATCGACGGCGTCTTTTATTGTTACGCCACGACCGACGGCTGGGGCAAACACCTCTCCACCTCCGGCACGCCCGTGGTCTGGACGTCCCGCGATTTCGTCAACTGGAGCTTCGACGGCTCTATCTTCGCCGACAATTTCGACGCCAAATACTGGGCGCCCAGCGCTCCGGTGCAGCACGGCGGACGCTACTACCTTTTCCCGACGCTCGACGGGAAGATCACCGCTACGGTTTCCGACCGTCTGGCCGGCCCCTTCAAGACCCTGGACGGAAAAGACATCTTTCCCGGGTCAGGCTGGAGCCCGTTTCCCATCGAGCAGAAGTCCTCGATCGACGCGGAAATTTTCCGCGACGACGACGGCCAAGCCTATCTGTTCTATTCCCGCCGTCGCATGGTTAAGCTCAAGCCTGACCTGTCCGGCCCCGACGGCCGGGTCGTCACCTTGAATACGGGCGAAGCCGCATACTCCGAGGGACCCTCGGTTTTCAAACGCAAGGGCATCTACTACTACCTCTACACCCTCGGCGGAGGCGAAAACTATGCCTACGCCTACGTGATGAGCCGCACCTCCGTGCAGGGCCCCTGGATACGGCCGGCGGAACAAGTCATCGCGAAGACCGACGCCACGGTCGGCATTCACGGTCCCGGTCACGGCTGCTTCTTTCATCCGGAGGGCACGGACGACTGGTATTTCGTCCACCTTGAATACGGACGCGGCAGCACCAACCGCCAGATCTTCGCCCAGAAAATGGCGTTTAATGAGGACGGCACGATCAAGCCGATCACCTTGACCAGCCAAGGCGTCGGCGCGCTTCGCCAAGTTCCCTCGCGCCGCGCCAATCTCGCGCTCGCCGGCACCGCGACGGCGTCCTCGGTCCGTTCGAATTGGAAGATCAAATCGGATCCTTCGCTCAACCGCACCGAGACCTTCGCGCCCGATCTTGCGACCGACGATTCCAACGGCAGCCGCTGGATGGCCGCCGCCGGCGACGCCACGCCTTGGTGGCAGATCGACCTCGGCGCGGCGCGCGACATCGTCGGCACCGAGGCCTATTTCGTGAAGCCGGCCGCCGGCCACGCTTACAAGATCGAGGCCTCGCTCGACGGAAAAACCTGGACGCCCTATGGCGGCCACGCGGAAGTGGCGCTGCGTTCCCCCCATGTGGACGAGAAGCGCGCGCGTGTGCGCTACCTGCGCCTCACGATCCTCCGGGGCGAGCCCGGACTGTGGGAATTCCGCGTGTATCAAAAGCCGCGGAGCCAGGCCGATAACAGCCCCGGTCATCCCATCCGATCCGTCCGATAGCACCTCGCCCTGCGCCTATCGTCCGAGCTTCGTCCGATTCCCTCCACCGCCTTCAACCGACACCGCAGAGCACCATGAAAATTCGTCCAGCCCTGTTCACCCTCCTCGCCTTGCTGCTGTTTGCCGCGGCCGACGCCATCGCCGACCAGCCCGCGGGCTATCTTTTTGTCACCTACCGGGGGGAACGGAGTCCGCAGGAGGAGCAGATCCATTTCGCGCTCAGCAAGGACGGCCGTGAGTGGACCGCCCTCAACGCCGGCGAGCCCGTGCTCGTGAACGGGGTGGGGGAGGGCGGCGCGCGCGATCCCTTCCTGCTGCGCTCCCACGACGGCGCGAAGTTCTACCTCCTCGCGACCGATCTCGCCATCCATCGCAACCGCGACTGGAAACGTGCCACGCGCACCGGCAGCCGTTCCATCGTTATCTGGGAGTCGTCGGACTTGGTGAACTGGTCGGCGCCTCGCCTTGCCCCGGTCGCTCACGAGTTGTGCGGCTGCGCTTGGGCGCCCGAGGCCGTTTACGATGCGGAAAAAAAGGCCTACCTCGTCTATTGGGCCTCCACTATCTCGACCGACGGGTTCTCGAAACACAGCATCTGGGCGAGCTACACCCGCGATTTCGTCACGTTCGACGCGCCTTTTCCCTTTATCGAGAAATCCGGAAATTTCGGCGATCCGACAATCGTCGTCGCGGGCCAGGCCTGTTACCGCTTCGTGAAGGACCAGGAGTCGAAATCCATCCTCATGGAAACGGCCCCTAGGCTCGGCGGCCCTTGGCGCGAGATCTCGGGGTTTTCGCTGGAGGGAGGAGCTAATTTCGATGCCCCTCTTTGCTACTCGCTATCGGTATCGGCCGACGGCACCGGCACCTCCTCCCCCTGGGTGTTGCTCCTCTCCGATTCCCGCAGGGGCTACCGGTCCTTTTTGGCGGGAAATCCCGCCGACGGCCTTTTCTTTCCGATCGAGGGGATCCGTTTCCCGTTCCGGTTCCAGCAAGGCTCCGTCCTCCCCCTGCGCGCCGAGGAATACCAACGCCTCCAGGCAGCCTATTCGCGCTGAGACGCGCCTTCATTCCTCTCGGTCGCGTCCCCAACCGGCACCGGTTCCTGTTCAAAATGCAGCGCTTTTCGCCCTCCCTCGTTGCCCTCGGTCTCTGGCTTGCCGGTCTCAGTGGCCACGTCGGCATCGCCGCTCCCGTTCCGATCCAAGCCCGTGCCTTTCCCCTCGACCGGGTTCAGCTTCTGCCCGGGCCCTTCACGGACCCCGGCAAACGCGACGGCTTCTTCGATGCCGCCTACGCTATCCCGCCCGGGCTCAGCCACGGCAAACGCGAGGTCACCATGCGCCTCGTCGCCTCCGCCGGCCGCTCCGGCACCTCCGGCCTCCGCGTTGTCGAGATCTCCGCCGTCACCGACGCCCAGTGGAAGGAAGGCCTCGCCCCCTGAAAATCGCGCCATCCGCACTTATTTTTCATTCCATGATAAACTCCAAATGCTGCCTAGCCTTCGCCGGCGCGCTTTGCCTGGCCGGTTCCGCCCCCGCCGATTCCGTTCCCATCACCGCGACACCCTCCGTGATCGTCAGCACCAGCGCCGAACCCGTGCCTCAGGGCAAGTTCCAGCCCACCTGGGAATCGCTCTCCCAATACCAGTGCCCCGAGTGGTTTCGCGACGCCAAGTTCGGCATCTGGGCCCATTGGGGGCCGCAGTGCCAACCGGAGGCCGGCGATTGGTATGCCCGCCACATGTACGTGGAGGGCCACGGTCAAAACAAGGCGCACCTGGCGAAATACGGCCATCCCTCCGACTTCGGCTTCAAAGACGTGATCCACGAATGGAAAGCCGAGAAGTGGGAGCCCGAGAAACTTGTGGCCCTCTACAAGCGGGTCGGCGCGAAATATTTTTTCGCGATGGCCAACCACCACGACAACCTCGACTTGTGGGACAGCAAATACCAGCCGTGGAACGCCACCGCGGTTGGCCCCAAGAAGGACCTTATCGCCGGCTGGGCCCGGGCCGCCAAGGCCCAGGGCCTGCCCTTCGGCGTGAGCGTCCATGCCAGCCACGCCTGGTCCTGGTACGAGCCCGCGCAAGGCGCGGACAAAAACGGCCCCAAGGCCGGCGTGCCCTACGATGGCAAACTCACCAAGGACGACGGTGCGGGCAAGTGGTGGGAAGGCCTCGACCCGCAGGATCTGTATGAACAACGCCACGAGCCGAGCCGCGGCTTCGAGAACGGCAGCTCCATTCACGCCCGTTGGAACTGGGGCAGGGGCGTGAGCCGGCCCGATCAAGCCTACTGCGAGAAGTTCTACAACCGCACCGCTGAGCTCATCCGGAAATATCAGCCCGACCTCCTCTACTTCGACGACACCGCCCTGCCGCTCTGGCCGGTGAGCGACGCCGGCCTGAAGATCGCCGCCAACTTCTACAACACCACCCGCGCTCGCACCCAGGGCGCCAGCGACGGCGTGCTCTTCGGCAAAATCCTCGACGAGGACCAGCGCAAGACCATGGTCTGGGACATCGAGCGCGGCGTCCCCAATCGCGTGCTTCCGTATCCGTGGCAGACCGACACCTGTATCGGCGGCTGGCACTACAATCGCTACGACTACGACCGGAACCGTTACAAGAGCGCCAAGACCGTCGTCCACATGCTCGCCGACATCGTGAGCAAAAACGGCAACCTCCTGCTCAACGTCCCCGTGCGCGGCGACGGCTCCATCGACGAGAAGGAAATCGCGGTGCTCGAAGGCATCGCCACCTGGATGGCGACCAACCAGGAATGCATCTACGGCACACGCCCCTGGAAAACCTTCGGCGAGGGGCCCGCCAGCACGGGCGCGGAGCTCTCCGCCCAAGGCTTCAACGAAGGCAAGGGCAAGCCCTTCACCGCCGAGGATGTCCGCTACACCGCGTCCAAGGACGGCGGAACCCTCTACGCCATCGTCTGCGGCCTGCCCTCCGGCCCCGCCGCCCTCAAATCCCTCGGGAAAACCGCCGCCTTGCTCGACCGCCCCGTCGCCAAGGTCGAACAGCTCGGCGCCACCGAAACCATCGCCTGGTCGCTCGGCGCCGACGCGCTCACCGTCACTCCCGCCTCCGCCAAGCCAGTCTCCGACGCTGCCCTCGTCTTCAGGGTCACCCTCCAATAACCCCCGTGCGCCTCTTCGCCATCGTCCTCGCCTCCACTTTCCACCTTCTTGGCGGCAAGGACCGATGCCTCCCCCGGCAGGACGGCGCGCTGACCCCCGGCTTCTTCGGCATCGGCGCCGAACGCCACCGCGCCACGTTTCTCGTCGGCGACCTGATTTAACTGCGAACCCCGAAACCGATGTCGGACTTTTCCCGGCGCCATTTCCTCAAACAGTCGGCCCTCGCGGCCGGCGCCTTCTCGGCGGGGGCGTTCCTGCCGCAGCTGGCCGCACCGGAAAAAGCGAACGTCGCCCAGCCACCGTCGAAGGTCGATCGACCGGTCCCTCCCGCGCCGGCTCCGATTCCGGTCCCGGCCGGCTTCGGCGTGGCGCCCGGGCCGTGCAAACCGACATGGACGTCGCTGGCGGAGAGCTTCCGCGTGCCCGACTGGTATCGTGACGCGAAGTTCGGCATCTGGGCGCATTGGGGGCCGCAGTGCCAGCCCGGCATGGGCGATTGGTATGCGCAGACGATGTATCAGCCGTCGCACAGAAACTACAAATGGCATGTGCAGCATTACGGCCACCCCTCGAAGTTTGGCTTCAAGGACGTGATCAACGACTGGAAGGCCGACCGGTGGGAGCCCGGCAAGCTCGTCGAGTTTTACAAGAACGCGGGCGCGAAATTCTTCGCCGGCATGGCGAACCACCACGACAACCTCGACCTGTGGGACTCGAAGTACCAGCCGTGGAATACCCTGCGCGTCGGCCCGAAGAAGGACATCATCGCCGGCTGGGCCAGGGCGACGCGCGAGGCGGGCTTGAAGTTTGCCGTGACCTGCCATGGCGCCCGCGCCTGGGGTTGGTATCAGGAAGCGCAGGACGCAGACCGCGAGGGCCCGCTGGCCGGCGTGGCCTACGACGGCCGGCTCTCGAAGGCCGACGGCAAGGGCCTGTGGTGGGAAGGGCTCGATCCGCAGGATCTTTACGCCCAATACCACCAGCGCGGCCGGTATGACCGGGGCGCGATGCTCGGCGACTGGCTCGACCCCGTCTACGTCGAAAAATATTTCAACCGCACGATCGACCTTATCGATCGGTGCGACCCCGACCTGCTCTATTTCGACGACACCGTGTTGCCGATCTACCCGCGCAGCGACATCGGCCTGCGCATCGCCGCGTATTACTACAACCGGAGCGTCGCCCGGCACGGTAAACTCGAGGTGGTCCTCACGGGCAAGAAGCTCGATCCCGAGCAACGCAAAGCCATTCTCTTCGACATCGAGAATGGTGTGACCGACGGCATCCAGCCCACGCCCTGGCAGACGGACATCTGCATCGGAGGCTGGCATTACCTGCGAAGCCTGGCGGAGCGGCATGAATACAAAAGCTCGAAGCAGGTCGTGCAACTGCTCGTCGACATCGTCAGCAAGAACGGCAACCTCATGCTCAGCGTGCCGCTGCCCGGCAGTGGCGCGCTGGACGTCGACGCCACCGCCGTCGTCGAGGGCATCGGCCGGTGGCTGGCGCAAAACGGGGACTGCATCTACGCCACGCGCCCGTGGGAAATCTACGGCGAAGGGCCGTCCACCGAAAAGACCGAGCTCCCCAAGCCCAAGGCCTACCGGACCTACACGCCGGAGGATTTCCGTTTCGTCACCAAGGGCGATACCCTCGTTGCCTTCCTCATGAGCTGGCCCGCGAACGGCAAGGCCGTTATCAAATCGCTGGCCAGCGGCAGCCCGCATTATCCGCGCGAGATCGGCCGCGTCGAACTCGTCGGCGCCGGCGGCCCGCTGCCATTCAAACGCGATCGGGAAGGCCTCACGGTCACGCTGCCGGCGGAAAAACCGAACGACATCGCCTATCCATTGAAAATCACCGCCCGAAGCTGACCCACGCCGCCCCCTGCCGGGTGGCAAACCTTGCCTTTCAGATAACCCGTAATTCCGCCATGCGCCTCGCCCGGATCCTCCTCGCCGCCACCGTCCTGTTCGGCGCCACCGCTTTCGCCTCCGAACAGCGCGTGCGCTCGCCCGACGGCAAACTCGCGCTCGTCGTTTCCGACGACGCCGGCCTTCGCTACCGCGTCGAGTTCGACGGCAAGCCGCTCCTCGCCGACTCCGTACTCGGCCTCGCCTTCGCCGACGGCACCACCCTTGGCCCCGCCGCCAGGATCACCGCCACCAGGAAAGCTGCTCGCAAGGCCACATGGGACGACCCGCTTGGACAGCGCCGCACCGTGCCCGACCGTTTCCGCGAGCTTCGCCTCGAGTTAAGCGAGCCCGCCACGTCCGCCGCGCCCGCCCGTGCCTTTGTCCTCGTCGCTCGCGCCTACGACGAGGGCGTCGCTTTCCGCTACGACCTGCCCGAAGCTTCCGGCCTCGGCGAATTCACCCTGCAACGCGAACTCACCGAGTTCCGTTTCCCCGCCGATTACCGCGCCTGGGTGGCGGACTCGGACGGCTCCGAAACGACCTACCGCGAGCGCAAGCTCGCCGCCATTCCGCCGGAATTTTCCGACAAGCGCCGCCAGGGCCAGCCCTTCCGCGCCGTTCTTCCGCTCCTCGTCGAGACGCCTGGCGCCTACGTCGCCGTGGCCGAGTCCGATCTCCTCGACTGGGCCGGCCTCTACCTCACTGGCACCGGAGAAAACGCCGTACGCGCCGATCTCGAGCCACGAAAGGACGAGCGCGGCGCCGTCGTCGGCCGCGTTCCGATGGTCAGCCCTTGGCGCGTGCTCATGGTCGGCCGCGGCGCCGGCGACCTCGTCACCAACGACCTCGTCGCCACCCTCGCCACGCCTTCCCGGATCGCCGATACCTCCTGGATCAAACCCGGCGTCAGCGCGTGGGACGCTTGGTGGACTGGTCTGAACCCTTCCCAGCCCGAATACGTCGGTCTCGCCGCCCGCGGCGACAACCGCTCCCACCGCGAATACATCGATTTCGCCAGCGAGATGGGTTGGCCTTACCAACTCGTGGACTGGTATTGGTATCAGCACATGACCGATCACCGGAAGAATCTCTTCTCCCGGCCGAACAGTCCTTCCGGCGACTTCACCCGGAGCGTTCCCGACATCGACCTGCCCGGTCTCGTCGAATACGCCCGCGCCAAAAACGTCCGCCTCTTCGTCTGGGGACACTCGCTCGATCTCCAGACCGCGGGGGTCGACAAAACCCTCGCCGACTTCGCCGCGATGGGCGTGGCCGGCGTGAAGATCGACTTCATCGGCAGCGACTCGCAGGAAGCCGTCCAGTGGTGCGTCCGCCTGCTCGAAACCGCCGCCCGCCACCATCTCATGGTGGACTTCCACGGCGTCGCCAAACCCTCCGGCCTCGCCCGCACCTACCCGAATTTCGTCACCCAGGAAGGCGTTCTCGGCAACGAATACAACAAACTCGGCGGCAACCGGAACGACACCCGCCACTCCCTCATCCTCCCCTTTACCCGAGGCCTGCTCGGGCCCATGGACTACACCCCCGGTGCCTTCCTCAACCGCACCCCGTCGACCTTCAAGATCACCTATCCCGCCCAGGCCATGGGCACGCGCGCCCGCCAGCTCGCCATGACCGTCGTCTATCGCAGCCCCCTGCTCGTCCTCTGCGACAGCCCCGCCAACTACCGCGGGCAACCCGGCGTCGAGTTCTTCCGCGGGCTCCCCACCGTCTGGGACGAAAGCGTCGTCCTCGCCGCCGAGGTCGATAAGCACATCGTCATCGCCCGTCGTTCCGGCGAGCGTTGGTATGTCGCCGCGATGAATGGCGACACCGCCGTCACCTTGGAGCTTCCGCTCGCCTTTCTCGGCTCCAAGCGCGGCGGCTGGCGCCTGCGCGAGTTCGCCGACGGCGCCGATCCCGCCGCGCCCGAGACCGTGGTGGAGACGACCCGCGAACTTGGCAAAGCCCGTACCCTCGCCCTGAGTCTTCAGCCGGACGGCGGCTATGCGGCCGTGCTAAGCCCGGAGTAAAGGATGCCGTATCTTATTTTTTATGAATAAGAAGGGTGTCTCGTTAAGCTCACGTCCTCTTCACCCTAGGCATCAAATGAAAACAGCCCTTCTTCCCGTTCTTGCAGCGTTGTTCGTTTCAACCGCCCGGGCGGAAACCGTCTGGCTCGACAATCTGGATCTTTCGGTCGCCAAGCAGAGCTGGGGTTCGCCGCGGAAGAATAAATCCCTCGATGGAAACAGTCTGACCGTCGGCGGAAAAACGTTCGAGCGCGGCCTCGGCACGCACGCGGAGGGATCGCTCACCCTCATGACCGGCGGCGGTGCGCTGAGTTTTTCCGCGAGCGTTGGGGTGGACGACGAGGTAAAGCGGAATCCGAAAGCGAGCGTGGAATTTCGCGTCGTGGGCGACGGCAAGGTCCTGTGGAAAAGCGGTGTCATGCGCGCGGGCGACATGGCAAAGCCGCTCCGTGTGGGCTTGTCCGGCGTGCAGAAGATTGAGCTGCTAACCGGCGACGCAGGCGACGGTAACCAGTTCGACCACGCCGACTGGGCCGAGGCGAAATTTGAAACCGCCCCCGGCGCAAAGCTCGCAACGCTCGATCTCACGGCCGCGCCCAAAGTCGCGCCCTACATCCTCACTCCGCCCGCGCCGCCCGCGCCCCGCATCAACGGGCCGAAGGTCTTCGGCGTGCGCCCCGGCTCGCCGTTTCTCTACACGATTCCGGCGACGGGCGGGCGCCCGATGACTTTCGCCGTGGACGCTCTGCCGGACGGACTCGGAGTGGACGCAAAGACCGGCCGGATCACCGGCGCGCTCGCCAACCAGGGCGAATTCACCGTCACGCTCCGCGCTAAAAATTTCCTCGGCGAGGCGAAGAAGGAATTCCGCATCGTCTGCGGCGACAGGATCGTGCTGACGCCGCCGATGGGCTGGAACAGCTGGAACTGCTTCGCGCATGAAGTTTCGGCCGAGAGGGTGAAGCGCGCCGCCGACGCCTTCGTCAGGGCCGGCCTCATCGACCATGGCTGGACTTACATCAACATCGACGACTTCTGGCAGAACCACCGCGAGTCGGACGACCCGACGCTACGCGGCGAGTTTCGCGACAAGGACGGAAACATCGTGCCCAACCAGCGCTTCCCCGACATGAAGGGGCTGGCGGATTACGTCCATGGTCTCGGTTTGAAAATCGGCCTCTATTCCTCGCCCGGTCCCTGGACCTGCGGAGGCTGCACGGGGAGTTTCGGCCACGAAGAACGGGATGCCGAGACCTATGCGAAGTGGGGCTACGACTATTTGAAATACGACTGGTGCTCCTACAAGCCCGCGATGGAAAAACAGCGGAGCGAGCCATCGGCGGCCGTCGCCGGGGCAAAAAGCTGGGGCGGCTTCATGCCCAAGGATACCGCGCTGGCGGAGCTGACGAGGCCTTATGCGATCATGCACCGAGCGCTGGCCGCGCAGAAACGCGACATCGTTTTCAGTCTCTGCCAATACGGCATGGGCGATGTGTGGAAGTGGGGCGACGCCGTGGGCGGCCAATGCTGGCGCACGACCGGCGACATCGTCGACACCTGGGAAAGCATGAGCGGGATCGGATTTCACCAGGACAAAGCCGCACCCTATACGAAGCCCGGCAACTGGAACGACCCCGACATGCTCATCGTCGGCCAGGTCGGCTGGGGCAACCCGCATCCGACGCGCCTGACGACAGACGAGCAATACGCGCACATCAGCCTCTGGTGCCTGCTTTCCGCGCCGCTGCTCATCGGCTGCGACCTCGAGAAGCTCGACGACTTCACCCTTTCGCTGCTCACGAACGACGAGGTGCTCGCGGTGGACCAGGATGCGCTCGGCAGGCAGGCGACGTGCGTCATCAGCGACGGCGACCTGCGCGTTTATGCGAAGGACTTGGAGGACGGCGGGCGCGCGGTCGGCTTTTTCAACACCGGCGTGACGCTGCTGGAAATTCAGTTCGCCGACTTTGCCAAACTGGGCGTGACCGGTTCGCAGACCGTTCGCGACCTGTGGCGGCAAAAAGACATCGTAACGCTGGATGCGCAGCGCGACCGGCTGCCGCTGGCGATCCCCGCGCATGGCGTCGTGGTGTACAAATTTTACGCGGCGAAGCAGGCTCCTTGAGCAATCCACGATGGCCATGCCGTTTTTGCCGTTCGCTCCGCCAAATTCATGAAACTCAAATATCTGATCCCCGTTTTTGCCGCCGCCTGGTTGGGCGGCTCGGCTGCCTTCGCCGAAACCGTCCTGCTCGATTCGCCCGACGGCCATCTTCGGCTGAGCTTCGAGATCGCTCCCGACGGTGGCGTGACGCACGCGCTCGCGGTGGACGGCAAGCCCGTGATCTCGGCTTCGCCGGTCGGCTTCACCGGCGGACATTTCACGAGCGTGGACCGCCGCGCCGAAAACTCAGTTTGGAAGCCCGTATGGGGAAAACGGTCGGTCGTGCCGGATCGCTACCGTGAGGCCACCGTCGATCTCGGCAGTTATCAGCTCAAGGCCCGCGCCTACGACGACGGCGTGGCCTTTCGCTACGTGTTTTCCGGCCAAAAACCTGTCGGCGCCGAGGCCACGGTCTTCAACTTCGCGGGCGACTACACCGCCTGGTATTACAACGGCGAGAATCACAACATCGGCCCGGAAAAACTCAGCGCCGCCAAAGGCCAGCGCAAACCTGTCGCGACCATCCAAGTCGATGCCGCGGTTTATCTCGCCCTCCATGAGGCGGATCTCGTCGAGGGCGAACCGCTGGTCCTGGACGCCAAAGGAGGCGAAACCTCGCTCCGCATCGCGTCCAAACCCAGTAGCTCGTGGCGAGTGGTCATGTTCGGTCGCACGCCCGGCGCGCTGGTCGACTCTCACTTGATCGAACTCCTCAATCCGCCGCCGCCCGCGGACATGGATTTTTCCTGGGTAAAGCCCGGTGTCGCCGTGTGGGACTGGCGCATCAACGGCGCGAAGGTGGACGGTTTCAAATACGAGATGTCGCTGCCGTCTTGGAAGCGCATGGTCGATTTTGCGGCGGAAAACCGCATCCCGCACCTCGTGCTGGACGCAAATTGGTATGGGCCGGAATTCGGCCACGACTCGGACCCCGTGAAAGGCGGCAAGGTCGACCAGGTTCGGGAGATCATCGCCTACGGCAAAACGAAGAACGTGGGCGTTTGGCTCTACTTGAACGACGTCGGCGGCCGGAAGTTCCCCTTGGAGGAAACGCTGAAACAATACGCCGAGTGGGGCGCGGCGGGCGTGAAATACGGTTTCATGCGTGGCTCGCCCGAGGAGAAAAACCGGCGCACGCGTCTCATCACCGAGCTGTGCGCGAAGAACAAACTGCTCTGCGACTACCACGACGGCCCGGTCCATCCCTATGGCCAGATGCGCACCTGGCCCAACGCCGTGACGCGCGAGTTCTGCCAGGCCCAGCTCGACGGCCACAAGGTTTTCCAGCCCCGGACCTTCGTCACCAGCGTGTTCGTCAACATGCTCGCGGGTCCGCTCGACATGAACAACGGCCTGGCCGACCTCGCCCAGGCCGGCCGCGTGGACCATGGCGTGCCGGTGCCCTCCACGCTCACCGCCGAGGCCGCACGCACGCTGATCGTGTTCTCCGGCGCCACCATCATCCCCGACATCCCCGAATACTATCGCAAACATCCCGAGCTGCTTCGCTTCATCGCCGCCCAGCAGATGCCCTGGCGCGAAAGCAAGACGCTCGCGGGCGAGATCGGCGAATACATCGTCATGGCCCGCCAGGCCGCCGACGGCGCCTGGCTGGTCGGCGCCGCCACCAATGAATCGCCGCGGGAGATCGAGGTGCCCTTGTCCTTCCTTCCTTCGGGGAAACACGAGGCGCTCGTTATTCAGGACGGCCCGGCATCCGACTACCGCACCCACGCCGAAGATTACCGGGCGGATACGCGAAAGGTCACCAAGGCCGATATCCTGCGCCTCAAACTCGCCCCGGGTGGAGGCGCCTGCGTGCTGATAAATCCGAAGCGCTGACGACCTTTCTGCCGCCCGCTCCGTTTACTTCCAAAATGAGCCCATTCCTTCGTCTTCTGCTACTCCCCGTGGTCGCCGGCCTCGCGCTGATTTTTCCCGGCTGCTCCACGCCGGCCAAGGCCGGCCCCGCGGGCTTCCTGTTCGTCACCTTCCGAGGGCAACAGGGCCCGATGGACGAGCAGATTTACTTTGCCCTCAGTAAAGACGGTCGCAACTGGACGGCGCTCAGCGACGGCAAGCCCGTCCTCGTGAGCCAGCTCGGCGAGAGGGGCGTGCGCGACCCCTTCCTCCTGCGCTCGCACGACAAAAAGAAATTCTACCTCATCGCGACGGACCTCTCCTGGGCCCTTGATCGGAACGTGGGCCGCTCGATCCGCGCCGGCAGCCGCTCCCTCGTGGTTTGGGAATCGACCGACCTTACCGACTGGTCCGAACCGCGCCTCGTCGCCGTCGCCCCCGAGGACGCCGGCTGCGCGTGGGCACCCGAGGCCGTTTTCGACGAGGAAAGCGGAGACTACCTCGTCTTCTGGGCTTCCACGACCCGGCGCGACAACTTCGCCAAACACCGCATTTGGGCCGCCCGCACCACAGACTTCAGGACCTTCGGCGCTCCCTTTATCTACATCGAGAAGTCCAACACCATCATCGACACGACCATCGTCCACGACGGACGCAGCTATTACCGCTTCACCAAGGACGAAAAGGTCAAGGCCATCACCCTCGAAACCAGCCCGAAGCTGATGGGCCCGTGGACGGACGTGCCCGGCTTCTCCCTCGCCACTCTCCGCGGCCACGAAGGACCCGCATGCTACCTCGTCGAGGCGGAGTCCCCCGGCAAACCGGCGACATGGTGCCTCATCCTCGATCACTACGCGAAGGGACTCGGCTACCAGCCCTTCGTGACCCAGGACCTTGCCGGCGGCCAATTCACCCGAGGCGATGGCTTCAGCTTCCCGTTCCATTTCCGCCACGGTTCGGTCGTTCCGCTGACAAGCGCCGAATATCAACGTTTGCAAGCCGCCTACCCCGGCACCGCGACTGCCAAGTAGACACCCCTCTGTTCCCGTCCACGCACCCTTGTTGCCCGTTTTCCCGTCTCCCATGTTCGCTCCTTCCCGCTTCGCCACCTTGGGGCTGCTCGCAACCCTCTCTGCCGCCGCCCTCGCCCAGCCGGTCACGCTCGAGGTCGATATGTCCGCTCCCGGCAAGGCCATCAGCCCCGACCTGGTCGGCATCTTCTTCGAGGATCTCAGCCACGCCGCCGATGGGGGGCTTTACGCCGAACTCATTCAGAACCGCGACTTCGAATATTCGTCTGCCGACCGTGCCGAATGGCAGGCACTCACTTCCTGGCAACTCGTCCAGAACGACGGCGGACGCGGCGGGCTCACCGTGGAGTTCACCAAGCCGCTTCACGCCAACACTCCGCACTACGCCGTGCTGACCATCGAGTCGCCCTCTGGCGAGGTGGGGCTCCGCAACGAGGGCTTCGACGGCATCGCGGTCAAAGCCGGCGAACGCTACGACTTCTCGGTCTTCGCCCGGCGTATCTCCGGCGCCCGCGCTCCGATCACTGTGCGCCTCGAAAGCAAGACCGGCGCCCTCCTGGGCGAAGCCATCCTCTCCGCCCCAAACGAAACCTGGGCCAAATACACCGCGCGCCTCTCCGCCCAAGCCACCGACGCCGACGCCCGCCTCGTCGTGTCGAGTTCCGGCCAAGGCCGCCTCGCCCTCGACCACATTTCCCTCTTCCCGGAGAAAACCTTCCGCGGCCGTCCCAACGGCCTCCGCGCCGACCTCGCCCAGGTCATCGCCGACTTGAAACCGAAGTTCATGCGTTTCCCCGGCGGCTGCCTCGTCCACGGCGACGGCCTCGACAACATCTACCGGTGGAAGGACACCATCGGTCCCGTCGAGCAACGCAAAGGTCAGCCCAATATCTGGCGTTACCACCAGAGTGTCGGCCTGGGCTACTTCGAATATTTCCAATTCTGCGAGGACATCGGCGCGAAACCCATTCCCGTCGTCGCCGCCGGTGTCTGTTGCCAAAACTCCAATTATCTCGTCACCCGGAAGTACGGCATCGGCCAGCTCGGCCTGCCGATGGACCAGATGCCCGTCTACATCCAGGACGTGCTGGACCTCATCGAATACGCCAACGGCCCCGCGACCTCGACTTGGGGTGCCAAGCGCGCCGCCGCCGGCCATCCCGAGCCCTTCGGTCTCCGATACCTCGGCGTCGGCAACGAGGACAAAATCACCCCGGTCTTCCGCGAGCGCTTCGAGATGATCTACAACGCGGTGAAAGCGAAGCACCCCGAGATCACCGTCATCGGCACGGTCGGCCCCAATCCCGAGGGCGAAGACTACGAGAAGGGTTGGCGGATCGCCGACGAACTCCGCCTGCCCATGGTGGATGAGCACGGCTACAAGCCGCCGCAGTGGCTCTGGGAGAACCTCCGCCGCTACGACGCCTACGACCGCACAAAGTCCAAAGTTTACCTCGGCGAATGGGCCGCCTTTGACGACAAGCGCCGAACCACCCTGCGCGCGGCGATTTCCGAAGCCGCTTACCTTACCGGCCTCGAGCGCAATGCGGACGTCGTGCGCTTCGCCTCCTACGCCCCGCTCCTCGCCAAGCGCGACCACACGCACTGGAACCCCAATCTCATCTACTTCACCAACACCGAAGTCTTCCCCACCATCGGTTACCTCGTGCAGCAGCTCTTCAGCGTGAATGGCGGCGACATCTGGCTGCCTGCGAACGTATCCATTCCGTCCGACGCCGCCGCCCGGCGCACGCTCATCCTCGGCACTTGGAACACGCAGGCCGAGTTCGACGACATCCGCGTCACCCGCGGGTCCGAAACCTTGCTCGTCGAGAATTTCGACTCCGTCGCCGGCGACTGGAAGGCCGAGTCCGGCACTTGGCAGAGCACCGGGGGCAGCTATCGCCAGAGTTCCTCGCTCCAACCCGCCCTTAGCCACCTCGCCTTCCCCCACGACGGCTCCGCCTTCACGCTGGCTCTCAGGGCCCGGAAAACCGGCGGCGCCGAAGGTCTCCTCATCGGCATCGGCAAGGCCGACGCCCGCGATCACTATTGGTGGAACCTCGGCGGCTGGGGCAACACCCAGCACGGCGTCGAACGCGGCGTGACCGGCGCCCGCAACCTCGTCGGAAAAGCCGTTCCTGGCCGGATCGAGTCGAACCGCTGGTATGACATCAAGATCGAGTCCAACGGACAGCGCGTCCGCTTCTACCTCGACGGGGTGCTTATCCACGATATCGCTGCCGGCCTCGAAGCCGCCGCCAACCCGGCCTTCGCCGCCTCTTGCGTAAAGGACTCCGCCAGCGGCGCGATTATTCTCAAACTCGTCAACGGCGCCGGCACCCCCAAGCCCGTCCGCGTCGAGCTGGCCGGCGTGAAAAAGCTCCCCGCCACCGCCGAGGCCACCGTGCTTGGCGGCCTCGATCCCATGGCGGTGAACGATTATGGCAGCCCGCGCACCGTGCTCCCCCGTACCTCGCGCCTGCCCATCGGGCCCGCCTTCGGCTACGAAGCGCCCGCCAACTCGCTCATCGTGATCCGCATCGCTCCATGAACCTGCGCCTCCGCTCGATTTTCGCCACCTTGCGGCCCGCCGTCGCCTTCTGGTCGCAACAATGGGAAGCGCCGTTGCGATCGTCCCTTATTCTCGCGTTTACGCTGCTTGTCGCCCCGCTTGTCCGGGCGGCCGATCCCGCGCCCGCTCCTTACCTCGACCCCGACCGGCCTGTCGAGCAACGCGTGGCCGACCTCATCTCCCGGCTCACCCTCGAACAAAAAGCCGCGCTCCTGAACCACAAGGGCTCCACCGTCACCGTGGACGGCCGCCCCATCCTCTCCGACCAGTGGAATCAATGCCTCAACGGCGTGTTATGGGATCGTCCCACGACGCTGTTTCCCACGTGCATCGCGATGGCCGCGACCTGGAATCCCGACCTAGTCCAGCACGAAGTGGCGCGCGTCCTCTCCGACGAGGCTCGCGCCATCTACAACCTCAAGCGTCTCGACCCCCAGTCGCCCGGCAAGCGCCAGGGCCTCATCTACAGAGCCCCAGTCATCAACATCCAGCGGAACCCATATTGGGGCCGTAACTTCGAGGCCTGGAGCGAGGACCCCTTCCTCACCGGCCGCATGGCCGTTGCCTACGTGCGCGGCATCCAAGGCGACGACCCTCGTTACCTCAAACTCGCCGCCACGCTCAAGCACTACGCCGTCAACAACGTCGAGTTCGACCGCATGAAACTCAACGCTGTGGTCTCCGAACGCATGCTGCGCGAATACTGGCTGCCCCACTTCCACGACGCCGTCGTCGAAGGCAAGGCGCAGTCCCTGATGGGCAGCTACAACGCCATCAACGGCATCCCGAACAACATCAACCGCTGGCTCCTCACCGACCTCCTCAAGAACGAGTGGAAACACGAAGGCTTCGTCGTTTCCGACGCCGGCGGCATCGGCCACATGGTCAAAGGCCACGGCAAAGGAAAAATGCCCTACCTCGATACCGTCGCCCAGGCGCTCATGGCCGGCTGCGACTTCTCCGACAAGGAATTCGAGCAATACCTCCCCGCCGCCGTGCGCGAAGGCAAGGCCACCGAGGCCCGCCTCGACGACGCCCTCACCCGCGTGCTGAAGGTCCGCTTCCGCCTCGGTGAATTCGATCCCTTCGAAGCCGTTCCCTTCTCCAAAATCTCGCCCGAGGTGATCGACAGTCCCGCCCACCGCGCCATCGCCCTCAAAGTTGCGCAGAAATCCATCGTCCTCCTCCAAAACCGCGACCGTCTCCTCCCGCTCGACAAAGCCAAACTTCAGCGCATTGCCGTGCTCGGCCCCTGCGCCGACCAGGCAATCAAGAACGGCTACAACCCCCCTCAGCCGAACACGATCACCGCCCTGCAAGGCATCAAAAACCGCGCTGCCCCCGGCACCGAGATACTCTTCGGCGTCGGCGGCGTCATCGGCGGTCCGCGCCAAAAATGGGTGAAGACCCCCGACGAATCGAAAATCGACCGCGCGGCCGAACTCCAAAAGGCGGTCGAACTCGCCCGCAGCGCCGACGTCGCCGTCGTGTGCGTCGGCACCAACCCCTCAATCGAGCAGGAAGACCTCGACCGCAAATCCCTCGCCCTCCCCGGCACCCAACAGGCCTTGGTCGAGGCCGTTCTCGCCGTGAATCCGCGCACCATCGTCGTGCTTTTCGGCGGCGGCCCGCTCACCATTCCCTGGATCAAGGAACACGTTCCCGCCGTGCTCCAAGCCTGGTGGCCCGGCGAAGAAGGCGGCCACGCCGTCGCCGATGTCCTCTTTGGCGACGTCAATCCCGCCGGCCGCCTGCCCCACACCGTTTACGCCTCCGAGCAACAGGTGCCTTCGCAGGACGAATACGACGTCACCAAGGGCTTCACTTACCTGTATCTGAACGGCGCGCCGCTCTACGCCTTCGGCCACGGCCTCAGTTATACGACCTTCACGTATTCCAAGCTGCGTGTTTCACCGAAACAGGTCTCCGCCGATGGCACGCTCACCGTGAGCATCGATGTCCAAAACACCGGCAAGCGCGCCGGCGACGAGGTCGCCCAGCTCTACGTCCACGAGGTGAGCCCCGTCGTGAAACGTCCCGCCAAGGAACTGCGAGGCTTCCAGCGCCTAAGCCTCGCACCCGGCGAAAAACGCACGCTCACCTTCACCGTGCCCGCCGGGAAACTCGCCTACTGGGACGAGTCCACGCATGCCTTCGTCGTGAACCCCGGCGCCTTCGACATCCTCGTCGGCTCCTCCTCCGCCGACATCCGCGAAACCGCCCGCATCGAAGTGTCGCGCTGACGGTCCCCCGACTCCCGCCGCACCATGCCTCGCCACCCTCCGCCGAAATTCATGAGAACCCTGAAGTGGACCGCAGCCATCGCCGCGGCCTCGCGCGCGCTGCTTATGGCGCAAACGCCGACGCCGGCGCGCGCCGCCGCCACGGCCCCGAATCCCGTCGTGCAGACGAAGTTCACGGCCGACCCCGCGCCGCTGGTGCACGACGGCGTCGTCTATCTCTACACCGGCCACGACGAGGACGACGCGCACCGCTTCACGATGCGCGACTGGCAGTGCTACTCGTCCACCGACATGGTCAACTGGACCGACCACGGCCCGGTCGCCTCCCTGAAAACCTTCCCGTGGGCCAAGCAGGACAACGGCGCATGGGCGTCGCAGGTCATTGAGCGAAACGGAAAATTTTATCTCTATACCACCGTGTTCGCGCCTGGGAGCGCCATCGGCGTCGCCGTGTCCGACAAGCCGACCGGCCCCTTCGTGGATGCGCTCGGTGGACCGCTGCTCAGGAGGAACAATTGCATCGACCCGTCCGTGTTCATCGATGACGACGGCCAGGCGTGGATCTATTGGGGCAACCCCGAGCTCTATTATGCGAAGCTCAACAAGGACATGATCTCCCTCTCGGGCGAGATCGTCAAAGACCCCTCGTTCACCAAGGTGAAGGGCCAGCCCGATCCCTTCCACTACCAGGAAGGCCCTTGGGCCTATAAACGCGGGGGCCGTTACTACATGGCCTATGCTTCCACCTGCTGCCCGGAAGGCATCGGCTACGCCATGGGCGACAGCCCGACCGGTCCCTGGGAATTCAAGGGCTACATCATGCGGCCCGACCGTCGCGCCAACGGCAACCACCCCGGCGTCATCGACTACAAGGGGAAGTCCTATGTATTCGGATTCAGTTACAAGCTGAACTTCGCCCTGACCGACAAACACCGCGAACGGCGCTCGGTTTGCGTGGCGGAGATGCGCTACAACCCCGACGGCACGATCCGCGAGCTGCCGTGGTGGGACGATGGCAAGCCGGTGGACCAACTCGGCACGCTCGATCCCTACGTGCGAGCCGAAGCGGAGACGATCTGCTGGAGCGAAGGGGTGAAGTCCGAACCCTCAAGTCAGGGCGGCATCAACGTCTATCCGGTCCGTGACGGCGCCTACATCCAAGTTAAAGGCGTGGCTTTCGGCGCCCAACCCCCGGGCAGTTTCTTCGCCTCCGTCGCGGGTCAGCCCAAAGACGGATCGAAGGGCGGTGCCATCGAGCTGCGGCTCGATCGGGTCGATGGCCCGCTCATCGGCACGCTTCCCATCGGGGACACCGACGGAGAGTGGAAAACGGAAGCGACCTCCGTCTCGGGCGCCACGGGCACGCGCGATCTTTTCTTCGTTTTCAGGGATTCGTCGCAGGGATCGGTCTTCAAGTTCGGCCACTGGATATTCGACAAAAAAGCCGCCCCTCCGCGCGCGAGCTCGCCGACGCCGGTGCCATCCGTCGCGAGTTCGCCGGGCGACGCCCCGGCGGGCGACACCCCGCGAGGGAATCCCCTGTTCCGGGAACAGTTCACGGCGGACCCCGCCGCGCTCGTCGTCGGCGACACCGTCTATGTCTATGTCGGCCACGACGCCTCGAAACCGAGGCAGGGCTTTGTCATGCCCGAGTGGCTCTGTTACTCGACCAAGGACATGAAGACCTGGACGGCGCATGGCACGATCATGCGCCCGGAGGAGTTCTCGTTTGCACGCGCCGGCACCGCCTGGGCCTCGCACATGATCGAGAAGGACGGGAAGTTTTTCTTCTACGCCACGCTGCGCAGGAGGGAGAACAACCAGCACTGCATCGGCGTGGCGGTCGGCGACAGCCCGACGGGGCCGTTCAAAGACGCCCGCGGCACGCCGCTCATCACCGACGACATGACTACCGATTCGCGCCGCCCGAACGCCGACATCGATCCGGCGGTCTTCATCGATGACGACGGCACTCCGTGGATCATCTGGGGCAACGGCGACTTCTACCTCGCTAAACTGAAACGTAATATGATCGAGCTGGACGGTCTCGTCCAAAAGTTGCCGCACGAAAACGTCGCGGAGGGACCGTGGCTCTTCAAACGCAACGGCATCTACTACAATGTCTATGCCGCCGACGTTCCCGGCACCAAGCCCGAGCAGATCGCCTACGCCACGGCGGAAAAAGTGACCGGCCCCTGGACCTACCGCGGCCTCGTCACCGGGCCGGCCAAGGCGGGCTTCACGATCCACCCGGCCGTGATCGAGTGCAAAGGCCAGTGGTATTTCTTCTACCACGACGGTTCGACGAGCCTCAATGGTCTGCCTGGCGGGGATTTCCGGCGCTCCGTCTGTCTTGAATACCTCTATTTCAATCCCGACGGCAGCATTCGGCCCATCATTCAAACGCCGGAAGGAGTCAGTGTTCCGCCCCTGCGATAGTCGCGCGATATCCGCCAAGGCCCGTGTCCGCCCGAGATTTCATTCCGATTGCCGTCGGACCGCTGGCCTCCTGCACCGCCCCCATGCGCCCCACAGCCCTCGTTCTCTCCTTGACGATTCTCCTGTCCCCGCTGACCGCGATGGCGGAACCGGATCCGCGCACCGCGCCGCTCGCACAGGAGCACCCGCTCTACCTCGACACCCGGGCATCGATCGACGACCGGGTGGCCGATCTCGTTTCCCGGCTCACGCTCGAGGAGAAGGCGCAGGTGCTCAACCACAACGGGAGGGACATCTCCCGCATCGGGCTCCGCGGCGACAAATGGAACCAATGCCTCAATGGCGTGCAGTGGACCGAGCCCACCACGCTGTTCCCGATCTGCACGGGACTGGCGGCGACCTGGAACCCCGGATTTGTCCAGAACGAGGTGGCGCGCGTTCTCTCCGACGAGGCGCGCGGCATCTACAACGGCTGGCGGCGCGACCCCAGGGCTCCCGGCCAGCACAAGGGGCTTATCTATCGCGCTCCCGTCATCAACATCGAGCGCAACCCGTATTGGGGACGCAATTACGAGGCCTGGGGCGAAGATCCGTTCCTCACCGGCCGCATGGCCGTGGCCTACGTCAAGGGCCTGCAGGGCG
>CBINGR010000076.1:0-23395 GCA_966250295.1 uncultured Akkermansia sp. | reverse complement strand
AACCCTCGATTCTCATGGGCAACCTCAAAAAGAAGCGCCGTCTCCAGATGAACAAGCACAAGCGCAAGAAGCGCTTGAAGGCCAACCGCCACAAGAAGCGCACGTGGCAGAAATAAGCGCCCGACGGACGGGCGCGATCGCGCCCCCGGCTTCCGGGGGCTGCTTCAGGACGGCAAGGCCGCCGACATGGTTCGGCGGCTTTTTTACATCTGCATGGGAGGACATGGACTGTAAAATGTCTTGTCAGTGCGAGAGGCTTCGCGATGGTCCGAGACTCCGCATGACGATTGTCCCAGCTTCCATTTCAGCAGGAGGCGTCCACTCCTAAACCATGCTGTTTTCCCCCAAGTCCAAGGGCTTTATCTGTGATCGAGGTGAGCAGACCACCTGGCTCGCCAGGGTTTCTTCTCTAACGACACCCCTGACCATTGAGGCTATCGGCGAGTGTCCCAGCGCGGACGATTCCGCGTTGAAGCAAGCCCTGGCGGCTTTGACCCCCAAAAAGTCTCCTGGGTATCTGCATGCCCATTGCGGAGTGAGTCCGGAGCAGCGTTTTGTGCGGCGGGCGACTCTCGACCTGAAGCGCCTGAAGGAGAGCGACTACCTTTCCGAGGTAGTCAGCACGCAGTTTCGAATCGACCCGGATCGTCATAGCATTGCCGTTTTGAACGCTTTCGACGGACTCGATTTCGATGCCGCCAAGCCGGGGGCCGGCAAGGAAGTGGTTTTTTGCGGGCTGCCGTCTTCCGATGCCAGCAAACTGCAAGGCGATTTGCTGGCCTTGGGGCTTTTTCCAGAGCGCCTGGAGCTTTCCACCTTGGCGGCCTTGGGCGCGGTAATTGACTACCTGCGCTATAGCGAGTCTCAGAAGCCGACGATTGTCTTGGAGTTGGGCGCGGACAGCACGCAATCGTTTATTGTCAGCGCCCGGGGCCTTGAGGCGACACGCCCGATCGCGGTGGGTTTGGAGGCGATGGTGCCGGTGGTGCAGAAGGAGCTTGGGCTCAAGGACGAAGAGTCGGCCCGAAAGTTGTTTTTCTCCAACACCTTCGATTTCACCGGAATGGGGGCATCCCTCTGCAAGCGCCTGTTGAAAGAGCTGCAGTCCTCGATGGGGTTTTATGAAGTCCAGACCGGTCAATCCATCGGTCTCCTGATTTGTACCGTCCTGCCTGCCAAGCTGGTTTGGCTCGAGGCAGTCATCGCATCGCAAATCGGCGTGGGGGTGCTTCAGCCGGATTTCGGGCCATGGCTTGCCGCCCGTAAAATCTCTCTTTCCGAAACGGTATCCATTGCCCAAATCGATGCCCGCAAGCTGGCTCTCCTAGGTCTAATGATGCAGTTCCCTCTTCAATCCGATGCTGTCGCTGCTTAATAAATCAGGCGGCAAGTCTGAGGCAGGTCAGGCCTTGGCCTGGCATCCGAATTTTCGCAATGCCGAGCAGTTGCCTGACACGAAAACCGTTCGCACGAAGTTTTTCGTCAATGTGGTCGCGATCACCCTGCTGGCCGCCCTGACATTGATGGTTACCTTGCGCGAGCTCAACCTAGCCTCCCTGCGGGGCGAGCTTGCCGACGTGGAAGCGCAGATCGTCGAGGCCACCAAGCCCAGCGAGAAAGCCATCGCGGATCATAAACTTTATCAGGAGCAGGAAAAACGCTTCAATGAGGCCTACGCCTTGGTCAAGGACCCGTTCCGGCTGCCGGAATTTTTGATGCACCTGGGCTCCGTGCTGCCACGCGGGGTTAAGGTGAAGCGAGTGGATTTTCGTGGGTTGGGTCAGGCAATAAATGTTTCGGGCAGCGTGCGGGGGCTCGATGCGGCCGCAAGCGACGTCGCCTCCGAGTTCGTCAAGACTTTGCAGTCCGACAAGGACTTCGCCGTCCATTTTTCGGCTATCACGCTCACCAATCTCGGCCGCAACGTCGACGAAGGTAATATGAACTTTGAACTGCTCTTTGCCTTCAAGGCGGCTCCCAAGGAGGCCAAAGCGAAAAAATGAGTCTCAAGGGCAAGAACATCATCAACGCCTGCAAGCGCCGTCCTCTCCTATGCATCTGCATCGGAGCCGGACTGGGCTTGCTGTTGTGTTTCTTTCTTCGGATGGATTTGGTGGGCGAGACCAAAACCGCGCTGGAAGAGCGGTCAAAGTATCTGAAAAAGCTCAAGACAAACGCGCTTTACGCGAACCAGCTTGAGCAGCAGATCAAGACCCTGAAAGAGGTGAACCAGACACTTGCCGATGCGGCCCTTCGGGAGGGCGAACTGGCGAAAAATCAGCAGCTTTTTCTGCGTTTGGAGGCAGAGACCGGGGTGAAGCTGGTGGATATGCGGGCCTTGCCGGTCCCGCCGCCGCCGAAGGGAGCGGGGAGCAATTCTTACGTCCCGATCAGTTTTTCCCTCACGGTCTCGGGTGAGTATAAACAGCTTATTACCTTCCTGAAGCGGCTGGACCAAGGCCCCACGCTCAGCCGGGTGGTCAACGCCGCAATCAGCGGCACCAATACGGGCCCGCAGACGATGAGCCTTGGCGTGGAGTTGCTTGGATTGCGCCGATGAAACCGTATTATATATCTTTTCTCGCCGCTGGCTTTTGCTTTTTTGCAGGCTTGGCCAGGGCCCAGTCCCCGGCTGCGGATATTTCCCCTCCGAAGCAACGCGAGGCGTTGGTATCCTCCGCGCTGAAAGTTTTGTCGGTCCGCTCGGAACCGGTATCCGTGCCGGATGTGCCGCCCGATCCTTTTCAATGGCCCGCCGAGCCGGAGGCTACCGTGGACGAGGCGCCCGCCGAAGTGGTTGCCCCGCCGGTGATGGGCAGCGATTTATTGGCGAAGCTCGCGGCTCAGATTCCCGCCACGGGTACAGTGAATCTTGGCGGGCAGCCCATTCTGCTCCTGGGTCAAAAAAGACTCAAAGTGGGTGACACGGTGACAATTAGCTTTGAGGGCCAAAACTATGATCTATCTATCGCCGCCATCGCCCCGACTTCTTTCACAGTAAAACGCGGTGAACTTATCTATACCCGGCCGACCCGCCTTTCCAATACTTCTCGCCCATGAATAATCATAACCGACCCGTCTTCGCTCTGCTAAGTCTGCTCGTCGCTTCGAACCTGACCATCGCGCAAACGCAGAGCGGAGCGGAGGTCGCCCCGCCCCCCGCCACCGAGCCCGCGACGGTGCCCGCGGAAACCCCTGCGGCCGAGACCCCTGCCGCCCCCGCGCCTACGGTTACCGATACCCCGACTGAAGGAACGACTACGACCCCGGCCGGGACTCCCGCCGTGGAGCTTACCCCACTGACGCCCCCTCCCGCTACCCCGGAGGCCGTGGTCGTCAGTACCGAGACCAGCAAACCGAAAGATACGCTGTCGGTGGACTTTCCCGACGAAGATATCCGGAATATTCTGCGCAATGTGGCGGATCTCTTTGAGTTGAACATCGTTATTCCCGACACGCTTCAAGGCCGTACCTCGCTCAAATTGCGGGACGTCACTTGGCGGCAGATTTTCAAGGTGGTCCTGACCCCCGTGGGATATACTTTCATCGAGGATGGTAATATCATCAAGGTCGTGACCGTGGAAAGCCTCGCGCAGGAACCCCTGGGCACCGAGGTTTTTGTGCTCAATTACGCGCGGGCGGAAGATATCGAAAAATCCATTCTGCCCTTGGTCGATCTTGCCACTGGGGGCAGGGTGCTGGTGGACAAGCGGATAAACGCGTTGATCATATCGGAGCGTCCTTCCCGCCTGGCACGAATTTCCCCGGTTCTGACCTCCCTCGACAAGGCGACCGATCAAGTGATGATCGAAACCAAGTTTATCGAATTGAACGCCGACAAGCAGCGGGACATCGGTCTCAAGTGGACCGCCGCCGGTGGCATCACGGGGGCGGCCAGTACTGCCAACAGAAGTTTCGACGGTGGCCCCAACAGTAACCCGCCCCCCGGAACCTGGACAGACCAGTGGAGCTATTCCACCTCTGTCTTAACGAGTGCCCAGCTCGCCTCGACGCTGCAGTTCCTGGAAAATTCCGGCGACAGTAAGATCGTTTCCAATCCCACGGTCGTTACCTTGAACAACACGGAAGCCTTTATCAATGTGGGTCAGGAATATCCGATTCCCAGCTACACCTATAACACCGAGCGTGGTTCCTTCGAGGTCAGCGGCTTTGAATATAAGCCGATCGGCATCATTCTGCGCGTCACGCCCCAGATCAATGCCAAGGGTTTCATCAAGCTGATGGTCGAGCCGGAAATCAGTACTTCGAACGCCACCGCGCAGTTTGGCGGCACCTCGACCAGCCCTGCTGCCGAAATTCCCATCATCGAATCCCGCAAGACCAAGACCCAGGTTTCCTTGAAGGATGGCCACACCCTCGGCATCGGTGGTTTGATCTCGGAAACCAAAACCAACGGAATGGACAAGCTGCCCTTCTTCGGCGACATCCCGGGTCTGGGCCGGCTCTTTACTTCGAAAACCAAAAGGCAGGAGCGCAGAAACCTGCTGGTCTTCATCACGGCCAAGATCGTCAGCGCGGAAAATGCTCAGCCCGAGGAGATTTTCGACACGCGCCAGATCAAGGATATCGCCATCCGTCGCAGCGATCTGCCCGGCTATCGTGTCAAGGATGTCGATGCTTTCCTCCCGGAAGAAGAAGCGGTTCCGCCCGCTGTGACGGAGCAGGTTAGAAAAGATAAAAAGAAAGCCGCAATGTCCGAAGTCGAAGCTGCCGAAGCCAAGGAATAATTACCTTCCCAAGCCGATCTTGGATTCAATTGCCACCGCCGATCGCAGGCGGTGGCAATTTCGTTTTACCAGATTCCGACCACGAAGCCCTGAACTGCTTTGATCGCGAACACCCCCAGGTTTTTGGTCAGGTGCGCCGCGAAGCACGGCAGAAGGGAGCGATTGGGGTTCCACGGAGAGAAGCGGCAGGCGTAAAACCAGAGCGAGCTGACAAAGACGGCGACGAAGCTGAACCAGCCCTTGAGGCTAAGGATAAGGCGAAAACCGTCGTCGTCCCATTTCCAAAGGAAAGGGTGCATCAGGGCAAACAGCAGCGAGGCGCCGAATATTCCGAGGTAAAACAGGACCCGGCCACGTCTTTCCACCACGATATAGCCTCTGAATATCAACTCTTCCACGATCGCGGCCAGAAAAGTGTGAAGGCCGAACAAAACGGTCATCTCGGATTGTTGAGCAGCCAGACCGAGCGCGATTTCTCCCCAAGTTTCGGCGGCGAGTATGACCGCAGCGCCCGCCGCGGAAATCCAGAGCGCTTTCGCTGGCGCCGGCGTCGCGCCGGGAAGGCCGTGGTTTGTCTGGCCCTTGGCGGAAGCGGAGGCCTTGAAATCGAGCCACCACAGCCACGCCACGTAGCCGCCGATCGCGATCATGATCACCAGAAACACGGGATTGTCGTCCATCGCGCGCAGCGTGCGGGGCGCCGTCCCTCATGCAATCTGCTACTGCACTAGTCATTCTCTAATTCCGCCGGCCCGGGATTGCACTGGAGGGCTGGGAGGTTAACCGTCGCGGCGATTTCACCTCATGAGCGTTTCCGCCGTCGCCTCGACCGATCCCGTTCGCGATTTTGCCGCGGTCTTTTCCCGCGTGGCGCCGCACATGGCCGCGCTTGACGAGTTTCTGCGCCTGCAACTCGCCGCTTTCGAGCCGGAGATCCGGGACATGGCGGACTACTGCATCGATACCTCCGGGAAACGCATCCGTCCTGCGCTGGTATTTTTCAGCGGGTGGAGCGATCCGGCCAAAGTGTCGCCTGACTTGGTCCAGGTGGCTGCCGTGGTGGAGCTGGTACATCTGGCGACCTTGGTGCACGACGACATCATGGACGAGGCCGAGGTCCGGCGGGGCCGCCCCACCGCCTCGCGCAAATACGGGCCGGCCGCCGCGGTGTTGCTCGGGGATGCGCTTTTCGCGCACGCGCTGCATCTGGCCGCCCGTTTTCCCACCACCGAAGTCTGCGAGGCGGTGAGCGAATCGACCCGGAAGGTTTGCGCCGGCGAGATCGTGCAGACGCTCCGCCGCCGCAGCATCTCGATTACCCGCGCCGACTACGACCGGGTGATCGACCTGAAGACCGCCGAGCTTTTCCGGGTTTCCTGCGCCTTGGGCGCCCGGCTGGGCGGACATGAGGCCTTCGTGCAAGAAGCCTCTCGTTTCGGCCGGCACCTCGGCATCGCCTACCAGATCTACGACGATCTGGCCGATTTTTTTGGCCGTGAAAATCGAATCGGCAAGACGCTCGGCACCGACTTGGCGAGTGGCAAACTGACCCTTCCCCTGCTGTTTCTTCGGGAAAGGCTTCCGGAGGAGGAACGCCTCGCGTTGGAGGCGGAGTTGCAGGGCCGTGCGGCTCCCCAACTGAGCCGACGCCTGCGGGAAATGGAGGCGCTGGGTATTTTCGAGGCGGTTGCCGCGGAGATCGAACGCGAGCTGGCCGTGACGGAGGCGGCGCTCGCCATCCACCCCGAGCTGCCACCGATCGAGCACCTGGCTGCCCTGCCGCTCGTCCTGCGGGCTCAGGTCGCAGCCTTGCGCTGAGCCCGCCTGCACCGGTGATTGCCAAGGTTGGGGCGAAGGGTTTTATTCCCATCGCACCGACGAGCCGCCAATGGTCCATTCCGCCCAGATCAACGCTGTTGCCGCCGCGGCGGAACGCCGACGCGAGGCGGAGGCGGATCTGCTTCTCGTGCAACGGGTACAAGCCGGCGAAGTGGAGCGTTTTGACGATCTTATCCTGAAATATCGCGAGCGCATTTGGGGCGTCATCTATCACATGACCGCCAACCGTGAGGACGCGGCGGATTTGGCGCAGGACGTCTTCATCAAGGCCTTTCGTTCCATCAACCGTTTCCAAGGGCAATCGGCCTTTTTCACTTGGTTGTATCGCATCGCGGTCAACGCGACGCTGAACTATCTCCAGAAAGCGAAGCTGCGCCGGTTTTTCAGCCTGGAAAAGATACGCGACGAGGAACCTGTCGCCGGTTTGTTGGATCAGCTGGCCGACCCGGGCGACGCCTCCGACCGCAAAGCCTGCCTGAACGAGCTCCAGCAAAAATTGAACGAGGCGATGCAAAAACTGTCTATCAAGCATCGCACCGTGGTGACCTTATTTGAAATCGACGGACTTTCGCACGAGGAGATAGCCGATATCACCGGCACTTCCGTGGGCACGGTTCGTTCCCGGCTTCACTACGCCAAGCAGCTATTGCAGAACGACCTTCAGCATTACCTTCGTTCATGAAAAACCCGGCTGAGCCCAACCCCCGGCCTTCTTTGGAAACTTTGCTTCGGCTTAAGCGAAGCGAGCGTCCGGATTCGGATTTTTGGGACGAGTTCGACCGGGGGATGAAGCAGAAACAGCTCGCCGCGATCGTGGAGCCGAAACCGTGGTGGCTTGGCTGCAGCCTCTTTGCCCGGAAGTTCGCTCCCTTGGGTGGCATGGGGCTGGCAGGTGGCGCCGCGTTGTTTGCCCTTGTCGCCCTTCGCACGGAGTTGTCGTTCGGTCCTTCTTCGGAATCGACCGCCGAGGCGCCTGGACAGAATTCCCAAGCATTGCGTCCGGAGATGACCGCCGTGGCGCAGGTCCCGGACGGCACCGCCGTTCGGCCTGCGGCGTTTTCCGCAGCGGACGCCGATGCGAATCCGTCGGGCACGCCGTCTTTCGTGCTGGCCTCAGCTGGACCGACGGCTGTGGCCGATAGCCGGGTGAACGACCCGCAGGCGGTTTCGGTATCGTTTGCCCAGTCGGAAGCTTTGCAGGAAACCGTGTCTTTGGGTATGGCGGACTTGGACGTTTCGTCCGAACGGGATGGCGAGGTCGCGATGCATGCCGTTTCCGCTCCGGCTGTTCCTTCGGGAACGGAAAGGCAGTTTGCCTATTTCGCGCCTGGGAGCGACGTCTTGGGCACGCCAGGTTCCGAAGTGACCGCGGTATCGTTGTCCAACCCGGACAAAGAGATGGCTCCGTTCGCCAACCCGAGGCAGGCGCGCTTGCTTGCGATGGTCGCGGATGCGGATGCCGCTTCGGATTCCCTGTCCTTGGCGCGGGTCCGGGATCGCGTCATTCATCGCATGTCTGACGGGGAAGCGCTTTATGCCTCTATCTCCCGGCTGGGCGTAAGTGGGGACCGTTTGTCGGTGAAGTTCTAAGCTGCGTTGGCTTTTCGGCCTTGGCGATCGAGACCTCGGCCTTGTTCCAAACGAGCGCCGGACCGGCTAGGCGCTGTCTTCGAAATAATCCAGCGCTCTGCTGAAGCCCTGCGGGTGGTCGGGAAATCAGGCTGGGCCGGCGTTGGCCTCGGTGGCACGGGCCTCCGGCCCGCCTCCACCTCGGCCGCCTTGGCCGAGCCTGGTTTCCCGACCACGGAGCACCGGTCTATTTCGAAGACAGCGCCTAGGGCGTGTTGGCGGTCGGGCGAAGCGCCCGCCAGGCGGCTTTGAAGGGCCAGGTCGCGACGGTAATGAGTCCTCCCACCGTAGCCGCGATTGCGATCATGGGCCAGCGAAGGGCCCGGATCACGGGGGCGAGTGCCCGCTGCAGACTGGGCTGCCGCGAATAAAAAATCGTGGCTGCGGTGATCAGCACGATACCGATGAACTTCTGGAACGGGCCGACGTGGATGTGCGTGCGGAGCTCAAGCACCAGAATGCCGCCCACGTAGCCAATGAGCAGGAAGGCGGTGTGTTCGAGGACCGGATATTTTTCGAGGAGGTTGAGGCAGTAACCCGCGACGAAGCGCAGGGCGAGGATGCCGATGAACACGCCAAGGCACACGACCCAGAGTTTGGGGCTCATGGCGACGGCGGCGACGACGTTGTCCACGCTCAGGCTGAGGTCCATCAGCTCGATGGACGCCACGGTGGCCCAAAAGCCTTTGGCCGCGAGGGGGACCTGCCCGCTGGCATCCTTCTCCTCGTCGTCGGCGGCCTGGGTGAAGTGCGCGCACGTCAGGTAGATAAGGTAGGCGGCGCCGATGATCTTAAGCCAGGGATTGGCGATGATGTAGGCAGCGCAGGCCATGGCCAGCCCGCGAAAGGCGTAGGCGCCGACGATGCCCCAGCGAAGCGCTTTTCGTTTCTGACCTTCGGGCAGGTGGTTGGCCATGGCCGCGATGGCGAGGGCATTATCCACGCTGAGCAGGCCCTCGATCAGGATCAGGGAAAGGATGATCGGAACTGCCCCAAGCCATTCGCTCGCGGAGGGGAACGCGAAGGCCAGGGGAAAAAGGGACTGGAAGCTGAACATGGGGGAAAAATTCGCAGGCCCGGCATAGCGGTGGCAACCTTGCAGCCGGGTGGGAAAGGAGCCGCCGCAAGCGTCAGAAATCCCCCGGGCCGGGGCGGAGCGTGATCGTCTCGGCGACGGTACCGGCTTCGAGCGAAGTAAGCGCGACGACGGCTTCGGCCACGCTGGCCGCGCTCATGAGGCGTTCCGCGGGAAGCGTGGAGTTTTCCCAGATCGGCGTGGCAATGGCGCCGGGATGGACGGCGAGCACACGCAGCCCGCTGCCCCGGGTCTCGGCGCGCAACGCGGAGGCGAGACCGGTGAGGCCGTGCTTGGCCGCGGTGTAGGCGGCGCAGCCGGGCAGGGCAGTCTGGCCGCAAATGGAGCTGATGAACACGAAATCGCCGGAGCCTCGCTTTCGCAGGGCGGGCAAAAAGGCGCGGGTGACGAGGTAGGCCGAGCGCAAGTTGGCCGCGAGCATCTCGTCGAAGATCGCGATGGAGGTATCCGCAAACGCGGCCGGCGTGAAGCGCCCGGCGTTGTTGAGCACGATATCCGGTGCGCGGCGAAAGCGTTTCGAGATGGCGGCGGGCAGGCGCGCCACCGCTGCCTCATCGGCGGCGTCGCAGACGAAGGCTTCGTCATCGGCGCCGAACCTGCGGCAGCGCCGCCCGACTGCGGCGAGATTGCGCGCATTGCGCGCGACGAGGGCCAGGCGAGCGCCAGGGAAGGCGCGGGCGTAGGCAAGCGCCAAGGCGGCGCCGAGGCCCTGGCTGGCGCCGGTGATCAGGACGAGAGGCGGACGTCCGGTTTTCCTGGCCGCGGGTTTCATCGGATGGCCGGGCGGTGCCTAGCAAACCAGGCTGCGGAAAGCGTCGAAATCGGCCGCGAGCCCGCCAGGCACGCCCTTGCAGATCACGCTCACGGCATCGTGCGAATGGAGCGACTCGAAGTGGGAGCAGGCGACCTGGAAGTCGATGATGCGTTTGTCGCCAGCCAGCTCGGCATGGACGAGCCGGGCGGCGTCCTCGACGAACTTGATGTGCGCGCCGTTCAACTCGGCAAAGGCCTGCTCGTCCTCGCGCTTCACCATGACCTGGGTCTCGGTGACGAGGGCTTTCAACACGTGTGCATGGAGTTCTTCCAGGGCGAGCTTCGCTCCGGGCGCGAGTTCGACGAGCACGCGGGCCTTGGAGCGTTGGGTGTGGGGGATGCCGTAGACGGAGCGCACATCCCGCGCGTGCTCGGTCAGCTCGGCGCTGCACGGGCAGGCGGAGGAATAGACGAAATCCAGCTCGACGAAGCGCCGGACTTTCCCGTCGGGCGCGATGCGACCCAGGAAGGCGGCTTGGTAGTATTGCCAGCCGACCAGCCCGCTCCGCAGGGCGCGTTGCTTCATCGGGTAGGAGAAATCGAGCCGCAGGCGAGCGGACAACGCGCCGACCTCGCGGCGGTAGACCTCCAGGATCTTCGCCACGAAATCGGGCGAGGCGGGCTCGTCGGCGCGATCATGGAGGGAACGCACGATGCGGCTCATGTTGATGCCCTTGAGATCGGCATCCAGCGAGACGGTGCCCGTGACGGAGGTCTCCAGAGTATGCATCGTCCGACGGTCCTTCGTGCGATACCGGAGCGGCAGCTTGAAACCGGATACGCCGACCTGCTGGATGGCGACGGGGGCGCCCGCGATGGCTCCGACGGCCTCCATCATGTCTGGCAGGGAGGCCCGGTAGGCGGGCGAGGGGGTGAAGGTCGCATCGTAACCGCGGACGATGCGCGGTGCTGGGCCGCCGGCGACGCGGTGCAGATACATGGTCTTGGGCGCGGCGGAGGCCGGGGCCGGCTTGGATTTCGGGCGGGAGGGCTTGGCAGGCATGTCGTTTTTGGATGAGCGGACGGCGGACCGGGCGATGGGGACGATAACAGCGCCCGGCGGGAAAAGGGACGGTCAGCAGGCGGGGTTCGGGCCGCGGTACTCGGCGAAGTTGCGCGGGGTCTCGTAGAGTTTCACGGAATGGAGACGGCCGACCTTGATGTGGGGTTCGATGCGTTCCCAGAAGGCGATGACGAGATTCTCGGTCGAGGGGATCACGTCCTTGAGGAAGGCCACCTCATCGTTGAGGTTTCGGTGGTCGCACTCGTTCATGATGAGCTCCTCAAGCAGCCGTTTGAGCGCGCCGAGTTCCATGACGTATCCGGTTTCGGGGTCGGGTTCGCCGGCAAGGGTCACCTCAAGCACGTAGTTGTGTCCGTGCCAGTGGGGATTGGTGCATAGGCCGTATTTTTCCTCGTTCCACGCCTGGCTTTTGGTCGGGTTGTAGAGGCGGTGGGCGGAGTTGAAATGCACCTGGCGCGTGATGAAAACCGTGCCTTTGAGCGGACGGACGACGGCGCGCCTGCGGAACGCGGCGGGAGATTTTGAAGCGGGCTTGGCCATGTGGAACCAGTCAACACAGCGACAAAGGGTGCCGTGGTCAACGTAGGGGATGTTTTGGGCTCGCGGCGGTGGGGTGGGAGACTACGCAAGGCGCCGACATGGCGATGCGTCTTCAAATCCTCGGCAGCGGCAGCGCGGGCAACGCCGCGCTGCTCCAGACGGAGGGGGCGCGCGTGCTCATCGACGCGGGGTTTTCGTGTCGGCGGCTCAACGAGTTGCTGCGCACCGCAGGCACCCGCCTGGAGGAGATCGACGCGGTTTTCCTCACCCATGAGCACGGGGATCACGCGGCGGGCGTGGAGGGCTTCAAAAAACACCCGCGCACGGAGATCTTCGCCAATGCCGCGACCGCGCGCGCGGTGCAGCAAAAGGCCGGGCGGGAGGCAACCTGGCGACTTTTCGAGACGGGCGCGACCTTCCGTTTCCGCGACCTCGAGGTGACGAGTTTCTCCGTGCCGCACGATGCGCAGGAGCCGGTGGGTTTCACCTTCGCGCATGGGAGCGAGGGGGACCTTTTCGCGCCGCGGCGTTCGCTGGCTTGGCTGACTGATCTGGGCCATGCGCCGGGGCACGTGTACGCCCATTTGCGGTCCTGCGACGTGGTGGTGGTCGAGAGCAACCACTGCCCCAGGTTGCTCGAGGCCGATCACCGGCGGCCCTGGAGCACGAAACAGCGCATCTCGGGCCGGCACGGCCACCTGTCCAATGTCGCCGCGCGAGAACTGCTCGAGGCGACGGCGCACGCCGGCTGGCGACGGATTTTCCTCACCCATCTCAGCCGCGACTGCAACAGTCTGGCGGCAGTCGAGGAAAGCTTCGCCGGGCTGCGCGAGCGCCTGGGCGCAGCCTGCGGCCTGGAGATCGTCGCTCCCGGCGGCGGCACGGCGGCATGGGAATGGTGAGACGGAAGCGCCCAAGATTAACACCATCGGCAACCGGCCCGGCCCAGTCCGGGCTCGCGCTTGCGGTGGCGTGACCTTTGCTCGCGGGCGACCATGTCCACCACACCATCGTCTTACACCACGTTTCGTCGCACCAAAGTCATTTTCACGCTCGGCCCGGCCACCGAGTCGGAAGAGATGCTGGAAAAGATCATTCGCGCCGGCGCCGACGTCGCCCGTCTCAACATGGCCCACGCGAAGCACGAGTGGTGCCGTGCCGTGATCCGGCGCATCCGCGCCGTGTCCGCCCGGGTCGGGCGCGAGATCGCGATCATGATGGACATCAAAGGCCCCGAGATCCGCACCGGCGATGTGGACAAACCGATCGAGCTCGTCGCCGGCCAGATCTTCGACTTCACCGTGAAGCCCGGCGCCACCCGCGACGACGCCGAGGAAGTGCGCAGCGTGGACGTGAACTACCGCGACCTCGTCAACGACATCAAGGTCGGCGACACCGTGCTGGTGGACAACGGCCTGATTCGCCTCGAGGTGCTGGAAAAACAGCATGCCCACATCCGCTGCCGGGTGCTCACGCCCGGTGAACTGAAGTCCCGTCGCCACATCAACCTCCCCGGGGTGAAGGTGAACCTGCCGGCCTTCACCGAGAAGGACCGCGCCGACACGCTCGTCGGCATCGAGGAGGGCATCGATTTCGTCGCGCTCTCCTTCGTGCGCGAAGGAGCCGACATCGAGGGCCTGCGCGAGTTTCTCCACATCAACAAGTCCCCGGCCCGCATCATCGCCAAGATCGAGGACCAGTCCGCGATCGCCAACCTCGACGAGATCGTGCGCGCCACGGACTCCCTCATGGTCGCGCGCGGCGACCTGGGCATCGAGTGCCCCTTCGAGGAGCTGCCCTCGATCCAGCGGCGCGCGGTCAAAGCCTGCCTCGACTACGGCAAGTCCGTCATCATCGCCACGCACATGCTGGAATCGATGATCACGCAGCCCATGCCAACCCGGGCCGAAATCACCGACGTGGCCAACGCCGTCCACGAACGTGCGGACTGCGTGATGCTTTCCGGCGAGACCACGGTCGGTCGTTATCCCATCGAGTGCGTGGAAATCCTGGAGAAAGTCGCCCGCCGCGTGGAGTCCGAAGATCTCGAGCCGCTCGCCGATCCCGCGCACCTCGGCGGGGATAAATTCAAACTGCTCGCCGCCGCCGTGCACCTGGCCAACGAGATGCCCGGCTCGGCGCTGCTGACCTTCACGCGCCGCGGCTTCATGGCCCAGGGTCTGGCCGCGATGCGTCCGGTCTCCGCGCCGATCTTCGCCGTCACCAACTCGGTCGGCACTCTCCGCCAACTGCGCATCCTTCGCGCCGTCGAGCCCATCCAGATGACGCTGGGTTCCGATCCGAACGACACCATCGAGCACGCCATCAGCCTGCTGGTGCGCGAAGGTCTGGTAAAGCTGGGTGACAAGCTCATCGTCGCGACCGACATCCTCACTCGCGACCGCCTGGTGGACAGCATCCAGGTGCGGACGGTCCGGTGACAGATTAGCGTAAACGCCCCGGTGCCGGAACCGGGCTGCGGTTTTGGGTTTTCCTCTGAAAATCCGATCCGGGGTGGCGCGTGGCCGGATGACGGCAATTCTCGGCTGGCTGGCTTATTGTCCTGTCCGCGCGAGATGTTCCTTGCGCGTGCCCGGGGGGGACGACCAGCGTCGGAAAGCCCCCCTGCGGATCGTCCTTCTCCGATGATCCGCGTCACCCCGCGATGCCCGCCCCCCGACGTTTTTTCGCTTTCCTCACCTGGACCACGCCAGCCGTCTGGCTGCTTCTGGTTCTTTCTCTCGGTTCCGCCCTTCTCATTCTCCTGCGGCCGCCTGCCGCGCGCGCGGGGCTGTCGCTCTGGGTCTTTGCCCAGCCGCACCAGATGGCCTACGTGCCGGTGATCAGAAAATGGAATCAGGAGCAAGCCGACCCGTCCCATCGGGCCGAGTGCCTGTTGATCGATTTTCCCGCCCTCGAGCGGCGGCTGCTCTCGGGCCTGCTGTCCGGCACCCCGGTGGGCGAGTTGGTCGAGGTTGAGCGCGCAGTCGCCGCCCGCACCTTCACCGGCCCGCTGGAGGACATCGGTTTCTACGATCTTACCGACCGCTTGAAGGCGGAGGGGCTGATGGAGGTGATAAATCCGCCCTCTTTTGCCCCGTGGATCTCCCGCGGCCGCATCTTCGGCATCCCGCACGACGTGCATCCCATCCTGCTCGTTTATCGCTCCGACCTTATCGACGCGGCCGGCATCGACATGAGCAAGATCGAGACTTGGGAGGAGTTTTTCACCGCCCTGCGTCCGCTCATGGCCGACGCCGACAAAGACGGTCACCCCGACCGTTACCTCATGAATTTCTGGCCGAGCAATGTCGTGCTGCTCGAAGGCCTGTTGCTCCAGGCGGGCGGAGGCTTTTTCGACGCGCAGGAACAGCTCGTGATCGATTCCGAGGTCAATGCCCGCGTGCTCGCCTCGCTCGCGACCTGGTGCGGCGGCCCGGCGCGCGTGGCTCTCGACGTCCCCGATTTCAACGCCGCCGGCAACGCCCTCCGCCTGCGTGGCACGGTCGTGGCTGCCCTCATGCCCGACTGGCTCGGCGGCCGCTGGCGCATCGACATGCCTGAGCTGGCCGGCAAGCTCCGCCTCATGCCGCTGCCCGCCTGGGAGCGCGGCGGCCTGCGCACCACGACCTACGGCGGCACCATGCTCGGCATTCCGAAGGCGACGAAGGACTTCGAGGCTGCCTGGCGTTTCGCCAAGCGCCTCTACCTCGATCCCGAGACGCACGCCTCGTTTTTTCGCGACACCAACATCATCCCGCCGGTGCGCACCTCGTGGAGCCATCCGGTGTTTTCCCAGCCCGACCCCTACTTCGGCGGTCAGATCGTCGGTAAGCTCTATATCGACCAGGCGGGCAACATCCCGATGCGCACCAGCTCGCCCTACAACAACTTCGCCCTCGACCGTGTCGCCGACGCGTTGCTGAAGCTCGTCGATGTCGCCGAGCGCGATCAGGTGAGCGACCCAGCTCTCCTGATCGATGCCGCCCGCGCCGAGTTGCGCGAGGCCCAGCGCCAGACCGCCCGCCAGATCGGCCGCAACGTCTTTTTTCGCGAGGAGACCGCGTCGTCATCCTCGCCCGCGCCCTGAAGCCCCGGGGCCGCATCCGTCTTTTTTCCAACCTGCCGCAGCTTTCCCTTTGTCCCGCCCCATGTCCGCTCCACGTCGCCCCTACCGTGCCGAACCCGCCTGGGTGCCCTGGCTTTTTCTCGCGCCTTTTCTGCTCACCTTTGGCGTGTTTCTGATCTGGCCGCTGATCCAGTCCTGCCTGCTGGCCTTTCAGCAGACCTTCGGCCCCCGCAGTACTGCCTGGGTCGGCTTCGACAATTTCACGTTCATGTGCACCGATCCGCTTTTTTGGAAAGCGGTGCGCAATACCTTCGTCTTCGCCGCCGCTTCGGTGCTCATCCAACTGCCCCTGTCGCTCGGCCTGGCCCTCCTGCTCAACCGCCCGGGTTTGAGGGGACGCACGTTTTTCCGGCTCATCTTCTTCGCCCCCTCGCTTGTCGGCCTCGTCTTCGTGGGCGTGCTCTTCGGCCAGCTTTTCGCGCCGATAACCGGCTTGGTGAACACCGCGCTGCATGATCTGTTTCCCGCCTTCGACCCCAATTTTCCGTGGCTTCAGGTTCATGTGATGCCGGCGCTTCTGCTGGTCGCGCTCTGGCTCTACGTCGGGTTCAACATGGTTTATTTCCTGGCCGCGCTCCAGAGCGTGCCGCCCGAGCTGATGGAGGCCGCCGCACTGGACGGCGCCGGGCCCTGGCAGCGTTTTCGTCACGTCATCTGGCCGGAGATCCTGCCGGTCACCACCTTCGTCGTGCTGCTCTCGATGCTCGGAAGTCTCCAGCTCTTTGAGCTGCCCTTTGTGCTCCTCAACGGCGCGGGGCCGGACAATCGCGGCCTCACCATCGTGATGTATCTCTACAACACCGGCTTCGTCACCGGCGATCTCGGCTACGCCAGCGCCATCGGCTGGGCGCTCGCGCTGGTCATGGCCGCCTTCGCGATCGGCCAGCGCTGGTTGAACCGCCGTCAGGAGGAGAACTGATCCCATGGCCTCCTCCCAACGCCGGTCCCTGCAGCTCGCTCCGGTCTATGCCGCGCTCATGTTCTTCGGCTTCCTCACGCTGGTGCCTTTCGCATGGATGGTGTGCGCGGCGTTCAAGACCAACGCCGATGTTTTCGACTACAACTTCCTGCCCCTGGGCGACGGCTTCCTCGGCGTCGCCTGGAGCCGGCTGACGATCAGCCACTTCGGCCGTGCGTTTACCGAGCTCGGGCTCGGGACTGCGATGGTGAACTCGATGTTCCTCGCGGCCACCTCCTCGCTGATCGCGACCTTTTGTTGCGCGGCGGCCGGCTATGCGCTGGCGAAGTTTCGTTTCGCCGGCCAGGGGCTCATGCTTTCGCTCGTCCTGGCCGCGCTGGTCATCCCCGGCCCGCTCCTGCTGGCGCCGGGTTACAAGTTGCTCTACGATCTCGGCCTGCTCGATTCCTTCGCCGGCCTTCTCCTGCCCGGTTTTGCCCCGGCTTTCGGCGTGTTTCTTTTCCGCCAGGCGATGTTGAACACGGTGCCGACGACCTTGATCGAAAGCGCGCGCATCGACGGCGCGGGCGAGATCCGCATCTTTTTCACCATCGTGCTTCCGCTGGTGCGCCCGATGATCGGCGCCTACCTGATCATCGTGTTCCTCGGGACTTGGAACAACTTCATCGGCCCGCAGGTCATCCTGCAGGACGCGAAGTCGTTTCCGCTCTCGGTTGCCATCAACCAGCTGCGCGGGCTCTATGGCACGGATTATGGCCTGCTGACGGCCGGCACGATGATCTCGGTGGCGCCCGTGCTCGCGCTGTTCCTGCTTTTGCAGAAGGAGTTCATCGCCGGCCTGACTAGCGGGGCGGTCAAAGGCTGAGCCCGGGCGCTCGAAGCTTCGGATTTTTTAAAAGGCGCAAAGAAACACAAAGGGCGCGAAGTAAGGCAGTGGCACAATTGGCAGCTTGGGCCTGTGTCCTTCGGATCATCCTTGGCGCTGCTTCGCGTTAAACTCCGGTTCTGGACGATCGTCGAGGTGAGTCCGGCTCCGCCTAGGCCTTCTTCACGAAGCAGGCCTTCAGCGCCATCGCCACGCCGTCGACCTTGCAGCCGATCTCGTGGTCGCCGTCCACGAGGCGGATGTTTTTGCCCTTGGTACCCTGCTTCAGGACCTGGGAGGAGCCGCGCAGCTTGAGGTCTTTGATGAGCACGACCGTGTCGCCGTCGGCCAGTACGTTGCCCACGGCGTCCTTGATTACCCGGGGCGCATCGGGCGCGGCCTCGCGGGGCCATTCGTGTCCGCAGGTCGCGCACTCCCAGTGATCGGAATGGGCGAGGACGTCTTCGAGGGTGCAGGCAGGACAGGAGGGGACGGGCTGGGACATGAAAAATCGGTGTTGGAGAGTGCGGTGCTTCAGCCCGCATCCGAGCAGGCAGAAGTCGCAAGCTCAAGCACCGCGCCACGCAAAGGGTATCGCCCCGAAAGCGCCCGTCACTTCATCCGCGGCTTCGCCCGGCCCGGCGCTCAGCGGCTGAGGGCACCGCGGAGGAATTCGATCTGGCCCTTCATGTGGGCATCGTGGGCGAGCATGTTGTCCACCGCCTTGCAGGCGTGAATGACCGTACCGTGGTCGCGACCGCCGAAAGCATCGCCGATCTCTTGGAGCGAGTGCTTGGGGATCAGGTTCCGCACGAGGTACATCGCGATCTGACGGGGAATGGCGATGTTGTTGGGACGACGTTTGCTCGTCATGTCGCTGTGCCGGATCTGGAAGTGATCGGCGACACGTTTCTGCACGCCCTCGATGGTAAGCTGATTCTGGGCCTGCTCCATGAGGACGTCCTTGAGGAGGTTCTCGGCGGCCGGGAGGTCGATGGGCCGGCCGGTGAGCTGGCTGTAGGAAACGACCTTGATGAGGGCGCCCTCGAGGCGGCGGATGTTGCGCGAGATGTTCTGCGCGATGAAGGAGGCGACGGGTGCGGGCAACTCGCACTTCATGGCGGCGGCCTTGGTGCGGAGGATAGCGAGCCGGGTCTCGAAATCGGGCGGCTGAATATCGGCCGGCAGGCCCCACTCGAAACGGGAGACGAGGCGGGCCTCGAGCTTCTCGATCTCGGAGGCGCGGCGGTCGCTGGAAAGGACGATCTGTTTTCCGGCGCCATGCAAGTCGTTGAAAGTATGGAAGAACTCTTCTTGAGAGCGTTCCTTGCCGGCGAGGAACTGGATGTCGTCGATCAGGAGGACGTCGGCGTGGCGATAACGCTGCCGGAACTTGGTGAGGGCGTTTTCCTGAATGGCCTGGATGAAGTCGTTGGTGAACTTCTCGGCGGAGAGATAGGCGATGCGGGCGTCGGGGCGACGCTGGAGAATGGCGTGCCCGATGGAGTGCATCAGGTGGGTTTTGCCGAGACCGGTTTCGCCGTAGAGGAAGAGGGGGTTATAAGACTGGCCGGGGGCGTCCGCGACGGCACGGGCGGCCGCGGCGGCCATCTGGTTATTGTCGCCGACGACGAAGGTCTCGAAGGTATTGCGAAGGTTGAGCGAGGTGTTGACCGGCAGGCGTTCCTCGGCGGGGCGGGCGGCGCGGCGGGGCGCGGCGGGGCGGAGGCGGGCAGGCTCGGCGGCGGAATCGGCCGCCGCGGACGCGGCGGAAGCCTTGCGCAGGACGACCTTGATCTCCCGGCCGGCGGTGAGGCGCAGGCGCTGGAGGATCAGGTCCATGTAATTGTCGTTGATCCAGATCGCCGCAAAATCGTTGGGCACGCCAAGCGTAAGCTGGTCGGGCGTTGCCTCCAGGCAGACCACCGGATCGAACCAGAGCTTGAACACGTCCTCGGGAAAGAGTCCGCGCAGGTCTGCCTTGGCGGATTCCCAAAGGGTGATTTGAGCGGTGGCTGCAGGCATGGAACGGTGTGGCGAAAAGGGCTGGAGCGGGAGTTTATTCACACCGGACTAACAGGCGGCGCTTTCGAACACGGGCTGCGGGCCGTAAACCAGGGAAGCCAGAAGAAAAAAGAGGGATGAGCAGGCCAGCCGTGAAGTCGGTCCGGCTAGGTGGTTTCGTAAGTAGTTAAGCTACAGTCAAATGATGGGTGCTCTTGAGGCTGATCCGCGGTGGCGGGCAAACAGGGGTCGTGAGAAAGAGCGGCCGGCTGGAGCGGAGTGGCTAAGACGGGGGCGGAGTAACGGGGACGCCGCGAAGCCTTTCAAGGGCAAGTTTCCCACAAGTTATTCACCGCGGTCTGGCGCATAAGTTTTGGGCATTTTTTTCGTTGCCAAGCGGGTAGGGGAATCCACTGAGGGATTTTTCCTCTGAAACACGCGTAACGGTTTTGTCACTACAGCCGGAAAAACCGCCGGTGACAACGGGGTGACTGCCCGATGACAAGGGGCCGCCGGGCTTTTTCTAAGGTAAAAATCATCTGTCAAAGGGCCGCAAAAAAGCGCGACCGCAGGGTCGCGCCGAAAAATAGGGGGAGGAGGGGAGCGCAGGGCCGGCTTCAGTTTGCTGCCGGGCGGGTGGGAGCGGCGCGCACGACGGCGGGCTCGACGACGACGCTGCCGGCTTGGGCATTCGCGCCCGCCCCGGCGGGGGAGGAGGCGGCGTGGCCAAGGGTGCTGTCGGTCGCGGTGCGGGCGGCGTCGAGGCGAGTCTGGATGTCGCGCAGGCGCTTGGTGAGTTCGGCTTCCTTTATGCGGCGTTCCTCGTTGTTGAGCAGGCTGAAGTTAGACGCGTCGCGCACGATGTTCGCGGGCAGGAGCAGGAGGCGGTTGATCACGCCCTGGTCCTTAAGCGAGCTCAGGTAAAGCGCGGTGAGCTCCGAGGAGAGGGCGACGGATTCTTGGGCGAGGCTCTGGGTGAGCTGTACCTGGGTGCCCAGGCGCTCGTTGCGGTCGAGCTCGCCCGCGAGGACTTCACCGACTTCGCGGGAAATCTGCACGGCATAACGATCGAGGGAGGCGCGGGTGAGGTTCTGATCGGAGGCGATCTGGCCGAGGATGGGCTGGATGCGTTCTGAGAGGCGTCCGGAGACCTTGTCCACCTGGGCGTTTTGCATCGCCTCCGCTTCCTCAGGGGTTTTGGGCAGGGGGTTGTAAGGTTGGATCTTCTGGGCGACGGCCTCGGCGAGCTGCGCGACCTTCGCGGCTTCGGCGGTCTGGGCTTCCGCCTCGGTCTGAAACAGGCCGCCGGCACGGGTGGCGATGGCGTCTTTCAGGAGCTGGTTGACGGCGGCGATTTCCTTGCGCGTTTCGGCTGCGGAACGTTCGAGATCGGCGGCATGGGCGACGCGCAGCGCCTCGAGTTCCGCGCGCTGGGCGGGCAGGACTCGGGCGTTGACGTACCAGGCGTAGCCGCCGAGGAGCGCACCCATGGCGAGGGCGGTGACGAGGATGGCCGGGGCTTGTTCCTTGAGTTTGGACATGCCCGGAGCCTAGCAGCCGGCCCGGAAAAGCGGAGCAAATCTTCTGCGACGCGGACGCGGAGCGTGTCCGGTAAATAAAATCAGTCCGGCGGGAGCTACTTTCCCGCTTTTCCCCGCAACGCCTTCGTGACGGGCGGAGTTTTTTCCCAGACGCGCCCGAGGCTCGCGTTTCGCGCCCCGGTGCGCTCGTTGCTCGCGAGCCATGAGCCTCAATCGCAACGAGCAAATGATCCAGGATTACCTGCGCGCACGGCCCGACGAGCTTCGGCACTGGCAGGAGGTGGTGCGGCGCGAGGCGAGACGAGCCGCGGATCCGCATGCCGCGGCCGTCGCGCTCGAGCGCGAACTGTGGCGCTACTTCGAGGAACGCGCCGCCGTGGCCGAGCCCTTTCGCGGCGCGGCCCGCCGCGAGGGGCTGGCGCGCACGAGCATGCGCAACCTTGCCGAGCTGCTGCTCCGGCTCTGGGCACCCTCCATCCCGAAACCAAAGGACCCGGATACGTGGCGCCCCTACGCCTGAGGCGGTGGATTCCAGGGGGAAAGTTCCTCCTCCGGCACGCGCGCCGCAACGGTCCCGCGACATTCGCGTGAGACTCCGTTAATCCGGCATCGACAATCCCGCTTGTGCGGGCAGACTTGTTCACAAGTTATCCACGACATGGAATCCACCTCCGGTTCGGTAGCGTCGAAACCCAAGGCCAAGGTGTCCGCGAGAGCGAAAACGTTCGTCCTCGATACGAACGTCCTCCTCCACGATCCTCAGTCGATCTTCAAGTTCGAGGACAACAACCTGGCCATCCCGGTCGAAGTCCTCGAGGAGCTCGACGCGATAAAGACGGAGCAGTCCACCGAGCGGGGCCGCAATGCCCGGCGCGTGCATCGCATCCTGTCGGAACTTCTGCCCGATTCGCGCTCCATGCACGAGGGCGTGAAGCTCGAGCGCGGGGGCACGCTTTCGGTCATCATCAATCCCTGGCTCAACCCGGCGCTGCAGGACACGCCGGAGATGGTGAGTTTCCGCTCGGTCTTGCCCGACCTCGCGAAGAAGGACAACCGCATCATCGCGGCGGCTCTCTACGTGAAGTCGCGCTACTCGCCGCCGACCATCCTCGTCACCAAGGACGTCAACGTCACCCTCAAGGCCCGCGCCGTCGGGCTCGAGGCGCAGGATTATCTCAACGACAAGGTCGCGGAGGTGGACGACGAGGGCGGCTACCGCGAACTCGAGGTCACCATCTACGAGCTCCAACGCTTCGCCTCCGAAGGCGAGTTCCTCCTCGACGAGGCGACGGCGAAGACCCTCACGCTCAACGAATACGTCCTGCTGCGCTCGACCGAGGGCAAGACCATGCCCGCGCGCTACTATGGCGACGGCAGCGTGCGCCGGCTGAAGATTCCCGACTGGATCAAGGCGCCGGGTGGCATCGCCGTGCGGGGCCGCAACCTCGAGCAGCAGTTCTTCATGGACGCGCTGCTCGACGACTCGATCACGCTCGTCACCTGCTTCGGCAAGGCCGGCACCGGCAAAACCCTGCTCTCGATCGGCTGCGCGCTGCACCAGACGCATGACGAGCATTCCCGCTACGACGGGGTCTCCATCTCCCGCCCGGTCATGGCGCTCGGCAAGGACATCGGCTTCCTTCCCGGCACCATGGAGGAGAAGATGAAACCCTGGCTGCAGCCCTATTTCGACGCTCTGGAGGTGCTGATCCCCTCCAAGCCGCCGAAGGAGCCGCAGTTTGCCTCGAAAAAAGTCTCCAAGAAACATCGCAAGAGCGCGTCCGCGCTGGCCATGTCGAACGCCGCGCTCTCCGGTGCCGCTCCTTCGGGCGCAGGCGGCCTCGCCGGTCCCCAGGCGGCGATGAAACCCTACGAACGCCTGATCAAGAGCGGCCTGGTGGAGATCGAGGCCCTGGCCTTCATCCGCGGCCGCTCGATCGCGCGGCGTTTCTTCATCCTCGACGAAGCGCAACAGCTCACTCCGCACGAGGTGAAGACCGTCATCACCCGCATCAGCGAGGGCTCGAAGATCGTGCTCATCGGCGACCCGGCGCAGATCGACAACCCCTATGTCGATTCCCGCAGCAACGGCCTCGTCTATTGCCACGACCGCATGAAGGGCCAGCCGGTGGCGGCGCACGTGAAGCTCACCAAGGGCGAGCGCAGCCGCCTCGCCGAGCTCGCCGCCGATTTGCTCTAGGCGCTGTCTTCGAAATAATCCAGCGCTCTGCTGAAGCCCTGCGGGTGG
>CBINGR010000075.1:0-24096 GCA_966250295.1 uncultured Akkermansia sp. | reverse complement strand
CGTAGACGACGTGGACGCCGGCCTCCTCGAGCTGGCGCGCCCACTGGATGTTGTTTGCCTCGTCGAAGCGGGCCTTCAGCTCGATCAGCGCGGTGACCTGCTTGCCGTTGCGCGAAGCCTCGATCAGGGCGCGCACGAAGGGGGAGTCGCCGGAGGTGCGGTAGAGGGTCTGCTTGATGGCGAGCACCCGGGGATCGCGCGCGGCCTGCTCGACGAAGTCCACGACAGGCTGGAAGGAGTCGTAGGGATGGTGCAACAGGACGTCCCGCTCGCGGAGCGTGTCGAAGATCAGGGCGGGCTCGCGCAGGGGGGAAACGTTGACCGGGGCGACATCGGGATATTTCAGGTCCGGCCGGTCGATGTCGGCCAGGGCCATCAGCCGGAGCAGGTTGATCGGGCCGTCGAGGCGGAAGACGTATTCGTGCGACAGGGACAGGTGATCGCAGAGCGTGGCGAAAATCTGGTCGTCCACGCCATCCTCGATCTCGAGGCGCACGGCGGCGCCGCGGCGGAGGTTGCGGAGTTCCTCCTCGATCTTCTTGAGGAGGTTCTCGGCCTCCTCCTCGTCGATGTAGAGGTCGCTGTTGCGGGTGACGCGAAAGGCGTGGGCACCATGGATGCGGTATCCGGGGAAGAAGTCGGCGGCGCAGAGCTTGATGATGTCCGAGAGGAAAACGAAGCGGCGCCCATGCTTGCCGGTCTCGGTCGAGTCGATGCCGACGATGCGCGGCAGCACCCGCGGGACGGGCAGGATGGCGAAGTGGCGCTCGAGGCCGGGCGTAGCGGGGTCGTCGAGCGAGACGACGATGTTGAGGGTTTTGTTGCCCAGTTGCGGGAAGGGGTGCGACTGATCGATGGCGAGCGGGGTAAGGACGGGGAAGATTTGCTCCTCGAAATAGGTGCGCACCCAGGCGAGTTCCCCGGGGTTGAGTTCGGAGGCTTGGGCGAAGGTGATGCCCTCGGCGGCGAGGGCGGGGATGATCTGCTCGCTCCAGCAGCGGTATTGCTCGTCGACGAGGGAGGCTACGACGCTGTGGATGCGCCGCAGCTGCTCGCGGGGGCCGAGGGTATCGACTCCGCCGCCGGGGCGGACGTCGTTGTCCACCTGCTGGATGAGGCCGGCGACACGGATCTCGAAAAACTCGTCGAGGTTGCTGGAGACGATGGCGAGAAAGCGGACGCGCTCGAGGAGGGGATGGCGGGGGTTGCGCGCCTGGGCGAGCACGCGGCGGTTGAAGGAGAGCCAGCTCAGCTCGCGGTTGAAATAGGCGGCCTTGGAAGGGACCTCGGTGCGAGCGATCGGGGCGGGGCGATTCTCCGGCGTGAGCACGGCGTCTTCGTCGGGCGGGTTCGGCACCGGCCGGACGCGGAGAGCGGTGGTTTCGTCGGCGACGGCGGAGGAACCGGCGAAGGCGGTGGCTTTCGAGGAGGAGCGGCGACGCGGGGCGGCCATGCGGAAGAGAAACGGTCAGCGCACCAAGCGGGCGCGCGGGAGACGAGGATAATGCGTCATGTTACGCGCTTGTCACGCGCGGGGTGGGAGCAAGTGAGGGAGGACGGGGGAAACAGGAAGGGATGTCGTGGCCTCGGGTAGGGCGGGACCGCTGGGCCCGCCGCGCCTGGTGGCAGGCTACGACGCGCTTTCGGCGGGCCCAGCGGTCCCGCCCTACCGGGGATCAAGCCACCCAGACGGTCTTGGGGTTGGTGAAGGCACGGACGCCGGCGAGGCCGAGCTCGCGGCCGAGACCGGAGGCCTTGATGCCGCCGAAAGGTACGGCGACGTGGGAGCGGACGGCGTGGTTGACGAAGGCCATGCCCACTTGCAGGCGGGGCACGAGGGCCGCGCGGGCCCGGCGGAGATTGCGGGTGAAAATCGCTCCGCCGAGGCCGTAGACGGTGCGGTTGGCGGCGGCGAACATCGCGTCTTCGTCCCGGGCGATCTCCACGGCGGCCACCGGACCGAAGAGTTCCTCGTCCGCCGCGGGCATGCCGGGGCCGACGTCGGCGAGCAGGGTGGGCGGGTAGAAGGCGCCGGGGCCCGCGGGGACCTTGCCGCCCATGACGAGACGCGCGCCACGACGGACGGATTTTTCGACCTGGGCATGCAAGGCATCGCGCAGGTCCGCCCGGGCGAGGGGGCCGAGCTGCACGCCGGGCGTGAGCGGATCGCCCATCACGTAGCCGGCCATGGCGACAGAAAAGAGGCGAATGAACTCATCGGCGACGCGGGCGTGGACGATGAAACGCTTGGCGGCGACGCAGCTCTGGCCGTTGTTCACCAGGCGGGCCGCGGCGCAGGTGTGCGCGGCTTGGCCGAGGTCGGCGTCGGGGAAAACCAGATACGGATCGCTGCCGCCGAGTTCGAGGACGGCGGGTTTCAGCGCCTCGCCGGCAAGGGCGGCGACCTGGCGGCCGGCGGCGGTGCTGCCGGTGAGGGTAACGCCGCGGACTCGCTCGTCGGCGATGAGCGGGCCGACGGCGGCGCCCGGGACGAGGACGCAATCGAAAACCCCCGGGGGCAGCCCGGCGCGGCGGGCGAGAGCGCAGAGGGCGAGGGCGACGCCGGTGACGTTGCCGGCGTGTTTGAGCAGGAGGACGTTGCCGGCGACGAGGGCGGGCACCGCGGCGCGGACGGCCTGCCAGAGCGGGAAGTTCCACGGCATGATGGCGAGGATGACGCCGAGCGGCTCATGGACGACGGAGACACCGAGGGGGGCTTGCGGCGGCACCTCGGGTTTGAGCAGGGCGGCACCATGCTTCGCGTAGTGACGGCAACAATCGGCGCACTTGGCGACCTCGGCGAGGCCGTCGGCGAGGGGCTTGCCCATCTCGGCGGCCATGAGGGCGGCAAGGGCGTCCCGCTCGCGGTGGAGCGCGGCGGCGAGGGCCCGCAGGTGGCGGGCGCGGACGGCGGCGGAGGTGGCACGCCACTTCCCGGCGGCGGTGTGGGCGGCGGCCAGCCGGGCCTCGATCTGAGCGGCGGTATGGGCCTTGTAGGTCGCGATGCATTCGCCGGTGGCAGGATTGACGGAAAGGAAGGCCATGGCGCGGAAAATCATGCGGGAACCGTCGGTGGGCAAGGCGCCGGACCGGTTTGGCGGAAGCTGGGTCACCGGTGCGGATTTTCGGGTTCGGCGGCCGGTGTTGGCGGAGCGGAAACGGGCGGCGCCTCGGAAGCCGCCTCGGAGGCGAAATAGGGATAGAAGAGGCGGTTTTTCTCCAGACCGAAGCCGCGTTTGTCCTGCGCGATGTCGTCGAGCGGAGACTCGCGATTCGAAAAACCACCGATCAGGACGGCCTCGTAGTTGATCATTCCCTTCACCCCGACCACCAGCTGCCCGCCGGGGGGAAGGCCGGCCTCGTTGGCCATTTTGTGGGCGATGACCCACGCGAGATTGGCGAGGGTTTCCTGCGCGTCGGGAGTGAAATGCCGCAGTTCGGGTACATGAACGAGAAGGACGCAACTGTCGGCATTGAGCCGGCAATAGGTGAGGAAGCGATGCTTCGACAGGCTGAAGCCGGAGTCGTCCCCTGCGGTGAAGCCTTTTTTGCGCGCCTGGGCCAGGGTGGTGGAAAAACGCCGGGCGAGCTCTTCGGCCGCCGGCGTGTTTCCGAAGGCCGCGCGCTCGCCCTCCGAACGAATGATGCGCCGGTTGGCCGCACGGAATTCCGCCTCGCCCGGGGGCAGGACACGCGGCGTGCGGTAGTGTTCGGCAACAGCCCGGCTAAACAACAGGGTGCGCTCGACGACGAAGCCAAGGACAACGCAGCCCAGGACGAGCAGCAGCCAGACGCGCACCTTTGGCCGTCGTCGCGTAGTAACGGACAGGGGTGGAGGCGAAGCTCGGTCGGGAGGCGGCGGGAACGGCGGGCGAGGAGGCGAAGGCGGAAGCGGCGGAGGCTGCATGTACACGGCCTACGGCGTCCGATCTCGAGGCCGCAGGCAAGAGCGCTGCGGTCGCGCGGACCGGGCGGCGCGAAACAGGGCTGCCCCGAAAGGTCCGTGCCGGACCGCTCCGGCGGCAGTCCATGGTATTCGCCCCGATGCCCTCGCGAACGGGCGGCCCGGTTTCGCAAGGTTCCGGGGCCTGCAAGGATGTACGCAGCCATGACCCTGCTCAATCCGCGGAAAAAAATCGCCGGCCTGCTCGTTCCGGTCTTTGCCCTGCGCCACGCGAACGATCTCGGCATCGGCGACACCCTCGCGGTGCGTGAGGCCGTCGATTTTTGCGCGGCGCACCGGCTGGCGGTACTGCAACTGCTGCCGATCCACGAGACGGTGGGCGACCACAGCCCCTACAATGCCATCAGCTCGCGCGCGCTTTCGCCGGCTCTGCTCGCGCTGGCCCCGGACGAGGTGCCCGGGCTGGACGCCGGCGCACTGGAGGTGGCCGCCCCGGCCGCCTGGTTGGCTCAATTGCGCGCGGGCGGGGTGAGGCACAACTCCGTGCACGCGCTAAAACTCCAGATCCTGCTCTCGGCGCATCGCGCCTTCGTGAATCGAGACCCGCAAGATTCCCTGCGGGGAGAACTCGCGCGCTTCGAGGTGGAGCAGGCCGGCTGGCTGCGCCCGTATACGTTGTTTCGGGTCCTGGTGCGGGAATACGAGGGCAACCCGAACTGGGGCGAGTGGCGGCCCGAGCACCAGTCCCCCGCCGGCGCCGAGGCCTGGCTGGCGCGGCATCCCGAGCGGGAAAAACTCGAACGCCTGCGAGAAGGTTTCGCTTTCATTCAGTGGGTCGGCTGGCGCCAGTGGAGCGCGCTTCGCGCCTACGCGACGGAGAAAAACGTGCTGCTGATGGGAGAGATGTCCTTCGGGGTCGGCCGTTGCAGCGTGGACGTCTGGGCCAGCCCGGAGCTTTTCGATCTCGAGTGGCACGTGGGCACGCGGCCGATCAGTTATTTCGACACCAACAAGGATTCCGAGCGCTGGGGCCAGAACTGGGGCTTGCCGCCCTACCGTTGGGAAAACCATCGTTCGACGGGCTTCGCCTGGCTACGGGTACGGGTGGCGGGCGAGCGGCAGTTTTTCCATATCTGCCGGCTCGACCACCTGCGCGGCTACTTCCGCGCCTACATGTTTCCCTGGCCGGGGGGCGCGCGGCACGCGGAGTTCGCCACGCTCACCGAGGAAGAGGCGAAACAGCGCACGGGCGGGCGCCTGCCCCGCTTCGTGCCGGGGCCGGACGAGGACGAAATGTCGGCGCGGATGAACGACCTGCAGGGTCGCGAGATCATCGGCGTGATCAAGGAGGCGGCGGAGGACATGTACCTCTTTGCCGAGCTCATGGGAGCCATGCCCGGATATATGCGCCGGGCGCTCGACGACCTGAGCCTGGCCAACCTCACCTTTCCTCAACTGGAGCGGAATCCCGACCGTTCGCTCCAGCCGAAGGATTCCTTCCGCGTGCTGAGTCTGGCCTCCTATGCCAACCACGACCACGCGCCGCTCGCCGCTACTTACGCGCACCTGCGCGAACAGGCGGACAAGAACCCGGGCGGCGTCGAGGCCATCGATCTGCGCAATCTGCTCGCCTTCGCAGGCTGGACCGGCGACGCACCCGCCGCGCTAAACGACGAGTTGCTGGCGGCCCTCGTGCGGGCCTTGTTCGAGACCCCCTGCGAACTCGCCGTGCTGATGTCCAGCGACCTGCTGGGCACGCCCCAGCGTTTCAACCTGCCCGGCAGCTACGGCGCGGAGACCTGGTCGGAGCGCCTGGAGTTTCCGCTGAAGGACTATGCGGCCCATCCCGTCTACCGGGCACGTCTCGAGACGGTCGCGCGCCTGATCGCGGAGACCGGTCGCGCACCCTGAGACCGGTGCCCCGCAGCATTAGGCGCTGTCTTCGAAATAATCCAGCGCTCTGCTGAAGCCCTGCGTGTGGTCGGGAAATCAGGCTGGGCCGGCGTTGGCCTCGGTGGCACGGGCCTCCGGCCCGCCTCCACCTCGGCCGCCTTGGCCGAGCCTGGTTTCCCGACCACGGAGCACCGGTCTATTTCGAAGACAGCGCCTAGCCGACAGGATCTTTGGCCTTAAACACCCGCAGCAGGAAAACCAGGCTGGGGAAGATGAACGCGCCGCCGACCAGCAGGGCGAGGATGAGCTGCCGCAGGGTCGCGGCGGGCGCGGCCGCGTCATAAAAACTGATCGGCCCGCGCGCCGTTATCATGGCGTTGGGGACGTAGAGCAGGCACCAGCCGGCGAGGATCAGCGTCACCTGCCCGGCGGCGATTATCCGCGTGAGCCAGCGGCGGCGGCGGTTGATGAGCCCCCACAGCGCGACGAAAAGCAGCGCGGCCAGGATCATGACGCCGAGGGTCGCAGGGTGGCGAAAGAAACGCGCGGGCAGGCTCTCGCGTTCCCCGAGCGAGGCGAGAAAGACCAGCCCGCCCGAGACGATTACCAGGATATTGGCCGCCGCTGCGCGCCGGGTGAAGCGCCGCCGCAACCCGGCCGCTTCCGTCTCCTCGAGCAGATAGACGGCGGCGAGAAAGGCGAAGATGCATGCGACGAAAAAGCCCACCGCGAGCGGATAGGCACCCCACCAAGGCGCGATGTAGGCGGCCCAGATCTCGCGCGCTTCCGGGTCGATGATGCCGCGATTCAGGCTGGCCACGATGATGCCGAGCCAGAACGCGGTCCACAGGCTGGAGAGCCCGAAGAGCCAGGTGTAGACCCGCTGCGATTTCGGTCCCTGCACCGGGTCGTAGTGGCGGAAGGCGAAGGCCGCGCCGCGCACCACGATGCCCACCAGCAGTGCGAGCATCGGCAGGTGAAGCGCGGTCATGAGCGTGGTGAAGATAGGCGGGAAACCCATGAAGAGAATCACCACCACGAGGATGAGCCACATGTGGTTCGCCTCCCAGACCGGGCCCATCGCTTCGTTGATCAGATCCTTCTGCGCGTCACGCAGCCGGCCGGCGGGCAGCAGCTCGAGGATGCCCGCGCCGTAATCCGAACCGCCCAGCACGACGTAAAGCAGGAGCGAGGCGCCGATGAAAAAAATGAGCACGTCGATCATCGTCCGCCTCCTTCGACTTTGCGCTGCGCGGCCCGGATCTGCCGGCCAAGCAGCCAGACCGAGGCTGCCGCGAGCGAGAGGTAAAGCACGAGGAACAGATAGAAGTGATACACCATGCCGGGCACCGGCGTGACGGCGTCTTTCGTGCGCAGGATGCGGTAAATGATCCAGGGCTGGCGCCCGACCTCCGTCACCACCCAGCCCGCCTCGATCGCCACCGCGCCGAGCGGGATAAAGGCCACCAGCGTCCACAGGAACCAGCGGGGGAATGCCCCTCGCCGCAGGAACCAGAAATACAGTACGCCGAGCAGGGCCATGGCGCTGCCGATGCCCACCATGGTCTGGAAGGCCAGGTGCACGATCACGACCGGCGGCCAGTCCTCGCGCGGGAACTGGTCGAGCCCGGCCACCTCGGCGTCGAAATCATCGTGGGCGATGAAGCTCAGCATCCCCGGCAGGGGAATGCCCCACTCCATGGTGCGTTTCTCCACGTCCGGGATTCCTCCGATATAAAGCGGCGCGCGCCGGCCGGTTTCGAAAAGGCCTTCCATCGCCGCCAGCTTGGCCGGCTGCAGCTCCGCCACGCGTTGCCCGGCGAAGTGCCCGGCGAAGGGCTGCGCGATGGCCGCTGCCGCGCCGAAGGTCATCGCGATCCTGAAGGCCTTCAGGTTCAGCGCGGGGGCGCGCCCGCGCAGATACAGCAGCCCATGGATGCCGCCGACCGCGAAGCCCACCGCCTGCAATGCCGCGAGCTGCATGTGGAGGCTCTGATGCGGCCAGGCGCGGTTGAACATGGCCCGTACCGGATCGATGTCGTGCGCCAGATTACCCGCCCAGGCGAAGCCGGCGGGAGCGTTCATCCAGGAATTGGCCGCCACCACGAAAATGCCCGAGGCGAAACCGGAGAGCCCAACCACCAGGCCCGTGGTCCAGTGCAGCCAGGGGGGCATGCGCTTCCATCCATAAAGGAAGAGGCCGATCGCGATCGCCTCGAGAAAGAAGGCCGTGCCCTCCCACGAGAAGGGCATGCCGATGATCGCGCCGGCGTGCTTCATGAAGCCCGGCCAGAGCAGGCCGAGCTCGAAAGACAGCACCGTGCCGGAGACCGCGCCGACCGCGAAGAAGACCGCCACGCCCTTCATCCACATCTTCGTGAGCTCGAGGCAGGCGGCGTCCTGCTTTTTCAAATACAGCCAGTGCGCCGCGGACATGAGAAAGGGCATCGTCATGCCGATCGCCGCGAAGACGATGTGGAAGCCCAGCGAGAAGGCCATCGTGGCGCGGGCGGCGAGCAGGTTGTCCATGACGCCGTCCACGATACCGCCTCGCGTCCGGCTGCGGCAAGCGGGGCGCCCCCCGATGCGCAAAAGGATAACGGCGCATGCTGGAGCCTATTAAAATGGCGCGGGATCGCGCCCCGGGCCGCTCAGCCTCCCGGACCCGGCCGGGGCGCGGCCACCTCGAGGAAGGACGCGAGCGCGGGATCCGGCGCGGTTTTCCCGTCGCGCCAGCCGACGACCAGCCGGCTTTCGGGGGCGGGCCCGTCGAGCGCGCGGAAGGCCACGCCCTCGGGCAGGGGCCGCGCCTCGCTCGGGCACATGAAGGTGGCACCCAGCCCGGCGCGCACCAGGCCCACGGCATTGGCGCGCGGCCACACCTCCTCGGCGATGCGGGGCGTCGCACCGGCGCGGGAGAAGGCCGCCAGGATGCGGTCGTAGAAGCCGGGGTTGTGCGTGCGCGGGAACAGTACCCACGGCACCTCCGCGAGTTCGCGCAGTCGCAGGGCCTGCCGGCCGGCCAGCGGGTGGTCGGCCGGCAGCAGCACGCCATTTTTCTCCCGCAGCAGTTCCCGGGTGCGCAGGCCCGGCGTGGTCGCGTCCGGATGAAAAAAACCGCAGGCGATTTCCCCCGCCGCCAACGCGGCCAACTGCGCGGAGGTGGGGGATTCGTTCAATTCCAGCCGGATCTTCGGAAAACGCCGGTGGAACTCGCGCAGGATGTCCGGCAGCACCGTCGCCATCGCCAGGCCGGTGAAGCCCACCCGCACCTGTCCGGTCTGCCCTTCCGTGAGCGCGCGCAACTCGTCCGGTACCGCCGCCAGCCCGCGCAGCAAAGGCTCCACCCGCTCGGCCAGCGCCCGCCCCGCGGCCGTAAGCTCCACCTTGCGCCGCGAGCGGGTGAACAGCGCCACGCCCAGCGCGGTCTCCAGTTGTGCGATCTGCCGGCTCAGGGCCGGCTGGGCCACCGCCAGTACCTCCGCCGCCTGGCGAAAATGCAGCGTACGCGCCACTTCGCGGAAATACACCAGGTGGCGAAGCTCGAAGTTAAATTGATACTCCCGAGGCATCACCAGCGAGGAAACAAGTATTTCCAGGTCTTGCAACCGTCTGCTAGTCTCAAGGCGTGACCAGCGTGGGCCAACTGAACCCGTTCCGGTCTTCCGACCTTTTCCGACCCGACTGTCCGCCATGAACTCCGTCTGGAATCCCGCCACCTACGACCAGGCCCGCCGCCGGTTGGTGCCGTGCTTCGACCTGTTTTATGGCACGGCGGCCGAGCTGGTGGCGCGCACCGCGCCCTCGGCCCGGCCCCGCGTGCTGGACCTCGGGGCGGGCACCGGCCTGTTGTCGGAGCAGGTGGCGGCCCGGGTGCCCCTCGCTTCGCTGACCCTGCTGGACGGCTCGGCCGGCATGCTGGAACACGCCCGCCAGCGTCTTGCCGCGTCGTCGCCGCGCCTGGTCGTGGCCGATTTCACCGCATCGCTCCCCGACGGCGAATTCGATGCCATCGTGTCGGCGCTCGCGATCCATCACTTGGACGACGCGGGAAAACGCGCGCTCTTCGCCCGCGTCCATGCTGCGCTCGCGCCGGGTGGGCTCTTCGTCAACGCCGAGCAGGTCTGTGGCGCGGACGAACGTGAGCAGGCCCTGTTCGAGGCCCTGCACCTCGACGCCGCGCGTTCGCTCGGCAGCTCGGAAACCGAGATCGCCGGGGCGGTGGAGCGCATGCGGATCGACCGCTGCGCCACGCTCGAGGCTCAGTTGGACTGGCTCGCCGCGGCGGGCTTCGTCCGTCCCGCCGCCTTTTTCCGCTGGTTTCGCTTCGCCGTCTATGCCGGCTGGCGGGCGCCCGCGCCGGCCTAGCCGCCGCGATTCCGCTTCCGCGCGAACCGCCGATTTGTTTTTCTGTTCCCTTTCTCTTTTGCCTACGACCATGACCGAACCAACGACCCTGTCCGCCACACCCAAATCCCTCTTCGAAAAAGTCTGGGACGCTCACTCCGTCCGCAAACTGGCCAACGGCCAGACCCAGCTCCTCATCGGCACCCACCTCATCCACGAAGTCACCTCGCCCCAGGCCTTCGGTATGCTGCGCGACCTGGGCCTGAAGGTCCTCATGCCGCACCGCACCTTCGCGACGGTGGACCACATCGTGCCGACCAACGAGTTGGTCGAGCCCTACAAGGATCCACTGGCCCAGGCGATGATGGACGAACTGCGCAAGAACTGCGCTCAGTTCGGCGTCACCTTCTTCGACCGCGCCACCGGCAAGCAGGGCATCGTGCACATCGTCGGCCCCGAGCAGGGCATCACCCAGCCCGGCACGACCATTGCCTGCGGCGATTCGCACACCTCCACCCACGGCGCTTTCGGCGCGATCGCCTTCGGCATCGGCACCAGCCAGGTGCGTGACGTGCTCGCCACCCAGACCATGGCGCTCGGCGCGCTCAAAGTCCGCCGCATCGAGGTGAACGGCAAGCTCCGCCCCGGCGTCTACGCCAAGGATGTCATCCTCCACATCATCCGCCTCACCGGCGTGAATGGCGGCACCGGTTACGCTTACGAGTATGCCGGCTCCACCTTCGACAATTTCACCATGGAGGAGCGCATGACCGTGTGTAACATGTCCATCGAGGGCGGCGCGCGCGTGGGCTACGTCAACCCGGACGAGACCACCTTTGCTTACCTGAAGGGCCGTCCCTACTCGCCGAAGGGCGCCGCGTGGGACGAGGCCGTGGCCCGTTGGAAGTCTTACGCCTCCGATCCCGGCTGCCGCTACGACGACGTCATGAAGATCGACGCTGCCGACATCGCGCCGACCGTCACCTGGGGCATCAATCCCGGCCAAGGCGTCTCGATCAACGAGAACATCCCCGATCCCGCCAAGGCGGGCTCCGCCGACGAGAAGGCCGGCATCGAGGAGGCGCTCGCCTACATGAAGCTGCCCCCGGGCGCGCCGATCAAGGGCACCAAGATCAACGTCGCCTTCCTTGGCTCCTGCACCAACGGACGCCTTTCCGATTTCCAGGAGGTCGCCAAGTTCATCAAGGGGAAAAAAGTCGCCCCGGGCGTGCGCGCCATCGCCGTGCCCGGCTCTCAGATAGTCGCGCTCCAGTGCGAGAAGCTCGGCCTCGACAAGATCCTCGCCGAGGCGGGCTTCGAGTGGCGCGCCGCCGGCTGCTCGATGTGCCTCGCGATGAACCCGGATAAACTCATCGGCGATGAGCTCTGCGCCTCGTCCTCCAACCGCAATTTCAAGGGCCGCCAGGGCTCCGTCACCGGCCGCACCGTGCTCATGAGCCCGGTCATGGTCGCCGCCGCCGCCGTCACCGGCCAGGTCTCCGACGCCCGCGAGGTCTTCGCCGTCAACTAAACCACCAAACAGAATCAACCGCGAAGAGCCGCGAAGAAAACCTTCCTTTCTCGGATCGGCCTTTCTTCGCGCAACTTCGCGCCCTTCGCGGTTCAAAAATCCTCTTCTAAAATGGCTCTCGAAAAAATCATCCAGGTTTCCGGTAAGGCCGTCTTCGTCCCCGGCAACGACATCGACACCGACCGCATCATCCCCGCGCGCTTCATGAAGTGCGTTACCTTCGACGGTCTCGGCGAATTCCTCTTCTTCGACGTGCGTCACACGCCGGAGGGCAAACCCACCGGTCATCCGATCGACCGCCCCGAGCACAAGGGCGCGAAGATCCTTCTCTCCGGCGCCAACTTCGGCTGCGGCTCCTCCCGCGAGCACGCTCCGCAGGCCATTCACAAGGCCGGCTTCCGCGCCGTCGTGGCCGAGAACTTCGCCGAGATCTTCTTCGGCAACAGCACCACGCTCGGCATCCCTTGCGTGAACGCCAGCCGCGAGGACATTGCCAAGATCGCCGCCGCCATCGAAAAGAATCCCGCTCTCGAGGTCGTCGTCGACGTCGAGAAGCTCGAGGTCCGTTTCGGCGCCGACAAGATCAAGGTCACGCAGCGCGAGACCGCCCGCGATGCCCTGGTGAACGGCCGCTGGGACGCCATCGGCGAGCTCATCGACGGCATCCCCGCCGTGCAGGCCACCGCCGCCAAGCTGCCCTACATGGCTGCGGTGTAATCAGCAGGTAGGGCGGGACCGCTGGGACCGCCGTCAGTTGACCGGACGGCCCGGCGGTCCGTCCCTACCTGGGCCCGGCGGGACCGACATGCTTCCGGCTCTGTTTGACGAGGCGCGGGAAACCGCGCCTCGTCTTGTTTTTCCGCGACCTCACTCCATGCCACTCGCCTTCATCGACCTCATCAAGGGCGCCGACTTCCTCATCTGGCCGCTCGGGCTCTGCTCGCTCGTGCTGGTCTATATCCTGTGCGAACGCGGCTGGGCCTTGCGCCGCAGCGCGATCATTCCGGATGACCTCGCCGACGCCATTGTCGCCGCGCAGCCGGTGACCGGCGGGGAGCACTCGGTGCTCGGCCGCATCGTGCGCTTCGCCCAAACGCATCCCGGCGATTCAGAGGGCGTACGCGCCTTCGCCCGGCTGGAGGTCTCGCGCATGGAGCGGGGCCTGCCCTACCTCGATGTCATCTACGCCGGCGCGCCGCTCATCGGGCTCACCGGCACGGTCGTGTCGCTCATCCGCGTGTTTTCCAGCATCAGCGGCCAGACCGGCCTGCCGGATCCGGCGAAGTTCACCAGCGGCGTCTCGCTCGCGCTTTCCGCGACCGTCATCGGCCTGTGTATCGCCATCCCGGCGCTCATCGGCGGCGGCGTGCTCCAGCGCCGGGTGGACAAACTCGCCGCCCAGCTCGATGTGCTCCTCGCCCGCCTGCTGGCGGAAAAAACCAGGGCCGATTGAACCGCGGATAGCGCAGATAATCGCGGATAGTTCCAATCCGGTGTCCTCATCTTTCCTGTCTTATCCGCGGCCATCCGCGTAATCCGCGGTTAAAATTTTCGTCCCATGTCCGGTCTTCAAACCCGCCGCCGCCGCCGGCCCGAGCTCAACCTCGTGCCCCTGATCGATGTGCTGGTGATGCTCGTTTTTTTTGCCTTCGTGACGATGCAGTTTCGCTCGCCCGGCACGCTCAACATCACGCTTCCGCGCGTGGAGACCGCCGGCAAAAACGCCTTCGAAGGCACCGTCATCCTCGGCATCGGCAAGGAGGGGGAGCTGACCTTCGCGACCGACACCGCCGCACCTCGCCTGATCGAAAAGGCGGAGCTCGCCGGCCTGCTCGCCCAGGTCCGCGACCGCAGCCGCGACATCCCCGTGCTCATCCGCGCCGACGAGGAGACCGAGCTCAAGACCCTGGCCTTCGTCATGGATGCCTGCCGCAAGGCCGGCCTGAACAAGTTCAGCCTCCAGAGCCGCTGAAGCGGGCGCGGCGCTTTGGGGAACCGAAGCGTCGAAAAAAAGAATCTGATTTTTTCGCCGTTTGCGCCTTCTTGCAGCCATGTCCAAAAAGATCGTCCTCACCGGCTGCACCAAGGGTCTCGGGCGCGCGCTCGTCGACGAGTTCATCGCCCTCGGGCACACCGTGATCGGCTGCGGGCGCAACCCCGAGGCGATCCTCGACCTGCGTTTCGCGGTGCCCGCGCCGAGCACCTTCGACGTGGTCGACGTCGCCGAGGCGAAGAAGGTCGAGCTTTGGGCGGAGCGCATGCTCACCCAGCACGGCGCGCCCGATCTGGTGATCAACAACGCCGGCCTGCTGACCGACCCGGCGCCGCTCTGGAAACAAAAGGCCACGGACGTCGCGAAGTTGTTTCAGGTCAACCTCGCCGGCATCGTGCATGTGGTGCAGGGCTTCGTGCCGGCGATGGTGGAGCGCGGTTCGGGGGTGATCGTGAACCTGTCCTCCGGCTGGGGGCGTTCGGTATCCGGCGACTTCGCGCCCTACTGCGCGAGCAAGTGGGGAGTGGAGGGCCTGACCAAGGCCCTCGCGGAAGAATTGCCCGCGCCCCTCGCCGCCGTGCCGCTGAGCCCGGGCATCATCGACACCGCCATGCTGCGGCAATGTTTCGCCGGCGGGGCGGGGGACTATCCGAAGCCCGCCGGGTGGGCGAAGGTCGCCGCGCCCTACTTGCTGCAACTCGGGAGGAAGGACAACGGCGAGAGCCTCACCGTGCCGGGCTATTGACGGAGGAAGAGACGCCGCCGAGCCCTCCACCGGTGTCTTGCCGTCGCGGTCTTCCGCCGGCAATTTGCGGAAATGCAAACCCGTCCTTTCCGGTGGCTCGTGTTGCTTTGCCTCGGCTGCTCCGGTCTGTCCGCCCTCGAAGTGGGCGACGCGTGGAATGGTCCCCCGGCGGATCTCGGCGCCCCGCTGGGCCGTATCCAAGCCGGGGAAAAGACGCTCTATCGCTGGCCCGAACTGGAAGTGACCGTCGCCGGCGGGCGGGTTGTTCAGGTGCGTCGTCTCGACGCGGCTTCGCAGGCGGCCGAGGCGGAGGAACGGACTCGGCTCTCGGCCGAGCAACACGCCCGGTTGCTCGCGGAGCGAAAGGAACAGACTCGTCTGGCGGCCGAGCGGGCCGCGCGGGAAAAGGCCGAGGCTGCGGCGCGTGAACAGGCGGAGCGCGAGGCCCGGGAGAAGGCGGCGGCGCTGGCGGCGAAACAGGCGGAAGAACGTGCCGCGCGCGAAGCGGCCGAGCAGGCCGAAAAGGCCGCGCGGCTGGCCGAGGCGGAGAAGGCGCGCCGGCTCGAGCAGGAAGCCCAGGCGGCGCGTGCGCTTCAGGAGGAACAGGCCGCGAGGGAAAAGGTGGAGCAGGAAAGCCGCGAGCGCGCCGTTGCCGCCGCGAAGGAAGAGGCCCGCAGAAAGGCCGAGGCGGAGGCCGCTGCGAAAGCGAAGACCGTACGCGAGGCCGAGCGGCAGGTGGCTCGCGAGGCTGCGGAGGCCGCCAGGGCGAAGACCCAGGCCGAGGCTGAAGCACAAGACAAGGCGGCGCAGGAAACCGCGGCGCGGGCCAAGGCCATCCGCATCGCCGAGCGCCAGGCGGCACGCGACGCCGAGGCGGCGGCCAAGGCGAAGGCCCGGGCGGACGAACAGGCACGGCAGGCCGGGGAGAACGTCCGCGAAGAGGCTCGCCGGAGGGGGGAGCAGGAAGTCGCGGCGCGCGCGAAAGCCATCCGCATCGCCGAACGCGAGGCGGCGGCACGCGAGACGGAGACCGGCAGGCCCGCCGCGGAAGTGCCGGACAAAGCCGACCGGAGCGGTATTTCCCTGACCAAGCCGCCCACCGACGCCGTCGGCCGGCTGGAGCGGGAAATCTCCTTTCTCCGGCTGGATCTCAACCGCGCGGAGATGGCAGGGGACAACGCCGAGATGCGCCGGCTCGAACGCGTGCTGAAGGAAAAAAAGACGGAGCTCGCGACCCTGCGTGAGGCGGCCGGTACGGCCGCGAAGCCCGCTCCGTAGGGCCGGTCGGCCGCAGGATACTCTACGGCCCCCAGGATTTCTCCGCTGCCATTGTTCGCTCCGCCTCCGGTCTCAACTGGTCCAGAACATCACGCTCCGAGCTGAGTTCGCAGGAGTCGAGCTCACGCCAAGGCATTGGGATCGGGAGCAGGAGATCGTCGTCCTGGGCGTGCAGCCAGAGCGCGAAGTAATTGGCGCCGGGCACGCTTAGAAACCGGACTTCGTAGTCCTTCCGCATGACTTGCGGTTGTCCGTTCGCCTTGTCCAGGGCCGCAAGAATGGAGGGGGCCAGCCCGCCTTCGAAGACGATGTCGGGTTCCTCCTTGTTCGACTCGTCCAATTGGACTCCGCCAAGGGCGCGAGGGCCGGCCATGACCAGATACATCCAGGAGCCGCGTCCTGCCGCGGAGAGGAGGCGCCCGGCCGCGACGTCGGAGAGCCTGACGTAGTAAACCCGATGCGGCGGCGCGAGCGACAGGTCCTGCCGGGAGTAGCCTTTGAACGAACTGAGGTTTTCCGCCCGGCCGAGGCTTTCATAGGCCTGCTTTGCGCCCTGGGCCGGGCCGGCCGACTCGATCAGCCCAGCCCGGCAGAACGCGCTCAGGAACGCGAGACCGGCGGCGACTGCCGCGACCGTCCGATGGCGGAATGGATCCCGCGCGCTCAGGATACCGGGGCTTTTCGTCATGAGGGCAGCCGCTCAGTAAAAGACCTTGCGGTCGAGCGAACGGTATTGGATGGCCTCGAGCAGGTGCGGGGCTTCGACCCGCTCGGCGCCGGCGAGATCGGCAATGGTGCGGGCGACCTTGAGGATGCGGTCGTAGGCGCGGGCGGAGAGGGAGAGCTGCTCCATGGCCTGCTGGAGCAGGTCGCCGAGGGTGGAATCGAGCGGGATATGCTCGCGGATCTGCTGGTGGCTCATGCGGGCATTGGCGCCGGTGCGCGTGCCGCGGTAGCGTTCGCGCTGCCGGTCCCGGGCGGCCTGTATCCGCTCTGCCATGACGGTGGACGGCTCGCCCGGGGCGCTGCTGCGCAGGTCGCCGATGCTCACGGCCGGCGCCTCCACGTGGATGTCGATGCGGTCGAGCAGCGGCCCGCTGATGCGGGCCCGGTAGCGCTGGATCTGCGGAGGCGAGCAACGGCATTCGTGCCGGGCATCGCCCAGGTAGCCGCAGGGGCAGGGGTTCATGGCGGCGACGAGGAGAAAGCCGCAGGGCAGCGTGATTTTGCCGGCGCTCCGGGAGATAGTGACCTGCCCGTCCTCCAAGGGCTGGCGCAGGACCTCGAGGGCGGAGCGCTTGAATTCAGGCAACTCGTCGAGAAAAAGCACGCCATGGTGGGCGAGCGAAATTTCACCGGGGCCGGGAATGGAGCCGCCGCCGATCAGGCCGACATCCGAGATGGTGTGGTGCGGGGTGCGGACGGGACGGCGGCCGAGCTGGCGGGCCTGGCCGAGCGTCTGGCCGGCGGCGGAGTGGATCGCCAGGATCTCGAGTGACTCGTCGAGCGTGGGCGCGGGCATGATCGAGGGCACGCGCTTGGCCACCATCGATTTTCCCGAGCCGGGCGGGCCGACCATGAGGAGATTGTGGTTTCCGGCGACGGCGACTTCGACGGCGCGGCGCAGCGCGTGCTGGCCTTTGACCTCGGAGAAATCGCCCGACGGCTCGGGTGCGCCCCGGCCGGTCGCAAGGGCGGCGGCGTGGGCCAGCGGTTCCAGGCCGGCGCGGCCGGAGAGGAAGCGGGCGGCCTGGTCGAGCGACTCGATGGGATAGACCGCCACGCCTTCGACCAGGGCGGCCTCGGCGGCGCAGGCGGCGGGCAGAAGCAGGCCCCTGCAGCCGCGCGCCCGGGCCAGCCGGGCCAGGGCGAGAGCGCCGCGGATGGGCCGGGTGGCGCCGGAGAGGCTGAGTTCGCCGACGATGAGATAGTCGCCGATGCCGGGTGCGGCGAGCTGGCCGGTGGCTACGAGGATGCCGAGGGCGATGGGCAGATCGTAGAGCGGCCCCTCCTTGCGCAGATCGCCGGGTGCGAGATTGATGGTGGTGCGGGTGCGCAGCAGGCCGTAGCCGGAGTTGGCGAGGGCGGAGAAGACGCGGTCGTCGGATTCCTTTACGGCGGCGTCGGGCAGGCCGACCAGGATCAACTTAAAGTCGCCGGATTCGCCGTGGTTGACCTCGACGTGGACGGGAAGCGCTTCGATGCCCTGGAGGGCGGCGGAGAAGAGCGTGGCAAGCATGGGCGCCGGCGAATCAGACCGCGCTTCCGGTGGGCGCGGCGCCGAGGGCGGCGGCGCGACAGGCGATCGTGGAGAGATTGCGCTCGATGGCGTCGAAGTAAGGGTTGGGACCGTCGGGATAGGGGACGCGCAGATGGCGGTGTACGCCGGCGAAGTCGTTTTCCAATTTGGGCAGGACGAAGCCGCTCCAGAAGGAGCCGGTGGCGGCGAGAAGCTGGGCGGAAGAGGTGAAAAGGCGGCGCTCGGGCGGCACGCCGGAGTAGTTGTCCGCCTCGGCGAATTCGGCGAAGAGGAAAGGCAGCTTCGCGGGGTATTCGGGGGCTGACATCTGGCCGAGGTAGTCGGCGGTGGCCACCATGCAGGCGACCAGCCGGGCCGCCTCGGAACGGAAGCTGGAGGCGGCGGGCTTACCGGCGAGGCCGGTGCAGCGGATGGCTCCGAGGATGTCCTCGATCTCGACGGAGCTACAGCCCAGACCGGGCAGCACGGAGGCGGCGAGCGCGCAACTGCGCAGGACGTGGCAATGCGTGTATTTGGCGCCGGTGCCCTCGTCGTCGCCGCGCGCCTTGAGGTAGCCGGTGTCGTGAAGAAGGATGGCGGCCAGGCCAAGCTCGGCCTGGCGCAGGGACGGCGCCTGAGGCTCCTCCAAGTGGGCACGGCAGGCCTCGACCAGATCGAGATAGACCCAGGAAGCCTGAAGCGTGTGCAAATAGTCGTGGTAACTCAGGTCCACCGGCTGATAGTGCCAGAAGCGGCCGGCGAAGAGCCGGTCCACCAGCGAGGCGACATCGGATACGAAGGAACTTTGGCCGGCGGGGCGGGGAAGGGCCGACCGAGCCCGTTCCCGAACCGATTTTATCCCGACAATCCCGGCAAGGGGCGAATCGGAGGAAGCGGACGAAGCGCCGACGGGGCGGGATGACGTCTTGTGCTGCACTCCTTTCGGCGTAATGAGTTGCGCACAGGGCGAGCAAGCCCAATCACGCCTTCTTTTTGCAAGTATGCTTATTGGTCTCACGGGTGGTATCGGCTGTGGCAAGTCCAGCGCCGCGGCGGCTTTTGCCGCCCTGGGTTTCCGGGTCCGGGACACGGATCGCATCGTGCGCGAGCAGGTGCTGAGCGAAGCGGCGGTACTGGCGGAGGCGGAAGCCCGGTGGGGTCGGGAGGTAAAGCGGCAGGACGGAACGCTCGACCGGGCGCGGGTGGCCGCGATCGTGTTCGCGGACGCCGGCGAGCGGCTCTGGTGGGAATCGGTGGTACATCCGCGGGTAGGGCGGCTGTGGCGGAGCGAGGTCGCGGCCGCGCCGGAGGCCGAATGGGTCATCGAAGTGCCGCTGTTGTTTGAGGCGGGGCTCGAAAAAGGATTTGATTTCGTCGTCTGCGTGGGCGCGAATCCGGCCACGCAACTGGCTCGAGTGACCGCGCGCGGGATGACACAAGCGCAGGCCGAGCAGCGAATCGCCTCCCAACTTCCCTTGGCCATCAAACTCAATTCCGCCCACGCCGTGCTTTGGAACGAAGGTTCCTTGGCTTTCCTGCATGCCCAGATTTGCCGGCTGGGCGCCACCTTGCGCGATGGAGGTCGGGCCGGCTGACGGACTCGGAACGGGACCTCCCCCGACCTGCGGCGGAGGGCCTCCATCCCGCTTTTCATCATACTCATTTTCCATGGACGAATTGGATACTCCAGTCGGCGACGAGGCCTCGGGCCCCGCCAAGAAGACCCGTAAATCCGCCGGCCGGCGCCCCCGCGGAGGTTCCGCTGTCGATCCGGTCGCCGAGGCCATTTCCTCGGTGCAGGCCGCACTCGGGACCTCTGCCGCGGAAACGCCGGCCAAACCCAAGCGTGGCCGCCCCCGGCGCAAGCCGGCCGAAGGTGAGGGCAAGGAGGCGGCGCCCGAACTGTTTTCCAGCGGCAGCGAGGCTCCCTTTGTCGCTTCGTTTTCTCCTGACGATCCGCCCCCGGCCGAAACGGTCGAAAGGCCGGCCGAACCGGCCCGAAACGAAACGCCGCTTTCCGAAGCCCGCGAGGAGCGACCGATCTTCGTGCCGCAGGGGGGCCAGGCCGATACGGAGCCGCCGCCGGCTCCGGCGGCGGGAGACGCCACGGAATCCGGCCCCGAGGGTGGTTCCGCCCTGGCTGGCGCTCCGTCCGGACCTGGGACGGGCGGAGACCATGGCGGTGGCGGGCAACGCCGCAACGAGGAACGCAAGTCGTGGTGGGAGCGCAAAAAAGAGAAGAAACGCCAGAAGTGGCTGGAACGTCAGCAGGCCGGCGGCGGGCATGCCTCCAGCGCACACGCCGCCCCGCACGCCGGCGGCGCCCACGGCGGTTCGCATGCTCATCACCCCGGCGGTGGAGACACTGGGCGCGGACGGGATCGCGGCGAACGCGTGCCCGCCCAGCCGCCGCCGCCTTCCTTGCAGGGGCCGGTCGGCGGCCTGCCCGACGCGGCACGCTTTGCCGATCCCGCGGTGCTCGACGCCGCGGCGGAGGAGCTGGCCAAGGATTCCGGTCCGCTCGATCTCGCCGCGCTCCACGAGGCCTCCGCCGGGGACCTTTCTCAGCGGCTGCGCGCCCTGGGCGAAACCATCGTCGGCATGCCGCCGCGCCGGGCGCTGCTGGAGCAGTTGTTCGCCTGGGCCGCGCGCGAGAAGCGGGCTTTCGTCGAGAAGGGCCTGCTCGACCTGACCGATGCCGGCCACGGCTTCGTCGTACATCGCTGCAACAGCTACCGGCTGCACCCGGACAGCACCTACGTGCCGCCCGCCTTGGTGAAACGCCACGGTTTGCGCCGCGGGCAGGAAATCGAGATTCTCGTCCAGCCACCGCAGCCCGGCGAACGCTGTCCGGCCGGCGTGCGCGTGCTCTCGGTCATGGGCACCAGTCCCGAAGCCGCCCGCGACGTGACGGCCTTCGAGGAGCTGATCCCGTATTATCCCACGAGCCGGATTCTCGTCGAGGCGCCCGAAATTCATAAGGACATTTCGATGCGCGCGGTCGACCTGCTGACGCCGATCGGCTTTGGCCAGCGCGGCCTCATCGTCGCGCCGCCGCGCACCGGCAAGACGGTGCTCCTGCAAAACATCGCCAACTCGATTTCGCACAATTTCCCCACCGCGACCCTGATCCTGCTGCTCATCGACGAGCGCCCCGAGGAGGTCACCGATTTCAAGCGGCACACGAAGGGCGAAGTGGTGTCATCGACATTCGATGAGTCTCCCGAGAGTCACGTACACGCGGCCGAGATGGTCATCGAGCGCGCCCGCCGCCTGGTCGAGCTCGGCAAGCACGTCATCATCCTGCTGGATTCGATTACCCGCCTGGCCCGCGCCTACAATGCCCTGGCCGGCAACGGCGGCAAAACCATGTCCGGCGGTCTTGAATCCAACGCCTTGCAACGGCCGAAGCGTTTCTTCGGCTCCGCTCGCAACATCGAAGGCGGCGGTTCGCTCACCATCCTCGCGACCGCGCTGGTGGACACGAACTCGCGTATGGACGAGGTCATCTTCGAGGAGTTCAAGGGCACCGGCAACATGGAGCTCCATCTCGACCGCGGCCTCTCCGACAAGCGCATCTTCCCCGCCATCAACATCGACCGTTCCGGCACGCGCAAGGAGGAGCTCATCTATCATCCCGACGAGATGCTGCGGGTCTACGGCCTGCGCCGCGCCATGCAGGGCATCCCGCCGGTCGAGGCGATGGACATGTTCATCCAGCGCCTGAAGAAAACCCGCACCAACACGGAATTTTTGTTGAGTCTAAATCGCTAAACCCGCGCACTCAAACTCCACGTCCGCGCGCCCCGCGCCGAACGGCCGTCCCCCGCCATCCCCCACGTGACTTCCGCCGACGATTTTGTGATCCAGCTCGCCCTCGACAAGGGCGTGCTTCAACCCGAGCAAGTAGAAGCCGCCCGCGCCGTGGTCGCCGGGCATACCGACCTCACCGTCACCCCGCCACGCGTCTTGGACGTGCTGATCGCCGAGCACGGTTTCACCGCCAAGGAGGCCGCCAAGCTGCTCGCCGATGAATTCGGCATGCCGATGATCGAGATGGCCAACGTTCGTCCCTCCACCGAACTCATGGCCTTGCTGCCCCGCCAGCTTGCGGTCAAATACACGGCTTTTCCGGTTTCGCGGGAACACAATGCCTTCCGCGTCGCGATCAGCGATCCGCTCGATGTCGATGCGATCGACAGCATCAGCCACTTCGTGAAAATGTCCGTCGAGCCGGTGATCGCCCCGGCCGACGAGATCAAGGCCCACATCGACCGTTTCTACGGCAAGGACGAGGAGTCGATGGAGAAGCTTCTCAGCAGCATCTCGACCGGCGACGAGGCCCAGGTGGTGGCCGGCACCACTGCGGCCCCCGGTGTTGCCGGCGCGGAGAACGACACGGACGACGCGCCCATCATCAAGCTGGTTTACCAGATCATTCTGGAAGCCATCGCCCGCCGCGCCTCGGACATCCATTTGGAGCCCCTGGAAAAGCGCTTCCGCGTCCGCTACCGCATCGACGGCGTGCTCGTCGAGGTGGACAACCCGCCCAAGCGCCTGCAACTCGCCATGATCTCGCGCCTGAAGATCATGGCCAACATCTCGATCGCGGAGAAACGCATCCCGCAGGACGGCCGCATCCAGGTCATGGTTGGCAACAAGTCCATCGATCTTCGCGTCTCTTCCCTGCCCACCGCGCACGGCGAGTCCATCGTCATGCGTATCCTCGACAAGGAGGGCCTCCAGCTCGGCTTGCCCGAGCTGGGTTTCCTCAGCGACGACCAGTCCACGATGGAGCGCATCATCACGCTTCCCGACGGGCTTTTCCTGGTCACCGGCCCGACCGGTTCGGGCAAGACCACCACGCTCTACTCCTGCCTCCACTTCATCAACAAGCCCGACCGCAAGCTCATCACGGTCGAGGACCCCGTGGAATACCAACTCTCCGGCATCAATCAGGTGCCGGTGCGCACCGAGGTCGGCATGACCTTCGCCAACGCGTTGCGCTCCATGCTTCGCCAGGCGCCCAACATCATCATGGTGGGGGAGATTCGTGACCTGGAAACCGCCGAGATTTCGATCAACGCCTCGCTCACCGGCCACATGGTGTTCTCCACTCTGCACACCAACGACGCCCCCGGCGCCGTCACCCGCATGATCGATATCGGGGTGAAGCCCTTCCTCGTTTCCACCTCGCTCCGGGCCATCATGGCTCAGCGCTTGGTCCGCAAGATTTGCAAGAAGTGCAAACACCCTTACACGCCCGATCCGCGCGAGCTGCGTTCCCTCAACATCACCGCGCAGCAGGCCGCCAATGCCTCCTTCGCCAAGGGGACCGGTTGCGAGAACTGCCACGGCTCGGGCTATCGCGGCCGCGCTGGCATCTTCGAGATCTTCGTTTCCAACGATGAGCTCCAGCGCATGATCTACGAGAACGTCGGCACCTCGCGCCTGCGTGAAAAGGCTCGCACCCTCGGCATGCGCACCATGCGCGAGGACGGTCTCCGCAAGGTTCTCGCCGGCATGACCACCATCGAAGAAGTCGTCTCCATCACCGTCGGCGACGCTGTCTGAGCCGCTTTTTCTTTCCTTCCTTTTTTCCACCCGAATTTCGCTCCGCGCCCGCCGCGCCGCCCCCCCACGCCCATGAGCTACGAGATGAACGACCTGCTCGACCTGGTGGTCGATCAAAACGCGTCCGACCTTCACTGTCAGGTCGGCCAGCCCCCGACCCTCCGCATCAGCGGCAGCATGGTGCCCATCGAGGGCCCCGCGCTTGTCCCGCAGGACACCGAGCATCTGATGCTCTCCATCACGCCCGATGCCCACCAGCAACACGTGAAGCTGCACGGCGGTTCCGACTTCGGCTTCGCCTTCCTCGATAAGGCGCGTTTCCGCGTCTCCATCCTGAAGTCCAAAGGCAACTACGGCATCGTGCTTCGCCAGATTCCGAACAAGATGTACGGCCTGCGCGAGATCGGCCTTCCCGACAAGGTTCGCGAGCTCCTTTACCGTCCCCGCGGCCTCATCCTCGTCACCGGGCCGACCGGCTCCGGCAAGTCCACCACGCTCGCCTCGATGGTGAACTACATCAACGAGAACCGCGAGGGACACATCATCACGATCGAGGACCCGATCGAGTATTACCACAACCACAAGCGCTGCA
>CBINGR010000074.1:0-24979 GCA_966250295.1 uncultured Akkermansia sp. | reverse complement strand
CCCGTCGTCCAACTCCGCGACATCCGCAAGACCTACCGCAACGGCGACCTCGAGGTCCACGCCGTGCGCGGCATTTCGCTCGACATCCATCCCGGCGAGTTCGTCGCCATCATGGGCGCTTCCGGCTCCGGCAAAAGTACGCTGATGAATACCCTCGGCTGCCTCGACCGCCCGACGTCCGGCACCTACCAGCTCGACGGCGTCGACGTCTCCGGCCTCGACCGCGAGGCCCGCGCCGACCTCCGGAACCAGAAACTCGGCTTCGTCTTCCAGGGCTTCAACCTCCTCGCCCGCACCACCGCGCTGGAGAATGTCGAGCTCCCCATGCTCTACGCCCCGCGCCGGCCCGATTCCGCCGAAATGAAGCGCCGCGCCCTCGCCGCCCTCGACATCGTCGGCCTCGCCAAACGCTCCGACCACCTGCCTTCCCAGCTCTCCGGCGGCCAGCAGCAGCGTGTCGCCATCGCCCGCGCCCTCGTCAACGAGCCTCGCCTCCTCCTCGCCGACGAGCCCACCGGCAACCTCGACAGCAAGACCTCCGTCGAGGTCATGGGCGTTTTCCAGCGCCTCAACGAGCAGGGCATCACCATCGTGATGGTCACCCACGAGCTCGACGTCGCAAGCTACTGCAAGCGCATCATCGTCGTCCGCGACGGTCTCGTCGTCCGCGACGAACCGGTTGCCAGTCGTCTCACCGCCTCCGAGGAGCTCGCCAAGCTCTACACCGCCGAGCAGCTCGCGCAGCTCACCTCCGCGCCCTTCGTCGCGAAAACCTAGCGCCGCCTCCGCTCCGGCCGCCTTCCGTCATTGGACATTGGTCATCGGTAATTGGTCATTCTCAGATGCGTCTCCTTGCCACTCTCCTCATCGCCCTCCGCGCCCTCCGGCGGAACAAGCTGCGCTCCATGCTCACCGCGCTCGGCATCATCATCGGCGTGGCCGCGGTCATCGCCATGGTGAGCATCGGCAACGGCGCCAAGTCCCAGGTCGAGGCCCAGGTCGCCTCCCTCGGCCGCAACGTCGTCACCGTCTTCCCCGGCAGCTTTTCCAGCAGCGGCGCCCGCGGCGGCTGGGGTAGCGCCAGCACCCTCACCGTCGAGGACGCCGAAGCCATCGCCCGCGAAATTCCCGGCGTGGTTTCGGTCTCCCCCGAACTGCGAGACCGCAACCAGGTCCTCGCCAACGGCCTCAACTGGAACACCCAGATCCTCGGCGAATCCCCCGATTACCTCGGCATCCGCGCCTGGGGCCTCTCTTCCGGCGCGATGTTCTCCGAGGCCGACGTGAAGTCCGCCGCCAAGGTCTGCATCATCGGCTCCACCGTCGCCAAACAGCTCTTCCCCGACGCCGATCCGGTCGGCCAGAGCCTCCGCATCCGCAACATCCCCTTCCGCATTCTCGGCGTGCTCGACTCGAAGGGCTTCAATTTCTTCGGCCAGGACCAGGACGACACCGTCATCGTCCCGCACAGCACCCACATGCGCCGCATCAACCGCCGCACCAACGTGCAAAGCATCCTCATCGAGGCCGCCTCGCCCGAGGTCATGGCCCGCGTGCAGGAGGAAACCACCGCGCTCCTCCAGCAGCGCCGCGGCGGCCGCGAGCCCGACTTCACGGTGCGCAACCAGCTCGAACTCGCGGAGACCGCCACCGCCGCCACCCGTACGATGACCGCCCTCCTCGGCGCCATCGCAGGCGTCTCCCTCCTCGTCGGCGGCATCGGAATCATGAACATCATGCTCGTCTCCGTCACCGAGCGCACCCGCGAGATCGGCATCCGCCTCGCCATCGGCGCGCACGACCACGACATCCGCCTGCAGTTCCTCATCGAGGCCATGGTCCTGAGCGTGCTCGGCGGCATCACCGGCGTACTCCTCGGCATCGGCATCTCGCAGGCCGTCTCCCATTTCAACGGCTGGCCCGTCCTCGTCTCCACCAACGCCATCGCGCTCGCGGTCGGGTTTTCCGCCTTCGTCGGCATCGCCTTCGGCTTCTACCCCGCCCACAAGGCCGCCCAGCTCGACCCCATCGAGGCCCTGCGCTTCGAGTGAACCGCGAAGTACGCCAAGGATCGCGAAGTTCGATCTGAAATTCCGCTTCCTTCTTGGCGCCCCTTCGCGCTCTTCGCGGTTAAAAAATCACGGCTCCCGAACGCCTACTTCGCCGCCGGCAGCGACAGCGCGAACACCGCGCCGCGTCCCGGGGAATTCCGCAGCTCGATCGTGCCGTCGTGGCGCTCCACGATCTGCCGGCAGATGCGCAGCCCGAGCCCCTGGCCGCCGCGTTTGCTCGAGCGCAGGGGCTGTGTGAGCGCCACCGCGGCGTCTTCCTCGGCGAAACCCGGTCCGTCGTCGGCCACCTCCACGATCACGCGGTCGTCCCGCGCGCGGAGCGTCACCCGCACCTCGTCCGCTCCGGCCTCGAAGGCGTTCTTGAACAGGTTCTGGAAGACACGGTGCAATTCGTAGCGATCGCCCAGGACGCAGAGGCCGCTGCCCGCCTCGCGCGTGCCCGCCGCGCCCGTCCGCTCGCCGCTCACCCGCAGTTTCGGGCTGTGGAAAAACAGCACCGCATGCACGTGTTCGATCTCGGACTGCAGGTCCAGCCGCGCGCGGTCGGCCTTGGCTCCGTCGTTGTAGCGGCAGGTCTGCGCGAGGTGAAAAAGGTAGTTCGACGTGTGCTCCAGCTTCTTCGCGATCTGATCGATCGGCTGCGCCGCCTGGTCGCCCACCGCATCCTTGAGCTGCGCCGTCTCCTGGATCAGCCGCGCGGTGTAACCCAGGGTGGAGAACAGGGCGTTTTTCAGGTCGTGCACCATCGAGGCCGAGGCCTCGCCGTAACCCGCCAGCGAATCCTTCGCCTCCAGTTCCTTTTGCAGGAGAGAGATCACTCCCTCCATTTCCCGGATCACCGCGCTGCGCCCGCGCCGCCGCTGCGCCACCTCCACCTCATGATGCGCCAATTCCACCATGTCGGGCGAGTCGAAGGGCACCTGCAAACACTGCTCCCCGATAACCTTCACTCCCCGGCCCGCGCCCAGCGCGATCACCGACATCTCCGCATCCAGCTCGCGCAGCCCGGCCGCGAGTTCGCGGGTGGGGCGGCCCGGCCCGCGCAAGTCCAGCAAAGCCAGGGCGAAACGCTGGGTCCGCAGCCGCGCCAACGCCTCCTCGTAAGTCTTGACCACGACGACCTCGAATTCTTCCTCCAGCCGCCGGTCCACTCCGCCGCGCGTCGCGCCGTCCGTCGCCACCACCAGTACGGCGGGCAGGTTCGGAACGACCTCGGGCCGCGCGAGCACGAAGGGGTTGTCGCTCCCTGCCGCAAGCAGATCGGGCGCGTTCCCGGCGCCTTGTTGCGCTCCAGCCGCCTTCATGCGGCTCGCCGTACGGCGATCGGGCTCAGGGAACTGAACGCCACACTGCCCGCCCCTCGACTCGCGGCCCATCCTGGGCCTGGATTTGCAGCAACCTTGTAAAACACGCCCGCCTAAACATGCCGGCCCACGCCCCCTGTCAACGCCCCCATGAGCAGGGTTTAACTTTCAAGTCCTTTTCATGACCGAAACTTCGGCTTGCCCGCCCGGCCTCGCCCGGCCGGCCTGAACCGCCCTTTTTCGCATGTCCGCCTCCGACGACGACTTCGAAGCCCCGGAATCCGCTTCCTGGCGCAAATTCGTCCGTCATGTCGCCGACGCGATGCCCGTCCATGTGGTCGCGGCCTGCGCCCTCGTCGCCTTCCTGTTTTTCCACGGCATGGCCGGCAGCCTCCTCCGGCTCGCCGGCCGCAGTCCGGCCCCGGTCGGTTTCCCGATGGAAACAGTCTGCGGCGCGTTCGGCGGCCTCGTTTGCACCGGACTAATACTGCGCATCAAATACCGCAAAAAGTAAGCGCCCGCGCCCGCCGCCTTTCCTTTTGACGCGTTCTGCGCCTTCCTGCGCCTCTTCCTTTCTCCCTTTTTCGTGTCCACGCCCGTCCCCTCCGCCTCTCCCGCCGCCAAGCGCCCGCTCTCGCTGGGGGTCATTTTCCTCACCCTCTACATCGACCTGATCGGCTTCTCGATCGTCTTCCCGCTCGGCCCCGACCTGCTGCGCCACTACCTCGCGATCGACGGCGACCGCGGCCTGCTCGGCGCCTTGCTCGGTCACATCGACGCCCTGGCCCGCTCGCTCGGCAACTCCTCGCACCTGCCCGAGGTGCTCTTCGGCGGCATCATCAGCTCCGTCTTCTCCGTGCTGCAGTTCGTGTTTTCGCCCTTCTGGGGCGGTCTTTCGGACCGCACGGGCCGCCGTCCCGTGCTGCTTTGCACCGTGGCCGGCACCGCGCTCAGCTATGCCGTGTGGGCCTTCAGCGGCAGTTTCTGGCTCTTCCTGCTCGCCCGCATCCTCGGCGGCCTCTTCGGGGGCAACCTCTCCGTCGCCACCGCCGCGGTCGCCGACGTCACCTCCCGTGCCGAGCGCAGCAAGGCCATGGGCCTGGTCGGCGCCGCCTTCGGCCTCGGCCTCGTCACCGGCCCGGTGATCGGCGCCTTCAGCGCCCGGATAAACCTCCTCGCCACCTGGCCCGGCCTCGCCGCCTGGGGGGTCAACCCCTTCACCGTGCCCGCGCTCTTCGCCCTCGGCCTGAGCCTGGTGAATCTCGCCTGGATCCGCGCCCGCTTCAAGGAGACCCTCGGCGCCGACGCCGCCGGCCGCTCCGCCGAACCTCGCCTGCGCAACCCGCTCCGGGCCATCCTCAGCCTCCACAACTCCGCCATTCGCGGCGCGAATCTCGTCGGTTTCCTCTACCAGCTCGCTTTCGTCGCGATGGAGACCTCGCTCGTCTTCGTGAGCGCCGAGCGCTTCGGCTACGGCCCGGTGGACAACGGCAAGCTCATGGGCTTCCTCGGCGTCTGCTCGATCGTCACGCAGGGCTACATCGTGCGCAAACTGGTCGGCCGCGTGGCCGAGACCCGGCTGCTGGCCATCGGCCTGCTCTGTTCCACCGCCGGCCTCCTCGGGATCGGCTTCGCTCCGACCACGGGGGTGCTTTATGCCGCCGTGGCGGCGCTGGCCTTCGGCGGCGGCCTGATCAATCCCGCCAACACCGGCCTCATCTCGCTCTATGCCGGCCCCGAGGAGCAGGGGCGCGTGCTCGGCATCTACCGCTCGCTCGGCTCGCTGGCCCGCGCCGTCACGCCGATCTGCGCCGGCGTGCTCTATTGGACCGCCGGCGCGAAAATGCTCTACGCCGCCGCGGCCGTCTTCGCCCTCGCCGCCTGCGCCGCGTCCTTCCGCCTCCCGCAGCCGAAGCGGTGAAAGGATCCGGGAAAAATTGATCCGCGAAGGAGCGCGAAGCCTGGCGAAGGAGAAGCCGGCAAACGTGGATCGGCTTCGCGACTCTCCGCGAGGTTTCGCGGTTTATAAATCTGCTTTGCGCCGCTTCGTTAAAAATCCCCCTCAATCCTCGTCGTCGCCCGCCGCCGAACGTTTCCGGTCGTAGGGCTGGCCGGTCAGCTCGGCCAGCTTCTGCTCGAGATCGGCTTTCTGCAGCGCCTCGATGACCGGCTCGATCGCTCCCTCCATCACCTGCGGCAGGCTGTAGAGCGTCAGGCCGATGCGATGGTCCGTGAGCCGGTTCTGGGGAAAATTGTAGGTGCGGATGCGTTCGCTGCGGTCGCCCGTACCGATCTGGCTTTTGCGCTGCGCCGCGTATTTCGCCTGCTCCTCGTCCTGCTTGCGCTGGAGCAGCCGCGCGCGGAGCACCGACATCGCGCTCGCCTTGTTTTTGATCTGCGAGCGCCCGTCCGCGCAAAACACCATCAGCCCGGTCGGCTTGTGGATGATGCGCACCGCCGAGTCCGTCGTATTGACCCCCTGTCCGCCCGGTCCGCTCGCACGCTGCACCGTGATCTCGAGGTCCTGCGGATCGATGTGCAAGTCCACCTCCTCCGCCTCCGGCAAAACCGCCACCGTGACCGTCGAGGTGTGGATGCGGCCGTTGGCCTCCGTGCTCGGGATGCGCTGCACACGGTGCACTCCGCTCTCGAATTTCAGCTGCTTGTAGACGTCCTGCCCTCGCACGAGGAAACTGATCTCGCGAAACCCGCCGCGCTCCGACACCGAGCTGCCCATCGGCTCGATGGTCCAGCGGCGCGCCTCGCAATACCGCTGGTACATGCGCGTGAGCGTCGCCGCGAAGAGCGCCGCCTCCTCCCCGCCCGTACCGGCCCGGATCTCCACGACCGTGTTGCGGGAGTCCGTCGGCTCGGGGGGGATCATCTGGCGCAGCACCGCCGCGTGCAGTTCCTCCGCGCGCTTTTCCAGCCCCGGCAGTTCCGCATCCGCGAGTTCCCGAAGCTCGGCGTCCGCGCCCGCGTCGCGCTGCAGCGCCCGCATCTCCGCGATGTCCGCCTCCGCCTTTCTCAAGGCCGCGTAATCGGCCAGCAATGCGCCCAGCCGCTGGTGTTCGCGGGTCACCTCGGCCGCCGCGCGGGCATTGGCGTAGAAGGACGGGGCGCGCATCTGCGCGTCGAGCTCGTCGGCGCGGCGCTGGAAGGGAGCGATATCGGGCAGGGTGACCATCGGAAAAAGGAGAGAGATAAGGTGAAGGCAGGAAGTGACGGGGCGGGGACAAACACGGCGGCCAGGCGCACTGGCCATCCGGCGGCGGTTTGCGCATTGCGCGGCATGGGGCACGCGGCTTGTTTCGCCGGCACGCGCCGCGAGCACGGGTTTTTACCCGCGCTAACGGTGCTGATCCGCCATGGCCACGACTCTCTTCACGCAGAACACCATCGCCTGCATCTGGGACTTCGACAAGACCCTTATCCCGGACTACATGCAGTCGCCGCTTTTCCGTCGTTACGGGATCGACGAGCCCAGCTTCTGGAACGAGACCAACAACCTCGTCTCCCACTACCAGCGCCGCGGCTACCATCTCTCGCCCGAGATCGCCTACCTCAACCACCTGCTCACCTACGTGCTCTCGGGCAAGATGCCGAAGCTGAGCAACAAAATCCTCCGCGAGTGCGGCGCGGAGATAAAATTTTACCCGGGCCTGCCCGGTTTTTTCAAAGCCGCCCAGGGCTACGTCGCCGAAAAAGAGGCCTACCGGAAACATGACATCAAGCTGGAGCACTACATCGTCAGCACCGGCCTCGCGGAGATGGTGCGCGGCAGCGCCATCGCTCCTTTCGTCGACGGCATCTGGGGCTGCGAATTCATCGAGAACCCGCTCCAGCCGGGTTTCCTCCAGCAGGGGGACTTCAACCTGGAAGCCGAGGCGCTCATCGCGCAGATCGGCCTGGTCATCGACAACACGACCAAGACGCGCGCGCTCTTCGAGATCAACAAGGGCACCAACAAAAATCCGGCGATCGAGGTGAACGCCAACATCTCGCCCGAGGACCGTCGCATTCCCTTCCAAAACATGATCTACATCGCCGACGGTCCGAGCGATGTGCCGAGTTTTTCCGTGACGAAGAAGGGCGGCGGCAAGGCCTACGGCGTCTACAACCCCAATCGTCCGGACGAGTTCGCGCAAAACGACCGCCTGCGCTCCGCGGGGCGCATCGATCACTATGGCCCGGCCGATTACCGCCCCGACAGCAGCACGGCCCAGTGGCTGCGCATGCACATCCACGGCATGTGCGACCGCATCGTGGCCGACCGCGAGAGTGCCCTTGCCACGCGGGTCGCCCGCGCCCCGCGCCACCTCAACCCCACTCCCGAGGAAGAAGCTTCCCGCCGGGCCGCCGCCGAGGCCGCTGCGCCCCGGCAACAGACCTTTCTGGAGTAGGATGCCCGGTCATTTCCGAGGTAGGGCGTGACCGCCGGGCGCGCCGGTTTGGAGGCGTTTCCTGCCCCATGCGGAATCGGCGGGCCCAGCGGTCCCGCCCTACCCACGAGGTATCCCTGGCTCAGTTGCCCCGCTCAGCGCTTCCGCAGCTCGAACTCCGCCAGCAAATCGCGCCCGCGCTCCGGGTTCACCATCGCCACGTAGGCGATCATGCCGCGCACCCAGCCCTCGAAACGCGGGTGGTTTTCGCGGTTCTGCGCCGCCAACCCCTCAGTCTTCGCGCGATGTAGGATGGCGCGCAGGCGGCGCACCGTCTCGCGGGAGACATTGGGATGCCGGTTCACCACGATGCCGGTCACGGTCTGCCGTGTCTTCGGGCGCTGCACGCGCGTCTTCTTTTCGTTCACCGTGAAGTTTTCCTCGCCCACGATGTGGCGCAGGCCGGTGAACAAGCGCCCGGTTTGCCCCATCGCCGGACCCTCGGTCGAAAAAGTCAGGTCGTCGGCGTAGCGCGTGTAGGTCCAGCCGAGCCGCCGGGCAAAGCCCGCCAGGCGTCCGTCCAGGCCGCGGGCCACGAGATTGCTCAACGCGGGGCTGGTGCAGGCGCCCTGCGGAAGACCGCGCGGGCCGGTCGCCACGTACAATTCGCGCCCGTCGTAGCTCACGCGGCTGCGTGGGCACTCGGTGCAAAGCAGCGCGAGCACGGTCGCCGCCGCCGGCGAGTAGCCGAGCTGCCGGAACACGCCCTTTACCCGGGGAAAGGTGATCGTCGGGAAAAAATCCTTGAGGTCCGCGTTCACCACCGCGGCGCGCCCGAGGTGAGACTTCGCGTTGCTCAAGGTGCAGCGTCCCTTCACGAAGCCGTGCGCGGCATCGTGCAGGGCGACGCGCTCCAGGATGTTCGCCCGGATCCATTCCTGGCAGCGCGCGAGGTCACGGTGCGGAGCTGCTAGTTCGCGCGTGCCACCGCTCTTCTTCGGAATTTGAAAGCGGACGTAGTGCGTCACCGCCGTAGCCTCGCTGTGGAAGGCCAGCCAGCGCAGCCGCGACACTTCCAGGCCCAGCGCCTGGGCCAGGTCGGCCGGAGTGGCGAGCACGGGCAAGCCGAGCGACTGCAGGCGCTCGATGTTCGCCCGCCGGTCGGCCAAGCCGCCGGAGACGCCGCGGCCAAGGAACACGATGTCGGTCGCCCGCCGGTTCCGGATCGCCGCGGTGCGTTCCTCGCGGCGGCGCGCGGCCTCGGCCTTTTTCGCCTCCTTGCGCGCGTTCCGTTCGACCGCGTCGGCCAGCACCGCGTCGGCCGCGATGTTCTGCACGTTGCGCAGCTCGGGCCGGAGCTCGGCCATCTGCGCGCCGGTCTCGTGGATCTCGACCAGTTGCTCCGGCGTGAGCAGGCCCTGCGCGACGAGGGCGCGGTCGATCAGCGCGGTTCGCGGATCGCCAGCCGAGGGGATCTGGTCCCGCCGGTCGAAGTTCACGCTCGCCCAGGTCCAGCGCAGCTCGCCCGCGCGTTTTTTCATCTCCTCGCGCGACACCGGGGCAAACTGCCCCGGATCGAGGTTAAGCTTCGTCGCCTGGGGCGCCTTGACCGCGGCGGGCACAGGTGGGGGTTGAGGCGGCGGGCTTCTCCGGGGAATCGGGGGCGGAGTTCCCGAACCGGCGATGAAACCGCCCGCGCCCGACGTGCCGTAAGGCATGCCGGACGGCGGTCGCGGATCGGGCAGCGGCCGCGGCGGCCGCGGATCGGAAGTACCGCCGCCGAGCAGCCGGGCGATGAAGTTCCAGAAGCCCATGGCAAAAGGACGAGGCGCGGGGCGAAAGAGGGATGAGAGTGGCGGGCGGTCTTTCCGACTACTCGCTCAGGACCGCGGCCGTTAACCAAGGCACCGCCGCCACCTAGCGGCAGCGGGACCCTTGGGTCGTCTTGGCCGCTGCCGCTAGGTGGCGGCGGTGCCAGACGAACAACGGTCGTGGGGAAGCATGGGCTGGGCAGACGCAACCGCGGCGGAACGCCGCAGCATGGATGGTCTCGGCGAAGCCCGCGCCGCCACTCTCAAAGGGATTGCCTCACGCGCCTCCTTTCCGGTCGGCCCGCGCGCGCAGCCGGGCGAACCAATCGTCCGGGCCGGCCCGCTCGGGCGCGGGGTTCAGCGCCTGCCAGCGCAGCGCCAGCAGGTGGCGGCACGGGCCCATGCGCAGCCCGGCCTTGCGAAAATGTCCGCAGAGGCAGCGCCCGCGTTTGATCCGGCCGTCGTTGTCCATGAGCAACTCGACGGGTTTCGACTCCGCCTTGCCCACGAAAATGGTTCCCCCGCCCGGCGCGGCCACCCGCGACTCCACCTCGACGCGCCCCCGCCGCACGAGTTCGCGCGACGCCGCGACCTCCTCGTTTTCCGGCCCGAGTTCGGCCTCGCCGAGCGCGCGCGGCATGATCTGGCGCCAGCGAAACACGCCCGCGCCCAGGTCATGGATCACCTGGCCGGCGTGCGCCAGGTGGTTGAGCACCGTCTGCACCGCCGCGGCCGATCCCGGCACCGCAGCCGCCACCTCGGAGAAAGTCGCGGCACGGCGGCGCTGCAGGAACGCCGAAGCAGCCTCGATCTCGTTCGCGCCGGCCGGGGCCGGGGGCGCGAGCTGGTCGAGCGAGGAGCCGCGCGTCCAATCGTTGGCCGTCCAGCCCGAGAGTCCCAGCGTGAGTCGCATCTCGCCCATGTGCGCGACCCAGAAACTGGGGAAACCGGTGCCAAGCAAGTAAACATCCACGCTTTCCACCAGCGGAAGCACCCGCGCCAGCGCAAGGAGCCGCTGCCGCCCCCAGATGCGCACCGGCTCGGTCCAAGCTTCCCCGTCCTCGCCGCCCCGCACCGGGATGGGCTGTTCCCAGGGTTCGAGTACCAGCGTGAGCGGGCGCCCGGCCGCCGGTTCGAAACGCAGGGCCCGCGGGCTGGTCGCGGCCTTGTGCCGGCGCAGCCAGACCAGCAGCGAATAAACCGCCTCGCGGGTGAGCGTGACCTTGCGCATGGGCAGCGCCATCGCGGCCTGCAGTTGCATGAAGCCCCGCAGCCAACCCCGGGGCAGGTCAATCTTTTGCTCGCGGTAGTCGGCCCGCCCGTGCGTCGCCACATCGAAGCCCGCGGGATCGAGACGAAAGCGGGTCTCGCGATACGAACGCAGCGCCTGGAAGTGGTCGAACAGATCCCACGAGTAGTCGACGTTGGTCGTGCCCAGCTTCAGCCCGGCCGAGGGGCCGAAGCCCTCCTCGCGCTTCACGGTCAGGCAACCGTAGCTCGATTCGTCGGCCGAGAAGCACTCGAAAAACACGACGTCCTCCGCAACCGTGATCACGGGGTCGCAGGGCATGAGTTTGCGCCACAGCTCCAAGTCGTGTTTGCGCAGGTGCTCCGCGTAGGCCTGACGGGCGCCCCAGTAGGTTTTGCAGAGGCGCCCGAACTTCTTCTCCAGCTCCGCCGGCAGGGGGATGCCCCGCCGGGCCGCGATGTCGGCCTCCGCCTGCCGCACCGCGTCGGCCCGCACCGTGCGCAGCCGCGCGGCCTCGGCCGCTTTCCACGCCTCGTAGGCCGACTTGTCGCGCCGCTGGAAACGATGATCGCTGATCACCACGTCGTGGAGGGCGGAGATCGCCTCGCGGAAACGCTCCGGACGCCGCAACGCGGCATCGAAGGCCACCGGTTCGCGCGCCAGGTTCGGCGCGAAGTTCAGCGTCGGGCCCTCCATCCCGCTGCGACCGAGGTAGGAAAACGCGACGTTCATGCGACGGCCTCCACGGTTTGGAACTGGAGCTCGGGCAGGCGCGTGCGCACCGCGGTTTCCAGTTCCGGGCGGCGCGCCACCAGCATCAGGACGGCCGACAAACCGGCGCGCATCTCCGGCCCGCGCACCGAGCGCACGGCGACCGCCAGCACGGGGAGCAGGCGCTCCGCCGTCTCCGGCTCGTGCGCGATGGCCTCGGCCAGCTCGCGCACGGCCTTCAGCTTTTGCCGCCCTCCGCGATGCACCCCGAGCAGCACCGCGCACCACACCGGCGCGAGCTGGCCGGCGGTAAGCGAGGGCGTTTCCAGCCGGAGCGCGAGGTGATCGACCAGTTTCAGCCTGAGCTCGTCGAAAGGCGTCTCCGCCAGCCGGCTCCACAAGGCCGGATCGTCATAACCCGCCGAGCCGGCCGTAAGCCAGGCCCAGGCCGCCTCGCGAACCGGCGCGCTCACGCTGTCGAAAAACCGGCTCGCCGCGTCGGTCGAATAGTGTTCGCGCGCCCCTACCCGCGCCAGCGCCCAGCCGGCCAGCTCCGCCGCCACCGAGGTGCACCGCGTCTCCGCCAGGGCCGCGAGCGCCGGCAGCTCCGCGGGGGCGATCGCGCGCGTCTGCAAAAAATGAAACCCCAGGCGTGCGACCGGCACCGGCCGGGCCGTCGCCAGCTCGAGCGTCTGGGCCAGGGTCAGCCGCTCCCCGCTGACGTGCCGGGCGAAGGCCGCGCAGAGCGTGGCGAGCGCGGTGAGATTACGCGTGCCCAGCAGGCGGAGCCACGCCGCGACCGGCAGGCGCTCGTTGCCGCTTTGCGCCTCGAAAAGCCCCGCGCCGAACTGCTGCACGCGCTCGTCGTCGTGGTCCAGAAGACCGAGGATGTCCTCGGCCGACAACTCCACCCCGGTGCGCGAGCCCAGGCTTCGGAAGAGATCGATCGCCCACATCCGCACGAGCGTCGAACGGGCCTGCGAAACGAGTTCGAACACCGCCCGCGCCGTCGCCGGCGTATCCCAGGCCGGCGCGAAACGCGGCGCGGCCCGCAGTTCGCCGAGCGAGCGCCCCGGCCGCAGCCGGTGATGGCGATAGTGAAACTCGAGCACGTCGCTGCCGTGGAAACAAATCTGCAACAGGGCCCAGCTGTCGAGGATGTGCTCCCCCTTTTCCAAATCGGCGTCCCGGTAGCGACGCAGGGCCGGGATCACCGCCGCCGGAAAATCCGCCGGGCGCGCATAACCAAGCCAGCGGAAATAACGCCAGGCCCTCCGCCGGAGATACTGTCTCGTGCGGTGCGAAAAAAGCCGGCCGTTCCGGACTCGGTAACCTTGTTTCGAGATGACGACGCGCTGGCCCGTCTTCGGGTCGGCCTGGGTCCTGGCCACCTCCGCCGGCAGCACGTCGCGGGGCGTGGCCAAGACCTCCGTCTCCTGCGCCGAGCGGGTGGCCCGGTCCCAGCTCCAGCTTCGCCGCCGCACGCGCCGGATCAGGGTGTCGAAGGCGGTGAGAAACGCCGCCATCAGCTCGTCGTCGCGCCGTTCCTCCGCGTCCTTGAACAAACGTTTCACCAGCGGCTGATGCCCCGGGCAGTCGAGCGGCTGCTCCAGATAAGCCAGAAGCTGCGCGCGCGCCCAGGGGCGCGCATCCTTTTTCCACCGGTCCGCGAAGGCCGCGACGACCTTGGGCGCAGTCACCCGGCGAAGCGCTTCGAGGAAACCTGCGTCCTGCCGCGAAAAACACTCCTCCACCAGGAGCAGCGAAGCGCGTTCGTTGGGCTGAGACGTGGACATGGGCGGCGGAGCAGGCGACGCATCTGGAAACACGCCAAAGCCGGTGCACGAGGCCAGCCCAATCGCCAGATCTCAGCAAAAAAGGGCGTAACAGGAAGTGATGTCAGGGCATCGGGTAGGGCGGGACCGCTGGGCCCGCCGCGCCTGCTGGCACGCTACGACGCGCTTTCGGCGCGCCCGGCGGTCGCGCCCTACCTGCTCGAACCGCGGAAAACTGACATCACTTTCTGTTACACCCCGCAAAAAAGGCTTGTCCAGCCCGGCCGGGCTCAGCCCAACGCCGCCTCGAACTTCACCGCGTCCTCCGGCGTATCCACCCCGAGGCCGGGATCCTCCGTCACGTCGCAGGCGATCTCGTAGCCGTTCTCCAGTACCCGCAGTTGTTCGAGTTTCTCGATACGTTCGTAACGGCCGGGCGGCAGGCTCGCGAATTTCTCGATCAGCTCCGCTTTGTAGGCGTAGAGACCGAGATGCTTGTAGCAAGGGTTGGCCCGCACCCAGGCGTCGTCCACCTTGCCCGCCAGATCGCGCGCATAGGGCATGGGCGAACGCGAGAAGTAGAGCGAACGCCAGCCGCCGCCGGGCGCGAAAACCACCTTCACCTGGTTGGGATTATAAAAATCTTCCGCCCGCCAGAAGGGCGTGGCGAGGGTGGCCATTGCCGCCGGCCCGGCGATCAGCTCGGCCAGCCGGCGTATCTGCGCGCCGGTGACCAGCGGCTCGTCGGCCTGCACGTTGATCACGTGCGCCGCTTTCACCGTGCGGTTGGCCTCGGCCAGGCGGTCGGTGCCGCTCTGGTGCGCCACGCTCGTCAGGACCGTCCGGAAGCCCGCCGCCTCCAGCGGAGCCGCGAGCAACGCGTCGTCCACCGCGAACCAGACCGGAAACTCCGGCGCCTCGGTCCGGATGCGCTCCGCCACCCAGAGGACCAGGGGCCTGCCCTTCACGCGGTGCAGGAGCTTGCGCGGGAAACGGGTGGATTCGAGGCGGCAGGGGACGATGATGGCGGTGGCTACGCTCATGGATTTCCCCCACCCTGCGGGACAGATTTTGGGTTGCAAGCCGCCGCCCCTCGCCGGAGTTTTCCGGGCTAATTCATGGACAAAACCGACACCGCCACCCAGCTCACCCGCGAGCTCGTTGTGCAAAACAAGATGGGCATCCACGCCCGTCCCGCCGCGATGATCGTGCGTGTCACCAATAAGTTCAAAGCCGACGTCATGGTCGAGAAGGACGAGGAGCAGGTGAACGGCAAGTCCATCATGGGCCTCATGATGCTCGCCGCCGGCAAAGGCTCGAAGGTCAAGTTCCTCGCCACCGGGGCCGACGCCGCCGCGATGCTCGACGAGCTCGACGCCCTCTTCGCCCGCAAGTTCGACGAGGCCTGAGAGCCTCCCGCTCCCGGGTCCTCAGGGCTGGCTGTCCGCAGGCGCTTTTTCCCTCCCGCTTTTCTCCGGCGCCGGGCCGAGGAACTTCTCCCAGCGTCTTCTCGGGGCCGCCATCAGCTCGTCCAGCCTTGCCTGCTGCTCCGGCCGCAATTGCGGGCGCATCTCGGACGCCGCCTCCTCCATCATCGTGCGCACCTGCGCCAGCCCCTCGCGGTGCATCGTGTCGAAACGGGCCTCGATCCGGCTGAAAAGGGGGGCAAACTTCGCCCGTTGCTCGGCATCGAGGTCCAGCCGGCGGGACACCGCCGCGATGCCGATCCGGGTCACCTTCGCGGGGCCGTTTTCCGCGAAATTGCGGACCCGATGCCCCGCCCACAACACCGTCAAGGCCACGCCGGTGAACAGGCCGAGCAGGAAAACCAATACCGGAACGAAGCGGACGAGGCGGGAGGACATGGCGGGAAGGAAAAGAAGAAAAGGGATCGTCGCCGCAAAGCGCGGCTCAGCCAAAAAGGATCATCAGCCAGCCGGCTGTCTGCGGATCGGCCAGCGCAGCCGCTTCGAGATCGTTCACCGTGAACAGGGCCCAGCCGATACAGGCGAGGGCCAGCGGCGCCAGACCCGCGGCCCAGCGCAACCAGACTGCGCCGGCCGGCGGGCTTTCCTCGCGCAACCGCGCGGTCACGCGCGACGGCAAGCCCCGGGCGGTTTGTTCGACGGTGGCGGGCAGGGGCGCGTCGCGCAGGCGTCGGAGCAGCGAATCGAGCTCGGACGCGGAGGGATCGGGATCGGAGGGAGTCATGGTGCAAAAACCGATTTCGTTCAGACGGCGCCGCGCGGCTTGGCGGGGCCGGCGGCCAGGAGGCGGCGCAAGGCCTCCCGGGCACGGTGGGCGCGGACCTTGACATTGCCCTCGCTCCAACCCGTCAGCGCGGCGGTCTCGCGCACGCTGTGTTCCTCCAGTTCGAGGAGCGTGATGATCGTCCGTTGATCCGGGGGTAAGCTCCGAATCGCCGCACGCAGGGCCTCGAGCCGCGGATCGTCCCCTGCCTCAACCAGGGGCTCCGCCTCGGGCTCGTGCCCGGCGGAGAGCAGGACATCGAGCGATCCCAGCCAGCGCCTCCGGTAAAGGCGGCGCAAATGGTCGTAGCACCGGCGGGTCGCGATCCGGCAGAGCCAGTGTTCGAAAGGCGCGCGCCCGTCGTAACGCGGCAGGCTGCGATGCACCTCGATGAACACATCCTGCGCGATCTCCTCGAGGTCGGCGCGCGAGCGCGCAAAACGCGCCACCAGGCGGCTGATCCGACTGGCGTGTCGGCGCACCAGCTCGGCGAAGGCGCCATCGTCGCCGCCCTGCGCGGCAGCGACGAGTTCGTCCATGTCCTCCGGAACCTCGGCTTGGTCGGCGGCGACGTCCATCCGGAACGACCTTGGACCCGGCGCCACGCCGGGCCAAGCCGGAAGCCATCCCAAGGACATCGCCGCCATCGCCTGCATGTTCACGAAGGAGGCGCTTCGCTCAGTGCCCGGCCGCGGCGGCGGAAGCGCTGGCCTTTATTTCGGCCGCAATCGCGCGAAGATCGTCCGCCACCGCGGTGGCCTCGTCCTTCGATACGCCGGTCGCCGTGAGCAAGGCCGAGGTGGACGCGATCAGGGCCTCCACTTCCTCGGCCGGAATGTTCGCGCTCTGAAGGACGGCCTGCACGTTCTTCGTGATCTGCGCCTTCTCCTGCATGCTGACCGTCTGGTCGGACAATGCGGTGGTGAGGCTGTCGGCCAGCGCGGACACGGATGCCTCGCTTGGTTTCGTCGCGCCGTCGGCGATGGCCGCGAGACTGTTTCTCACCGCCGTCTTCTGCTCGGGGGTGACGGCCCAGCCGGACTTGATCGCGGCCAGGTCCGCCTGCAGCGCCTGCAGATTTGCCTTCTGCTGCTCCGACAGATTTTCGCCGGCCGGTTTGGCGGGAGCGCTCTCCGGACGAGTGCGGGAGCGTTCCGGCGGCGCCGCGGGACGGGTGCGCTCCGGACGGGAACCGCCGCTCAGCGGGCCGGCGGGGAGCGGGGCTGAACCGACGGACAGGAGGACAGCCAGGGCGAGCAGGTGCAGGGGCAAGGTTTTCATGGGCGTGGGCGGATGAGGAAAAGAAAGGAATTTCAGCCGAAATCAGACCGCTTCGACCCAGCGGTCAAAAACACCCCGCGCATGGTCGATGCGCTCGATAATACGAGTCTCGAGCGTCTCCAGTTTTGCGAGCTGTTCCTCGGTGAGGACCAGGCGCAGGTCCGCCCGGAGCAGCGCGGTGGCCAGGACGAGTTCGCGCTGGGCCGCCGCCACGGCATCGGCCTCGGCCGCGAGCGCGGCGGCGTCGGCCGGCGTGGCGCGGAGGGTGGCGCGCAAGTCCGCCCGTGCCGCGGCGACCGCATCGACCGCGGCCGACACCTCCGCATGATGGGTTTTCAGGACGCTCCGCGCGGCCTCCACCTGCGCGGGCGTGAGATCGAGCTCGCGGATGACGCGGCGGAGGACGAGGCGCAGCCGGGGCGCATCCTTCAGGCCGCTCAGGGAAGAAACCACCCCGGAAGCGGTTTTGTCGGCTTTGATGGAAGGCGCGGCGAAAGCCGCGCCGGCGGCGAGGGAACCGAGCAGAACGACAGGGATGAAGATACGAAGAGATGTTTTCATGACATCTGACTCTTCGTCCGCCGCCTGCGAAAAGTTACAGGCCAGGAAGGAATTTTCCTAGAACCCGAAAAACGCCCGCGCGTTGGCCGAGCTGCACTCCGCCAGCCTGGCGAGCGGCAGGTCGAAAACCGCCGCAGCCGCCTCGGCGGTGTGTCGCAGGTAGGCGGGCTCGTTCGGCTTTCCCCGGTGCGGCACGGGTGTCAGGTAGGGCGCATCGGTCTCGAGCATGAGGCTATCCAGCCCCTGCGCACGCATGGCCTCGCGCACCGCCTCGGCGTTCTTGTAGGTCACTACGCCGGTGAAGGATCCCCGCCCGCCGCGCCGCGTCAGTTCCGCCATCTCGGCCGGCCCCTCGGTGAAACAGTGGAACACCACCCGCTCCCAGGCGACGCCGCTGGCATCGATCATCTCCACACACTCCGCGAAAGCCCCGCGCGAGTGCACCACCAGCGGGCAGCCGAGCCGCGCCGCCAGCACAAGCTGGGCCGCAAAGGCCGAGCGCTGCCAGGCGAAGATTTTCTCCGCGCGCGCCATGTCCGCCTTGGGCAGGTGAAATCGGTCCAGACCGCATTCGCCCAGCGCCACCGGCCGCGCGCCGTCGCCGGTCCAGAAGGCCTCCATCTGCGCCACCTCCTCGCTCCAGCGGTCGTCGACCGAGCAGGGATGCAGCCCGACCGTGTAATACACCGCGCCCGCGTGCCGCGCCGCCAGGCCGCGGTAACGCGTCCAGTCGTCGCTGCCCGTGCCGATGGTGATCATCCGGGTGACCCCCTCGGCGGCCGCGCGGGCGAGCACGGCCTCGGTTTCGCCGCGCTTGTCGAAGGTCTCGAGATGCGTGTGAGTGTCGATCAGTTCCATGTGGGGGGCTCAGCCATAGCGCTCTTCCAGATACGTCAGCAGGGCTTCGGGGCCCAGCTCCGCGCCGGTCGCGCGCCGCGTCAGCGCGAAGGCATCCTCCCGCCGGCCGTGCGCGTGCACCTCGCTCCGCAGCCAGCCGAGCAGGCGGCCAAACTCGCCGCGCTCGAAATCTTCCTCCACCCCGGGCAGGCGCTCCTTCGCCGCCGACCAGAGCTGGGCCGCGATCATGTTGCCCAGGGTGTAGCTCGGGAAATAGCCGAAGGCGCCGCCGCTCCAGTGCACGTCCTGAAGCACGCCCTCGCCGGCATGCCCGGGGCGGCGGCCGAGCAGTTCCTCGCTCAGGGCATCCCAGGCCGCCGGCAGGTCCGCCACCGCGAGTTCGCCCGCGAAGAGGCGCCTCTCCAGCTCGAAGCGGAGCAGGACATGCAGGTTGTAATGCACCTCGTCCGCATCGACCCGGATCATGCCGCCGGGCTCCACCGCGTTGGCCGCGGCGTGCAGTTGATCGCCCGACACCCCCGCCAGCGGCCCGGGGAAAGCCGCGCGGAAAAGCGGCTCCAGCCAACGCCAGAAGGCCCGCGAACGCGCCACCTGGTTTTCCCAAAGGCGGCTCTGCGACTCGTGCACCGCCATGCCCGCCGCCACGCCGAGCGCGGTGCCCGCGTGCTCGCGGGGCAAGCCCTGTTCGTACAGGCCGTGGCCGGCCTCGTGGATCGAACTGTAGAGGGCGTCGAGCGGCTGGTCGGCGTCGAAACGCGTGGTCAGCCGCACGTCATCGCCCGAGCCCTCGCAGAAGGGATGGAGCGAGACGTCGAGCCGGCCGCGGTCGTAGTCGAAGCCCAGCCGCGCCGTCACCTCGCGCACCACCCGGCGCTGCGCCGCGACCTCGAAACCCTTCAGCGCCACCGGGCCTTCGCCCCGGGCCTGGGCGGCCGAGACGCGAGCGTCGATCCGCCGCGCCAGCGGCACCAGGCCGGCGCGCAGTCGGGTGAACAGGGCCTCTACCTGCGATGCGGCCAGGCCGGGATCGTGCCGGTCGATCGCCAAGTCGTAGGGGCGGTCGCCGTAGCCGAGCAACTCCGCCTCGCGCCGGGCGATCGCCAGGTGGCGTTCCAGAAATGGCGCGAAGGCGGAAAAGTCCCGCGCCGCGCGCGCGGCCGCCCAGGCGTGGTAGGCCTCGCTGGAAAGCCGGGCTTTCTCGGCCACGAGTTCGGCGGGCAGCTTCGTCGCGCGGTCATAGTCGCGCCGCGCCGCCGCCACGACGACCCGTTGTCCGGTCGAAAGCGCTCCCGCGCCCTCCATCGGGGCGGCCTCCGCGGCGGCCAGGGCCGCGCCGAGCGCAGGCGAGGTGGCCTCGGCATGGCCCAGCTCCGCAAGCAAGGCGAGTTGCGCGCCGCGCTGCGTCGCCGCCCCGGACGGAAGGTTCACCTGTTCGTCCCAGCCAAGCAGGCCCGACACCGAGCCGAGCACATGCACGCGCCGCAGCCGCGCCGTCAGTTCCGAGATTGCCGCCTCAGCAGGGAAAAGAGTCATGCGCGCACCCTGTGCGCTCCCCCGCCCCGTCGGCAAGCCGTCAGCCGTCGAGGGGCGAGCGGCCCACCAGGGCGATGCTGCCGCCGCTGGTGCGCACGCGCGCCAGCGTGCCGCCGCCGTTCAGGTCGGCGAGCAGCGAGGAAGCGTTGACCTCGCCCTTTTTCACCACCGGCTCCAGCCCCCGCACCTTCACTTTGCCGAGCATGCCGGTGGAGGCGTCGATCGAAAGGGGCAGATTGTCGTCGACGTTCACCGTGATGGCGCCGGCCGAGGTCTTGAGGTCGACCGATTTCGGCAGGGGCGCCGACAGCCCGAGAACGATCTCCGCGTGGTCGCCGCGAATCTTGAGCGCATCGTAGGCATGCTGCACCTCCACGCTGCCGGTCGAGGTACGCAGGTCGGCGGCACCATGCAGTTTTCCCGCGAGCAGCAGGCCGCTGTCGCTGCGCAATTCACTGCGGCCGGTCACCTCGGACACGGTGATGCTGCCGGTGCCGGTGCGCGCAATGAGATCGCCCCGCACGGTCTGCGCGAAGATCGAGCCGCCCTCGCTGCGGATTTGAACCTTGCCGGAAAAGCCGTCCGCCAGCGTCACACCCGCCGCCCGATTGTTGATTTTAAGCACGGTTCCCGGCGGCACCGTGACCTTCACCTCGATCACCATCTGGAGCGACGGGTCCCAGTCGAAAACCACCTCCCGCGAATCCGCGACCTCCAGGCGCACCTGGTTCCCGTCCGCCTGATAACGCGGGGCCATGCGCGCGAACACCTTGTCGTAGTCGAAATCCTTGGGCACCAGATCGGGGGTGATCCGCTCGATGAGCCCTTCCGAACCCGGCTTCACCCGCTGCAGGCGCTGATGCACCGCCAGTTCCACCGCGCTGTCCTCGCCGCCGTTGGCCACCTCCACCACCCCGCGCGCCACGTCGAGCACCACCGCTTTGGCCGGCGCCGGGTAGCTCTGGCGGTAATCGCGGTCCATCAAGTCCTCGCCTTTCAGCGGAGACAAGGTCCAGCAGGCGGCGAAAAGCAGCGTAAAAAATCTATTCATAACGCCCTTTTGACAGGCCGAAATCCGAGCACAAGCGCCAAGACCTGCCAGGGTTCCGGAAAATTTTGCTTACGTGCAAACCGCATGCATCCCACCGGACCGCCCCGGAGATCGGCCGAAAAGCGGACCGCTTCGCGTCGACGGTCCCGAAGCGGGAAAGGGTTTAACCGAGGATTGAGCTCACGCTCGGTCCGGCGAAACCGGCCCCGCTGATTACATGCTACACCTTGGCGCTATTGTCGCACTTGAAGTGCACACGTTTGCGCAGCTCGGCCAAGGTGCGTTGCGCGGCACGTTGCGCGGCCTCGGAGTCCGCCACGCCCGGCGCCAGGTTGAGCGAACCGGTGTCGGAACGCGCCGGCAGATGTTCCTCCTGGATCAAGCCCCCCATCAGCAGCAACTGCTCTGCACGGGCGTCCAGTCGCGCGGCCGGGAAGCCTGTGTTTCGGGCCAGCCAGAGAAAAAGCCTCGCGGGGGGAATATTTGCGTCGCCTGCCATGTCCGACAAAGTGCGTGGCCTTCGACCCGCTCGTCAACCTCCCCGCCGTCATGACCTTCATCCGCCTCCTGTTTGCAGCCGGCTCCGCCGCCCTCCTTTCCGCATCCGCCGTCTCGGCGTCGGAGCCCGCCGTTTCGGGCTCCGGCTCTTCCGCCACAGCCGCGGCCGCCACCCCGCCGCTGCCGGACCTCGTACCCGGCCCCGATGGCAAAGTACATCTCACCGAAGCCGAGTGGAAAGCCCGGCTCACGCCCGAGCAGTATCGCATCCTGCGCGATTCCGGCACCGAGCGCGCCTGCAGCGGCGCCTACTGGAAAACCGATGGCAAGGAAGGCATTTACCACTGCGCGGCCTGCGGCCTGGCCCTCTTCGACTCCCGCAGCAAATTCGACTCCGGCACCGGCTGGCCGAGCTTCACCGGCCCGATCTCGCCGGACCGCATCATCAACCGCACCGACACCAGCCTGGGCTTGGTCCGCACCGAGAACCTCTGCTTCCGCTGCGAAAGCCACCTCGGCCACTCCTTCGAGGACGGCCCGCCGCCCACCGGAATCCGTTATTGCATCAACTCGCTCGCGCTGCGTTTCGTGCCCGGCGAGACAGCCACCCCGGCCGCGCCCGCGGCCGCCAAATAGCGCCGCGTGCGAGTTTGGCCTTCCGCCGCTGCGAGATTCGTAGAACTTTGCGCGACCAGCCAAGTCGCGCATGTCCAACGCCACCCAAATCGCCACCGATCCCGTGAAGCAGTTCTCCGTCTTTACCGAGAACCGTGTCGGCCGCCTCTCCGACCTTACCTCGCTGCTCAAGGCCAACGATGTCCATATCGTAGCCCTCACGGTGCTCGATTTTACCGACACCACCATCCTCCGCCTGGTCGTCGACGACAACGACAAGGCCCGGGAGCTCATGATCAACAATGACTTTCCCTACTCCGAATGCGACGTCCTGGCCGTCGAGATCGGCGACGAGGGCGATTTGAAGGAGGTCCTCGCCGCCCTGCTGGAGGCCGAGATCAACATCCACTACGTCTACAGCTTCATCAAACGCCCCGAGGGCCGGTCCGCCCTCGTGTTGAACATCGAGGACCAGGATGTCGCCGCCCAGTCGCTCAACAACCACGGCTTCAAGATTCTTACCCAATCCGACATCGCCCGCTGAGCCCGGGGATGTATCCGTCCGCTTCTTCCTCCGGGGCCGGGTTCTTCCCCTCACTCCCTCATTCCCTTACTCCCTCTCCCCTCCCATGGTCAAAATCACCGGCACTTACGATGGCGAATTGCGCTGCACCGCCCAGCACGGGCCTTCGGGCAATACCCTCCTCACCGACGCGCCCCGCGACAACCAGGGTCGCGGCGAAGCCTTTTCGCCCACCGACCTCGTCGCCACCGCCTTCGTCACCTGCATCGCCACCACGATGGCGCTCGCGGCCCGCAAGCATGGCCACGAGCTCGGGGCGCTCCGCTACGAAGTCACCAAGGAGATGACCGCCACTCCTCCGCGCCGTATCGCCCGCCTCGCGGCCACGATCTGGCTGCCCGCCTCCGCCCTCGCCGTTCCCGCCGGAGAACTCGAGCGCGCCGCCCACGGCTGCCCCGTCCATCGCTCCCTCGCACCCGAAGTCACGAAGGACATCACGCTCGTCTGGGAACAATAAGCGCAAATCCCCGGAAACCTTTCGGCGCCGCAGGCGTCGTATCCGCGTCATGGCCCAGCGCTTTCTCCCCCTGCCCTCCCGCGTTTCCCGCCTGGCTTTGTGCCTTTTTGCCGGCGTCGTGCTTCCGTCGTTCGCCGCGCCTGGCCTGAAGGCCGGACCGGCGGCAGAGGCCCCGGCCCCCTCGCTGGTTGCCGAGCTTGTCGGTCTGCCCAATGCGGGCGCCGCCGAGGAATGGCTGGCCAATGCCATCCCCCTCGGCACCGCCCTGGCCGACGCCCCGGACTTTTTCGCCGCCGCCAGCGAGGTGTTTTACGACGCGGACGAGAACCTGGTCGTCTTCGTCTATCGCTCCTCCGACCGCGGCCGCTGGATCGCCTGGGTGAGTTTCGATTCCGAACGCGTCGGCGTCGTCCACACCGCCGCGATCGACCTCTGAGCGAAAGCAGATCATCCGGATTTTTGACGCGACGGTCGCGAAGACCTCGCAAAGGCCGCAAAGGGGGAAAACCGCGTCCGGATCCTTCCCCGTCTTTTTTCGCGCCTCTTCGCGGACTTCGCGGTTGATATGCCGCCTGCTTTCGCGTTGCCGACCGCCGTCGCCCGGCCTGTGCTCCGCCTTCCTTTCCAAACACCATGGCGAAAAAATCACAGGCGACCTGGGGCGGGCGTTTTTCAACCGGACCGGCGGCGCTGATGCAGACTTTCAGCGAATCCGTCTCCTTCGACAAACGGCTCGCGCCCTTCGACATCGCCGGCAGCAAGGCGCACTCCGCCATGCTCGCCCACGTGGGCCTGATCACCGCGAAGGAACGCGACGCCATCCACGCCGGCCTGGACGCCATCCTCGCCGAGATCGAAGCCGGCAAGTTCACCTGGAGCACCCAGCTCGAAGACGTGCACATGAACATCGAGCAGGCGCTCACCAAACGCGTGCCCGCCGCCGCCAAGCTGCATACCGCCCGTTCCCGCAACGACCAGGTCGCGACCGACATGCGCCTCTGGTTCAAGTGGGCCTGCAACGAGGTCCAGCTCCGCGTCCGCCAGGCCCAGCGCGCTCTGCTCGCCATTGCCGCGCGCGACGGCCTTGTGCTCATCCCGGGCTACACCCACCTCCAGCGGGCCCAGCCGGTCTTCCTCGCCCACCACCTTTTCGCCTGGATGGAGATGCTCGACCGCGATCACTCGCGTTTCGTCGCCGTCGCCAAGCACGCCAACTGGTGCCCGCTCGGCGCCGGGGCCATCGCCGGCACCACCCTGCCCATCGACCGCGAGTTCACCGCCGCGCAGCTCGGCTTCGTGGACGAAAAGGGCCGCCCGCGCGTCACCCAAAACTCGATGGATACCGTCGCCGACCGCGACCTCTTCCTCGAATTCGCCACCGCCGGCGCGATGTTCGGCGTGCACGCCTCGCGCATCGCCGAGGACCTCATCCTGTGGTCCAGCGCCGAGTTCAAGTTCGTCGAGCTGCCCGACGCCTTCTGCACCGGGTCCTCGCTCATGCCGCAGAAAAAGAATCCCGACTCCTGCGAGCTCCTCCGCGGTAAGTCCGGCCGCCTCGTGGGCAACCTCTCCGCCCTGCTCACGATGGTGAAGGGCCTGCCGCTCACCTACAATCGCGACCTCCAGGAGGACAAACCGCCGGTCTTCGACACCTTCGACACCGTCGCGCTCTGCGCCGAGGTTCTCGCCGGCACGCTCGAGGGCATGGCGGTCAACCCCGCCCGTTGCGCCGCAGCCGTGTCCGACCCCGCGCTGCTCGCCACCGATCTCGCCGACTACCTCGTGGAGCGGGGGGTGCCTTTCCGCGAGGCCCACCACGCCGTCGGCGCCGTGGTGAAGCTTGCCGAGACCCAGGGCAAGCCCCTCAACCAGCTCGCCACCGCCGACGTGAAAAAATGCCACGCCGGCTACGGCGACGACTGGGCCTCGGTCTTCGACCTCCAGCGCGCCATGGCCAAGCGCCGCGGCACCGGCATGCCCGGCCCCGC
>CBINGR010000073.1:0-24995 GCA_966250295.1 uncultured Akkermansia sp. | reverse complement strand
CAACATCCGCATCGAGATCTGGGAACGCGGCGCCGGCTACACCCTCGCCTCCGGCTCCAGCTCCAGCGCCGCCGCCGCGGTCGCCCACAAACTGGGTCTGGTGGACGGCGACGTCACCGTACACATGCCTGGCGGCAAGATCGGCATCATCATCTCGCCCGACTTCGCCATCCGCATGACCGGCACCGTAAACCAGGTCGCAGATGGCCTGATGCGTCCCGAATTGTTCCAGGTGACGGTCTGAGGCTGTAGTCCCGACCAACGGTCGGGACTACATTTCCCTACCCAGGATGCCGCCGCAGTACCGCCTCGGCCATCCGGTGCATGGTGGTGCGCAGTTGCGGCGGGGAAACCGCCTCCGCCCCGCCGCCGAAGGAAAAGAGCCAGCCTGCGAGCCACTCGTAGGACCAGGTCAGCAAGGTGAACTCCACGCCGCCGTCGCGACGCCCGGCTTCGGCGAGCGTGGCGTAGCTCTCGGCCTTCGCCCGCTCCAGCTCCGCGTCCGCGATCCAGATCCGCGCCGGATAAGTGAGCCCCGCCGTGGCGTAGTCCCGGATGTGAGCTTCCAGGCTGAAACCCTCGCGCGCCGGAAACGCCGTGCCCGTTGTCTCCACGTCCTGAATACGGTCGAGGCGGAAGTGCCGCAGGTCGGCGCGCAGCCGGCACCAGGCGACCAGATACCAATTGCCGCCGTAAAACACCACCCCGAGAGGTTCCACCTCCCGTTTCGTCGACGCCGCTTGCCCCCGGCCGCGGTAGTCCAACCGCACTACGCGCCGCCGCGCTACCGCGCCTTGGAGGCCGCGCAACGCGGGCGGCGCACCGTCGCGTGCCGGAGTCCCTCCGCCCCGCGGCCAGCCGGCGACGAGCGTCGCGCGCCCCACCCGCTCCACGTGGTCCCGCTGCTCGGGCGGCAGTACCGCGCGGAGCTTGTCGAGGGCGGAGAGCGAGGGGCCACGAAGGGAATCGTCGGTGAACTCGCGCACCAAGGCCCCGCCGAGAAACAGGGCGCCGGCCTCGTCCGCGGTAAGCATGACAGGCGGCAGATGATAGCCCCTTACCAACGAATAGCCGACGCCAGCCTCGCCCGCGATAGGCACGCCGGCCTCGCCGAGCGCGGCCATGTCGCGGTAGATCGTGCGCAGGCTCACCGCGAAACGCCCGGCGAGCTCCTCGGCGCGCACCACGCGCCGGCCCTGCAGGTGCAGCACGATGGCTACCAGGCGGTCCGTGCGGTTCATGACGAAGTTAAAACGAGCGTGGGGAGCCGGAAACGCTTCGCCTCGGAAGGCAGCGGGGAACGCCAGCGACCCGGCCTGGGAATACGACAAACCCGGGTCGCTTCGCGCTCCCCGCTACACGGAGGCCGTGGCCGATTCCACGCATCAATCCTGCGGTTCGGCGCGATGCTCGTCGGTCGCCAGGGCGGGAGCGAGGGCCACGTTCTTCACCCGGATGCCCTGCATCTTCGCGACGACGAAATCCGCGTTCTCGCTCAGCACGTCGACCAGCGTGTGACGCTGATGGATGTCCATCGCCCCCACCACGGCGGCTGGCAGGCGGGTGACGCCGGCAATCTTCCCGACCACGTCAGCCGGGGTGATCAGATTTTTGCGGCCGATATTCAGGAAAAGAGTCGTATAACCCGGCTCGCGGCCGGTACGGGCCGCCCGCTGGTATTTCTGTTTCGCCGGGCGAAACGGCCGGGCCTCCTCCCCGTCCCCGGCTCTCGGCGCGGCGGTCTCGGCCGGCGGGACGAATTTTGGGGCCGGCTTATGCGCGGCCGGTTTGGGCTTGGGCGCAGGTGCGGGCGGGGATGGAACGGGAAGCGGCGGCCTGCTCTCGTCGTCGTAAGGGCGTGAAACCTTGGGCGCAGGCAGGGTATCGGTCTCGGCCGCCCCGCCACTGCCATCGGCGGAAGTCCCCGGGCTGCCTGGCTGGCCGCCGGTGAGTAGGTGGATGAGGGCTGCGGCGATGTCGGAGCTGCCATAACCCTGGTCGAGCAGGCGGTCGATCATCCGATCCTGCGAGCGGAACTGTTTTGCATCGAGCGTGGCGCGGAGCCGCTCGAAAAACACGTTCTCACGCGCCTCCTCGACCTGATCGAGCGAAGGCACCCGCTCGCGGCGAATGGCGAGACGCGCGTAACGGATCATGTTTTGCAGGCCGTAGATCTCTCGCCCGCTGACGAAGGTGAAGGCCTTGCCGGTGCGGCCGGCCCGGCCGGTGCGGCCGATGCGGTGGGTGTAGTCCTCGGCGTCGTTCGGCAGGTCGTAGTTGAAGACCACCTCGAGGTCGTCCACGTCGAGGCCGCGCGCGGCGACGTCGGTCGCGATCAGAAACTCGAAACCACGGCGGCGGAACTTGTCCATGACCTTGTTGCGCTGCGCCTGGGTGATATCGCCATGCAGGCGATCCACCGCATAGCCACGCGAGGCCAGGATCTCCGCGAGTTCGTCCACCATGAGCTTGGTCGCGCAGAAGACGATGCCGTAACGAAAATCGTTGATGTCGATCAGGCGCGTGAGGGCCTCGACCTTCGAACGGCGGTCCACCTCGAAATAAACCTGGTCCACCTTGGGCGCGTTCTGCGCGTGCGCCTCGATCTTCACCCAGGCGGGGTCAGTCGTGTAACGTTGGATGAGCTGCTTGATCGGCGGCGGCATCGTCGCGGAGAAAAACAGCGACTGGCGGCCGGAGACGGGCGTGGCGGCGAGGATGCGCTCAATGTCGTCGCGGAAGCCCATGTCGAGCATGCGGTCGGCCTCGTCGAGGGCGACGAGCTTCAGCCCGTCGAGCTTGAGCGTGCCGCGCTCCATGTGGTCCATCACGCGGCCCGGCGTGCCGATCACGATCTGGGCGCCGCCCTCGAGGGCGCGGAACTGGCGCTCGTAGGACTGGCCGCCATAGATGGGCACCTCGCGCACGCCGCGCTTGAAGGCGGCGAGCTTGGCGATCTCCTCCGCGACCTGGACGGCCAGTTCGCGGGTGGGGCAGAGGATGAGCGCCTGGACCTTGCGCAGCGCGGGATCGATCCGCTCGACCGCGGGGATGCCGAAGGCGGCGGTCTTGCCCGAACCGGTGGCGGATTGGCCGACCACGTCGCGCCCGGCCAGCAGGAGCGGGATCACGGCGGTCTGGATGGGCGAGGCCTCCTCGAAGCCCATCCGGTCGACGGCCTTGAGGATTTCGGGCGAGAGACCGAGTTCGGTGAACGGACGTTTTTCCATGGTTGTGAGCGTGCGCTTCCGGGTCGGAAAAAGAAAGCGGTTAAAGGGGCGGGCTAGAAAGTGTCGAAATCCTCCCAGCGGGCCCGCCGCTTCCGCTGGAGGCCGAACTGCCGCAGGGCCTCGCGCAGTTCCTCGCGGGCATTGGGACCCGATAAGGCATCGCAAAACAACTTCAGCGAGGTGCTCAGCTCGCGGATGCTGCGCAGGATGCCGCCGGTGTCGGCGGGCAGCCCGTGAAACGGATCCACGAAGCGGCCCACGGCGGCGAAGCGGGGCGTGTAAGGCAAGTCGCGGATCTCCGCCTCCAGTTCCCCGACCTGCTCCTCCAGCAACTCGATGTAGATGCCCAGCTTCTCGTCGCCGAGCCGGGCCAGGTCGCCCTCCTCGCGGCTTATCCACTCGAGCTCCAGGCGCAGCAGGGTGTGCAGGTCGCCCTCGCGGTAGGCCTTGGTGAGGTCCTGCATAAGTGTGTGCTTGCGCTCGCGCAGCGCCGGATCCTGTTCGAGATCGGGGTGCAGCACCTTGGCGAGCTGCTTGTAGATGCTCACCACCGTGCGCTTGCGCGCCTCCTCGCGCGCGGCGGCGCGTTCGGCGGCCTTGCGCTCCGCGGCCTGCGCGCGGGCCGACTTGGGTCGCGAGGTCGGATCCGCATCCGAAGCGCCTGCGGATCCTGCGGTTCCGGCCGCGTCGGAAGGGCTTCCACCCAGCTGCCGCTCGACCTCCTTCAGCATATCCTCCAGGGACATGCCCGGTTTGAAACGCCTCGGGTCCAGGTCCAGGTTCCGGAAGAGATCTGCGATCTCCGGCGGGATCGCCGGCCCCTCGCCCGAAACGCCTTCCGCTCCGTCATCGAAAGCCGTTCCCTCCTCGTGGTCGCGCGGATGCAGTTCGCTCCAGAGTTTTTTCAGCTCCTCGTCCAGCATGTCGGGACCGGCCGCCAGCAGTTCCTGCAACTGGCTCCGCAATAGGCCCTCCAGTTGTTCCCGCTGGCGGACGCCCAGACCTTTCGGCGCATGCCAAGCGGCGGCAAGCAGGAGGATCGCCTCCCGGCGCCGCCGGTGCATGCGCTGTTCCTCCGGGTGTATCTGCTCCTGATAGAGCCTGACGAAACGCTCGCAGCGGGCGGTCTCGCTCCGCTTTTCACGCCGCAGTGTCTCCACCTTGCGCAACAGGCGGTCGAATTTTTTTTGCGCCTTGCTCAGCGGCCGGCCAGTCTCTCCGACGAGTCGCAGGCCAAGCGACGCGGCAGGAGGTTCCGCAGCTTCCGCGGCTTTGAAACCGTCCAAAGGGAACTGATAGGGCGGGCGACTGGACTTGGGCATCAGAAAATCCACCTCCATCGCCCCTCCGAGTCAAACGCCCGCGGCCGCCACATAGGGCTCGATTGCGCGGAAGCCGGGCGAGACGCAGAGGCGATCGCGTTCGGCCGGCTCGCGGCAGAGGTAAACCGCATAGCCACCGTGTCCGCCTCCGCAGTATTTCCAGGCCAGCGGCGCGACTCCGCCGAGCGCGGCAGCCCCCGCCTGCCCTGCCGCGGGGTCACCCGGCAGGGGCCTCATGCCCTCGCCGAGTTGCATGGCGTAGGAGACACGCACCGCTTCGGCCAGCTTGCCCAGATCGTTCGCCCAAACCGCGTCGCGCGCGAGGGCGCCGGCGCGGGCGACGGCATCGTAGTCGCGGGTGTTGCCCACATTGCCCGGCGTATCGTGCGAAGCGCCGGTCCAGTAGACGGCCATGCGGCCGCGCAGCATCTCGCCGGAGGTCTTGATCTCGAGCTCGGGCCGCGGGCCGCTCTTCCACACGCAAAGTCCCGTCTCGGCGATCACCGCCGGATCCTGCCAGCCCACGCCCAGGTCGAGTTCGGAGGTGACGCCGCACTTGCCGTTGAGCAGCGCCCAGGCACCGCTGCCTCCGAGTCCGGCGTTGCGCTCGTAGGGCCAGCTCCGGAGGGAGACGGTGGGCGAGATGGCGCAGTTGACCACGAAAGCCCCGGGGCGCGCGTAGCGGGGCACGTCGAGCCAGCCGCCGCCGAAATCGACCCGCAGGGGTGCCTCGGCGGGAGCCTTGATCCAGCGCACAATCTCGGTGGTGGAGATAGGCGCGAACTGCGGCGGAGTCTTCGGCAGCACCACATACCGCGCACCGACCTCGGCGCAGAGCGCCTTCTTGAGCGGCGCATATTTGTCGTCTTCCGTGACGGCCAGGATCTGCGGCCGGATGCGGAGAAAGTCCTCCCGGAAATCGATGCCTTCGTCCAGGCCGCGGCCGACCACGACCTCGTCCACGCAGCCGAGCTCCGCGATGAGCGCCTGCTTGTGTTCGTCGGGCAGCGAACTGCGGCGGCGCTTGTGAATCCAGAGCACCTCGGACGAGGCGAAGCTCACGGTGAGATGATCGCCCAGCGCGCGCGCCTCCCGGAAAAACTGCACGTGGCCGGCGTGAACGATGTCGTAGCAACCCGAGACGAAAACGCGAATCATGCGCGCGAGGCTTGGCGACGGTACGTCGGCGTCCAGCCCGATTGCGCGCCTCCCTCCCCGCCCGATCGTCGTACGGTTGGAAGAGGCCGCTGATCCCGCTCCCCGAGGCGGAGTCCGGCTTTTGCCCTCGCGTTTGCCCCGGCCGCCGACGGCAATCGGCCATGCCGTTCGCCAAACTAGGTCTTCATTCCAGCATCGTCCGCGCCGTCGCCGCCAAGGGTTACACCACGCCCTCGCCCATCCAGGAGCAGGCGATCCCGATCGTGCTGACCGGCCGCGACCTCGTCGCCTCCGCCCAGACCGGCACGGGCAAGACCGCCGCCTTCGCCCTTCCCATCCTCAACCGCCTCGGCCCGCACAAGGCCGTCGCCCCCCGCGTCCTCGTGCTCGAGCCCACCCGCGAACTCGCCGCCCAGGTCGACGAAGCCTTTGCCGAGTTCGGCCAGTTCACCGATCTGCGCCGCGCCCTCCTCCACGGCGGCGTCGGCTACGGCAAACAACGCGCCGACCTTCGTGCCGGGGCCGACATTGTCGTGGCCACGGTGGGCCGCCTCCTGGACTTTCTCGAGGAGCGTGCCCTGCGCCTCGACCACCTCGAGATCCTCGTCCTGGACGAGGTCGACCGCATGCTCGACATGGGTTTCATCCGAGACGTCAAAAAGATCGTCGGTCTCTGCCCGAAGAACCGACAGACGCTTTTTTTCTCCGCCACCATCCCACCCGAAATCGAGGAGATCGCTCGCTTTGCCCTCCGGGATCCCGCCCGCGTCACCATCGGCCGCACGCGTTCGGTCAACGAGTCGGTGACGCACGCCATCTACCCCGTCCCCCACGCCCTCAAGTTTCCCCTGCTGCTCGAACTCCTCAAAAAAACCGACTACAAGAGCGTAATCGTCTTCACCCGCACCAAGCACGGCGCGGACAAGATAGCCAAGAAACTCAAGGCCGAAGGCCATACCGTCGCCCTCCTTCACGGCGACCGCAGCCAGGGCCAGCGCAAGGCCGCGCTCGAAGGGTTTAAAAACGGCGCGCTCGAGGTCATGGTGGCGACCGACATTGCCGCGCGCGGGCTCGACGTCGCAGGGGTCACGCACGTGATCAACTACGACATCCCCGGCACGCCCGACGACTACGTACACCGCATCGGCCGCACCGGCCGCGCCGCCGCGGAGGGCGACGCCTTCACGCTCGTGACGCCCGACCAGGCCTCCGAAGTGCGCGCCATCGAAAAGTTCATCAAGGCCACCATCCCCCAGCTCACGATGGAGGGCTTTGACTACAAGGCCTCCCCGCCCCCGCCGGCCTCCGGCACCGGCCAGGGGCCGCGCCAGAACCATGGCGGGCGCGGCGGACGCGGCGCGGGAGGACGGGGCGGCTTCGGCGGCAGCGGCGGCGGCGCCGGCGCGCGCACCCAGGGCCACCCCGGGCATGCCCGTCCCGAAGGTCACGAACCCCGCGCCCATACCCAGGGCGAACCCCGCAGCCCGCGTCCCGGCACGACCGGCGGCAAGGGCAGCGGCGGCCAGCAGCGCGACCGTGCTCCAGCCCCCAACCCTTTCCAGCCACGCGGCAAGCCCGGCGCCCACTGGCAAAGCCGCGGCGGCCGGCGCTGAAGGGCCAAGCATCCCCCCGGGCATGTCCTATGTCCTCTCCGCGGCCGCTCGCCACCCCAGCGAAAGCGGCCTGGCGGCGAGCTTCCGGCCGGCGCCGGAAGCTCGTGCATGCGCCTTGCTAATTTGGAGATCCGGAAGACCTTCGCTGGCCAAAACGCCCGCCATTCGTTCGCATTCACGATCTTTCCCTTTCCCATCCCATAACCGCATCCCATGAAAGTCCTCTACACCACCCAGGCCACCTCCACCGGCGGCCGCTCCGGCAGCTCCAAATCCGCCGACGGCGTCCTCGCCGTCACCCTCACCACGCCCAAAGAGCTCGGCGGCGACGGCGCCACCGGCACCAACCCCGAGCAACTCTTCGCCGCCGGCTATTCCGCCTGCTTCCTCGGCGCGCTGAAGTTCGTCGCCGGCAAGTCCGGCGTGAAGATTCCCGCGGACGCCACCGTGACCGCGAAGATCGGCATCGGCCCGCGCGACGATGGCCAGGGCTTCGGCATCGAGGCCGCGCTCACCATCGCCGTTCCCGGCGTTGAGCGCGTCACGGTCGAAAAGCTCGTCGAACAGGCCCACGTCGTGTGTCCCTACTCCCACGCCACCAAGGGCAACATTCCGGTGACCCTCACCGTCGCCTGAGCCACGAGCCGCCCTGCACGCCCCGCGGCGGACCGCTCCCGGTCCGCCGTTTTTTTGCGCCCGACAAGGCGGCCGCAGACTCCCGTCAGAGGTATGCTCCGCCGCCGTCCGATCGCCAACCGCTGGCGATGCGACAAACGCGTTTGCCCCCCGCGGCCGGTTCCTACTTTTCCCCGCCCATGTCACTTGATTCCGTAGGACAACGTTGTGTCAGCGAACGCGAGCCCGAGCTCGGCCTGGGCCTGGTCGCCGAGCTCGATCGCGCCCGCATCACGGTCGAGTTTCCCGCCACCCGCGAGAAACGCATTTACGCCCGTGGCACGCCCGTTCTGAAGCGGGTACAGTTTGCCGCCGGCGAGACCATCGCCGCCCGGGACGGAACCGCCTTCGCCATCGAAAGCGTGGAGGAGGAAAAAGGCCTTCTCGTCTACGTCGGCGGAGGCCGACGCGTGCGCGAAGATCTGGTCTCCGACATCACCAACGTAAACTCCCCCACCGAACGCCTCCTCGCCGGCCAGGCCGATCCTTCAGAGGTCTTCGATCTGCGCCTGCGCACGCTGCAGGCCCGGACCCGTTTCCTTCAATCCGAGGTCCGTGGGTTTCTCGGCGGCCGCATCGACCTGATCCCACATCAGTTTTACCTGCTCCACGAGGTCTCCTCCCGGCAGATTCCTCGCGTTCTTCTCGCTGACGAGGTTGGCTTGGGCAAAACCATCGAGGCCTGCCTCATTCTCCAGCGCCTGCTCGCCGTCGGCCGCGCCAAACGCGCTCTCGTGATCGTCCCCGAAGCTCTCGTCCACCAGTGGTTCGTCGAGCTCCTGCGGCGCTTCAACCTTTGGTTCACGATCTTCGATGAGGGCCGCTGCGCCGCCCTCGAGGCGAGCGAGCCGGGGAAGAATCCCTTTCTCTCGGCCCAACTCGGCCTGGTGGGCATCGGCTTTCTCGCCGGCGGCGAAGCCGGGCTCCGCCGCACCCAGATCGTCGAAGCCGGCTGGGATCTCGTCATCGTCGACGAGGCCCACCACCTTGGCTGGACCCCCGAGGCCGTCACTCCCGAATACGACATCGTCGAGCAGCTCGCCCGCCGCAGCCCTGGGCTGCTCCTCCTCACCGCCACGCCGACCCAACTCGGCCTCGCGGGCCACTTCGCCCGCCTCCGCCTGCTCGATCCGCACCGTTACGACGATTACGAAAGCTTCGTGGAGGAGGCCGAGAATTTCGGGGTCGTCGCCGTCATCGCCGACAAAATCGTCGAGAACAAGCCCCTCTCCGCCAAGGATCAGGCTGCCCTGCGCAGGATCTTCGACCGCGACCCCGAGAATCTCGCCCGGCACCTGGCCGCCCTCGCCGAAAACCAACCGGGCGCGCGCGACGCCCTGCTCCGCACCCTGCTCGACCAGCACGGCACCGGCCGCGTCGTGTTTCGCAACACCCGGGCTGCCATGAAGGGTTTCCCCAAGCGAAAGTATCAGCCTGCCGCGCTCGAAGGAGCCAACCCCACCCTGCTGGCGCGCATCGCCCGGGAACTCCAGGCCGAGGAGACCCATGCGACCGACGAGATCCGCTATTCCTTCAAGGACGACCCGCGGATGGACTGGCTCGTCGCATTCCTCAAAAAAGTCGCGCCGGCCAAGGTGCTGCTCATTTGCCGCTCCGAACGCAAGGTCCTCGCCCTCGAGGCTGCGGTCAGAGACCGCGTCAATCTCGGCATCGGCCTTTTCCACGAAGGCCTCCCCCTCGTGCAGCGGGACCGCCAGGCCGCCTGGTTCGCCGAGCCGGAGGGCGCCCGGCTCCTGCTCTGCTCGGAGATCGGCAGCGAAGGCCGGAACTTCCAGTTCGCCCACCACCTCGTCCTCTTCGATCTGCCGCTCAACCCCGGCCTGGTCGAACAGCGCATAGGGCGGCTCGACCGTATCGGGCAGACCGATACGATACGCATCCACGTTCCCTTCATGATAGGCGGCCCCGACGAAGCCGTCGCCGAGTGGTATCACCAGGGACTCGGCGCCTTCGAAACCCCGCTCCAAGGCGGCAACGAATACCGCGATGCCTTCCGCGACCGTCTTCTCGAGCTGGCCGCCGCCTGCGGCAAGGGCCGGCCGGCGGCGGAGACCCGCGCCGCGCTCGAAACCCTCGTCGGGGAAACGGAGAAATTTCGGGAAGCGCTTGCGTTGAAGCTGAAAAAGGGCCGCGACCGCCTCCTCGAGCTCAACTCCTTCGACCACGAGGTCGCCGAACGCGTCATCGGGAGGGTCCGCATCGCCGATGCCGATCCCTGCCTGCGCGGGCTCCTCGCCGAGCTCCTCGACCACCATGGCGTGCGCGTGAAGGAACACGAGGAGGGCGATGTGTTTCTCGACGCCGCCCATGCCTATGTGGAGGGTTTTCCGTCCATCCCGCGCGACGGCATGCTGGCCACCTACGACCGGAGACGGGCCCTCGTACGCGAAGATATTCACTTCCTTTCCGCCGATCACCCGCTCGTGCGCGACACGTTCGACCTGCTGATCGATTCGTCCGCCGGCACCACCGCCTTCTGTCTCCTGGAGGCCGAAAAGCCCAATCTCCTGCTCGAAGCCGTCTTCGTGCTCGAGACCGTAGCCGACTCCCGCTGGCACGTGGACCAGTTCCTCGCGCCCACGCCGGTACGCATCCTGGTCGACATCCATGGCCGGGATCTCACGGACGCTTCGGAACGCGCCGCGCTCGCCGCCGAGCTCGCGGACGCCCCACTCCCCCGTTTCCTCGAGCGTCCGGGATTTAACGCCACCCTGCTTAAAAATCTCGTGCAGGGCGCGTCGGACCTCGCCGCCGGCCGCGCGCAGACCCTGAAGAAGGCCGCGCGGGAAAACGCCGCGGCCACGCTCACAGCCGAACTCCAACGCCTCGTGGACCTGAGCCGCTTAAACGACAACGTGCGGCCGGAGGAAATCGAGCTCGCCAAAAGGCAGGTGCTGCAGACGCGTACCGCCATCGAGCAAGCCCGTCTTCGGCTGGATTCTCTCCGTCTCATCCTGGAAGGCAGAAACCTCGCCTGAAGGCCCGCACTCCCCCGGGTGGCAGGGGTTGAACCATGCCTCGCTCCGGGCCTGGCGGATTCGAAACAAAAAGCCCCCCGGCCTTTTTGGCCGGGGGGCTTTGTTTTGGCGAAACGCCTGTCTGGAACCTCAGGGCGTGTAGCTCACGTTGAGGCGCAGGAAGCGGCGGGCGCTGGCCGAGATTGCCTGGGTGTCGGTGATGGTCACCGGTCCGGCGATGTTCGCGGCGCCCGTGCGCTGAGCCACCGTCGCCCAAACCGGCGTGCCGGCAATATCGTTCACGCCCTGCACCGTGTAGGTCAGGTTGTCGTCATCGATACTGGTGTAGGTGACGGTCAGGAAGCCACCCGAGCTGCCGATATCCAGGACTGGGCTGGTGTTGGCGGCCGTCGGGTTGCGGTTGGTCGCATACTCGATGAGGTTCGGAATACCGTCGCTATCCGGGTCGGCCGAGTCCGCGGCGTTCCCGAGATTGTCGGTCGTGCCGAAGTAGGTCTGGCGCCAGTTCTGAAGGCCAGTGAGGGTGCTCGCCTGAGGCGTGGCGGAGACCTCGGCCGAGTTGCCGCTGAGACCGGCGGAGTTCTTCGCCTGGATCACGTAGTAGTAGGTCGTGCCGTTGGTCAGGCCGGTGTCGACGTAGCTGGTGGTGACGACCGAGCTGGTCACGGTGGCGTAGGGGCCACCGGCGGTGGTCGAACGCTTGACCAGGTAGCTCGAAGCGTTGGCCGCCGCGCTCCAATTCAAGGTGACCTGGGCGTTGCCGGCGGTGGCGCTCACGCTACCGGGGGTGGCGGGAAGAACCGCGTTGGCGCCGCCGGTGACGGTCAGGACGCCGGTGGAGGCGTTGAACGAGAAGGAAGCGCCGTCAACCGTGCCCGTCCAAGTGCCGCCCGAGTCGGTCAGAGCCGCGTCGGTCGTGGTGGTGGTCGTGACCGTGACAGCCGCGAAAGAACCGTTCGGCGAACCGTTCAATTCGAAGAGCTGGTAGGTCCCGTTATAGACCGAGGTGAGGAAGTTCAGCTTAAGCGTACCACCATAGGTGACGCCATTGCTCACCTCAGACTTCACGCCGGTGAAGACTGTGCCGCCGAAATCGAACGTGGTGGTCGAGGAACCGTCCAAGCTGAGGGTGCCCGCACCGGTGAAGGTGAGCTGGCCGCCCAAGCTGCCCGTCACATCGGTGCGGAGGTTGCCCATCACCGTGGTGATACCGCCCAGGCGTCCATTGCCGGCGAGCGTTCCGGGGCCCACACCGTTCGCGGCAGCCGCGACCAAGTTCGGGCCAGGCTCGATCGTCCGGAAGTCACCGGTGGGCAGGGTCTGGGTGATCGTGTCATCCGCGTTGCCATAGGTGAGATCCGCTCCCGCCAACTGGTAGAAGCGCTCCACCGCACCAAGTACCTTGAGCGTGCCCGCATTCACGCGCAGCGAGTAGCGGTCGGGAGTGGTCCCGGCGGTCGGAGTCGCCATCATGTGTGTGGTCCCGTTCAGGGTCAGCGTCCCCGTACCCTCCTTGGTCAGGAGGGGGTAGCCGAAATCGAAACCACCGGCGATGCCCACGAACTGGCCGTCGATCGTGGAGTCGGTGTTCAGGGCACCGATCGAGTAAATGTTATAGCGATTACCGACCGGGTTGCCACCGAGCACCGAGCCCGTGGCCGCGTTCAACTCACCATAGCGATGCGTGGTGACGGTGCCGGTGCCGCTGGGAGGATTGAAGTTCTGGCGCATGCGGACACCCGCGGCGACGTTGACCTTGGCCGCGCTCAGATCCTGCGTGCCATTAAGGCAATAGTCATCGGTCTCAGTGCCGGCGCCGGTAGGTGTCTTGAGGAGGTTCAAGGTCCCGGTAAAGCCGGCGCCCCAGGCACCAACCACGCTGAAGTTGGCGCCATCGACCGACAAGTTTAGCGTTCCCGCGCCCGAAACGACGCCGGTATAGGCGCCGTTCTGCGGCGCATGGATGTTCGCCGTGACGCCCGCCGGAATGCTGATCGCATTGCTCAGGGTGCCGTAGTTGGTGTTATCCGTGCCCTGGCCATTGAGATAGAGGTGAGCGGCGTCACCGAAGGTAATCGCACCGGTGCCAAGACCACTCTGGCCGTTTGCCGCCACCGCGCCGAAACGTACGGTGCCCGCCGCGATTGTGACTGCGCCGGTGAAGGCGCTGTTGAGGCCGGAGAGAGTCAGGTCACCAGTGCCGCTCTTGAGCAGGGAACCCGTGCCCGACACCACGCCGGATACCGTGAAGGTGAGGCCCGCGCCGACGTTGATCTCCGCTCCATTGCTGCCGATGGCAACGGCGCGCGAATTGGCGCCGGCATTGTTCAGGGCGAAAGTCGCCGTGGGCGCCAAGATGCCGTTGTCCAGCGTCAACTGGGCCCCCGCGGCCTCGGCACCGAGGCTGGCGTTGCTGGCAATGCGAAGAGTGCCGCCGGTGACAAAAGTCTGGCCGCTATAAGTGTTGGCCGCCGCCAAGGTCAGCGAGCCAAGGCCGGTCTTGGTAAAGGAGCCGCTGCCGCTATTACCCACGGGATTGGCGAAGCTCACGTTGTTGCCGTTCGTATCGATCGTGGCCCCGTTGAGACCGAAGGTGACGACCTTCGAGGAAATATCGGCGGAGTTGCCCGAATCGTAACGAAGTGCGCCGCCATTAAGGGTCAGCGCCCCGGTGCCGAGACTGTTCGCGGTACCAAAGCCAAGAGTACCGCCCACTACGTTCACTGCGCCGGTGAAACTGTTGTTGCCGGTGAGATCGAGCGTGCCGGCGCCGGACTTGCTGATACCGCCGCTACCCGAAACCGCGCCGGAAATGACCAGCGTGGCGCCCGAGGTGACGGAAACACCCGCCGTGGAGTTCAGAACCACCGGGGCGCTGATGGTGTGGCTGCCGGCGGCAACCGTCACACCAGCGGAAGACGCACCGTTGTCGATGGTCAGGCTGCCGCCGGTGCCTTGGGCGACCGTATAACCGCTGGTACCATCAAAGGACAAGCCCTTGACCGTGCGGCTGCCGTCCAGAGTGATGGTCGCGGGCGAGCCGAGGGTCGCCGTAAACGCAGGGATATAGTCGCCGCCGCCCCCGGCTGCGGTTGAATCGGACCAGTTGCTGGCCGAACCCCAGCTGCCGGAACCCGTGGCAATCCACTGGGCAAGCACGGCATTCAGCGCGACGGAAAGAGTTACAAAACCACCGCTGGTGCCGAAGGTATAGGCGTAGCCAGGCTGCGGATTGACCACGGAAAGCGCATTCGCGCCGGTCCCGTTCAGGTTGCCGCTGTATTGAATGATATTGTACGTGCCTACGGTCGTCAGCGAGTTACTCGTTCCCGTGGGATTCAGCTGCAGGGAGCCGCCATTCAGGGTCAAACCGTCAGCCCCGGTGACGACTACCTGGTCGTGCGATGCAAGAGAGCTGAATTCGAGGTCCATCAAGGAACCCGAGGCCAGATTGAGGCCGCCAACCGTCAGCGTGCCCACACTACCCACGCCGGGGACGACCTTGCCGCCCGCCGCGACAGAAACGCCGCCACTGATCGTTCCCGTGCCGCTTAGCACAGCGGTGTTGGCCACCGTCACGGCCCCCGAGCCCGTGGCCGAACCGGTGGTGTTGGTCACCGACAGGCCGCCGGCGGAAACCGCGGTGGTTCCCGAGTAGAGATTCGCTCCGGCCAAGGTCAGGGTCCCGGTACCGGTCTTGGTGAGGCCACCGGCACCGGAATTGCCGATCGAGTTGGCGAAGGTGACATTGTTTGTGCCGACGTTAAACGTCGCCCCGCCCGCTCCGATGGTCAGGGTGCGCGAGGAAATATCCGTTGTGTTGCCGGTCCGCCAGAGCAGGCCACCGCCTGCCAGGGTGATCTGACCAGTGCCCAGGTTCGCCGCGGTGTTGAAGGCGATCGCGCCGGCGTTGACGACCGTGCTGCCGGTATAGGTGTTGGTACCGGTGAGGGCCAAGGTACCGGTGCCCAGCATCTGGAGGGTACCGGTTCCGCTTATCACGTTGCCGACCACCCAGGTCGGGGTGGTCTCGTTCCACACATCGGTGCGGTTATAAGCCAAAGTGCCGTGGTTGACGACCGGACCCGCGTTGATCACTCCCGTGGTTCCGCCATTACCCACTTGAACGGTTCCCTCGTGGATGGTCGTCTGGCCGGTGAATCCGTTGCCGCTGTTGGTCAAAATCACGCGACCAGGTCCGTCTTTGATCGTACGCGCACTGCCGCTCGCCTGACTCATCGAGTTATTGAGGATCAAATCACCCGCCGTGTTGAACTGATGAAGGTAGAAATCGGCCGTGCCGATGCGGAACCAGCTGGAACCGTTGAAAATCACGTTATGCGCCCCGACATTGGGGCCGACCAGGATACCGCCGTTGCCGATGTTGATATTACGCGTGGTGCCGGTGCCGTCCACCGTCCAATCGAGGCCGCCGGTATGCGCCGTATTAAAGCGGATGCCGGGAAGGGTTATGTTGCCGCCGATACGCAGCGCGGTCGAGGCGGTGCCGGTGCCGGAATTGATGACATCCACCAACGTGTAGGTGCCTGCCGCCAACGTGGGCGGCACGGTCGTCGGGTTCGGCGTATAAGTCCCAAGGGTGTTGCCTGCGACCAGTGCGGTCTGGGTTCCATTCACCGCCGCAAAATCCCCGCCATCGATCGTGGCGTAGCCCAAGATTGCGTTGGCAGCACCAAAGCTTGCGTTGGGCTTCACCACGCCTGTGCCGGTGGCGCCCAATTCAAGCTTCAACGCAACCCCTGTTGAACGGGCGATCGTGGCGTTTGAAATATCCAAGGTGGCTCCGTCGGCCACCTTCCAAGTCTGCGCAGCGCCGAGGGTGATCGCCTGGCCGTACATGTGGAAAGTCGTGCCCGATGCGGCGGCCGAGAGATCGATACCAGCCGAGCCCAAGGTCAGCGCCGGCAGCGCAAACCCGAAACTGTCTATTGCAAGATCGTTAATGGCATTGTTGACCCGTATGCCCTGCCATGAAGCCGCCGAGGGATACTTCATGAGAAACCAGCCTGATTCTGGGTCGACCGGGATGCCGGTCACCGTGGAATCGAATACGGCAACGTCAGTCGCCGTCGGCAGAGATCCGCCTACCCAACTGGTGGTCAGATCGAGGTTGTCGGCATTGTTCGCCTTGAACACATCCGCTGCGTGCGCGACAGGGATAAAAGCGGCAATGGGGGTCAGGAGGCGAAGAAGCTGCGTCCGGGTCAGGCGGCAGCGCTTGGGGGCGGGGGGTTGTTTCATCGAGATAAAGGAAGAATTCACCGGAAAAACCAAGAAATCACCGGAGCGGAAACCCCGGTGGATATTATTTAATAGAGCCGATGTGGGCGACGCCCCACCAGCTTGCGATTTTAATCGAGCTTGAGCAGTTCCTTGTTGAAGGAAGAACTGCGCCCGCTGCCCACGACCATGTCAGTGGACCACGCCAGCGCCTTCACGTGTCCGTCCATGAACACGGCGTGAGCTTTTTTGTTGTGACGGGTGAAGGTCGAGTAAGCGGCCATAATTTCGGCACCATTCTGCTCTATAGTGGCATTGCCTCCCGTGTCGTAGGCCGTCGAACCTGGCTTATAGGCCCGCTCGATCACCAGCAGAGTCTTGGAAGGCTGCATGGCACCGTTCAAGGGGATAAGAATCTCACCCGCGCTGTTTGCGGGAATTGTGACATTGTTCTTATGCGGCCAGGCAAGCGCATAGGCACTGTAACCGGGCGTGTTGGCGCCAGTGCCCCGCGCGGCATCGAACTCGGTTATTCCCTGCCCGCTCGGACATTCCTGCCAATTGATGCCATTCGCGCCCGTGTCATACCGCGTGTTATTTTTGTTTGAAAGATAAGCGTTGTACATTCCCCCGGAGTTATTGCCTACCTGGCACCAGAGCATTCCGTTGGTCCCATTGTAGTTCATCTTGATGGCATAACGGCCCTTGTAGTCCGCCGCGAACATGGTGACCGCCATGCCCCAGGAGCGAATCCGGTTGGAACACTGAATGGCCCGGGCCTTCTCTTTCACCCCGCTGACCGTGGGGATGATGATCGCCGCCAAAATGCCGATGATGGCGATGACCGTGAGCAGTTCGATGAGGGTAAAGCCGGCGCGGGGGCGGCGGACAGAAGGGGACGAGGATGACTTCATGGTTGAGGCAGGGTGAACGCAGGCGATCTGGCCGTCGGAGGCGGCGTGTCCGGGAATTAAGGGGCTGGGGTGAAAGCGACTGCCCCAAGCGATGGGGAAATTCGGCGGGCGTGGTAAGCCGGCGTAAATCTTACAGTAAACAGCCCCGCGGTTCTCCCGTTCTCTCCCCGCAGCTCGTCTCAGGGTATTGAATACGCGGCTCTTCGTGAAAACCCCTAGCAGGGACTTTTTCCCTCCAGCCCCCGCCGCGAAACTCCCCCGATACGGCCCGCTCAACGAGCCTTCACGCCGGGCCCCACCCTCGCGATCAACCGCTCGATCCGCTCCACCGGCCTCTCTTTGCCCGCGATCAGCGTGCGCCACTCGTTGGGATAGACCTTGTATTGCTTCTTGAATACGCGGCACAGGTCGCTGGCGCTGCTGAAGCCGCTGCGCCGGGCGACGACGTCGAGGGTGTCGCCCGTGTTGGCCAGCATCTGCGCCGCCTTTTCCAGCCGCAGGTGCGTGAGAACCAGGTGAGGGCTTTTCCCGTACACCACCTGGAACTGGCGCCGCAAATGAGCGGGCGAGACGTGCACGACGTCCGCCAGCGCCTCGAGGGTCGGCCGCTCATGAAGATGCGAAAGGTACCACTCGATGACCCGCTCGACCCGTTCCACCGCCACCGTCTCCAGAGGCAAGGCCGCGCCGAAGTCTTTGCCGCGCAGGAAAAGCAGGCTGAGATCGATCAGCGCGCGGTCGAAAAGCAGCAACGACGCCGGCGTGGGCGAACGATAGTGCGATTCCAGCGAATGCCCCAGCTCCCGCAGCATCGCGACGTCCGGCGGCTCCAGCGCCACGCTGAGGAATCCACGCTCGGCGCAAGCCTCCCGGATCACGTCGGATACCGAGGAAAAATGGAACACCACCCGCTCCACCGTGCTTTGGGATTCCCACCCATGGGGGCGCTCGGGCGGAAAAAGCCAGAGCGTCGGCTGCAGGCTGAACGGAGTGGCTTCGGGCCGCGCCTCCGTCGGGCGAAGGGCGCCCCGGAGATTGGCATAAAACTCCCAGTTGAAACGCGACATGACCAGCACCGGGGCCATGGCAAGGTCCTTGGAGCCGTAGGCGAGGTAACGCAGCATGATGAAAGCGCATCCAGCCCCATCGTTTGTGCAGGCCGCCGTCAACGAGAAGCATCCGGCCTCGTCGTCTTCCCGCCACGAAAGCCGCTCTTTCGCACCGGGTGGGTGCCTCCGGATCGGACGAACCGTCGCGCCGCCGCCTTCTCTCCGGACACAGGCCGCATCCAGCCGCGGAAACAAAAATTTTTCCCGCCCACCACCCACTGCCGGCTCGACACTTTGACGCTGCAAGCCAATGAGTAACGGCAGCCCCAAAACCGGGTCGCCCATCGCGCTTCCCCGCACCGCAGATCATGCCCGCGTTCTTATCGTCCATGAAATTGCCCCCCCCTCTCTTCGCGAGCATTCTCGCCAGCCTGCTTGCTTCGAGCCCACTCTCTTACGCCGCTTCCGCCTCCACCTCTTCCACCAATACTCCGGCACCAAGCACCCCGGTGCCCCCCCTTGGCCCGACGCCGCCTCCTCCGCCCGCCGCCGACGCCCTCGCCAACATCTCGCTCGAGGAGTTGATGTCCGCTCCCGTCGAGTCCGTGTCGGGGGTTTCCAAATACGAGCAGTCCATCCGGCGCGCCCCGGCGGGCGTCACGGTCTTCACCGCCGCCGACATCAAGAACTACGGCTGGCGCACACTGGCCGATGCGCTGCGCAGCGCACCCGGCTTCCACATTCGCAGCGACCGGTTCTACGACTACGTCGGCAACCGCGGTTTCACCCGGCCCTACGATTTTAACTCCCGCACCCTCATTCTCCTGAATGGCCACCGCCTCAACGACCCCATCTACCAGACCGGCGCCGTGGGCACGGATTTCATCCTCGACCTCGACATGGTCGACCGCATCGAGATCATCAGCGGCCCCGGTTCCTCGGTCTACGGCAGCAGCGCATTCTACGGAGCCATAAACGTCATCCCCAAGACCGGCCGCGACCTCGCCGGCCGGCAGGCCGCGCTGGCCCTGGGCTCCGAACCTTCCGCCAAGGCCCGCGTCTCCGCCGGCGATCGTACCGCCGGCGGCATCGAATACACGATCTCCGGTACCGAATGGTGGTCGCGAGGCGAATCCGACTTCGATCTCAGCGAAGACTGGCACAACGCGGACCCGGCGCTCACCGCCGACGTCGCGCGCAACCGCGACGACATGCATCACCAGAGCGCCTTCAGCCATGTCGCCTGGCGGGGCATCGAAGGCGAGGCCGCCTACGTGCGGCGCAAGAAAGAGGTTCTGCCGCCCGTCTATTACACTAACGTAGATACCCCCGCCTACGGCATCGACGAACGCGCCTACGGCCTCCTGCGGGCCTCCGGCGAACCCGTTCCCGACGCCCTGCTCAGCGCAAAACTTGCCCTCGATTACTACCACTATGAGGGCCTCTTCTCCCCTGCTTTCACCGGCTTCGAACAACAGGCGCCCTATGCCGACAGCCTGTCGCTCAACACTGAGTTGCGCTGGCAGCAGACCATAGCCGAACGCCACACGCTGATCGCAGGCGTCGAGTATCAGGAAAACTTCCGCCAGGATCTCGGCCGCGACAATCTCGCGACCGGCGAGGTCGTCTCGCGCGTCCGCGAGTCCTCACGCTACGCCAGTCCCTTCGCCCAGCTCGACTGGGAATTCCACCCCGCCTTCCGCATTTCTCTCGGCGGCCGCTACGACTACTACAGCACGGGGGACGAGCGCCTCACGCCCCGCGTGGGCTTGATCTGGGACGCCACGTCCTCCACCACCTTGAAGCTTCTCTACGGTGAAGCCTTCCGCGTGCCCAACGTCGAGGAACGCTACGCCGTCGAGGCCGGCATCGTTCCCAATCCCGACATCGGACCGGAAACCAACCGCAGTTGGGAATTCATCGCCGAGCAACGCCTCGGGCCCGTGTGGCGGGTCGACGGCCGCCTCTATCACGTCACATCCAGCGATCTGATCACCACCGTCCTCACCAACTCCAATCCGGCCGACCCCGGCGAAATCACCTACAGCAACACCCAGCGTTATGTCACCGAAGGCTTCGACGTGGGCGCCAGCGCCTTTTTCCCCTCCGGCGTGCAGCTTCGCGCGTCCGGCACCCTCCAGCGTACCTACGACGATGCCACCAACTCCGTCGTCACCGACGCCCCGCGCACGCTCTTCAAGCTCAATCTCTCCGCCCCGCTGCGCGAAAAGTGGCTCCGCGCCTCCGGCGAGCTCCTCTACGTCGGGGACCGCAGGGACGGCGGAGACCTGGATGGCGTCATCCATACGACCGGGGACTACCTGACCGCCAACTTCACCCTCCGGGCCTCGCAGGTATGGCATCGCTGGGATTTCGCCCTCTCTGTTTATAACATCGCCGACGCCCGCTGGTCCGATCCCAAGAACGTGGATCAAATCTCGTCTCCGCCTCGCGTCGTCGTGCTCCGCGCCATGCTCGACTTCTGATGCGCCGCCTAGTCCCCGCATCCTGGATTCGCCTCGGCGCGGCCCTGACGGCGCTGTTTGCCGTCTGCGCCGCCATCTCGCCCGCCGTGCGGGCCGAGCCCGGCTCGCCATTGTCGCAGGAGGAGGCTCGCGCCAAATACATCGTCAATTTTATCCTTTTCACCGAATGGCCGCCCAACGCCATTCCTCGCTCCGCGCCCTTCGTCGTCGGTGTGGTCGGCAATCGGGAACTCGAAGACTGGCTCATCCGAATCGCCGACCGGCAGCTCGTCCGTGACCGCCGCCTCCGGATCGTCCGGGTAAAGACACCGCGCGATCTCGACGCCTGCAACGTTGTGTATTTCGATTCTGTCATGGAACCTGGCGAGGAACCCGCTCTCACCGCCGCGGAAACTCTCCCGGTGATCCGTTCCAGCCCGATCCTGACCATTTCCGAAGCGCCCGATTTCCTCTCCCAGGGGGGCATGGTCAATCTTTACCGCGATGGCAGCAATCTGCGCTTCGAAATCGCGCCCGATGCGGTCCGCTCCGCCGGCCTCGTCCTCAGTTCCCGCCTCCTCGCCCTGTCCCGCATCTTCCGGCCTTCTCCCTCCTCCCGGCCGGACGCGGTGCCTACTCCCCCGCCTCCCGAAGCCTCCAGCCCCCCGGCGTCCTCCCCGACGCAGGAACCTCCAACGCCGCCAGCCGACGCGCCTTGAGCCTGTCCCGGACACACGCCATGCCCGCGCGCCTTCGCCCCATTCGCCGTCAGGTGCTGGTGTTCGCCTTTCTGATTTGCATCACCGTGCTGATCACCGCTGGCGGCGTGCTGTTTTTCCATCATCTCGGGCAAACTCGCGCGCGCCTGGCCGATTCCCTTCGCGCCATCGCCCAGATGACCGCCACCAACGCCTCGGCCATTCTCGCCTTCCCCAACGTGGAGGAAGCCACCGACCTCCTCGCCTCCCTTCGCCACGACCCGCTTATCGTCTCCGCCGTGCTTTACGACGAGCAGGGACGCCCTTTCGCCAGTTACGGCCGTCCGGTGCCGGCATCCTCCGCTCCGCAGGCGCCCGATCCTGACGTCTCCCTCCTCGTGGAGGTCCGCGCCAAAAACGATTCCCGTCCCCTGGGCCGCCTGCTGGTCATCACCGATAACCGCGCCGAACTGCATCGCACGGCGATTACCTGGGCATCCGTTTACGCCGCAGCCTTTCTTTTTACCGGCCTCCTCGCCTACGCCCTCGCCACCCTCTTCCAGCGTGCGGTCGCCGAGCCGATCACCGCCCTTGCCCGCACCGCCGACGCCGTCACCAAACACAACGACTACAACGCACGCGCCGTTCCCAGCGGCCCCGCCGAAGTCGCCGCTCTGGCCGATGCGTTCAACACGATGCTCGCCGAGATCGGCCGCCGCGACGCCGAACTCGCCCGTCAGCTCACCGCCCTCGACAAGGAAATGCACGAACGCGAGGCGGCGGAGGCCTCCCTCCGGCAAAACACCCGCGAACTCCTCCGTCTTTCCCACGAGGCCGGCATGGCCGAGGTCGCCACCGGCGTGCTCCACAACATCGGCAACACCCTGAATAGCATCAACGTCTCCGCCGAACTCCTCGCCGATTATCTCCGCGCCCGCGCTCAGCCCACCGTCGCCACTCTCCGCAGTTTTTTCGCCGCCCCGCCGCCCAAGGCCGCGCCCGTATTCTCCACCCATCCCGACGGCGCGGGCGTCCTGGCCTTCGCCGCCGGCATCGCCGACCACGCCGCCGGCCACCTCGAAGTGGCCGCGCAGGAACTCTCCACCCTGCGAACCGGCGTCGCCCATCTCAAGGATATCGTCGCCCGCCAGCAGGCTCTGGCCAAATCCACCCGCCACAGCGAAACTTTCGACCTCCGCGACGCAGTCCAAGAAGCCCTGCTGCTCGATAAAACCGCCGGTCACTCCGCCGCCCCCAGCCTTCGCATCGAGCAAAGCTGCGAAGGCCACTCTCTCGTCCACTCGGATCGCAGCGCCGTCGTCCAGATTCTCGTCAACCTTTTCGCCAACGCCCGCGCCGCCCTCGCGGCCAATCCCGCGGCTTCCCCGCGCCCCCTGCTCCGCATTTGCATCGGCCCCCCCTCCGCCACGCATCTTTCCGTCTCCGTAGCGGACAACGGTGTCGGCATCCGGCCCGATCAGCTCGTTTCCATCTTCAGCTACGGCTTCACCACCAAGGCCGGCGGGCACGGCTTCGGCTTGCATAACGCCGCCAACACCGCCCGGCTCCTCGGCGGGGCCCTTCGCGTTCACAGCGATGGTCCCGGCCTCGGCGCTACCTTCACCCTGGACCTCCCACGCCATCCTCCCTCGTCCGCCCATGACGCCTGAACACAGTCGCATCCTAGTTGCCGACGATCTGCCCTCGATCCACGAGGATTACCGCAAGATTCTGGCCTCCCCCGCGCCCGCCCGGCCTCCCGTCGCCGGCTTCGCCGACTTCGCCCCCCACCTGGCGGCGGCGGCCCACGAACCCATGGCCACCTTCGATGTCGAGTGCGTCCTCCAAGGGGAAGACGCGCTCCGCGCCGCCACCGCCGCGCGCGCCGCCGGCAAGCCGTTCTCGGTCGCCTTCCTGGACGTCCGCATGCCTCCCGGCATTGACGGAGTCGAGACCGCCCGCCTCCTCCGCGAGGCCGACCCCGAACTCCAAATCGTTCTTTGCACCGCCTATTCCGACTATTCTCTGGGCGACATCGCTCGGCGCTTCCCCGAAAGCGACGGCCTCCTGATCCTCAAAAAGCCCTTCGACCCGGTCGAGGTGCAGCAACTCGCCCGCTCGCTGGGCCGCAAATGGCGCCTCGCCTCCGAGCACAAGGCCCTGCTCGCCGACCTCGAATCCCGCGTCGCGCGACGCACTGCCGAGCTGTCCACCGCCCGCGCCGAGCTCGAAGTCGCGCTTCGCGCCGCCGAGGCCGGCAGCCGGGCCAAATCCGAATTTCTGGCCAACATGAGCCATGAGATCCGCACTCCGCTCAACGCGGTGCTGGGCATGTCCGAACTTCTCCACGGCACCCCGCTCACCCCCCTCCAGCGCGAATACACCGAAACGATCCGGACGAGCGGCGATGCCCTCCTCGTGGTCATCAACGAGATTCTCGACTTCTCACGCATCGATCATGGGCAGCTCCAGCTCGAACAGGCCCCCTTCGATCTCCACGCCTGTATTCGGGAGGCCATGGATATCTCCTCCGCCCCCGCCTCCGCCCAAGGCCTGAACCTCCACTGCCACATCGCGAGCGATATTCCCGCCCGTATCGTGGGCGACACAAACCGTCTCCGGCAGGTTCTCGTCAATCTTGTCGCCAATGCCGTCAAATTTACCGAACGAGGCGAGGTCGTCGTTACCGCCTCCCGCCGCAACACTCCCGACGGCGCCCCGTTGCTCCATCTCTCCGTGCGCGACACCGGCATCGGTATCCCCGCCGACCGTCACGATCGGCTCTTCCATGCCTTCAGCCAGGTGGACGCCTCCACCACCCGCAAATACGGCGGCACCGGCCTCGGACTCGCCATCACCCAGCGCCTCGTCGGCCTCATGGGCGGCCGTATCTGGGTGGTGTCCGAAGTCGGTCGCGGCTCCGACTTCCAATTCGAGATTCCGCTCCTGGCCGCCCCGGCTCCCGCGACCCCTGCCCCGACGCCCCCTCCTCTCGTCGCCATCGACGAAACCCTCGGAAAACGCCTTCCCCTGCGCATCCTCCTCGTGGAAGACAATCCGGTGAACCAGCGCGTGGCCAATCTGCTCCTGCACAAAATGGGTTATGCGCCCGAATTCGCGAACAACGGCGTGGAGGCGCTCGACGCGGTCGCACGCGGGACCTTCGACATCATCCTGCTCGATGTGCAGATGCCCGTGATGGACGGTTTGGAAACCGCGCGCCGCCTTCGCGCCACCTACCCGCCGGAACGTCGTCCCTGGATCATCGCCATGACGGCCAACGCCCTTTCCGGCGACCGCGAGCTCTGCCTGGAGGCCGGCATGGACGACTACACCAGCAAACCGGTGCGTTCGCCCGTGATCGCAGCCGCCCTCGAAAGAGGCGCCGCCGAGCTCGCCCGCCGACGAAGCGCGGCTTGAAGCCCGCCCTTTGACCTCCTCCCGGCCCGAGGCCCGGACGCTTCCGCGCCTCCCTCACTTTCCGACGAACCCCAAAAACCTCAAAACCGGAGCTTGACGCGTCGACGCGAACCGTAATCGTCCGCGTTCCTTTTGGTTCTGCCCCTATCGTCTATCGGTTAGGACAGGAGATTCTCATTCTTCAAAGCGGGGTTCGATTCCCCGTGGGGGC
>CBINGR010000072.1:0-25676 GCA_966250295.1 uncultured Akkermansia sp. | reverse complement strand
CCAACCCGCCCGGAGCCGGCACCGCCAAAGCCTTCCAGGCTCACGCACTCCCCCCCAAGGCCCGCGCCACTACCCCGGCGCGGGCCTTTTTTTTGGTCAGGTCCTTCCCTATCACAGGCCGAAAGACCGGCATGTCCATCGGAGCTGAACCTTACTTGTCTTCGACCAAAAGCCTGAAACCCAAAAAATCCAGCGTGTAGTCAGGGTCGTAAGTGGTCCTGGCTGCGCTTCGACATTGAAAGGCCCACGATAGGTAATTGCCCCCGCGCGCAAGGCGGCCTGACGATCCGGAAATATTCAAAGGATCAACTCGATCCTCCCCCGTAAAAGGGACAAGTCGATCCATACACCATTCACTTACATTGCCGTGCATATCGTAGAGCCCCCATTTATTGGGCCGCTTCGAGGCAACATCACAGGGTTTGTGCTCCGCATCCCATTCACCGCGACTGGTCGCTTTGTAAATAGCTAGCTTTTGAAGCGCGGGTGTATCGATCTTAAACCCGATGCATTCCGATCCATCGTTATAGGCGGAGACGGTTCCCGCGCGACACGCGTATTCCCACTCGGCTTCCGTGGGCAGGCGGCAACGTAAAAGCGGGTTGGCCATACCAAGGCGCTCACAAAAATCTTTGGCCATGTGCCAGCTACAGCCGCATACCGGATATTGGGGGGACTTGAATTTACTCGGGTTGCGATCCACCAAGATGGCCCATTGGGTTTGTGTAACCTGGGTCTGCCCCAACCAAAATCCAGAACCGATACGTACCCGGTGCCGGGGGCCTTCCACAGGGTAGCCTCCTATTTCGATTTCCGCTTCAGGGGCGCCCATCAGAAACTCCCCGGGAGGAATCCACCGGAAGGAAAACGAGACATCGCGAAAGACAAACATGGCTTGATAGCCATGCTTATCTTTGACGCAAGCCCCGTCCCCGCCACACCACCGAGGAGGAAATAAAGCAGGAGAATCCATTTTATTTTACTATTTTAGCGCAGGTCAACCTGATCAATGTTACTTACACAAGGTATCATATAATTTCCCGAACCTCTTTTTCGTGGCCGAAAAGAGTGCCTTTCGATTCGCCTCATCCCGGTCATTTTTCTGTTTGGTATCCAACTTGGAATTTTTACCGGAGTATCCGTAACCTTCTCTCGCAGGCGAACTTTCATCGTGAGCCTGCACATAGCCTTTGGGTGTTTTCCCGGTGCGGAACGCCTCTTCAGCAAGCGCCATCCGCTGGGCATAAAGCGGATGATCCTCCGGCAAGTTAAGGATCGCATGGGCCAACTCCTCCTTGCGATCCGCCCGACCGTGCCGTTTCCGCGCGTCGACGCCTCTTTCAACGGTCAGCTCCTCGCCGGGGGCCTGCGCATGTTCGTCGCCGACAAAATCGGGATTGTTCCACTTCCTCGGATCCAAATCATTCACACAGTCGCACACACACTGCTTGAGCGCCGTTCGAATTGCGGCCACGCCCTTCTTTATCATCGCCACCGTGAAACCTTTATTGCTGGCCACGCCAGTCTTAACCAGTCTCCCGGTCTGCGTTAAAAGATCATCGCAACAATGAGTGGTCGGATCCATGTCTCCCAGCCCTTTAATACCCTTCAGTTGCGTGAGCCCATCCATTATGCTTTTCGCATAATCCTTATATTTACTGACCTGAGAAGCGAGCGACGCCGCATCCGCAGCCATCCACGCCACGCTGATCGCATCCCCGATCGGGAAGGGACCATCGATAAAGAACAGGACGCCCTTGAGAATAGAAGTTTTCGCAGCTTTCTTTAGCGCCACCTTTATCACTCGCTCCTCAAGCTCGTTGATCACTTTCTGCTTCAGCAGATCGATAATCGGCGAAAGATCGCACAGGCCGTTGAGATCAACACTCTGAACCGCATCGTTGTCCAGGAACCCATACATGTTTACTCCTCCCGATTCCTGGATCGGATCCCGGCTCAGCCAGCGGCCGGCGTCGGAATCGTAATATCTATAGCCGTAATAAATCAGGTCGGTTTCGACGTCGCGGTATTTCGTCGAGAACCCGAAAGGCGCGACAAAGGTCCCCGTTGAGCGGACGATTTCCCCGAAGGGACCGTATTCGAAATGGGCGACGACCGTCCCCGATTCATCAAGGTACTCGGAAATATTCCCGTTCGTGTCGTAGGTCGGGAAAAACGATCTGACCATGGATCCCGGGGCGCTTGGGGCTTCGGTCACGCCGAGAAGCCCCCCGACACCACCGGCTCCGTGAAGGGAACCACTGCGATCCGCCCCCCATGTGTAAGCCCGTATCAGCCGCGCGGGCTGGGCGGAACAATCCATTTCCGCGATCAGACTCCAGCCGTCGTAAAGGAAGCCCAAGTCAGTGACAAGAGCCCACGCACCGCCACCGCTCGCGGTAAATACCTGTTTACGGACGCGGCGCCCTTGGTAATCGTAGGTGAAATCCAGGCGGGAAGCGGGCTGACCGGAAACCGCAACCACCTCCGGACGTGTTTCCATGCGAATAAGGCGATTTTCCCCGTCCCAGAAATAAAGCCAGCGATCGTCGCCGGTAAGATTACCCTCCCGGTCGTAAGAAGGTTCAACGCTGAAACTGGAAAGTTCGGGACTGAACCCCGAAATCCCCGTATATTGGTTAAGCGCGTTGGCGACGTAGTCCTTGCGCTCCAGAGGAGCGGCCGACGGACCGCGGGTTGCCTGTTTGCGATTACCGATGTCGTCAAACTCGTAAGCGAAAGTCTCCGGCTGTATGGGCGGACCGGGTAGATCGGGATTCGCGCCTTGGAATTTATCCGCGGCGACAATCTCGCCCTTGGAATTGTAGCGATAGACAAAATGGCTGGCGCCGGCAAACGCAGCTCCCTCGCTGCCCGCCGTCACCCGCTGCCCCAGGGCGTTGAACGTGTGGGAAAAACGAGACACGGTAGTGGTGCCGACCAGGTTACTCCGGACCCGCAGACCGTTCCCCCTGCTTTGATAGATATTTTGGACGCTATGGGCGGGCCCCTTTAGCGTATCGATCAGATCCGTATCCGGCGCATAGTTATAATCAAAACGACCGGCGGCCGAAACGGCCTGCCCGAGCCGCCCGGCCGCATCATAACGATAGTCGGCCGAGTGAATTACTTCTGTCGGCCCCGCCAAAGAGAACCCTTTGTAACGCCCTCGCAGTTCACCCGCCGCGTCGCCTTCATACCGGTGGGTGATCTTATACTTGCCGAAGGTAGCGATACCCTCGACGTCTGGCATCAGCCTGGCATCGTAACTAAAGGTGTGGCGATGGCGCAGATTATCGTCAGAAATGGCCCCCGCCACCAAGAGCCCCTCGCGCACCTCCTTCACCATCCCATGACGGTAATATTCGTATCCGATGTCCGGAGTTGAATCATTATAATCGACCGTGGCAAGGATACCGTCCAAATTATAATTGTAGGATGTTGTAAGCGGCACATCGGGCGCAGAAGAGGAGGCATCCCGCGCCCAAACGCGCTGCTTTACGCGGCCGCCGGGCGTGTAGGAATAGGACGTCTCTTTGCCGTCCGCGTGGCGCTTCGCGGCCAGCCGTCCCGTCTGGGGGTGATAGCGCCAGCTGGTTATGGCCTTACCCGCGTCACCGGCGAAATCCCGCCAGGTTGTAAAGCCCGTCATGCGCCCCTGCTCATCGTAGTCGTAATCCAGCGAATAAGTCTGGGATCCTCGTACCCGGTCCGGCAGACCAAGGGGCGTATATTCGTAAAAAGTCTCGGTCTGATCGGGTAGCAGGTGGCGCTGCAGGAAACCACGCTCGTTATAGTAGAATGTGGTAACGCTCCACTGCCCCTCCAACTCCGGATGAGGGGCTTTCAGCTCCCGGACCTGGTCATCATTGTAATAAGTGTAGCTCGTTGTCCCGGTGCGGATATCGGTGACTTCCCGCGTGCGTCCGCAAGCGTCATAAGTGTAGGTGACGTTGGCGATCCGCACGCCGTCACGATCATAGGAACTCGATGAAAACAGCCGACCGCCTCGATAATCGTAGATATCGTAAGATCCATCGGCGTGAATGGACTTATTCACCCAGGAACCGTCGCGCGCAGCGGGAAACACCCTTTCCCGCTGCGCGGTGTTTCCAAATTGTGTAGTCCATGAACGAAGACCGTCCACGCTTTGATCCTCGGTCTCCATCGACACGGGAGTGAGAACGAGGCTGACCGCGGGAGCGACAATATAGCCCGAGCCGGGATTGGTGACAATAACCCCGGTAAGGATCCCATCGGTAAGAACGGCTTCGCCAGTGGCGGTTACGCCGCCTTCGGGCGCGGACTCAAACGTTATCCGGGGCGGACTCGTAAACGCGCCCGAACCTGTCACGGCGACCGCGGAAACAGAACTCCCCGCCAAGGCGGCCGTGAGACTTACCCCGACAGCGGAATCGGCCCAAAGCTCGGTGGTGGAACGTGCGACGACGATACCATCCCTAAGAACATATTCGCGCCGGACAGAGGTGATGCGATCGTTCCCAAAATAATCGATTTCATCATTACGATTTCGATCCAAAGCCGTGATCGCCAGTTGTCCGCGTTGATTATAGACGAAAAGGGTCGTGACACCATCGGGATCGCTGGAGCGGCAAAGCTGATTTTTGGCGTTATATTCATTTTCGGCATAAGCACCGGTGGGGTCGTAGGAACGGAAGGCGCGGCCAGCCGTGTCCGTCCAAGTTTCGGTCCATTCGGTATCCCGATACTGGCCGGTGGACTCGTCCCGAACAAGCGCGACGACACGGGTGACCAAATAAGGCAATGCGGGGCGCCCGGGTTTTCCAAAAGTCTCGACGCGGTATTCGTAACGCATCGGTCTCAGGGCGGTTCCGCCGACCTCAAGCAGGCGGCCATCACGGGCGATGGTCTGAGATTGCGTGAACCCGCCAGGCAAGGTGACGGTATTGGTGGTCGTTCCGTCGGAATTGTGAACAGTGCGGCTTTGCGTCTTACGCTGCTCGGCGTCATACGTGTCTTTGGCCTCGCCAACGCGGTCCAGATAATCGGTGCGGGCGATCAGGGTCTCGACGCCATCGCTACCGCGGCGGAAGGTCTTGACGACACGCCCCCCGGAATCGCGTTCGTAGCGGGTGGTGATGCCCAGGCGCGTGCTGGTACGCAGTTGCTTGAACTCATCGTATTGATAGGAGGTGGTGATGCCGAGACGGTCGGTCTCGGACTCGACGCCACAGCAGGCATATACGATGGACGAAGTGCCGCCATCCAAGTGGCCCCAGAGGGTGGGACGACCGCGGGCGTCGATCTGGAGGGCTTCGCGTTCATCGAGGGTGAAGCCGGTGGCAATATCCGTGGTGCGGGAGAGAATTTCGTGCCCCTGGCGGTTCGTGATGGAGACCGTGCTGGTTCCGTCGACGATGGAGGAGAGATCCGTTGCAGGCGCGCCGGAATGGACGGTGGTGCGCTGGCGACCGTCCGCTTCCAGCTCATACCGGTAGAGGCTCAGGGTGCCATCGGGATAACGTATGGAGAGGGCGCGACCGGCGAAGAACCCGTCGGACACGTACCGGGTTGTAGTGACGAGATTGGCAGGATCCTGCCAGGTGGCACCGGGGCGCACCGCGACGATGAGGCTCTCCAGATGCGTTTCATAGTGCGCATAAGTACGAGCGGTCTCGATACCGAGTGTGGTCGTGATTGTGGTCCGCGGCGATTCAGGACGTGGAATCACGCCATCGGCGGGAGGCACCAGCGGAGTGTAGTCGTACGTGGTGACGACACAGGCGGAATCGGGCGCGGAGAAGGGAGCGTTTAGCCATGGTTCGATCAGCTTGGTAAGACGGCCGGCCTCATAAACGTAACGCGCCCACGATCCATCCGGTCGGATGACGGCGCTGACATGGCCCGCCGCATCGTGCTCATAAAGGCTGCGCCGGGCGGCTCCAGCGGGGTCGTCCACTTGCGAGATCGCTCGGAGGGAACCGGCGATGGGGCGGAGAGATTGCCGGGTTTGCGAGAGGATGACACCCTCCCCATCGCGCAGGGTACGAGTGACAAAGGAGGCATCGGGAGCTGAATCGGGATCGGCGCCGCGCTCGATGATAATCTCGCGCAGGGGACGGAGGCCGGCGGCATCGGTAAATTCCGAATAACTCCACGTTTGCGAATCAGGATGGCGATATACGTAACGCTCGGTGCGATTGTCCGCGGCCCCACCGTCGGCGCTCGCCCCCGTATAATGGACCGTGATCATGGCGCCTCGATCCCCCAGTTCGGGATCGGGGGCGACCACGAGTTGGGAGATGAGCTGACCGCTCACCAAATAAACCCCCTCCTCCGGGTCGTAGTCCGGTCGGGTCTGGGTGCTCTCCCGGGCATGCGTATTAACGGAAAAGCCATCGCCCTGCCTGACTATATCAATCAAGGTGCGGCGGGTAAGCACCTGACGGATAACCCCGTCTTTGTCGCGAAGTACACGGGTATCTTTGTTGTGGTACGAGTATTCCAGGTACTTCGGATCGCGTCGGATGTCATCGGAGAAGAAGCGAAGCAGCCCTTCGTCCCCATCATGCACCTCAAAAGCCAGGCCCCGCTCGGGCACCTGGGTGGTAAGCACCCCCTCGCGTTCGCAGTCGCCGGTACTGCAATCCGCGCAGCCCACCAGAATCTCGATCGGAGGAGTACGCTCGGTGGCGCCATCGGGAGCGTCTGACTCGGCGATGATGGAGAGGGTGCCGCGATCATCGCCCGCGACGACCACGCCGGTTTGGATATCGATTACCGGCAAGCTGGGCGGACCATCCAAGGTGGCGCCTTCCTCCGGGGTCCATTTATCGATCACATAACGAATGGGCGACTGAAAGCCGATGGTTTCGGCCTCGACCACCGTGCGCTGGCGATCGGTCGCCGCGGTGGGCTCCTCGCAGGTCATGAGCCGGCGACTGGGGTTATTGGTGTCTTTCCAACGGATGTATTCAAAACGATCGCGCAAACTGTACAGCGTATCGACCTCGGGAGAACGGACCTCCAGGGCAAGTTGCCAGTCGGTGCCGGAAACGGCATCCACGGTGAGTACAAGCCGGCCAAAATCGTCGAGCAAATCGGCATAATCGTACTCTTTATCCAACTGCAGAAGCGTACCGTCGGCGGTGCGGACGAGAAAATCGTCGAGATCGGCCCCCGGAAGCTTGGGCAACAGGACACGAAGGGTCTCGAGATTGACGTAATCGGGGGGCTTGATGACGAAGGTATGACGACCGGGCACCGGCGGCGGCACGCCCGGGCCGGGAGCGGGGGGCGGTTCGGGGGTGATGACAACCGCGAGAGGGGAAAAGGAGACGGATAGCTGAGAATCGAGATCGCGGCGGGAAGGACGCTCGGGATCGCGGATGCCGTGATAAAGAAACCGCGTGTCGCCCAGGTTCATTTTTTCCGCGAGGCTGCGGGTCTCGGCGTCAATGGCGAAAAGAGGGTCCGAAAGAGCGGGCTCCGAAAGCAGGAAACGTACGGCGGGATCGAGCTCGATGCGGTTGGCGAGAAAGCGGCCCTCGCGTTTTTCCTGAAAAAGCAGCTGGAGAAGCTTCGCGTTGTGCAAGGCGTCGAAGCCCGCGAGATTTTCCTCGCGATTGTCGCGCGGGGAAGCGGCGCCGTTGCTCAGCACGAAGTCGTGCGCCGCATCGGAAAGGCTCCCATCCGCCGCGACGCTGAGGTAAGGAAAGTTTACCTCAAAACCGTTGCGGGTGGCGTATTGGAGTTCCTCGCCCTCCTTGTTTTTAATAACTCCCGCTCCGGGCTGGGCAATAATTCCGACGACAAAATAGGGGCGCTGAATCTCGCCGGCGAGGAAGGCCTCGTGCCAGCGACGACCGAGTTGCTCGATGGCCGCGAGGGCGCCGCGACTGGCGGCGTTCAGGGCCAGAGGGTGCTGGTTATGACGATCGAACCGGTAGCCCACACCACTGGCGGGCAGGAAAAAAGCCTTGTCGAGCGCATCGTCGCCGAAGGTTGAGGGGAGGATGGGTTTGCCGGGATCGGACAGCGGAGCAGCGGAAGGGGAGGTACCCGCGGAAGTATCCACCATAGCCTCCTTGATGCCCTGAGGAACGGTGCGCTGCTGGTTCCAGCGGTTAAAGGCTTCGGCCTGATCGGAAAAAGCGTCGTGATCGAAATCGCCTTCGGGACTTTGGAGCGCGGCGACTTGGCGAGGGGACTGGAAAATACCGGTGGAATGCAGCGCGAAGCCCGGAGGAGGATTGCCACCCCGAAAAGTCGGGTTGTCGGGCTCGTTGGCGTTCTGGAGGGTAAAGGCGTCGGCCGAACCTATTTTATTAAGAGAATCGGACTTCGGCGTGCCACCGGCCATGCCGATAAGAATGCGGGAATCGTCCGCGCTAAAGGTGACTTCCTGAGAGTAAAGCCATTGGTAGATGGTCGCGGAGGAGGGGCCTGCCAGGGCGGCCTCGAAGGCATTGATCGTTTTGCCGGTGCCCGTCTGGATGAAGAAGTCCGGGCGCGAGTCGGCTGAATAACCGTCGAGGGAAGAGGCGGGTTTTACGTCGAGCAGGCCGAGGTTATTGGTCTCCTGAAGGGTGACCACGCCAAAATCACCCCGGTGATTGATGGCGACCGATGAGGCGCCGACCATATCGTTCGGATACAGATTATAATACGCCTGCATGTAGCCGTAATCTTGGAACGAATCCTCCATCTCGGCCAAAACGATGCTTCCCAAGGTAAAGGCGGTGAGCCCCTGCTGTATCGTAAACGGGCTGCCGCTCGACACCTCAAACTGCCCCAAGCCGGTGAGGTAAAGATTACGCGCCCACTGGACCTGAGGGTGGACGATTCGCCAGCCCTCCTTGCGAATATCGGTCCGCAGCTTCTCGGTGTCCTCCCCTTTTACGGTGGTGGGAATAAAACCAAGGTAGGCGACCCAGCCATCGGCGGCGTCGTCCGGACGAGGCCGTACATCCAGCACCACGATGCCTCCCGTGCCCTCGTCGGTGGTCGGCATGATTCCGAAAGAGGTCGCACGCACCGTCTGCCCGCCGACGGCGGCGAGAAACAGGCAGTTGCCATCCGGAGAGAAGGCCAGGCTCTTGATGCCGACGGAGACCTGCGGGTGGATCAGCGCCTTGATATCCACCGGGGAGGAGAAGGCCGCGGGCGCGGCGGTGCCGGGAATGGGATTCGTTATATCGAGCTGGGAAAGAAACCCGAAATCGGCAGGCAAATCGGCGTCGGAAAGCTGCTCGGAACGGGTGCCGTTGCCGACATCGGAACGAAGGAGGTCGTTGTTGACATTCACCTTGTTGCCCGAAGCGGCGGTGACGACAAAGAGACGGTCGCCAGCCGGATGTACACCTAGGGCGACCGGTTCGCGGTCCGCAGGTTCAAAGGCGTAGGTGCGGCGATGGCTGAACGGTTCTTTATGTATCAGACGACCGGAGTCCCAGACGCCCTCCGGATATAGGTTAAGCGCGGTTACCTTACCCTTGGAAGCGAGGTAAACGGTACGGGCATCGAGAGAAAGGGCGAGGTGAGTTCCCCCGGTATCGGGCACCGCACCGGTACCCGATAGGTTAAGCGTGGGGACATCCCCTTCGGCGATAATGTCGAAAATCAAGAGCCCGTTTTTCGAGAGGGCGTAAAGGCGGCGATTCGCGCGGTCCACCGCCATATCGAGCACCGGGCCGTACTCCACCGGGGAAAATTCGGTGACCGGGCCGGTGGCCCCCGGGAGAAGCACGCTCGCGAGACGGTTCCGCAGGATGTCGCCGAAAAAACCGCTGCGGTCACCAACCACCAGGGTCACGGTGGCCGGGGGCGAAACCGCGGAACCGTCCCCGATGGTGAAGGTGAAAGTATAAACACCATGGCGATCCGGCGGGGAAAGGGTCGGCGGGGTAAAACTGAAGCGGCCAAATTTCCCATCGTTCGGGCTGCCTGAAGGCGCTTTCGGGTCCTGAAGCAGGGTCAGGGTGCCTCCCGACGGCTGCGAGATGATCTCGTAGGTGAGCGTTGCCTTTGGATCCACGTCGAAACCGCCCAGCTCGCCGGTGAAGGTTGTACCCGGCGCCACGATATAAACCGCGTCCAGAGCCACCGGGACGTCGTTCTGCATGTTTATCTTGAGGGTCACCAGGGCGGCGGGCGAATCGACGGTCCCGTCGTTCACCACGAACCTGAAGGTATCGAATCCCGAGTAGTTTGGGCTCGGTTTATAAGTCATTTCCCCGCCCGCCGAAATGGTCACATAGCCGTGTTCGGCCTGCGTCGTGAGCCGGAATTTCAGGGCGACGTTCTCGGGATCCGTGCCCTGGAGCAGGTCGGTTTTAACCGTGTCTTCGTCCAGCTCGATCGACTTCGGAAGCGCCACCGGGGGGAGGTTGCCCGGGGTGCCCTGTGCGTGCAGGCAGGCGAACGCGGCGAGTACAAAAAAACCCGCAGTGACGAGGAGACGGCAGACGAAACGAGAGCGCATCGATGAAAAAACGGACGAAAGGAAACCGGAGGGGACGAAACGGGGGATGGAGCGGGCGAATGGTTTCATCGGTTTACCCTCAATTCGATCGGCGGTCCGTAAACGCGCCCCCCGCCCGCCCCGGCAGGCGTAGCGTAGGAAACCAGATAGGTGGCGGACAAGACCCGCGAGGCAAAGGGCATCGACAATACAAAGCCGCCACCTGCGCCGACATCCGCATCGAGTACACGCCCGGTCTGGACATTCCAGGCAAACACCCGGGAACCCGCAGGCATAAAACCCGCCGGGGCCGACAAGATGGCGGCCGTACCGTTGGAAACCAAGGTAAGCCGGCTACGGTCCAGGGGCGGCAGTGCAGGCTGAATACCGGCGGACAGGCGGAAATGGTCGAGGAAGACGCCGGTGCCGGCGTTCTTGCCGAGGCCGAGGGGATTGGCATCGAACTGGTCCATGCCAGGGATGAAGGCCGGCAAGGCTCCCCTTCCCTTCAGGACGATCCGCAGACGGATACGTTCACCTGTGCCGGCCCAGGGATCGACCAACACCCCGGCGGTGCGGAAACCGCTGCCCCGGTCAAAACCGGAGATCGTCGAGGAGACAGCGAGGCCGATACCGGCGAAAAGATCGCCGACCACGATGGTCTGGGATTCGGTGAGGATTTGCAGCTCAAGCACTTCATGCACGGGGCGGAGCAAGGTGGTGGCAACAAAATGGTAGTCGAACAGCAGGGTTTGCATGCCCTCCGGGACCTCGAAGGCGTCTGAAGTCAGCGTGCTGAGTCCGTCGCGCGGATCGCCCATGGTATCGAGGAAGGCCATATACTGGCGGTCCGTGGGCGTGACTCGTTTCCAGCTTTCCACCACCTGCCCGGAGCCTTCGAGGGTGAAGGCGCGCAGAGTGCCGTCCTCGAAGGAGCCGTTGTTGATGCCGACGGACAGGAACTCAAAGCGCACCGCGTTGGAACGTTTGCCGGCCACGGTGACGGTGACGTCGCCGGAGGAGGCCAGCTCGGGCACCTGCACGGTGAGCGCGGTCTCGGACGCGCTTTGTACAACCGCAACGGCACCGTTGAAGGATACTTTGTTGTCATCCGCCACCGGGCTGAAATGAGCGCCGTTAAGCACGATGACATCGCCCTGCGAACCCCGGGCCGGGACGAGGCCGGGCGGGGTGGCATCGAGGGCGTTGAGCACCGGGGCCAGCGACTCGCCGAAACGGGTGGCCAGGCTGGAGCCGACCTGCACCGGCAGACCGCCGGTCCCAAGCGTGCCAGCGAGACGACCGCCGAAGTAGCCGCTGCCGTCGGCGGTGAACGTGGCGCCGCCCACGTTTACCAACCCGCCGGGCAGGGTGCGACCGGAGACGTTCACGCCATCCCCGTCCGCGGAAAGCGAGAGCTGGAGAATGTGGAGTTCGACGTTCTGGCTGACCGACTCGACGACCGTGGCCGGGGCCTGGGCAAGCCCGTAGGTGCTCGTCGTCACCTCGATCGGCACGAGCGAGGCAGGGGCAAAGGAGCCGTCGGGAGAAACGGAAACGAACTCGACGCCTACATCGGTCTCGCGCTGAAGCACGGCCAGGCGGTTGGCATAAATGCCCTCGCGCAGCTCGAGGACGCGGGCGTGCTCGCCGCCGCGCACCACGAACGCGTGGTCGGTCTGGTAACCGACGGAGCTCACGCGAAGGCGGCCGGCGAGCGCGAGTTCGGGCCGGTCCAGCGGGATGGCGTCGGAGGTGCGCCAGGTGGTCTTGAACTCGATGTATTCGTCGCCGGTAAAGGCGATGCCGCGGTGCGGGATGTTCGCGCGGCGGCGGATGCCGTCGAGGAAGAAGACCCGGTTCATGTCCAGGCTCAGCCGGGGCGGGCGCAACTCGAGGTTGACCAGGACATCGAGCGGGGTGTCGCCCCCGTCGGCCTCGGCGGCGGCGGGGATCTTCAGATCGGTCTCGCCGTAAAACCCGGTGGCGCGGTCGAAGGCGACGAGTTTGACCACGTCGCCCGGAGCGGGAATGCGGGCCTGCGGATCGCCGGAGCCGGTCGCGGCGAGCGAGCCGAGGAAAGACAGGCTGAAGGAGGAATCGTAGGTATCGTCGAAGGGATCGAGTCCGGCCTTCGTGCGCATATATGGCTCGGAATCGTAGGTCCAGGGACCGGTGGCGGGACCGTGCCGACGGTAAACCAGAATCTCCACCGCGCGGGCGGTGGGCGTGTCGATCGACACGAGGTGGCCGGAGCCGTCGTAGGCAAGGCCGGTAACCGGGATACGGTCGCCGTCGGCATCGCGGTAACGGATGCCGCCGCCGAGGAAGAAGCTGTCCACCACGATGTCGGGCACCGGGGTCACCCCCGAGGGCTGAAGCGCGACCAGCTCCGATTGGAAAACCAGGCTGGGCGACTCGCCGCGGCGCGCGCCGAGATCGGTGGAGACGGTGGCGAAGGCGCGGATGAGCTCGAGACGTACGTCGGGCAGCGGGATGGAGTAGCGGCCCTCGGCGTCGGTGACGGCGTAGGTGGTGCCGGCGATGGCATTGACCGAGATGCCGGCGAGACCGTGGCCGGCGGCGTCCACGACCCGGCCTTGGAGATAACCCCGCGTGAGGTCGTAGGCGCCGGAAGCGGGCACGATGCCGATGAAACCGGTTTCCTGAAGGATGGGACCGGTGACGATGCGGCCGTCCGCGCCGACCGTGACGCGACCGAGCTCGGTGTAGTCGTGCACACCGTATTTGAAGTGGAACACGATCACCTCCTCGCCGGCGGGGAGGTTATAGACATTGGGGAAGGCGAGCCGCGCCGGAGTGGCAAAAACGAGGTCGTCGGGCCCGAGCTCGACCAGGAAATGCGGGATGGCGCCCGAGGGCAGGCGGTCCGGGATGTGGGCGGCGTCGATGCGGGTGGCGGTGAGCGAGCCGCGCGCGCTGCCGTCGGCGAAGCGGCCGGAACCGGCCGTGTAGGTGACGGAGAACCCGTTCAGATCCTTCTGCGCGGGCGTGAAGGTGAGCACGACCTCCCCGCCCGACGCGGCGAGCGGCGTGGCGGTGGAGAAATCCGTCTCCACCATAAAAATCGGGCGGCCCAGGCTGTTGTCCACATCGCGCCGGACGGGGACGAGGAACTCGAGGTAACCGAAGACACGGGCATCGCCCTGCGGGGACAGGCCGGTCTGGGGATCGGGACGGGCGTCGATGGTGAGGAGCTGGTCGCCGACCGGGGCGTCATCCAGGAGGAAGGTACCGAAACTGGAGGTGGTCTGGGAAAGGTTGCTGCCGGCAATGCCGACCCTGACGTTGGGCAGGGGCCGCAACTGGGGATCCACCACGATGCCGGAGACGGTCGTCTGATACGCGGCCGTGGTGAAGGTGAAGACGTGATCCGCGCCGAGAACGAAGCCGTGGACGTCGGCGATGGCGGCATCGAGCTCGACCGTGATGGTGTCGCCCCGGAGAAGTTTATAGCCCGGCACGATGCGGAGGGTCTTGCCGTCGGCGGAGAGGAGGGCATTGCGCTGGATGGTCTGGCCCAGCGCGCTGCGCAGCACGACGGCGGACGCAGGCGCGACCGAGGCCGGCGCGATGGCCTCGGAGAAACGCACCTCGATGGCGGCGTTCACCGGCACGCCGGCCTGGCCGGACGAAGGCGAAGTGGAGACGATCGTCGGGGCGGTGTCGTCATGCTCGATGTGGACGGTGGTGACGGGCGAAAGATTGCCCGCCGCATCGGTGGCCACGACCTGGAGCTGGTTGGCGGCATTGGGGTTGAGCGGGACGATGACCGAGTAGGTGCCGTCGGCGGCGACCACGGTGCGCACGGGCACGAGACCGTTGAGCACCACGATGGTGGCGCCCGGCTCGGCGGTACCGGTCAGGGTGAGAGTGCGCTCGGCGGTGAGCGCAGGGCGTGCCGCGACCGTGGGAGCGCTCGCGAAGCCGATGGAGTCCATGACCACGTTGACCGAGGACGAGCCCACGTGGCCGGCGGCATCGGTGGCGTTGACCGTGAGGGTGTTGGGCCCCTGGTTGGCGAGCCTGGCGTGGATGAGGAAAATGTTGCCCACGACATCGTGCGCGACGACGTCGGCGATCTCGACGTGAGTGAGCTGCACGCCCTCCTCGACGGTGAGAAGCGCCTCGACGACCTCGCCGTTGAGCACGTCGCCTTCCTCGGGGAAGATGAAGCGCGGGATGGGCGCACGGGTGTCGCTGCCGGCGGGCTCGACCAACAGGGAAAAGGCCACGGCCGCCTCCAGCGGAGAGCCGGACCCGACGGTGGCCACGGCGGCGAGGGATTTGGTCCCGGCCGCGTCGTCGAGCACCACCTGACGGAAGAAATAGCGTCCGACGATGGTCGCGGGCAGCCCCGGCGCGGCGATGCCGGAGCCGGTGATGGTGATGGACGACACGGAATCGGGATCGTCGATCACGCCCGCGACGGTGACGGACCGGTTGTGATACTCGACGCCGGCCTGCGGGGAGAGGATGCGCAAGGCGGCGGCATGCCGGACCTGCGTGACGGTGACGGTGGCGGGATCGCTCAGGGCCCCGCCGACCACGGCGACGACCGCGAGCGGATTGGCCGAGGCGGGGACGAGCGCGACGGCGACGCTGAAGCGCCCCTCGGCATCGGCGGTGGTCACTCCCCCACCCTGCCCGCCAAAGACGCGGATCTGGGCTCCGGCCGGCGCGCTGCCGGAGAGGGTGACCGAGGCCGCGGTGGTGCGCAGCGACGCGAGCGGATCGAGCACCGGCGCGGCGGGACGGGCGGCCTGCGCGGCGGCGGCGGTGGTAAACTCGGAGGCGAACGACGCGGCGAAGGGGTTGCCGGCGAGATCGCGGACGGAGGTCGAAACGAGCAGCTTGTAACGCGTCTCGGGGGCGAGGGTGCGCGCCGGGTAGAAGCTTGCGGAGCGACCATCGGCGGCAGCGATCCAGGAGCCGGGCACCACGGCGTTGAGCGGGTCGAAGAGGCGGATCGCGGGGACGGTGGCGCTGAGCGGCCCAGTCTGGATGGCCTCGGAGAACTCGACGAAGACCGAGGTCTGGACCGGCACGGCCGACGCGCCGCCGGCCGGCGTGACGCCAAGCACGGTCGGGATGATGGAGTCTTGGCGGACGGAAAGCGCGGAAACGGCGGCGGAGAGCCGGCCCGCGGCGTCACGGGCGCGCAGCACGAGGGAGTTTTGCGCGTCGGCCTGGAGCGGAACCGTGACGGTGAAAAGGCCGGTGGTGTCGATGACGCCGTCGCTTGGAAACTCGAAGGAGGCGGCGCCGCCATCGATCACGAGGCGGGTGCCCGGGGTGGAGAAACCGGTGAGGGTGGCCGCGGTCAGATTGGTGGCACCGAGAGGCAACGCGGTGTAGATGACGGGCGCAGCCGGCGCCTGGTCCGCGCCGGTGGAGAAGGCGATCCGCCGGGTGGCGCCGAGGCGATTGCCGAAGAAATCGGCGACGGTGGCGGGCACGACGATCTCGTAGGATTTTCCGGATACGAGCGTGGCGGAAGGGGCGAGCGAAACCACGCCCTCGGCGACGGTGACCGCCACGCCGGCGACGACGTTGCCCGAGGAAACGAGGGCGACCCCGGCAAGCGAGGCGGGATCGACGGCCTTGTTGAAGGTGAGCCGGAGCGCGGTGTCGAGGGCCACGCCGGTGGCGGCGTCTGCGGGCAGGCTTTCCTGCAGGACGAGGGCGGTGGCGTCGTGGGCGATGGTGACGGTCGCCGGCGGGGAGGCGTTGCCGGCGGCGTCCCGCGCGACGACCGAGAGCGTGTTGACGGAGCCGGCGAGGAGGGTGACGCCGAGCGCGAAACGCCCCTGAGCGTCCGCCAGCGCGGAAACCGGGGCGGCCGCGCCGGCGACCTCGACGCGGGCGAACGGCTCGGAAGTGCCGGAAAGGGTGAGGGCCAGCCGGTTGACGCGCGCCGGGACGGCGGCGAGGACAGGCGCGGCGGGGGCAGTGACGTCGGCGATACGGAAGCCGAAGGAATAGGCACTGCCCAAGGCATTGCCGACGAGATCGGCCAGCGTGGCGGGAAGCGTTATCTGGATGTTGGCCGATTCCGCAAAGGGGGCGGCCGGCGTGAGCGTCAGAGTGCGGGCATCGGCCGAGAGCGCGCGGGCGCAGGCGACCGGCGCGCCCGCGGCACGGACCTCGATGGCGGCGAGTTCGGCGGCGCGGACCGGCTCATTGAACACGATCTGGACAGGCGCACCGGAAGGCGCGTTGGTGGCCCCGGCGGCCGGCGTGGTGCGAGTGACGACAGGCGCAAGGGAATCGTGCACGACCTCGACCGTGGCCGGCGCGGACGCGAGGCCCGAGGCCCCGACGACGCGGACCTGCAGGACGTTGGCTGCATTGGCGGTCAGGGGCACGGTGGCGACCAACTTGCCGTCGGCACCCACGGTGCCGGACTGCACGGGAAGCAAGCCGCCGGTGATTTCATAGCGGAGGCCGGCCAGGGCCGAGGCGTAGAGCAGGACGGAAGTCGCGGACGTCACGCCCTCGGGGCTGACCCGCTGGATGGTGGGCGCGGCGGGGGCGAGCCCGTTTACCTGCACGCGATGAACGAGGGTCGCGGTGAGGTTGTTGGCGTCGGTGGCGGCGAGGGTGAATTCGCCGTTGGCATCGACCGTGACGGTGCCGGCGACGCGGCCGGAGGCATCGGGGCTGACCGCCATGCCCCCCAGGGTGATGGAGGACAGGGCGGACTCGTCCGACACCAGGGCGGTGACGCCGATCTCCGCGGAGGGAACGACGGCGTCGTAGGCCGGGGAAAGTACAACGATGACAGGCGCGTCGTCGTCGCCGGCGGCATCGGCGACGGTGACCGTGCGCGTCAACTGGGCCGGGTTGCCGGCGAGGTCGACGACCGAAATCGCAAGGGGCTGGGCGACCCCATCGGGCAAGGTGATGCGGGCGGCGAAGGCACCCGCGGGCGTGAGGGGCACCGACTGCCCCGCGATCTGAAGCGCGGCAGGGAGATTCCGGTCGGCGACGCTACCGGCCACCTCGATGCCGGAGGTGTCGAAGCTGGCGCCGTCGGCGGGCCGGGACAGGGAGATGACCGGCGCGAGGGTGTCGGAAACGATGCGATGCACCGAAGGCAGGCTTTCGTTGCCCACCGCGTCGGTCGCGCGAAGCAGCAGATCGGAGGCCTGGTTGGGCGTAAGCAAAACCAGGCCGCTGAACGAACCCGCGCCGTCGGCCGTGACCGACACCGTCGCCAGGCCGCCGGTGATGGAGACGACGGCACCGGGCTCGGCCGCGCCCTGGAGCGTGAGGCGGTCGGCTTTGACATAGGCAGGCGAGGCGATGAGCGAAGGCGCCGCCGGCGCGATGCGGTCGGCGGTAATCGTCAGGGTGACGGGCGCGGAGCTGTTCCCCAGCGGATCGGTGGCGACGGCGGAGAGGGTGTTGGGGCCCTCGGTCAGCGCAAAGTCGGGAATCTCAAAGCGGCCGGAGGAGACCGCGGCTGCGCGGCCGTTGATCACAACGGTGGCGGAGGAATCGTCGATCGTGCCCGCGACGCGGACGGCGGCGGCGCGGGTGGCAGTGCCGGGAGCGGGCGCGGTATAGGCGATGACCGGCGGGGTGGTATCGCGCCTTACGGTCACGGCCTTCGTGGAGACGTTGCCCGCGGCGTCGGTGGCGGTGACCGTAAGCGTGGTCTCGGCAGTGGTCAGCGGGAAGCTGGCGGCAAAGGTGCCGGCGGTATTGGCCAAAGGCGCGGCGTTGAGGGTCAGCACGGCGCCCGGGTCATCCACGGAGCCCGCAACCGCGACGCTGGAGGAGGCAAAGGTGGCCCCGGAAACCGGAGCGTCGAGCGAGAGGACCGGGGCGATGGAGTCGAGCACGCCCGCAAGGGTCTGAACGAGGATATTGCCGGCGGCGTCGGTGGCCTCGAGCCTGATCTCCGCGGCGCCCTCGGCGAGGACGACGCCGTGCGCAAAGGCCCCGTCGGCGGCGAGCGGGACTGGGGTGCCGTTGATCGTGAGCGACTGACCATCGAGCACGCGGCCGGACACCGTCATCGACGCGTGCCTGGTGAGGAAACCCGTCACGGGCGTGAGCCCGGCAAAAGCGGGCGGCGTCTGGTCGAGTACGAGGGTGCGGCGCACGGAGCGGCTGTTACCCAAGGCATCCCGGACCTCGACGGTCAGGAGATTGTTGCCTGCGGACAGCAGGATCGGATGGGAGAAGACCCCGCTGCTGAAATCGGCGACGGGAGCGCCGTTGACGAGCAGGACAGTGGCGCCGGAACCCACGGTGCCGGTGACCTGAAAGGATGGCTGCCGGGTGATGAAGCCATCGGCGGACGGATGGCCGACCTCGAGGGCGGGGGCCTGGGTGATGCGGTCGATCGTGTAGGAAAGGGTGGTTTTCCGGTTGAGGACGTCGGTGGCCACGATCACGAGGCGGTTGGCCCCTTCGAGGGGGAGGCTTTGGACGCGGTCGAAAGAGTGATCGGCGGCGAGAGGTACCGGGGCTCCGTTGACGGTCAGTTGAAACGGGGCCGCTCCGGCGAGGGCGCCGATCAGGCGAAGCGAGGTGGTGTTGACGGGTTCGCCGAGATTGGTGGGCGCCTGGAACGTGATGACCGGCGGAGGCGGCGGCAGGCCAAGCGACAGGGAAACCGTGGCGGGCAGGGAGGCGGCCTCGCCATCGGAGGCGACGAAGGTGAAGCTGTCGTCGCCCGCGGCTTGCATATCCGCCGTGTATATCAGCGCGGGCGAAGAGAGGCCCGAGGTCGGCGCGGTGATGGGCAGTCCCTCCGCGGTGGAAAGCCGTCCTTTGGCAGGCAGAGTGGCGATACCGTAGGTAAGCGCCGAGCCGGCAGAGAGGTCGACGTCAGCGGCGGACAGGCTGATCGAGGTCGATGTGTTCCAGCCGACGGAGACGGCTTGGGAAGACGCGACGGGGCGGTCGTTGACCGGATCGACCGTGATCGTGACCTTGGCGGGGGCGGAGCCGAGCTCGCCGTCGTTAACCGTGAACGAAAATTCATCGGTGCCGCTCCAATCGGCGGAGGGGTGATAGACGAGGTCGGGCGCGACGCCCGAGAGCGTGCCCGACGCGGGCTCTTGGCTGATCGCGAAAACAAGCGGCCTGCCTTCCGGATCTTCGCCAGTGAGCGTGAATCCGAGGGGCGTGTCCTCGTCTGTGCGCAACACGCGCGGGTGCGCCGTCGGCGGATCGTTTACCAGGACGAAGGTGACGGACACGACGGCAGGCACGGAGTCGCCGTGACCGTCGTTGACGACGAAGCTGAATGAGTCGGCGGGATCGGCCGGATTCGTGGGAGCGGTGTAAACGAGATCGGGCGCCGAACCGGTGAGTTCACCACGAAGAGGTGCCTGAACGACGCGGTAGAGGAGCGCGTCGCCATCGTCGTCCTCGCCGGCGAGGGTCACGGAAAGCGTGCCGCGCTCGGAAACGGACACCTGCTGCGCGAGCGCGCGCGGCAGATCGTTGACCGGACGGACCGTGATCTCGACGACGGCGGGTTCGGAACTCAGGTCCCCGTCGTCGGCGACGTAGGTGAAGTGATCGGGACCGTGGTAGTTCGGGGCGGGTTGATAGAGGAACCGGCCGTCGACAAACGTCACCGTGCCGTGCTCGGGCGGAGCGGCCACCGAGAACTCGAGCGTGGCGCCCTCGGCATCCCTGCCGGTCGGCGTGACGAAAACCGTGGTATCTTCGTCCAGCTCGACCGTCTTCCCATCGGCGACCGGGCGGTCGTTGACCGGACGCACCGTGAGGGAAACGGTGGCGGGCGGCGAATCGACGGTGCCGTCGTTGACGACAAAGGTGAAGTGGTCGGGACCGGAATAATCCGGAGCGGGCGTATAGAGGACGCCCGCCGAGCCGGGAGCCTGCTGAACGGCGGTGCCATGGCCAGGGAGAGTGACGATACGGTAGCTCAGCGGAGCGCCCTCGGGATCGTTGCCGGCGAGGGTGATAGCCGTGGGCACATCCTCATCGAGCGACATCTCCTGCGGCTGGGCGACGGGCGCCTGGTTGCCGGCGGAGGCGGGGCGCAGGCTCAGCAGGCCGTTGCCGTTGACGACGAGGCGGTCGGCGACGAGCCCGCCGACAAGCCGGCTGTTGCCGTTGATGGTCACCGTTCCGGAAGAGGCGACCACATGGCCATAGAAGGCGACCCCGCCATTGAGCGTGAGGCCGCCATTGGCGATACGGAGCGTCAGCCACTCCGGGTTGCCGGCCGCGCCGAAGGTGCCGTTGGCCGAAATACCGCTGGCTACGGTGACGATGATCGGCCCCACGACTTTAAACGTGGACTGACCATTCAGGGTGAGCTGTTGGAAATGGTAGACGGACGGCTGGGTGGAGCCGGCGGTGCCAAGAACGAAACCCGAGCTTCCGTTGGCGGTGAAGGCGCCGTAAGTGCCCGGGGGCACCGTGACGGAGCCGGCGTTGCCGTTCAGGGTCAGATCGCGGACCGTCGACCAGGCGCCGACGGATTGGCCGGCGTTATTGAGGGTGACCTTGCGAGTCCCCGAAGGAGCGGGCGGGGCGGAAACGGACGGCAGGGCGGCGGGATCGACGCGACGAAGGAGCCGTCCGAGGGAGGCGTTGCCGTTCAGGGTGATCTGGTAGCCGGACGGGGACGCGGAACCTTGGGCGTCGGTCGTGCCGCCGAAGGAAGGTTTGCCATTGAGGCGCACGGTGGGCGTCCCGGGGACGAGGAGATCGCCGGTGATGACCCCGCCGCTGTTGAGCGTGGTGCCCTGCGGAAGCATCTGGTGGACGGATCCTTCGACGCGGCCATTCACCTGCGGGGCTTGGCGCACGAGCGCGGTGCCCGGTTCGGCAGCGGACGCGACGGCGGCGAACAAGCCGGGCAGAGCCCACAGCGGCACGGATCGCAGCAGGGGGACGAAGGCGCGGCGAAGGCCGGCTTTCAACAGCCCCAAAATGGTCACTGAGGTTGCGAGGGAGATCACGATGAACGATAAAAGGGTTCGGTCGCCGCTTTTTTGTTTTTCCGGGCGAACGGTTGGCCGGCGTCCCCGCGCGTCAGCAGCGCGAGGACCTGTACCCAGGCGAGGGGCTGCGAATGGAAGGCTGGCGCCAGCGATGCGGGAAACGACTTCGATGGAGTCGAACGGGCAAGCGGGCCGGAAAGCTTTTCTTCGAAATGGAGTGTGCCGGCTGCTCCATCATAACCGGGCACCTCGATGCTCACCCCGCCCGCGGCGTCGATGGAGTCGCGGTCGAACGTCATTTCCTCGTAATGGACCGCCACCCGGCCTCCACCGCCCGCGCCGCTCGAAGGCCCCTGCCCTGCTCCACCCCTGGCGCTGATGCTCCCCGCGCCCGAGAAGCGGGCGACATCGAGCCAGACACTGCCGCCGGCGCCGCCGCCGGGGGATACATTGCTCACGAAGCTCTGTCCGTCGGCCTTGATCATGCCGTCAAGAACGAGGTTACCCGCCACGAGTTTGATCCGACCGCCCCCGGAACCGCCAAGCGTCGGGCTTCCTGCGCCTGAACCGAGCGTGGCGGGGGTTCGATAGTCACCATACACCTCGTAGACGGAGGCGCTGGCCAGAGCGCCATAACCACCATGGCTTCCCCCGGCGGAAATGGCATCATACGTCGTCAGCCCCAGCGTGTATCCGGGGAGATAGCCCTTGGCGGTGACATCGATGCGGCTCGACGGATCGACCAGGACAGAGACGGCTTGGACCGACAGCCCGCGTTCCACGGTCGAACTGGTGGCAGGTGAACTCAGCACCGCTCCTGTGGCCAGCGAAAGCGTGTCCCCAACGACAAGATACTCCGTCGTCAGAGACGAAGCGATGAGTTCCACGTCGGCCGACGTCGTCAGCGAAGCGGCCACAAGCGAGGCGTTGTTGAGCAAACGGAGGCTCTTCAACGAAACGTCCCCGATTATCGTGACGGCGGCTCCATCGATGACGACGTCATCGTCCGGACCGAGGGCTCCGGCGCTCAGCGTCGTGTTTGTGTTAATAAGAACCGTGGAAGGCGGATTCTGGTTGAGGCCGTTGATTTGGTCCACCGTCCCGATCCAGTCCCCGCCGAAGTCCTCCAGCAGCGTTCCGCCGACTACCACCAAGGTGCCGGCACTCGTGGCCACCGCCTTGCCCGTCACATGGACGTTGTTGACTATCGTCGCACCGCGATAGCTGTCGCCTACGGTGGCTATGTTGGCGAAGGTGCCGTCCCAATCGATCACCGTGAGGGACTTCGTGTCATTCTCGACAACCGGATAATAGAATTTGTACGCGCTGTCAGGCTGCACCCACAGTCCGGAGAGGTCCATGGTGCCGGCAGCGGGATTATCGAGCGGGAAGCTCGCATTGGCATCGCTGAAACGATTATTCGCGAGATCCCGGGCGGAAATCGAACCGGCCGGCACCGACGCGATCGGCGTGGGGTATTGTCCGCGCAGGCCGCCATTGTCGATGAGCAGGCTGCCGATGCCCGCTATTTGCACGCCGAGCGCCTCCAGATAAATCGTCCCCGCGCCGCCGATGGCGGTGCCGTTCACGCCCTGATACCCGGTGCCGCCGTAGGCGGTGACCTTGGTGAAATCGTAGCCGCTGGCGTCCGTATAATAGATCGCGATGCGCCCGCCGCCACCAGCGGCGGCGCCACTGTTGCCGGCGTCGGCGCTGCCGCCATGCGCCCGGATTGTCCCGGTGCCCGAAAGCGTTCCCACGTGCAGGTTGACGCCGCCGCCGGCTCCCGCTCCGTGAAGGCGATTGGGATCCGTTGCGGCGTTCGATCCCGCTCCGTTGGCCCATATCGCCCCGTCCAGACGCAGGCTTTCCGCACTGAGTCGCACCAGGCCGCCGCCGTCTCCGCCGGGCCAGCTCGAGTCCCAGGCGCCACCGCCCGAGCCCAACTCGGCCGGGTTCCGGTAGTCGCCGTATACACCGCTCACCTGATGCCCTGAACCCGTGCTGTAGCTGGCCAGGCTGCCCATTCCTCCATAGCTGCCACCGGCAATCCGGTACGAACCATTCACGTTTCCATAAGTGCGCCCATTGTAGCCGAGCCCGCCGCGGTAACCGCCCAGATACCCCCGCTCGCTCACGTCGATCCGGCTCGTGCCGTCGATCTCCACCGCCCCCAAAACCGTCAGATCGAGTTTGTATTCCTGGGTCGAGGTCGTGTCGGGGGAGGAAAGGACGCCTCCGTTGCGCAGCTGGAGTGCGGCCAGGGTGTGCCGCCCCCAAAGCGTCGCAATGTTCGAGCCGCCATTTCCATCGACCACTAGCGTATCCACGCGTGGATCCTGATAAACGGCTTCCACCGTCACCCGCTGGGCCAAGGGTACCCCGGTCGTATTCCTCAACGTCAGGGTGTTGGCCGTGCTCGAAACGATTTCGAAAACATCTTCACCCATTTTGACCGGCAGCCCCGCCAACCCGCTCTGGCCCGCGGCAAAGTTGGTGACCGGATGAGTCGCCACCGAGGTCGTGATCGTGTTTCCGCTTACCGCCAGCACCGTTCCGCTGTCGTAAGTGAGCAGATTGGTCTGCGGCGCCGCGACCGTGCCCGGCAGCCCTCGCATCACCAGTTGTCCGGTCGAGTCGGCGGCGGACTTCAAATAGATCGTCCCCGCGCTCCCGACCGCACCTCCGCCCAAGCCCTGATACCCGATGCCGCCGTAGGCGGTGACCTTGGTGAAGTCGTAGCCGCTGGCGTTCGTATAATAAATCGCGATACGCCCGCCGCCGCCGGCGGCGGAGCCACTGTTGCCGGCGTCGGCGCTGCCGCCGTGCGCCCGGATCGTCCCCGCGCCCGAAAGCGTTCCCACGTTCAGGTGGATGCCGCCGCCGGCGCCCGCTCCGTGAAGGCGATTGGGATCGGTCGCGACGTTCACGCCCGCTCCGTTGGCCCATATCGCTCCGTCCAAACGCAGGCTTTCCGCACTGAGCCGCACCAAGCCGCCGCCGTCTCCGCCGGGCCAGCTCGAATCCCAGGCCCCGCCACCCGAGCCCAGTTCGGCCGGGTTCCGGTAATCGCCGTACGCACCGCTCACCCGATGCCCTGAACCCGTGCTATAACTGGCCAGACTTCCCGTCCCTCCATAGCTGCCGCCCGCAATACGATAAGAGCCATCCACGTTTCCATAGGTGCGCCCATTGTAGCTAAGCCCGCCGCGGTAACCGCCCAGATACCCCCGCTCGCTCACGTCGATCCGGCTCGTGCCGTCGATCTCCACCGCCCCCAAAACCGTCAGATCGAGTTTGTATTCCTGGGTCGAGGTCGTGTCGGGGGAGGAAAGGACGCCTCCGTTGCGCAGCTGGAGTGCGGCCAGGGTGTGCCGCCCCCAAAGCGTCGCAATGTTCGAGCCGCCATTTCCATCGACCACTAGCGTATCCACGCGTGGATCCTGATAAACGGCTTCCACCGTCACCCGCTGGGCCAAGGGTACCCCGGTCGTATTCCTCAACGTCAGGGTGTTGGCCGTGCTCGAAACGATTTCGAAAACATCTTCACCCATTTTGACCGGCAGCCCCGCCAACCCGCTCTGGCCCGCGGCAAAGTTGGTGACCGGATGAGTCGCCACCGAGGTCGTGATCGTGTTTCCGCTTACCGCCAGCACCGTTCCGCTGTCGTAAGTGAGCAGATTGGTCTGCGGCGCCGCGACCGTGCCCGGCAGCCCTCGCATCACCAGTTGTCCGGTCGAGTCGGCGGCGGACTTCAAATAGATCGTCCCCGCGCTCCCGACCGCACCTCCGCCCGAGCCCTGATATCCGGTGCCGCCGTAGGCGGTGACCTTGGTGAAGTCGTAACCGCTGGCGTCCGTGTAATAAATCGCGATGCGCCCGCCGCCGCCGGCGGCGGCTCCATCGTTGCCGGAATCGGCGCTGCCGCCGTGCGCCCGAATCGTTCCCGAACCCGAAAGCGTTCCCACGCTCAGGTTGATGCCGCCTCCGGCGCCCCCTCCATGATAACGATTGGGATCGGTTGCGGCGTTCACACCCGCTCCGTTGGCCCATATCGCCCCGTCCAGACGCAGGCTCCCCACGCTCAGCCGCACCAAGCCGCCGCCATCCCCTCCGGGCCAGTTCGAGTCCCAGGCCCCGCCGCCCGAGCCCAGTTCGGCCGGGTTCCGGTAATCGCCGTACGCACCGCTCACCCGATGCCCTGAACCCGTGCTATAACTGGCCAGACTTCCCGTCCCTCCGTAGCTGCCGCCCGCAATACGATAGGA
>CBINGR010000071.1:0-27706 GCA_966250295.1 uncultured Akkermansia sp. | reverse complement strand
CGGCCTTCGCGACGGTCATTCTACCTGGCTCTTCATCGGCCACCCCGACGCCGGCCGCCGCGCCGCCATCCTCTACTCCCTCATCGTCTCCTGCCTGCGCCATGACAAGAACCCCGCCGCCTACCTCCGCGACGTCCTCTCCCGCCTCCCTGCGATGACCAATCAGGACGACCTCGCCGCTCTCACGCCTCGTCTCTGGCAACCAGTGCCGCCGCCTGCTTCGTAGCAGGTCGTAGTGGTCACCACTACGACCATCCCTGCCTCGTATAGGTCACCTATACGAGGCAACCTGGCCTCTTCGATCCGCTGTCAACGGGGCACCCGGCCGTTCGCTTACGATCGCGGGCGCGGGCGAGGTATCCGCCGAGCCTGGCGATGCACAGCAGGTATCGGCCTCCTCAACCTCGCGGTAAGCGTCCATTCACACCTTCGTCGCCGAACAGCTCGCTGGGGCTTGAACCTCGCGACCTTTGCGCAGCTTACGCGGATCGCCCGTCACTTAACCACCCCCGCTCCCGCCTTGCGCAGGTCGAGATAAAACTCCACTTGGTTTCCCTCGCTCCAGACGCCGACCCGGCCGCCGTGCGCGGTGGCGATTTCCCGCGCGATCGCCAGCCCCAGCCCCGCGCCCTCCGCCTGCTCGCCGGAGCGCCGGTAAAAGGGATCGAAGACGCGGGCCTGCTCCTCTTCGGCCAGCGGCCGCTCGGTGGCGTTGGCCACCGTGAAACGCACGAAGCCATCCGCCCGCGCCTCCGCCCGCATGCGTACCGGCGCGTCCCGCGACGCGTATTTCGCGGCGTTGGCGAGAAAATTGCCCAGGACCCGGGCGGCGTGCAGGACGTCGGCCTGCACCGGGGAAAGCTCGGCCGGCACCGGGTCCACCTCCAGCGCCAGGCCGCTCTGGCGCACGATTTCGCCGTGCATCGCCTCCGCCTGCGCGAGCACCAGCTCCGCGCTCGCGGTTTCCAGTTTCAAGATCGCGCGGCCGCTCTCCAGCCGCGCCAACTCCAGCAACGCCTGCAGCACCGAGAGCAGCCGCTCGCAGTCGTCCCGCCCCGCCGCCAGCAATTCGCGCTGGTCGGGATTGAGCGGGCCCAGCTTCTCCTCGAGCAGGAGGTGAAGCGTCATCCGGATGCCGGTGACCGGCGTCTTCACCTCGTGCCCGATCGTGGAAAGGGCCTTGGTCTTCGCCTCGTCGAGCTGACGCAGGCGCGTGACATCGATCAGCAGCACCGCCCAGCCGCCGCGCAGCCCGGGCTCGTCGCCCAGACGAAACACCTGCGGCAGGTAGGTCGTGCGCGGTCCCGCCTCGGAGGCCTCGGGCGCCCCCTCGGGCGCGAGTTCGATCACACGGCGCATGTCGTCGTTGACCAGTTCCGTGCCCCGAGCGGCCGCCTCGTCGATCTGGCGGCGCACCGCCGCGGGCAGCGCGCCGGGCACGCCCAGCGAGGCCGCCAGCGCATCGCCGCGGGGGTTGGAAAGCCGCACCGACAGGCCGTCATCCACGATGTAGACGGGATAAGGCAGCGCGGCGAGAATGGCGCGGCAATCTCGCGCCGCACGCACCGCCTTTTCGTCGCTCTCCGCCAGGTAGACGCGCAGCTCGCCCGCCATCTCGTTGAAGGTCTCCGCAATCTGCGCCAGCTCCTCGCCGCCTTGCACCGGCACCGGCTCGTCGAACTGGCGCCGGCTCACCCGCACGATCGCGTCGCGCAGCTCGCGCAGCGGGCGGAACACGCTCTGCGTCATGCGCCAGGAGGTATAGAAATAGACCAGCAGCGAGACGGCGGCCACCGCCAGCGCGATGGTCGTGGCCTGCCGTCCCCGCGTCACCGCCGCATCCCGCCGCGCGAAAATCTTCGCCTCCTTCAGCTCGATGACCGCTCCGCCCGCATCGGCGATGCCGCCGCTCAGCTGCGCGATCGAGCCAGTCAGCGCGTCGAAACGCTCCCGCTCGCCCGACCGGAGCGCGAAGTAGTCCGCATAGGCTCCGAGATAGTCGCGGGTCAAGGCTTCGAGCAGGGAAACCTTGTCCCGTTCCGCCTCCCCATCCACGGCTCCCACGATCTGGGCCAGACGCGCCTCGATGAGTTCGCGCTCGCGCAGAAAAACGCCGACCGAATAGGGAATTTCCTCGACGGTGGTGGCCTTGCGGTAGTGCGCGTCGAGGCGGGTGGTCGAATCCCGCAGCTCGCGCACGGCGCGGATCACGTCGTAGTTGCCCGCGATCAGCCGGTCCAGGTCGGCGGTGAGCGTGCGCGTCACCATCACGCAATAGCCGCTCAGCACGAGCAGCAGGAGCAGGACGACGGTGAGACCGCTGATGAAGCTCCAGTTCCGCCTCACGGCGTTTCCTCCTGCGCCGCCGCCCCCGCGCCCGCTGCGCCCGCCGCCCAGCGGCGGCGTTTGCGATAGAGCGTGGCCCCGTCGATCCCGAGCACCCGGGCGGCTTCCTCCAGCGTGGCGGTTCGCGCGAGCACGCGGCGCACGTGCTCGCGCTCGATGTCCTCCAGCGAGACGAGCCCGCCCAGCACGGCTTCCCCTCCCGGCGCGGGCGCGACCAGCGTGTCCGGCAGGTCGGAACGTTGCACCTCGGCGTGGCGGCTCATGATGACCGCGCGCTCGACGGCGTTGCGCAGCTCGCGCACGTTGCCCGGCCAGGAATGTCCGCGTAGCGCAGCCCAGGCCTCGGCGGAGAAATCGCGCGCCTCCCGCCCCGTCTCCTCCGCGAAGTAGGCGAGGAATTTCCGCGCCAGCCGCTCCAGGTCGGCGGGACGCTCGCGCAGCGGGGGCATGGTCACGGCGATGACATTGAGCCGGTAGTAGAGATCCTCGCGAAAAGCGCCCGCCTTCACCGCCGCGGCCAGATCGCGGTTGGTCGCGGCCACTACGCGCACCTCGGCCAAGCGGGTGCGCGCCTCGCCCACCCGCTCGTAGGTCTTCTCCTGCAACAGGCGGAGCAGCCGGGCCTGCAGCTCGGCGGGCAGTTCGCCGATCTCGTCGAGAAAAAGCGTGCCGCCGCGCGCAGCCTCCACCTTTCCGGGGTTGTCCTTGATCGCCCCGGTGAACGCGCCCTTGGCGTGGCCGAAGAGCTCGCTTTCGAGCAGCTCCCGCGAAAGCGAGGGGCAGTTGACCGTCACGAAGGGCCCGTCGCGCAGCGGGCTGCCCTCGTGCACGTGGCGCGCAAGCTGGCTCTTGCCCGTGCCGTTTTCGCCGAGGATCAACACGGTGGCGCGGGTCCCGGCCGCCCTCTCCACTACCTCGAGCACCGCCCGCATCGCCGGCTCCTCGGAGGCGAATTCGAGCGGCGGGCCGCTGCGCGCGACCGCGTCGCTAAGGTTGGCCACCCGCTGCTTCAGCCGGTTGAATTTCTCCACCCGCGCCAACACCTGCCGCAAGGCCTCGGGCGTGAAGGGCTTTTCCAGGTAGTCGAGCGCGCCGCGCCGCATCGCCTCCACCGCCGTCTCGATCGAGGCCTGCGCCGTGCACACCACCACCGCCAGGCCGGGCGAAAGTTTTTGCAGGCGCACGAGGTGGTCCAAGCCGTCCGCGTCGCCGTCCAGGTGCAGGTCGAGCAGCACCAGGTCGTAGGCGTCCTCCTGCAGTTTCAACTGCGCCACGCGCCCGCTGTCGGCCGTGTCCGTCTCGTGCCCCTCCGCCTTCATCGCCTGGGCCAGGGACAGGCGGACGGTGCGTTGATCGTCGACGATAAGGATGCGCATGAGCGTGGGGTGAAAGACAGCGGCGGGCGGTTTTCGGCCCGGATCGGCAGTGCCAGGAACGAGGGGAACGGTTCGTAACGTGGTGGGACCTCGACGGGATGCGACGGGGCTCGCGCTGTCAAACGGCCGCCCGGGTTTTCGTGCAGCCTGCAACCCACCCCCTGCCCCCACCGTGCATTTTGCCCGGCGTCCCGTCGGGCCGGGCACCCGGGATTTTCCGCAAGCTGTTTGTCCATAGCCGGTAAGTTTTCCCGCTTCGGCGCGTGGCACATGCGGTGCGAAAGGTCGGACGCATGAAAACCGCCAAGCCCAACGCCACCCAGCTGGCCCTCGCGCTCATCCTGATCGGCCTCCGCCCCGCCTTCGCCGAACCGGTCCCGGGTGCCGCCCGGGCCGAGGCCGTCTCCGCCGAGACCGTCTCTGCCGAACGCAAGGCTGCGCTCTCCGCCGTGGACGCCCAGATCGCCCGGATCGAGGCCGCCCTCGACCAGGCGCCCGATGCCGCCGAACAAAGCGCCGCCCGCGCCCGCCTCGCCGCGCTCAAGGAACGCCGTTCCGAACTCCGCAAAGACTACGCCAGGGCCAAGCTCGACGAGCTCCAGGCCGATACCAGGGCCGAGTACGAGAAAGTCGCCGCCTGGACCAAGCGCACCGCCCGCGACGTGAAGGACAAAGTCGCCGGTCCCGAGGTGGACCCCTCCGCCGCCGCGCAGGCCGCCGCCAGCCCCGAGGCCAACGCCGCCTCCGCACAGGTGGGACTCTACCGCATGGACCCGTCCCCGGAAAACAAGGCCGAGGTGAAAGCCGCGCTCGAGGCCCTCGAGGCCGAGATCGACCGCCTCGAACATTACGCCGGCACGCTCCCCCAAGGAGAAAACCGCCGCGCCCTGGAAAAACGCATCAAAGCCCTCGAGAAGCGCGAAAACGCCCTTCAGCGCGACTTCACCAAGGCCCGCTGGGACGCCCTCGTGGGCGACGTGAAGACGGAATGGGACCAAGCCATGCGCTGACCTCCGTCATCCCGCTTCCGGGTTTCAGCCTACTATCCCGTCACTGCCTCCTCCCAACCCTCAACTCCCTCCCGCCATGATCGCCACCCTCATCCCTCTCCTGCCCGTAGCCGCCATCGGCTGGTCTCTCCTCTACATGATTTTCGGCGGCGGCCTCTTCGGAGCCATCGTCATCTATTTCATCGCCAAGATCTTTGGATCATGAATGCCACTCGCCTCCAGTCCCTCGCCCTTGCCCTCCTCGGCTGCGCGGCGTCCCCGGTCGTCGCGCAGGAAATTCCGCGCGCTCCGGCCCCGGAGCAGCCCGCGGTGCCGGTGGAACGCGCCCGCCGCGCGGGGGTGTTCACGATCTATTTCGAGAACGACTGGTTCGGCGGCACCGACGAAAACTACTCGAACGGCGTGAAGCTTTCCTGGCTCTCCGCCGACCTCACCGACTGGGGCCAGACCGGCTGGCGCCACTCCTTCCTCTCCGCCCTGCCGTTCGTCAACCGCCCCGGCACCCAGAAGAATTTCGGCTTCTCCATCGGCCAGAACATGTACACCCCGCAGGATACCGGTGCCTCCGTCCCCGACCCCGACGACCGGCCCTATGCGGGCTGGAGTTACGTCGAGTTCTCCTTCGTCTCGAAGGACACGGTCCGCGCCGACATCGTCTCCATCCAGCTCGGCATCGTCGGCCCCTCCAGCGGCGCCGAAGCCCTGCAGGACATGATCCACGAGTGGATCGACGACGAAAAGGCCCAAGGCTGGGACTATCAGCTCGAGGACGAACCCGGCATCAACCTCATCTACGAGCGGCGCTACCGCCTCGCTTCCCGCCTACTGTGGGATTCCGTCGGCGTGGACCTCATCCCGCACGGAGGCTTCTCCCTCGGCAACGTCCAGACCTACGCCAACCTGGGCGCGACCGCACGATTCGGCCTGAACCTGCCCAGCGACTTCGGCGTCGCCCTCGCCCGCGGCGGCGCCATCGGCGCCTCCCCGATCGACGATCTCGATCCGCGGGTGTCCCCGGAACGGGCCGCCAGCCTTTTTCTCTTCATCGGCGCCGAAGGCCGCGCCGTGGCGCGGGACATCTTCCTCGACGGCAACACCTGGAAGGACAGCGCCTCCGTGGACAAGGAGCCGCTCGTCGCCGACCTCATGGCCGGCTTCGGCCTGATCGCAGGCCGCTGGCAGCTCACCGGCACCTTCGTTCACCGCACCAAGGAATTCGAAACCCAGCCCGACCCCTGGAGCCACTTCGGCTCCCTCACCCTCTCCGTGGCGTTCTGATCCCGGTCCGTCGGACGCGCACGTTCGTATCCAATACAAAACTACTAGAACAACCTCCAACCTCCTCCCCGCCATGCTGCACTGGACCCTCGTGTTCCTCGTCATCGCTCTCGTCGCCGGCATCCTCGGCTTCACCGGCATCGCCGGCACCGCCGCCGGCATCGCGAAGCTCCTGTTCCTGGTCTTCCTCTTCATGCTGCTCGTCACGCTCCTCGGCGGACTCATCCGCGGCAACCGACACTGAAGCCGGGCCCAGGCCGCCGGGTCCCCCGCCCGGCGACCTGGGTTCGGCCCGGCCGCGACGCCGCCTGCGGACCGCCGCCGCCCCCGTGGCGGCGGCGGTTTTTCCCCCCCGCATGGATCTTCACTCCGGAAATCCCTTCTGGCCGCTGCGCAACGGCCTGCTCGCCACCTACCCGTCCCTGGACCACTCGATCGATACCGCGGTCGCGATCCTCGGCGCCGGCATCACCGGCGCTCTCGTCGCCCACCACCTCGCCGAGGCTGGCATCCCCTGCGTGGTGCTGGATCGCCGCGACGTGGCCGCGGGCAGCACTTCGGCCAGTACCTCCCTCCTCCAGTACGAACTGGACGTCCCGCTTCACCGGCTGGCCCGTCTCGCGGGGGAAAAAGCCGCCGCCCGAGCCTACCGCGTCTGCCACCGGGCCATCGACAGGTTCGCCGGCCTGGTGCGCCGTTTTGGCGGCGGCCACGATTTCAGCCGCGTGGAAAGCCTGCAGGGCGCCAGCCGGGCCGCCCATGTCGCCGGCCTGCGCCGCGAGGCCGAGATCCGTCAGCGCCACGGTTTCGACGTCGAGCTCTGGGACGCCCGCCGCCTCCGCCGAGAATCCTCGCTGCCCTACCCCGCGGCCCTGCTTTCCCGCCAGGCCGCGCAGGTCGACGCGCACCGCTTCACCTGCACCCTGCTCGCGGCCGCCGCCGCCTGCGGCGCGCGGGTTTTCGACCGCACCGCGGCCACCGTGCGCCGGCGACTGCCCGAGCGGGTCGAATTACGCACCTCCACCGGGCATCGCATCCGCGCCCGCCACCTCGTCGTGGCCACCGGCTACGAGACGGAGCCCTTCCTGCCACCGGGGCTCACCGCGCTTCATTCCACCTATGTCTTGATCACCGAGCCGGCGGACGAGGTCCCCGGCTGGCCCGGGCGGCGTATCATCTGGGAAACCGCCCGGCCCTACGCCTACCTGCGCCGCACCGAGGGCAACCGCATCATCATCGGTGGCTACGACGAGCCTTTCCGCGATCCGCGCCGGCGCGACGCCCTCCTGCCGGCCAAGACCATCGTGCTCGCCCGCCGCTTTCGCGCCCTGTTTCCCGCCGCCCGCTGCGAAGTGGCCTGGTCTTGGTGCGGCACCTTCGCGGATACCCCCGACGGACTGCCCTTCATCGGGCGCCTCCCCGATAAGCCAAACCTGTTTTTCGCCCTCGGTTATGGGGGCAACGGCATCACCTACAGCCTCGTCGCGGCGGAGATAATCCGCGATCTTCTCGTCCACGGCTCCTCCCGCGACGCCGATCTCTTCCGCTTCGACCGCCCGTCTCTTCGCTGAAGCCCAAAACCCCACGTGTCCGCCATGTATATTCGATTCGGTTTCGAGATTTCCTACGACCTCCCCGCGGCTACCGACATGGTACTGCTGCTCCACCTCAGGCCCGAGCTGGCTTCCTGCCTGCGCCGCCCCGAGACCCTCCGCCACAATGCCGGTCGCCCAGCGGAGATCTTCCTCGATGCCTTCGGCAACCGCGCCACCCGCCTCCACACCTCCGCCGGTACGCTGACGCTCACCCTGGATTCGCTCTGCGAAATTCCCGGCGAGCCCGATCCCGTCCACCCCGGAGCCCGCCAGCACGAGATCGTGGACCTTCCGCCCGGGACCCTGCCCTTCCTCCTCCCCAGCCGTTATTGCGAGACCGACCGCCTCGGCGCCTTCGCCTGGTCCACCTTCGGCCATCTCCCCGCCGGCTGGGCCCGGGTGCAGGCCGTCTGCGACTTCGTGCACAACCATATCCGTTTCGATTACAAACTCGCCCGCCCCACCCGCACCGCCCTCGAGGCCTGGCAGGAGGGTGTGGGCGTCTGCCGCGATTTCGCCCACCTCGCCGTGACGCTCTGCCGCTGCCTCAACATCCCCGCGCGCTACGCCACCGGCTACCTCGGCGACATCGGCGTCCCGCCCGACCCCGCGCCCATGGATTTCAGCGCCTGGTTCGAGGTCTTCCTCGACGACCGCTGGTATGCCTTCGACGCCCGCCACAACCATCCTCGCATCGGCCGCCTGGTCATGGCTCGCGGCCGCGATGCCGCCGACTGCGCCCTCATCACCACCTTCGGTCCGCACGTACTGGGCACTTTCCGGGTCTGGACCGACGAAGTGCCCGCGCCCATCCCCGCTCGCGACGCCGTGCTGACCGCCGCGTGAACCTCGTCCGCGGGCCCCTGTTCCGCCGCCCCTTTTCGGGGCGGCTTTTTTTGCGCCGCAAAAAGCCCGGCCCCGCCGCCTCCCACCTTGCAAAACGCCCGGCCCGTGATCCGCGCGGGACACCTGGCTAGGCAGCCAAGCAGTTAAAAAAAAGAATCTTACGGAAAAACGCCCCTCGCTGGCACAGCCACTGCGAAATCCTGCCCAAACAACCGACGTCGTTTCCCCCCGCCCCACCCCGGGCCGGCCGGGACCCCGTCAAACTCTCGAAAAACCATGAGCACCACCGCCCACACCACCGAAGAGATCCGAGCCGCCACCGTGGAGAGTCTCAACCGCCTCATCGGCGTCTGCAAAGACGGCGAGGCTGGGTATCGCGCGGCCGCCGACGAGACCAAGGATCTCGAACTCGAGGATCTTTTCATCCGTCTCGCCCGCCAGCGTTCCGATTACGCCGCGGACCTCCAGCTCGCGGTCAGGCGCCTTCGCGGCCAGCCGCGCGATTCCTCCACTCTCGCCGGTTCCCTCCACCGCGGCTGGACCGGACTCAGGGCCGTCCTCTCGACCAATGAAGCGTATGCCATCCTGTGCGAATGCGAACGCGCCGAAGACATGGCCGTGGCCGCCTACCGCGAGGTCCTCGCGGACGCCCCGCTCGAATCCGAACATCGCCTGATGGTCAGCACCCAGGCCGCGGGGATCCAGGCTGCGCACGACGAGGTGCGCAACCTGCGCGATCACCCCGCCTACGCCCCCAAACGCTAGGCCGCCCGCCCGTACACCCAGACCCCATCACGGCTACCTTCCTACCATCTCGGCCCGGGCTCCTCCCGGGCTCCTCCAAACCATCGTTCCTCCCACCATGAATAAATTCATCGCCCTCGCCCTCTTCGCCGCCGGTCTCGTCCTGCTGGTCTTCGGCCTCAACTCCGCGGATTCCGCCGCCTCCGAGATCAGCGAAGCCTTCACCGGCGCGCCGACCGACAAGAGCGTCTGGCTCATCGTCCTCGGCGTCATCGGCCTGCTCTCCGGCGGCGCCGGGCTGTTCTTCGGCAGCCGCCGCAGCCACTAAGCCGGGCCCTTGCTGCGGCCGGGCGGCTCATGCCGCCAAGCCCGCGCCATGCACAGGCCCGGCTCAGCGCCGCGGCCCCGTTTCCTCCCCGCGCCGCCGATACCTGCCTCCGGCGGCGCGTTATCCCCTGCCCCACCCTCTCCGCTTCCCATGAGAATCTGCCACTTCACCAACACATTTCTTCCCCACGTCGGCGGCGTGGCCCGGGCCGTGCAAACCCTGCTCGAGGACCAGCGTCGCGCCCGCCATCGCGTCCTCGTGGTCGCGCCTGAGTTCGACGAAGGTCCCGCGCCCGCAGCGATCGAGCGTTCGGTCGCCCGCATCCCGGCCTTCACCCATTTCAACGACAGCGACTTCTCCGTCCGCATCCCCTTCGCCGCCGCGCTTTCCGAGCGCCTTTCCGCCTTTCGGGCCGACATCCTCCACGCGCACCACCCCTTTCTCCTCGGCGACACCGCCCTGCGCGAGGCCGCCAGCCGCCAGGTGCCGGTGGTCTTCACCCACCACACCCTCTACGAGCGCTACACCCACTACCTCCCGGTCGAAAGCGCCGCCATCGGCGATTTCGCCGCCGAGGTCGCCACCCGCTTCGCCAATCGTTGCGCGGCCGTGGTCGCGCCCAGCGAGAGCGTGCGCGACCTTATCCTTTCCCGCGGCGTCACCGCACCTGTCCGAGTCATTCCCACCGGCATCGATACCCGCCTGCTCGCCTCCGGCCGCAGCGACCAGGCGCGTCTCCGCCTCGGCCTGCCCGCCGACGCGCCCGTCGTGGGCCACCTCGGCCGGCTCGCCGCGGAAAAGAACCTTTCCTATCTCGCCGAGGCCCTCGGGCTCGCGCTGCGGCAAAGCCCCGCCGCCCGCGCCCTCGTAGTCGGCGACGGACCCGCCCGCGCCGACATGGAAAAAATCCTCGGCGGACTCGGCGTCTCCGACCGCGTCGTCTTCGCCGGCCAGCTGACCGGCCGGCGCCTGCTCGACGCCTGCGCCGCGATGGACCTTTTCGCCTTCGCCTCCACTTCGGAAACCCAGGGGCTCGTGCTCGCCGAGGCGATGGCCGCCGGCGCCCCGGTCGTCGCCCTCGATGCCTCCGGCGTGCGGGAGGTGGTGCGCGACGGCGAAAACGGCCGGCTCCTTCCCGCCGAAGCCCCGGCCGGGGATTTTGCCCGCGCCCTTTGTGGGCTCCTCGACGAACCCGGCACCCGCGCCCGCCAGGCCGCGGCCGCCCTTGCCACCGCCGCCGGCCTCGACCGCGCCTGCACCTCGGCGAGCCTGCTTGCCCTTTACGACGAGCTCATCGCCGCCCGCCGCGCTTCCGACCAAACCGCCTCCGCCCTCGCCAAGGCGGTCAAACCCGTGGTGGAGCGCATCGCCACCGAAGGCCGCATCATCGCCGACAAGACAGGCGCGCTGTTCAACGCCCTCCAGGGCGAATCCGCCTCCGCTCCCGAAACCGTCAACCCCGCCGTCGGCGCCGCCTGAAGCCGACCTGCCATCCGCCCCCATGCTCACCAACATCGGAGCCAGATTGCGCAGTTGGCGGCGCCGCCTCAGCCGCGCCGAGTGGGAATGGCGCAGCCTCCGTCTCGCGCGCAGCGACGCGCCCAGCCACTCCCCGGGCATCCTGCTGGTCCAGATCGACGGTCTCTCGCGCGAACAGTTCCGGCGGGCAGTCGAGGGAGGCCGCCTGCCTTTTCTTCGCCACCTCCAACGCCACGAAGGCTGTCGCCTGCACACGTTCTACAGCGGGCTCCCCTCCACCACGCCCGCCGTCCAGGCCGAACTCTACTACGGCGCGCGTGCCGCCGTGCCCGCCTTCAGTTTCCTCGACCCCGAGGTCAACGCCATCGGTGTGATGACCAGCCCCGACTGGGCCAAGCGCATCGAGGCGGGCGTCGCCGCCGGTCGCGAAGGCCTGCTGAAGGACGGTTCCTCCTGGTCCAACATCTACACCGGCGGCGCATCCCAGCAGGAAAGCCACTTCTGCGGGGCGTCCATCGGCCTGGGCGACATGTGGAAGACCGGGAAATTCCGAAATCTCTTTCTCTTCGTTTTCCTGCATTTTCCCTCCTTCCTTCGCCTCGTCGCCCTGCTCCCCGTCGAGTTGGGGCTCTCGCTCTGGTCGGCCTTTCGCGGCGTGCTTCGCGGTCATCCCCCGAAACGCGAGTTCCTGCTCGTTTTCGCCCGCGTTTTCATCTGCGTCGGCCTGCGCGAGCTGGTGATGCTTGGCGCCAAGATCGACCTCGCCCGCGGGTTGCCGATCATCCACGTCAATTTCCTCGGCTACGACGAGCAGTCCCACCGCCGCGGCCCCGGCTCGCGCTTCGCCCACTGGACGCTCCTCGGCATCGACCGCGCCATCCGCCACCTCCATCGCGCCGCCCGCCGCTCGGACGGCCGCGACTATGAGGTGTGGATCTTCAGCGACCATGGCCAGGTCCGCGCCCGGCCCTTCTCGGAGGTCTGCCCCGGCGGCCTTGAGGACCTGCTCCGGCGCCACTGGCCCGGCCTCTCCGCCGACGAACGCGCCGCGCCCCGCCCGACCCGCTACCAGGAGCGCCTCATGCACGCGCCGCCCCTTCCCCTGCCGGGCCGCTCCCACCGCGCCGCCCGCCAGACCGCCCGCTCCCGGCTTACGCCCTTCGAACAGACCGAGTTCGCCCTGGCCTGCATGGGACCCGTCGGCCACCTCTATTTCAAGAAACCCCTCGATGAGACCGCGGAGGCCGCCCTCGTGCGCGACCTGCTCGCCGCCGGCGTGCCCGGCGTGCTCCGCCGCCGGGGCGAGGCCGTGGTCTGGCACACCCGCGGCCGGGAGGCGCTTCTCCCCGGCGACACCTCGCTGCTGCGCGGCCCCGAGGAGCTGCTGCCCGTCCTGGCTCACGATCTCGTCGATCTCGTCCGCCAGCCTTGTGCCGGCAGACTCGTCTGTCTCGGCTGGGCGCCCGACGGGGAGTGCCTCACCTTCGCCGAGGAAAACGGAGCCCATTGCGGTCCCTCGCCCGAGGAGACGCAGGGCTTCCTCCTCCTCCCGCCCGCCGCCAATCACCTCCTGCCCCAGGCCATCGTGCGCCCCGCGGAACTCCGCGACGCGGCGCTCCGCCACCTCGGCCGCGCTCCGCTCCCCCAGCATCGCCGCCGCCCCCTGCCCAAGCCCGCCCACCTGCGCGTCGTCACCTACAACGTCCACTACTGCAAAGGCCTCGACGGCCGCTTCGCCCCCGAGCGCATCGCCCGCGTCCTCCGCGATATCGATCCCGACATCGTCGCCCTCCAGGAGCTCGACTGCGGTCGCCCCCGCTCCCGCGGCGACGACCAGCTCGCCTACCTCGCCGCCGAGCTCGGACTGCATCATCTCTTCTGCCCGTCCATCGTCAACGGCGAGGAACGCTACGGCCACGGTCTCCTCTCCACCCGCCCGCTCCGCCTCGTGCGCCAAGCCCGTCTGCCCACCGGCGGCGGCCCTGTCATCGAGCCGCGCGACGGTCTCCACGCTTCCGTGCTCATCGGGGGGCGCGAGGTCTCCCTCGTCACCACCCACCTCGGCCTCGCCTACTCCGAGCGCGCCGCGCAGATAGACCGCCTGCTCGAGGACGACTTCCTCGGCGGCGTCCCGCCCGGCCGCCCCGCCCTCTTCCTCGGCGACCTCAACCTCGCCCCGGGCGGCAAGCTCTACCGCCGCCTCGTCGCCCGTTGGGGCCACCTCAACGGGCACGCCGTCTTCCGCGACGTGCAGGCCCACGCCCCAAACCATGTCGCGATAAAGACCTTCCCGTCCTTCATGCCCGTGCGCCAGCTCGACCACATCTTCGTCACCCCGCACTTCCGCATCGTCGAAGTGCGCAGCCCCGCCAACCTTTTGACCCGGCGCGCGTCCGACCATCTCCCGCTCGTCGCCGAGCTCGAGCTCGATGTCTGACGCCGCCGCACCCTCCCTTCCCGCCGGCTCGGCGCCCCCTTTCCCAGAGGACGATCCCCCCGGCCGCGTGCTCTTCCGCCTGGGTCCCGTCGCATTCACCCTGCGCCGGCTCGCCGTCTGGTCGCTCTCCCTGGCCGGCTTCGTCGCGCTGTCGCTCCTCTGGGGCCGCCTCGAGATCGACGAGCTTCACGCCCGCGCCCGGGCCCTCCCCGCGTGGGCCGTCGTCACCGCCATCTCGCTGCTGCCGCTCGTCGGGCTGCCGGTGAGCCTGCTCCACCTTGTCGCCGGGGTGCGTTTCGGTTTCTGGGCCGGCATGCTCGTCGTCGGCCTCACCACCGTGCTCCACCATGTGCTCGGCTGGCTGCTCGTACTCGTACTGCCGCGACGCTGCTTCGACCGGGTCAAACCCTGGCGTGCCCGGCTCCAGGGCGCGGGCTACCTCGACACCACCCTCCTCTGCTGCCTGCTGCCCGGCATGCCGTACACGATCCAGCTCTATCTGAAGCCCATCATCGGCACGCCCTTTCGCCTGATGCTCGGGCTCAGCCCCCTGCTCCACACCGCCCGCGCCGTGGTCACGATCCTGCTCGGCGAGATGAGCGACGAGCTCACCCCCGGCCGCATCACCGCCCTCGTGGTCTACTACGCCGCGCTTTTCACCGTATCCGGCATCGCCCTACGCCACCTCCGCCGCACCCTCGCCATGAAAACCGCCGATTCCTCCCGCCCCGATCCCGCCCACGTCGATTCCCACGCCCGCCACCTCTGGCAGGTCGCCGGCTCGCCCCCCGGCGGCCCCGGCCGCTTCCGCGAGCGGGCCGAATCGGAGCTGAAGAAACACCTCGCCCAGACCGCCGAGCAAAGCCGCGGCCAGCCCCCGGGCGCCCTCTCGCCCCGCCCCAGCACGCCCTCCGAATCCGTCCGGCCTCGCCGGTCCTGAACGCCGGCAATCCTCCGGCCGCCACCCGTGCAAAACGCAGGGGCCACTTGCCTCCCAGCGAACGCCGTGCCTCCACAAGCCACGTATTTTAAATCGATTAATCACCACGACCCCGCGCGGGCACGGGATGTGATTATGCCCGGGTAACCCCGCCTGCCATGAAACTCACGCCCTCCCATCTCCGCCGCTACAAGGACCTCGCGCTGCTCTTCTTCAAATACGGACGTGGTGATATCGCCCGGCATGTCCAGGGGCTCCACGCCGCCTTTCCCGACGAGGCGCCAGGCGCGTCGCTCGGCTCCCCCGAACCGGGCCGCCCCGAACAGCTCGCCGACGATCTCGAGCGCATGGGCCCCACTTTCATCAAGCTCGGCCAGATCCTCGCCGGCCGGCCCGATCTTCTGCCTCAGCCCTACGTGGACGCCCTCGCCCGCCTCCAGGACAAGGTCGCGCCCTTCCCCATCGAGGAGGTCGAGCAGATCATTTTCACCGAACTCGGCGTGCGCCTCTCCAAGGCCTTCGCTGCCTTCGAGCGTGAACCCATCGCCGCCGCCTCGCTCGGCCAGGTCCACCGCGCCACCCTGCGCGACGGGCGTGCCGTCGTGGTGAAGGTCCAGCGGCCGGGCATCCGCCAGATCGCCGCCGAGGATTTCGAAGTCCTGGCCGAACTCGCCGCCTTCATGGACAAGCACAGCGAAGCCGGGCGCATCTACCGCTTCTCCGAACTTCTCGACCAGTTCCGCCGCACCCTGCGCGACGAGCTCGATTATCGCCTGGAGGCCGCCAACCTCGACCTCGTCGGACGCAATCTCCGCGACTTTCCCCGCATCCACGTCCCCCGGCCCGTCCACGACTACTGCTCGCCCGTCGTGCTCACCATGGAGCACATGGACGGTCGCAAGATCACCTCGCTCAGCCCGCTGGCGCGCATCGATTTCGACGGTGCCGGCCTCGCCGACGAGCTCCTCCGCGCCTATCTCCAGCAGGTGCTGGTGGACGGCGTGTTTCACGCCGACCCCCATCCGGGCAATATCTTCATCACCGGCGAAAATCACCTCGCGCTGATCGACCTCGGCATGGTCGGCCGCATCGGCCCCGGCCTGCAGGAGCACCTCCTGAAGCTCCTCATCCACATCAGCGAAGGCCGCGGGGAGGATGCCGCCACCGTGCTCCGGGAGATCGCCCCGCCTCCCGGCGACTTCGACGCCGCCGGTCTCAACGCCGACGTGGCCCGCCTGGTAGCGCGCCATCGCGATTCCGGCGTAGAGGATCCCAACGTCGGCCGCTCGGTGCTGCTCCTGGACCACCATGCCCGCCGCCACGGCCTCCGCCCGCCCCCCGAACTCAGCCTCCTCGGCAAGACCCTTCTCCAGCTCGACGAGGCCGGCCGCACCCTCGACCCCGCCTTCAAGCCCAGTCCAGCGATCCGCCGCCACCTTTCCACGCTGCTGACCTCGCGTATTCGAGAAGACCTTACGCAAGGCAGCTTTTTCGGCACGCTGCTCGAGGCGAAGAACTTCGTCGCCGGCCTGCCCGGCCGCCTCAACCGCGTCCTCGAAAACCTCGGCGACCCGCATTTCGAAGTTGCGGTCAAATCGGACGACACCTTGCGCCTTCTCGAGGGCATGCAGAAGATCGCGAACCGCATCTCCGCCGGCATCGTCCTCGCCGCCCTCATCCTGGGTGCCGCGCTGCTCATGCGCGTCGAGACGCCTTTTCGGGTCCTCGGCTACCCGGGCCTCGCCATGATCTGCTTCGGCGCCGCCGCGGCCGGCGGCGTCTGGCTCGTGATCAGCACCTTCTTTCACGACAGCGGCGACAAAAGGCGCCGCTCCCCCTGATTGCACAGTGCCCGGACGCGCAAAGCCCCGCCCTTGCAAACTGCAAGGCCCGGCGACGGTGGCGAAGCCCCTCGAAAAACCGCATCGGCCGGACATCTCCGTCACCCAGGCGAGCTTAGCAAAAAGCCCCGCCCCCGCGTTTCCCCGTCTGGCACCGCCGATGCGAAGTCCCCGGTGTCCGGCTCGAAATCCAAAGAAACCTATCCACACCATGAATACCCAGAAACGCCACCAAACCGTCCTCCTCGCCCTGGCCGCCCTCCTGACTCTGCCCGCAGGGCTGCAGGCCGCCGACCTGAACGCCGCCGCCAGCAACGGCACGCAGCTCGCCGCCACGGAGACGCCCACTCTCAATTCGGCCGGGAGCCAGGCGGACAACCCCGGCGTCGTCCACCTCCCCGGCGATGAAGCCAATATCGGCACCCCAGCTGAAGTCAGAGAGGCCACGGCCCGGGCCGCCGGCTCCGGCTCGGTGGATCTCAGCGGCTCCGGCTCGGTTGATGTACGGCTCAACACCGACTCGGCCAAGGATACCATCCAGGGCACTGCCTTCGCTGCCCGCGACCAAGCCCTGAACATCGCCGAGCGCGGCGCCAACGAGGGCCGCATGATCGCCGGCGCCATCGAAAGCGGCGCTTCCCGTCTCGAGGCCGAAGCCCGCTCCGATGTGGAAAAGGCCATGGTCAAAGCCAACCAGGCCCGCGATCGCCTCAACCAAGCCATCGAACGCGGCCGCAATGCCACCGAACGCCGCTGGGACAACGCCCGCGACGAACTCGCCGAGCGCTACGAAGAGTTTGCCGACTCCCTCGAAAAGGCTCGCGACACCGCCGTCGAGAAAGGCGCCCGCCTGGATGCCCAGGCCACCGGAAACGTGAACGGTTCCGTCCGCCGCGGCAGCTGAGCTGGCATCCGGATCCGAATCGCTTCGTCCCGCCGCGCACTCCGTTCCGGCTCGCGGCGGGATTCCCGGCCCCGCCCTCTTTTCGCCTTCCATCCCTTTTCCCCAGCCCCGACCCCGAGCGTCAGCGCCCCCCCCTTTTTGACCCCGCCCTGCCATGAAAACCACCCGCCATTCCGCCTTCATTCCCGCCGCCCTGGTCCTGCTTTCCTGCCCGTTGCGGGCCGTCGAACCTACGGCTGCCGAAACCCGTGTACCCCCGGTGCCTCCGGATGTCGTCGTCAGCCAGGACCTGAATCGCACCGACGCGGTCAATGCCCGCCTCGCCACGCGCACCGTGCTCGCCGCCGTCGAGGGAGCCGAATTTGCCACGCGCGACCAGTCCATCGCCCTCGCGCAGCAGGGAGCGGCGGAGGGTCGCGCCATCACCACCTCCTTGCGGGCGGGAGTGCGTCTCTTGGGCGACGGGGTCCGGGAGGACGCGGAAACCTCGCTGATCAAGGCCGAGCAGGCGCGCGACCGCTTGAACACCGCGCTCTCGAAGGCCCGCGAGTCCACGGAAGATCGCTGGAAGGAAGTACGGGAAGACCTCTCCGAACGCTACGAGCAATACGCCGCGACCTTGGAGGAGGCCCGAAAACTCATCGTGGAGGGCGGTGTGAAGTTCGAGCCGCCCAGCCTGCCCACCGCCGACTCCGCCGAAGCTCCCCGCAGTTGATTCCGCCTGTTTGTCGGACGGTGAAAGGTGAACCTTTTCCCGACCACAGATTCCCAGAAATACCGGTGATCGGGGGGTATAATGTCGATTTAAATGCCTCACAATCGGAGGCATGGATTTTATCCTGTTGATCGCCGCCCGCCTGCGCCAGCTGCGGCACCGGCATGGGCTGACCCAACAGGAATTTGCCGAGCTGGCCGGGGTGGGCTTCAAGTTTTATCAGCAACTCGAGTCCGGGCGAAAAAAGCAGATTTGGCTCGAGACGATCGTCCGCGTGGCCGAGCCCTACGGCCTCGAACCCTGGCAGTTTTTGGGCCCTCAGCTCCCGGAAGGAACGCGGCTTACGCACAAGGTCGTGGAAAGCAGCGTCCACTACGGCACTCGCAAGGGCCCCTATCGCAAGGCGCTTCCGGGCGTCGATCAACTGGCGAAAAATAAGTAAAACAGACGTCGGCCCTGAGTTCGCCGAGGTCGTTTTTCCTGTCTGACGGGCTTCGTCCCCGAATGCCTCCGCCGGCTCGTCGAGTCGCGCTGCGGCGCCCCGATCCAAGTCGATCCATGTACCATCGGGGTCTGTATTTAGCGCACCGATTGCCCCTTCGCGCGCCAGGATCGGGCAGGTTTCGAAGCGCCGCACCGCCCTCGTTTTTCCCTAGGGGTCCATGCTTACGTAATTACACCAATTCCACTTGCCCTCCGGTTCATCTTGGCCCAGTGCCTCGCGTCCCAGCGCAAAATGTGGGCCTCAAGGCCCTTGTTTCCAGCGCAATACAACGACGACCACGACCCTCTTTACCCCGCCATGCGCCCCTGTCTTTCCGGCCTGCGAGCGACGCTTCTCGGCTCCTGTCTTCTCGCCAGCGGCACCTTCGCGATGTCGCCGCGCCCCGCGACCGCTGCGGCTTCATCCGCGCTTCCTGCCGCCGCGAGTCAGCTTCCCTTCCCCGATTTCGGCTTCATGGCCCCGCCCGGCCAATATACGGGCCCCGTCTTCCGGCTAAGCCAGGATTACCCCGCCGCCCTGCCGGGCGCCGATCGCATGCCGGCATTTTTCCAAAAACTCCCTGCTGTCCTCTCGCCCGACTTCAGCTTTTGGCGGGATTATATGCTCGCCGTCCGAGATTACTGTCTCGAGGGCAACATCGCCGTGGACTGGCGCGTGCAGGACAACCCGGTTCGCGCCTGGTATCACATTCCTTGGCAACATTACGGGCCAGGCGGGCGCGAAGGCATCCGCGGCCTGACCAAGGAAGCGCCGGTGCAACCCGGCCAGCTCGCCCCCGGCCAGGGCCAGCCCAACCCGAACGATTTCTATCAGACCTACGCGGTCGGGTTTTATAACGACTTCGCCGGCTACACCATCGGCCGGGTCTGGGCCGACCACCAAAACCCCGATCTCGCCGTCACGAACCGTCCAGGCGGTTTCCCTGTCGGCTCCGTCGTCAGCAAGCTTCTCTTCGTGGATGTCCCGGTGGAGCAGGTGCCATCGCTCGTGAATCCCATCCAGTGGCAAGGCTACATCCAAAAAGCTTACCGCAATCCCGACCGCGCCATCCGGTCCCTCGCCCTCATCCAGATGGACATCGCCGTACGGGACGAACGCGCTCCCGGCGGCTGGTTCTTCGGCACCTTCCAGTACAACGGTGCCCTCAACCGCCCCGACCCCTGGCAAAACCTGGTTCCGGTCGGCATCATGTGGGGCAACGATCCCGGGATCACCGACGACGCCTACACCAACCCCAAGCCCACGGTCACCCGGATCAACCCCAACCTCAGGGAAACCTCCATCAATCCCGATCCCGCCGAACTGCCCCCCACCCACCTCGGGTGGAACGGCCGCCTCAACGGTCCGGTGGATAACCCCGTCAGCTCCTGCATGAGCTGCCACATGACGGCCGAGGTTCCCACCCGTTCGCCGCTGAATCCCACTTTCCAGGCCAACCCGCCCGCGAAGGGCTCGCCTGCCTGGATGCGCTGGTTCCAGAACCTGGATTGCGGCATTCCCTTCGACTCCGGCAGCCAGTCCACCGACTACAGCCTCCAGCTCGCCATCGGCATCGAGAATTTCCTCCTTTGGAAGGCGCCCGCCCAATCCGGTCTCTTCGCCCAGGACTACGAGACGGCCCCGCCTCGTGTGCGCGCCAACGCCAACGGCAAACGCCTGCTGCACGCCGCGCCGGCCCGCCCCCGGCCCGAGCCGCGCAGTTTCCCGATCGTCCGTGACCTCATCCCCGGAGAAGACGGGCTTTGAGCCTCCCGGGCGCCGGCCGTCGGTCTTCCCTCCCCTGGGAGTTCCCCCGCGCGTCTACCTGTATCCATTTTTCAATACGCGTCCCCGTCATGAACGTCATCCGCCGGCCCGTCTCGCGCCGCCTCCTCGGTCCCGCCCTCGCCTTCGCCGCGCTTGTCACGCTCGCCGCCTGCAGCCGCTCCCCGGACGACGCTGAAATCATCGCCACCACCATTCCGCCGCGCCCTGCGGCCAATCCGGAGCCGCCGCGCCCCCGCGCCCCGCTTCCTCCCCTCTCCCCCGACATTCCCTTCGACGTCACGGTGGACGAGCCCCAGCCCACTTTGGAGAGCCTCCAACACGACTTCGACGTCCTGTCCTGGCAGACGTTCATCGCCATGAACTGGCCCGTCTTGCCCGACGGCCAGCCCGACCGCTCCCAGGTCCCCGGCCAGCAGGGAGACAACGAGACCGGCTGGGAAACATGGAAGGAGTCCTCGCAGATCTTTCTTCCCGACGGCGCTCCGCCGTCCCCCTGGGGCGCGCCCGCCTCCCCCGCCAGTTTGTCCGCCGCCCTGCGCGACCTGCCCCCTGGAACCCGCCTCCTCACCCAGGTCGGCAAGACCCCCGGCCTCCTCACCGAGTCCGTCCAGCCCTTCAACACCGGTCCCTTGATCGATCAGAACGGTCGTTACGCCCGCTTCGAGATCCGGGTCAACGAGCCCATGTTCGACACCATCGTCGCGCAGAAGCTCTACAGCAAAAAAGCCCAGGCCTCCATCGAAAGCGTCGTCTTCCCCTGCGGCAGCTCAGCCCAGCCCAAGCCGGGAGTCGGCGCGATCGTCGTCAAGGCCGCCTGGAAGGTCCTTTCCCCCGCCGAGCTCGCCAGCGGCCGCTTCCACGCCGTCCCCGCCGTGATCTACACGCCCGCCTCCGCCAACCCGCCCATCGCGGAAAAGATCGAGCGCGCCACCGTCGGCCTTGTCGGCCTCCACGTCGTACACAAGACCGCCTCCGCCCCCCAGTGGGTCTGGTCCACCTTCGAGCATGTGGATAACTGCCCCACCGCCGGCGAGCCGGTCGACCGCGCCGCCTACAACTTCTACAACAAAGCCACGCCCGGCGCCCCCGCCAACCAGCCGCCGCCACGGCCCTGGGATCCCACCGTGACCGAGCCGCCGGCCCGCCGCCCCCAGCTCGTCCGCCAGATCCCGATCGACGACCCCACCCGCGCCCTGAACGCTTCCTACCAGGCCGCGCTCCGTGCCGTGAACCCCGCCTCCGTCTGGCAGTACTACGAGCTCGTCAGCACCCAGTGGCCCACTGTGCCCGCCTCCGGCTGCGACGTCGCCGCCGCCGCGCCGGCCAACCTGAGCGGCACCCCCGCCCCCCAGTTCCTCGGCAACTCCACCCTCGAATCCTATATCCAGGGCAAGGTCCCCAACGTCTCCTCCAGCTGCATCGAGTGCCACCTGAACGCCACGACGACCACGAACGTCTTTTCCGATTTCACCTTCCTGCTCGAACGCGCCCGCTGAGCCCCGCCACGTGTAACCAGAAATTAACTACACCTTCCATGCCCGCCGCCGTTTCTCCCGCCGCCCCCGCCTCCACGCCTGCCCCTGCCACGGCCGCCTTCACCCCCGCTATCTTCGTCGCCCTCAGCTCCGGCCTCACCGGCGTCTCCGCCGCCCAGCTCAAGCCTGCCCTCGATCCCATCGGCATCGCCGGCCAGTATTTCGATACCCTGGTTGCCGGCGTGCCTGCCGCCACGCTCGACCGCCTCGCCGCCGTCTTCCTCGCCGCCCCCACCCCCGCGGAAGGTGCCGCCGCGGTCCTGGCCGACTCCGAACTCGGTTCCATCGGCCGCAGCATCATCAAACTCTGGCTCCTCGGCTCCTGGTACGCTCCCTCCGCCCCCACCGTGCCGGTCAAGGTCGTCTCCGCCCAGGCCTACAAGGAGAGCCTCGTCTGGCGCGCCATGCAGTCCCACCCCATGGGCTACAGCATGTTCACCTTCGGCCACTGGTCGAAAACCCCGCCGCCCCTCGACAAATTCATCACCCCCGCTCCCTAGCGCCGGGACCGCCGGCTCTCGTGCGCCTGCGGTGCATCCGAACCGGCTTCCACCTGGCGCCCGCCGTCCCCGCCTGTCGCGCCGTTTCGTTGTCTTCTCCGCGTCCGCCTTCTCGCCATGCCCGTCCTCACCGCCCCCGTTCCCCAAAAGACCTACGATGTCGTCATCGTGGGCGCCGGCCTCTCCGGTTCCATCATTGCCTACCAGCTCGGCCTCGCCGGCAAAAAGGTTCTCGTCCTCGATTCCGGCGTGGCCGTTCCGGTCAGCCGCGAGGCCTACATGGAGCGCTTCTACACCCAGCTCGCGAAGACCCCCGAGTCGCCCTACCCCGACAATCCCAACGCCCCCCGCGCCACCGTCCTCCAGCTCGGCCGCGACGGCGCCTGGAAAGACTCCGCGCTGACTTACCTCGACCAGAGCGAATCCGCGCTTCCCTTCAGCTCCACCTACGAGCGCCGCGGCGGCGGCACCGCGTGGCACTGGCTCGGCAGCAGCTTCCGCTTCCTCCCGAACGACTTCAAGGTCTTCTCTACCTACGGCCGCGAACGCGACTGGCCCATCCGTTACGAGGACCTCGGCCTGCCGCAGCCCGGCCGCGCCTCCGCCTACTACGACGATGCCGAGCGCGAGATCGGCGTCGCCGCCGATGTCGCCGACCAGGCCTACCTCGGCCTTACCTTCACGCCGGGCTACCAATACCCCAATCCCTCTATTCCGCTTACCCTCACCGACCAGTTCTTCCAAGGTGTGATAAACGGCAGGCAGGCCTTCGAGGGCCTTCCCGTCGCCGTCCATCCCACCCCCGCCGGCCGCAACTCCCGCCCCTACGACGGCCGCCGCGTCTGCGCCGGTAACACCAACTGCATCCCCATCTGCCCCATCCAGGCCAAGTACGACCCCACCGTCACTCTCAACAAGGCCCTCGATACCGGCAACGTGGACGTCCTCTACCAAGCCGTCGCCGACCAGGTCCTCCTCGACGCGCAGAACAAGCTCGTATCCGGAATCCACTACATCGCCTACGCGAAAGAAGGCGTCCGCTCGCCCAGCGGCGAGGGCGTCGCCACGGGCCGGCTCTACGTGCTCGCCGCCCACGCCATCGAGACGCCCCGGCTCCTCCTCAATTCCCGAGGCCAGCTCCCCGCCGGCGTCGCCAACCGCAGCGGCCAGGTAGGCAAAAACCTGATGGACCATCCGCTCTTCCTCCGCTGGGGCCTCACGAAAAACCCGACCTGGCCCTACCGCGGCCCCCTCGCCACCGCCGGCATCGAGAGCCTCCGCGACGGCCCCTTCCGCTCCGAGCGCGCCCCTTTCCGCGTCGAGTTCGGCAACGAGGGCTGGAACTTCGCCGCCTTCGACCCCGACTCCACCGTCCTGGACTACGTCGAGGGCACCAACCAGACCGGCACCAACACCGGCGGCCCCGGCGGCGTGCCCCAGCGGCTCTTCGGCGCCCGGCTCATCGAGAGGCTGAACGAAGTCTTCAGCCGCCAGTTCCGCTTCGGTTTCCTCATCGAGCAGACCCCCGAGGACACCAACAGCGTCGCCCTTTCCGACCTGAAGGACGAGCTCGGCATTCCCCGTCCAAAGATCAGCTACGATCTCTCCGACTACACCAAGCGCGCCTTCGTCGCCGCCCAGGCCCTCACGGACCAGATTTTCAAAGCCGCCGGCGTCGACGATTTCTCCAAACCCGCCGACCCGGCCAACTCCGGTTATTTCACCTACACCGACCCGCAAACCGGCCGGACCAGCGCCTTCGAGTACCACGGCTCCGGCCACATCGTCGGCACCTGCCGCATGGGCGACAGCGCCGACGACTCCGTCGTGGACCGCAACCACCGCAGTTGGGACCACCCCAACCTGAGCATCGTTGGCAGCAGCGTCTTCCCCACCATCGCGACCGGCAACCCCTCCCTTACCATCGCCGCGCTCGCCTTCTGGGCCGCCGACAACCTTAAGCGGCAGCTGGCAGGCTGAGAGACCGGCACGGAAGCCTCCGCCGCCTTCGGGACAAAATCGCCGGGAAATCGGCGGGGGCGGGTCGATGCATTTTGCCGCCAGTCCCGCCGTCCGGGCCCTGCAAAATGCAAGCCGGCCCGCCTCAGGCGGGCGTCCTGGATTTTCTCAAAAACCGGTTAGCTCCGGAGAATAAGGGGCTTGCGGTACGAAATTTGCCGTCCGAACGGGCCAAGCATCGATTATGCAGCCAAGGGAGGGGCCATTCACGGCATCTTCCATGAAAACCCACCCTTCCCTTCGCACATCCGTTCTCCTGCTTCTCACCGCCCTAGGCGCCGCTTCCTCCTTCGCCCGGGTTGCTCCTTACGCCCCTGCGTTCGAACTCGTGGCGCAAATATCCTCCGGCACCGGTTCCTCCACCTCCGGCGCCAGCGGCACGGGGACCAGCGGCACCTCGGGCTCGACCTCCGACTCCGGCTCCGTGTCGGGCAGCACCGGGTCCTTCCAGCCCGGCACGCCGACTCCGCCGGGCAATGTGCAGCCCGGTACCCCCGATCAACCCGGCCTGCCCACCCAACCCGGCACGCCGGATCAGCCCGGCCTGCCCACCCAGCCTGGCACGCCCGATCAACCGGGCCTGCCGCGCCAGCCGGGCGTCCCGGATCAGCCCGGCGTACCCACGCAGCCGGGGCAGCCCGATCCGACCCTGCCCCGGGACCCCACCGTGGGCACCACCACGACCACCACCACCACCGTCGTCGATCCCAACGCCGTAGGCGTCAACGCCGACGGCACCCGCGTCGTCGGCGGCACCGTCGTGGACGGCAGCATCCTGGATACCCGCGGCGCCACCCAGCAGATCGAAGCCACGACTTTTTCCACCCGTGACCGGGCTCTGCGCCAAGTCGAACGCAGCTCCACGCTGGGCGCCGGTTACATCGGCATGATCGAACGCAACACTGCCACCCTGACCGGTGAAGGCCGTACCCAGGTCACGGACGCGATTCGCCGGGCGAACGCCGCCCGGACCGAACTCGACAAGGCCATCTCGCTTGCCCGTTCGGCCAACGAACGCCGCTGGGCCGACGCCCGCGCCGAATTGCTCGAGCGCTACCGCGCCTACGACCAGGCCCTTGCCGAGGCCCGCGAAGCCGCCATCGCGGCCGGCGCCCAGGTCGATGGCCAGGCCGGCACCACCTCCAACTCCGGCATGTGAAGAATCCGCCTGCCGCCGAAACCTGCCCGTAGTGGAGAACGCCCGCGACTCTCGATCCTCTCGCGCTACGCGCCAAGCTTTCCGGAGTCTGCAGGAGGAAGAGCGGGCGTTGCTCGGTGCCGGTCTGCACGGGCGGGCCGCTACGCGTGCCGGTGATCGTGGCGGTGTCGCTCACGGCGGCGGACGTGTTCGTGTAATTCAGCTCCCGATAAAAATCTTTTCCGGTGCGGGTGGCACTCTGCGGGGTGCCCTGCGTGGCGGTCGTGATCGTGACGGCGGCGTCGGTGGCCGCGTGCCGCAGGCTCGTTGCGAGCCTGCATCTTTACAGGCGCTGGGGGGGCGTTTCCGATGACGGAAAAATCAACAAACAACGGCACGACCCCTTTGGCTCGGCCGCCGGCCCCGTCGGCAAGGCCCGCGCCGTCTTCGAGCGCGTCAGCCGGCTTCCCCGCGCCACCCAACAGCGCATCCTCGCCAACGTCGAAGACGCTTTGACCGCCTACGAGGTCCGCAAGGCCGGTTGAGGCCGCGCGCCAGCGCGGCCTGGTTCGCGCCGGGGGCTAGGCCCGGCGCAAGGCGCGGCGCCAGCCGGGCCGGGCGGCTCGGACGCGCAGCAGCCGAGGCGTAGGGGGCAAGCGGAGGCCGTCAGGCCGCAGCGCGCAGGCCGCCCACAGCGGCCGGAGTTCCCACGCCGCAGCGGTCGGCGACGGCGCGCAGCGCAACCCCAAAGTGGAGCGAAGCGCCGGCGCTGTCCGCGCAGGCCTTCGACCCGATCCCCAACCGTGGGCGACCAAACGCCCGGCGGCAGCCGCGGCGAGCCCACGGTTTCGCGCAGCGGAGGCGCAGGAAGGGCGCACCGCTGACGCGGCCGCGCCAGCGGTCGCGAGGGCGACCCCGACCCGCCCGCCGCGCGGCCGGGCGCCAGACCGGCCGGCTCCGGGCGGCTGAGGGGGCGCCCGCTCAGCCGGGCGCAGCGGGGTCCCCGCCGGTCACTCCAGGACGGGCACGACTCGGCGGCCGGGAGCATCGCGCACGGCCGCCGTGACGTGCCGGCGCGGGTCTTACAGGAGCGCCGCCCCTGCGCGGCATTCTTGCCGCGTGGGCCGCTCCCCGGCGGGGTTTCACTCCACCGGACGGAGCACGCGCTTGCGCGGGCGGAGGAGGAAGCAGACGGCGTGACAGACCGCAGGGCTGGCGCGACGTGTGCCGCTGGATCATTGGGGACTTTACGACGACGGCGGCGTTGACGAGCGATTCCGAGCCCAAACAGCGCAACCAACACCTGCGAGGATGCTAATAACCCCCGCGGTCGATAGCGTTGCAGCAAGTGCTTCCGCCCTCCGACGCTCCGCATTCACTTCAGGCCATGGATCAGACGTCCCGTATTTTTTCCGGATGTGCGCGGATGTCGTCATGGGTTGCGCCAGCCAGCCAAACACGAGCAAGAGCAACCCAAGTCCTCCGAGCATTAATGGAAGATGCCTTTTCATTATCTCGGATCGTCACCGCTGGAAAACGGATTCCTAAACAACCCTTCAAAAAGGCTAAGATAACCGTTGGAACTCACAAAGCCAGCCCACCCAGACGCGCACCCCGCCGAGTTACAGGCCGCAACGCCGAGCTCGGCTAATTTGTGATGAGGGCTCCCGAGATCCGATGGGCCAAAAAACTCCTCATTGACTCCCCAAACTCCAGTCGGATCGCCATGGCTATGCCAGTAGATCGCCTGAACCAAGGGATCTTGAAGCGCGCTTCTAAAGCTGGCGCTTCCAGCCTGAAGGTTTTCCACCAGTTTATATTTTTTCGACAGGGCATGGCTTCTGATGCGCTGCCTTGCGATCGCGCTCTTAATTGCAAGGCCCTGATTCTGCCACCAACCAAGAAAGCCAGTAGCGTGCTCGGCACCCTTTGCCTTGTAATCAAGGCCTGAGACATCCCCTTGAAGTAGATAGAGGGTATTCGGTATTTTGTATTTACAGCCGATCTTCACTGCCTCTCCGGATTTCACGGCAGCACCACTAAAGTGAGTCGCCCACAAGTGATACTCCGCAGCTTCGAGTTTGCGGTAATCGGCAAGGTTTTGCCAAGTGCTGCCTTCTGTAGCTGTAGCAACGGCATAGGCTAGGTTGGCATCCAAATCCAAAACCCAAAGACCGAGATAGTCCCACTCGTTGACTCCGTCGTTACGGGCGAATCCATACAGATTGATCCCCCCGTTTTCCCCAATGGGATCCCTGCTGAGCCAACGCCCTGTAGAGGAGTTGTAGTATCTGAAGCCGTAGTACAGGAGCCCAGTCTCCTCATCGGTATACTTGCTGGAGAAACCGAAGGGCAGCGCCTTGGCCATGCCGGTTCGCATGACCGGCTCGCCAAAGGCGCCGT
>CBINGR010000070.1:0-29758 GCA_966250295.1 uncultured Akkermansia sp. | reverse complement strand
CGAGCCTGGTTTCCCGACCACGGAGCACCGGTCTATTTCGAAGACAGCGCCTAGAGCGGCCCCATTTTCCGAGCTGGCCATGCGTTTGCCCTCAAGGGACGGGAGCGGTTTCAGGAGAGGACCGCGCCAGTTTATAACGAATCCTCACCGCGCGCGGATTGGCCGTCGTGCCCAGGATTTCGATCGCTCCGAGCCCGCCTTCGCGCGTTTGGAAAAGGGTTATCGAGCGGGGTTCGACGTTCCAGGTCTGCGCGGGGAAATGCTCCCTGAGCGCGGGGACCGAGAGACGGGCGAAGCCGACAATCTCGTCCGTCGTCACCTGATCGAGATGACGGTCGAAAGTCTGCCGGCTGTCTGCATCCCACACGGGGGAGGCCAGCTGGTTGGCGCCGCCGACCTGAAGCAGTGAGGGCGTCGGCGTATCCAGGCAGACAAGATCCGTCCCGCTCGCGCGTATCCATTCCGCGACCTCCGGCGACACGCGGGACAAGCCGCCGGCCATGCTTTCCGCCAGTTCCTTCGGCGGAGCGACGGCCTTGCCGACATCCAGATCGAAAAAATCGGTGACGGTTGCCTCGGCCACCGGACCGAAGGCGAGCTCCTCCACCTGCCTGGGCGCGGGTCCGGTCACCGGACTCGCGGCCGGCGGGGCCGCCGGATGAATGTCCTCGCGGGCCGGTGCCGCGGATCGGGGCTTCTCCATCGCGGCACACAGTGCCCACAGGAGCAGCCAGATCGCCACGTTGATGCCGCCCGCCGTGGCGGCAGCTTTTCCCGGCCAACTCTTCCGGGTTGCGAGCCCCAGCGTGAAGCCGGCCAGCGCCGTGGCCAGAATGAGCCAGTCCAGCGTCGGACCGTGGCGCATGGCCAGGGCGGCCGTGCCCAGCAAGGCGCTGGCCGTGGCGCAGGCCAGCGCCAGCCAGGCGGTTTTGGAGGCCGTCCTTTCGCCGGCGGCGAAGCAGGCTTCGTGCGACGGGCTTACCGCCCGCCACACCCGGCAGACGATGAGCCAGTCGAGGGCGACCAGTGCCGGGATGATCCCCACGAGCACGCCTTTCAGATCGGCGGCGCCGGCCGGGTGCGCTTCGGGAGTCCAGTTTTTGAAAAGCAGGAAAATCCACCAGCCGGCGAGTACGTCGAGCGCGACCAAGGGAAACAGGATTCCGTCGAAGACCGCCAGCCCCAGGCCGCGGAGTCCGCCCGCCGAGCGGCGGATTTGCCGGACGGCGATCCAGCCGAGGATCGTCGCGCCCAGCGGAGCCGTGATCGCCAGCAGCGGTTGCCGGAACAAATTCAGGAGAAGCAGTCCGCGAAGGGCAGCGAACCGTTCCGGACCCAGAATCTGCAGCGCCAGGGTCGAGACGAGGGAGACCACGCCGAAGCCGATCCAGACCACGCCGGCGATCGCCAGGCGGGAAAAACGTGCGGGCGAACGCAGGGGCGCCACGCGGTCCGGAGCCGCGGTCTCCGCCGGAGCGGCCGGGGAACGTACCACCGCTTCCACCTGCGTCTTGAACTCGGTGGCGTTGGCGAAGCGCAGTTCGGGGTCTTTTTCCAGGGCGCGCAGCACGATGCCATCCAGCCGCACGTCGATCTGCACCTTGCGCGAGGGCGGCTCGAGGCGCGCGCCGGGCGGCTCGCCGGTCAGCAGATCGTAGAGCACGACGCCGAGCGCATAGATGTCGGCGCGATGATCGACCGCTCCCGGCGCGGTCTCCTGCTCGGGCGCCATGTAGGGGGGCGTGCCGGCCAGGCGGGTGCCTTCGGCCGTCTCCTCCTTCGCGCGGGCGCGGACGATGGGCGTGTCCCCGGCGGCGGCGCGCAACAGGCGGGCGATGCCGAAGTCGGCGATTTTCACCCGGCCCTCGCGGTCGATGAGCAGGTTCTCGGGCTTGATGTCGCGGTGGACGACGCCGTGCTCGTGGGCGTATTGCAGCGCCTCGCACACGGGCGGCACGACCGCAAGCGCCTGCTCGGGGGTGAAGCGGCCGGCGTGCAGGGCCTGGCGCAGGTTCACGCCGTCCACGAACTCCATGAGCAGATAATAGAATCCGCCCGCCTGCCCGAAGTCGTGGACGGTGACGATGTGCGGGTGGTTGAGCCGGGCCAGCGCCTGCGCTTCGCGGCGGAAACGCTCGGCGAAACGCGGATCGCCGGTGAGCTCGGGGGCGAGGATCTTGAGTGCAACCCGGCGTTCGAGTGCCGGCTGGCGGGCGCGAAAGACGGCGCCCATGCCGCCCTGGCCGACCAGTTCCTCGACCTCCAGTTGTCGAAAAGCCGCGCGCACGGACTCCAAGGCGGGCGGCGTGCGGATCGCGGCCCCGGTGGGCTGCAGGGCGCCGGCCAGCAGGCAGCGCGGGCAAAGTTTTTCGGGTGCGGCGGCCGGCAGCGGCTGGCCGCAGATCGGGCAGGTGGGTTCGGGGTTCATCGTTCCATACCGGCGCGGAGGGCGGCGATGGTTGCGCGGAGGCGGCGAAAATTTCAGCCGGAGAGGGCCAGTTGCAAGGCGCGCAACTCCGCAGTCACATCGGCGCCGGCTTGGAGGGTGGCGGCGACCTCGTCCTTCACGAGCTCGCGAAAGCGGCGGCGGAGGCGGTGGACGGCCGCCTTGAGGGCGGAGGGATCGAGCCCGAGGGCGCGGGCGGCCTCGGCTTGGTCGCCGTGGGCCGCCTCGCCGGTGAGCCAGGGTTTGAGCCGGTCGAAGTCCGTCTCGCGCCCCTCGGCGGCGAATTCCGCGCGCAGGGCGGCCAGAGCGAGGCCGAGCAGGGCAAGCGCCCAGGCGCGGTCGTAGGCGGCATCGGGCGAAGGCGCGGCCGAGTCGGCGGGATCGAGGCCGGGCGAGGTGGCGGTGGCCGGGGCAAGCGGCTGGTGTTCCACGCCCGCGCCCCGTTTCAGGCGAGCGGCGGCGGCGCGGCGGTGCGAGAGGTGGTGCTTGAGCGCGCCGAGCAGGTAGGAGCGGAAACGGGCGCCGTCGCGCTCCAGGCGGGCGAGCGGATCGCCGGCGAGCAGCGCCGCGAAAAATTCGTGGGCGACCTCGCGGGCGGGCAGGGCGGGCTCGCTGCGTTCCAGATAGGCGACGATGGGCTCGTAGTAGGCCTGGCAGAGCTCGCCGAGCGCGGCGCGGGCCCCGGCATGGCGGCCGCGCGCGGCGAGCACCTGCGTCCAGCACGTGGTGCGAAAGCCGGCCGGGCGGCCGGCTTCGGGTCGGGCGGGAGAACTCATCGAGTGCATGCTGCCTGCCGGCCCGTCGCGGGGCAATGGTTGCGCGAATCCGGTTCCGCGTTCGTCCGTAGCGGAGAGCTCCGGCGGATCGAGCCGGTCCTCCGGGGCCGCTGCAAGGGGGTGGCTTTTCGCGTCCATTTCCGCGTTGGCGTCGGCCGGCGGGGGCGTTGGGCTGGGCGTCTCCCATGTCGATTCCCAACGTCCTCGCCGAACGCTACGCCTCGCCCCTGATCAAGGACATCTGGTCCCCCACCGGTCGCATCGCCATCGAGCGCGACTACTGGATCGCGGTCATGAAGGCCCAGCGGGAGCTCGGTCTCGCCATCCCGGCCAAGGCCATCGCCGCCTACGAGAAGGTGAAGGGCAACATCGACCTCGCCGACATCGACGCCCGCGAGCGCGTCACCCTCCACGACGTGAAGGCCCGCATCGAGGCCTTCAACGCCCTCGCCGGCCACGAGACGATTCACCTCGGCCTCACCTCGCGCGATCTCACGGAGAACGTCGAGCAGCTCCAGGTCGCCCGTTCCCTGGCGGTGGTGCGCATGAAATCCGCCGCCGCCCTGAGCAAGCTGGCCGCGCGCGCGAAAACGTTCCGCACCCTCATGCTTACCGGGCGCACCCACAACGTGCCGGCCCAGCCGACGACCCTCGGCAAGCGCCTCGCCATGTTCGGCGAGGAAATCCTCGCCGCCCACACCCGGATCGCCGAGCTCGCCGCCCGCTACCCGGTGCGCGGGCTGAAGGGCGCGGTCGGCACGCAGCTCGACCAGTTTACGCTCTTCGACGGCGACGCGACCAAAGTCGCGAAGCTCGAGGCCGGCATCGTCAAGCACCTCGGCTTCGGCGGCGCGCTCGGCAGCGTCGGCCAGGTCTACCCCCGCTCGCTCGACTTCGAGGTCGTATCGGCGCTGCACCAGCTCGGCGCGGGCGCGGCGAGCTTCGCCACCACCCTCCGGCTCATGGCCGGTCAGGGCCTGCTCACCGAAGGTTTCCAGAAGGACCAGGTCGGCTCCTCGGCCATGCCCCACAAGGTCAACGCCCGCAACTGCGAGCGCATCTGCGGCTTCTCCACCATCCTCTCCGGCTACGTGACGATGACGGGTGCGCTGGCCGGCCATCAGTGGAACGAGGGCGACGTGTCCTGCTCCGTGGTGCGCCGCGTGGCCTTGCCGGACGCGTTTTTCGCGATCGACGGCCTGCTCGAGACCCTGCTCGCGGTGCTCAATCAGATGGATGTCTTCACGGCGGCCATCGCAGCCGAGAACCAGCGCCAGCTTCCCTTCCTCGCCACCACCACGATCCTCATGGAGGCGGTGAAGGCGGGGGTCGGACGCGAGACCGCGCACTTGGCCATCAAGGAAAACGCCCTCGCCGCGGCGAAGGCGATCCGCACCGGCGAAGGCGAGAGCGACCTCGTGAAGTTGCTCGCCGCCGATGCCCGCCTCGGCCTGCCCGAGAAGGCCCTCCGCGCCATCCTCGCCGACGGCAAACGTTTCGTCGGCGCGGCTCCCCAGCAGGTGGATGCTTTCGTCCGCGCCGCCCAGGCCGTGGTGAAAAAGGTTCCCGGCGCCGCGAGCTACGAGCCGGGCAAGCTGCTCTGAGGCCTCGAGGGTGGCCGGGGATGGAGCGGCCCCCAATCGCCGTTCCGCTTCAGCTTCATGGTTTCGGAAACCGGGGCGCGGGGTCTTCTTGGCGCAGCGGGGGGCGCCAGCGACCCGTTTGGGAGGAAAGGCGACTTTTCATCCCAAAGCCGGGCGATAGTGTTCTTCGATAATGCGCCGGAAGGGCATGCCCGCCGGCACGGGGGTTTTCCCGATGCAGGCCAAGTCTGTGTCACCGGGGAAATTTGGGTTTGCCAGTGGCGCGCGGCGCTCGGCACGCTGGCCCCTCACGTTCTCAGTTCCCGCAGCCCTTTAACCCAACATACAAGCCATGTCCGAAGATCTCGTAGGTAATGTCCTGGTCGGCCAATCCGGCGGCCCCACCGCCGTCATCAATGCTTCCCTCGCGGGCGTGATTTCGGAAGCGCTCAACCATTCCGACATCGAGGAGATCTACGGCACCCTGAACGGCGTGCTCGGCATCCTCCAGGAAGACCTCGTCGACCTCGCCGCCGAAAGTCAGCAGACCATCCGCGGCCTTCGCTTCACCCCCGGCGCCGCCCTTGGCACCTGCCGTTACAAGCTCAAGAAACAGGCCGACTTCGACCGCGTGCTCGAGGTTTTCAAGGCTCACAATATCCGCTACTTCTTCTACGCCGGCGGCAACGACTCGCAGGACACCGCGGACAAGATCTCCAAGCTAGCCCAGCAGCAGGGCTACGCCCTCCGCGTGATCGGCATCCCCAAGACGATCGACAACGACCTGCCCGTCACCGACCACACCCCCGGCTACGGCTCCGTCATCAAGTATATCTCCTCGACCATCCGCGAGATCGCCTGCGACAACGCCGCCATGGGGCAGCACGACCTCGTGCAGATCGTCGAGGTCATGGGCCGCAACGCCGGCTGGATCGCCGCCGGCGCCGCCCTCGCCAAGCGCCGCGATCAGCCCCACGACGCTCCCCACCTGATCTACCTTCCCGAAGTCGCCTTCAGCCCCGAAAAGTTCGTCGCCGACGTGCAGCGTGTCCTCAAGCGCGAGAAGTTCTGTCTCGTCGTGGTAGGCGAGGGCCTGGTGGACGCCGATGGCAACTACATCGCCGCCGACGAGAAGACCGACGCCTTTGGCCACGCCCAGCTCGGCGGCGCCGCCGACTACCTCCAGGGCCTCGTCGAGCAGAATCTGCCCGGCATCAAGGCCCGCACCGTGAAGCTCGGCATGGCCCAGCGCTGCGCCTCCCACCTCGGCTCCAAGGCCGACGCCGACGAGGCCTTCCTCGCCGGCCAGGCCGCCGTCAAGGCCGCCATCCGCGGCGAGACCGACAAGATGGTCACCCTCCTCCGCGGCGACACCGACCACTACACGGTCGAGACCGGCCTCGCCCCCCTCTCCGACATCGCCAACGGCGTGAAAAAACTGCCCCGCGAGTGGATCAACGAGGACGGCGTCTCGATGAACCACCAGTTCATCCGCTATGCGACCCCCCTCATCCAGGGCGAGACCCAGGTCGCCTACGAGCACGGCCTGCCCGCCTTCGCCCGCCTCGACAAGGTGCCGGTGGACAAGCTGCTCCCCGGCTACGCCTTCTGAGCTCCGCCGGGCGGAACGCCGCGGCGTTTCTTTTCCCAGCCGGCCCGCGTCCTTCCGCGGGCCGGCTTTTTTGTCGCGATACCCGAAGCGCCGGCGTCTGCCCGGTCCTCGATATCCCGCCGGCGCGGGCGTTTCCCGGGCTCCTGCCCGAGAGAACCCCTCCCGCAGGGATTGGGCGTAAGCTCAAGGGAGCCCGAGGGAACGTCTCACCCTGAGCTTGCCGCCCGGCCTGGATCTAGACCGGCGCCCTCCGGCACGGCGTCCTTGCCCGGAAGGGTTTCCCGCTACATTCGCGGGGTGACTCGTCTCTCCGCTTCCCCGCCTTCCCTCCGGGCCAAGCCTCCCGCTGCGGTAACGCCGCCGGCGCCGGTGGTGCGCGGGCGGAAACCCGGTCCGGTGCGCGGCGTGCTGCCCTGGATCGTGGCGGTGGCGCTTTTTATGGAGAATCTCGACGCCACGATCCTCAACACCGCCGTGCCCACCATCGCGGCCGGCCTCGGGGTCTCGCCGCTCAGTCTCAAATCCGTCCTCAGCAGCTACACGCTGAGTCTCGCCGTTTTTATCCCGGCCAGTGGCTGGATGGCGGACCGCTTCGGCACGCGGCGGGTGTTCATGAGCGCCATCGGGGTCTTCCTTGCCGGTTCGCTGCTTTCCGGGCTCGCCGGCTCGTTGCCGGTGCTCGTCGCCGCGCGCATCCTCCAGGGCATGGGTGGCGCGATGATGATGCCGGTCGGCCGCGTGGCCTTGGTCCGCAGTTACCCGCGTTCGCAGATGCTGGCGGTGACCAACTTCGTCGTCATCCCCGCGCTCGTCGGCCCGCTGCTCGGCCCGCTCACGGGCGGGCTCATCGTCGAATGGCTGCACTGGCGCGCGATTTTTTTGCTCAACCTTCCCATCGGGCTGGCCGGTCTCTGGCTGGCGCGGAAGCACATGCCGGACTTTCGCGAGATCGCGCCGGCCGCGCTCGATTTCGCGGGCTTTTTGTTTTTCGGGGCCGGCGTCGCCCTGCTCTCCTACTTGCTCGAGGTTTTCGGCGAGCATCGCGCGTCGCTTTCGACCGTCGGCCTGCTCCTGGCGGCCTCGGCGGTGCTACTCTTCGCCTACGGCTGGCATTCTCGCACCGCGATCCGTCCGCTGCTCGATCTCTCGGTGCTGCGCGTGCGCACCTTCCGCGTCGCGGTGCTGGGCGGTTTCGTGACCCGCCTCGGCGTGGGCGGCGTGCCGTTTTTGCTGCCCCTCCTCTACCAGATCGGCCTCGGCTTCGCCCCCTGGCAGGCGGGGCTGCTGACGATGCCGCAGGCGCTCGCGGCCATCGGCATGAAGGTGCTCAGCCGCAGCGTGCTGGAGCGCTGGGGCCACCGGCGCGTGCTGGTCATCAACACCGTTCTGCTCGGCTTCACGCTTTCGGCTTATGCGCTGCTCGTGCCGGGCACGCCGGTGGGCCTGATCCTGCCGCTGGTGTTTTTGCAGGGCTTCTTCTCGTCGCTCCAGTTCACCTGCATGAACACGCTGGTCTTCGCCGACGTATCCGATACCGCCGCGACGCGCGCGGGCAGCATTTCGAGCACGGCGCAGCAACTCTCGCTCAGCTTCGGCGTGGCGACCGGCTCGATGCTGGCCGGCTGGTTTCTCGGCGGGACGGAGCATCCCTCGGCGGACCTGCTCGTGCCTGCTCTGCACCGGGCCTTCCTGGCAGTGGGCGGGCTGACCATCCTTTCCTCGCTGACCTTTTGGACGCTGAAGCCGACCGATGGCGACAACGTCAGCAACCGCCGCGTTCGCCGGCTCGAAGGCACCGAGGCCGCCAAGGCCGGAGCCTGAGGGTTTTCCTTTTATAGGTCCTATGGGACCTATGAGCCAGGCAGGCTCAGCTCCGGCCCGCCGTCCTCGTCCCCATCCCGCGCGGCGATGCCGTGCACCGCCGGTGCGATGCAGTCGGGGGCGTCGTGCTCGCCGCGGTTTACCCGCGGGCTGACCGGCGTGGCCGTCATCGCGGCGGGATCGGCGGGTGCGAGCAGGGCGGCGAGGTCGGCCTCCGCAGTTTGAGGATCGAGCCAGGCGCGGCAGGCCGCGGCGGTGCTCAGCAGGGCCGGCATGCGATGATGGAGGGGCGCCATGAGCGCGTTGGGCGGCGTGGTGACGATGACCACGGCGGAGAGGGTTGGGGAATCGCCGGGCGTCGGTTCCCACAAGGCAGCGAAGCAGAAGGCGGCGGGCTCGCCCTCGGCATGGATACGAAAGAGCCAGGGCAGGCGGGCGCGGCCGCGCTTTTCCCACTCGTAGAATCCGCTCGCCGGCACCAGACAGCGCCGGCGGCGAAACGCTTCGCGAAAGGTCGGCTTGAGCGCGAGCGTCTCGGCGCGGGCGTTGAGCAAGGGCGCGGAATCGAAGGCGGCGCTTGCCGGGCGGAAACCCCAGCGCGGCCGGAAAAGCCCGCTCAACGAGCGCAGGGCGGCGACGGGGGTGCCAGGGGCGATGTTGTAGCGATCCGTCGGCGCGAGGGCCTCCACCGCGCCCGGCGGCAGGCCCAGCGCGGCGATGAGCGCGCGCAGACGATGCTGCTCGAGAAGATAGCGGGTGCACATGGCGGGGTGGCGGAGACTGTCACTGTTTTCGCCACGGGTTTCGCGGGGCAAGCCGGCCCGTTACGTTCCGGCGAAAAAAAACGAGAGTTTCCGAGCGGTAAACGCCGTTCCGGCAGGTTATCCGTCGATTTTATAGCGGGTTGCGCAGGTGGCCCGAAGACGGGTCGGCCCGGACGCGACCGGAAAGGCTTCGGAGGCGGTTTTCCGACCGGCAGCGGTCCTATGGGCGCGTGGTCCGGGAGCCCGATACTCCGGTCGCGCCCATGCGATACCCTGTCGCCATGACCGCTTTTTTTTCCTCCTTGCCGATGCATATCGAGGTGGAGATCTCCACCGGCTCCGCGATATTGAATGGCATCCTCGGCGTTCCTCTCCGGGCGATCGGACTGGTGCTCTTTGCCCACGGGAGCGGCAGCGGCCGCCACAGCGCCCGCAATCAGCGGGTCGCGGAGGCCTTGCGCCACGAGGGGCTGGCCACCCTGTTGTTCGACCTGCTCACCGAGGACGAGGAGCGACGGGACGCCGAGATCGCGCATCTGCGTTTCGACATCGATTTTCTCGCCGACCGGCTGCGCCAGGCGACGGCCTGGGCGCTGGCCCATCCGGATCTCGCCAGGCTTCCGGCCGGCTATTTCGGCGCGAGCACCGGAGCGGCGGCGGCCCTGGTCGCGGCGGCGGAGGAGAGCGGCCACGTGCGTGCGGTGGTTTCCCGCGGAGGCCGTCCGGACTTGGCCGGGCCGGCCCTGGATCGGGTTCGCGCGCCGACCCTGCTCATCGTGGGCGGCGACGATACCCCGGTGATCGAGCTGAACCGGAAGGCCTTCGCCCGCCTGTCGGGGGTAAAGCGGATGGAGATCGTCCCGGGCGCGAGTCATCTTTTCGCGGAGCCCGGCACGCTCGACACGGTCGCCGCACTGGCGGGCGGCTGGTTTTCGCAGCACCTCCCGGGGAAAGGAACGGCTTCATGAGCTCCGCCCGCATCTACCGTGACCGACGGGACGCCGGCCACACCCTCGCGCTTTATATGCGGGGCAGGGAAGTCGGGACCGATCCGCTGGTGCTGGCTCTGCCCCGGGGCGGCGCGCCGGTCGCCGCCGAGGTGGCGGAGGCTCTCCACGCGCCGTTGGACGTGTTCCTGGTGCGCAAGCTGGGCCTGCCGGAACAGCCGGAGGTGGCGATGGGGGCCATCGCCTCGGGCGGTGTCCGGCTGCTGGACGAGGGGCTGATCGCCTACGCCGACGTGTCCGCCGGCGAGGTCGCCGCGGTGACGGAGCGTGAGACGCGGGAACTCCTGCGGCGCGAGCAGGCTTACCGCGAGGGCAGGCCACCTTTGGAGCTGAGATTCCGCCCGGTGATCGTCATCGATGACGGCCTCGCGACCGGCTTCACGATGCGCGCGGCGGTCGCGGCTTTGCGGAAGGCGGATTGCGCGCGCATCACCGTCGCCGTGCCGGTGGGCGCGCGTTCCAGCTGCGAGGAGCTGGCCCGCGAGGTGGACGTGCTGGTCTGCCCGCTGCAGCCCGAGGCCTTCCGGGCGGTCGGCCAGTGGTATGCGGACTTCACGCCGACCACGGACGACGAGGTGAAGGACTGCCTCGCGCGGCACCAAACCCATCACGGCACGTCCGCCTGAGCGCGGCCCGGAAAGGCAACCATGATCTCCTCCGCATCTGCCACCAGTCCCGCCGCCGCGCTGCGCGCCGAGGCTTGGAACTTCGAAACCGATGCGGATACGGAACGGGTCGTTTCGTGGCTCGGCGACACCCCCGTGGTTCTGTTGGGCGAGGCCTCGCACGGGACGCAGGAGTTTTACGCAGCCCGCGCCCGGCTCACCCGCATGCTGATCGAGAGGCAGGGCTTCACCGCGGTGGCGGTCGAGGGCGACTGGCCGGACGCGTATCAAGTAAACCGTTACGTCCAGGGCGGAGGCGAGGCCGACGCGGCGTCGGCGCTCGCCGGCTTCCGCCGTTTTCCCGCATGGATGTGGCGCAACACGGAGGTCGCGGGTTTCATCGCCTGGCTGCGCCGGCACAACGAAGGGCAGCCCGCCCGAATGAAGGCCGGCTTTTACGGGCTGGACCTCTACAGCCTGCGTTCGTCGATGCGCGCCGTGGTGGATTACCTGGAGCAGCACGACCCGCGGGCGGCGCGGGAAGCCCGGGCCAGCTACGCCTGTTTCGATCAATTCGGCCGCGAGGCGGATACCTACGCCTGGGCGACGGGTCGCCTGGGCGCCGAAAGCTGCGAGGAGGCGGTCACCCGCGAATTGATCGCGCTGCACCAACGCCGGGGCGAGTTGCTGCGGCGCGACGGGCAGGCCGCGGCGGAGGATTTTTTCCACGCCGAGCAGAACGCGCGGCTGGCGCGCAACGCGGAGCGTTACTACCGGACCATGGTTCGCGGCCGGGTCGCCTCTTGGAACATTCGCGACGAGCACATGGCCGAGACCCTGGCCGAACTGCTGGAACATCTGCAGAGCCGGGGGCAGGCGCCCAAGGTCGTTGTCTGGGCGCACAATTCCCACCTGGGCGACGCACGCGCCACGGAACTGAGCGAGATCGGCGAGCTCAATCTCGGCCAACTCGCCCGCCAGCGCTACGGGACAGGGGTGCGCTCGATCGGCTTCACCACCTATGCGGGCACCGTGGCGGCCGCCTCGGATTGGGAGGGGGAAATGGAGGTCAAACGGGTGCGCCCGGCGCTGGCGGGCAGCTTCGAGGATCTCTTTCACGCGACCGAACGGCCGAGCTTTTTTCTACCGTTGGAACCGGGTTCGGAGGCCCACGGCATCTTGTGGAAGAGGCGCTTGGAGCGGGCCATCGGCGTCGTCTACCGCCCGGAAACCGAGCGCCAGAGCCACTATTTCGAGGCGCGGCTGGCGGGCCAGTTCGACGCGGTCATCCATCTTGACGAGACCCGCGCGCTGATCCCGCTCGATCTGAAACAGGTTCCGGCGGGGGCCGAGCCTCCGGAGACCTTTCCGGAGGGGACCTGAGGCGCAGAAAAGGCAGGGCGGGGGCCGCTGGGCCCGGCGCTTCGAGTCGTTTCAAATCCGCGCGGTACCAGCGGCCCCGCCCGACCTCTCAGGCCACCATCAGCACCCGCTTGCCGACCGAGTGCTCGTGTTCCAGCTCATCCTGCGCCCGCGCGGCTTCGGAGAGGGGATACGTTTTCTGGAGGACCACGTGCACCTTGCCCTCGTCGATCAGCCGGCCGATTTCGGTCAGGATTTCGCGCGAAGGGCTGGCCATGAACACGGTGGCCCGCGCGTGGTGGGCCTCGGCCTGGCTTTGAGACGGCTGCTCGAGAGTCGAGACGAGGGTGCCGCCGTCCTTCAGGACTCTCCAGGAACGCCTCTGGGTGTCGCCGGCGATCAGATCGACAACCAGGTCAATGTCGCGCGTCCGATCCTCGAAGGCCTCGCGTCGGTAGTCGATGACCTGGTCCGCCCCGAGCTCTTTCAGCAGGGGGATGTCCTCCCGGGCGGCGGTGGCGATGACGACAGCGTCCCGGGCCTTGGCGAATTGGACGGCGAAATGCCCGACGCCGCCGGCGGCGCCGTGGATGAGCACGCGCTGTCCGGCCTGCAGACGGCCATGGTCGAACAAGGCCTGCCACGCGGTGACCCCGGCCAGGGGAACGGCGGCGGCATGGATATGGTCGATCGAGGCGGGTTTGCGGGCCACCTCGTTCTGCCAGGCGATGGCGAAGCCGGCGTAGCCGCCCGAATGACTGGCGAGGAAGGCGTAAACGTCGTCCCCGACCCGCAGGTCGGTTTCACCGCCGCCCACCGCCTCGATCGTCCCGGAGACGTCGCGTCCGGGCACGGCGGGGAGCCGGGTTTCCTTGCGGAAATAGTCCCCGGAGCGGATCTTGTAGTCGACCGGGTTGACGCCGGCCGCCTTCACTTTGATGAGGACTTCGCCCTTCATGGGCACGGGGACCGGAATTTCCTCGGTCTGCAGCACATCCGGACCGCCGAAGGAATGCATGGTGATCGCTTTCATGGGAGGGCGAGGACAAGTTTCAGTAAGACCGGGAGACCTCGCGCAGCGCGGTGCCGCTGAAGGCCGGTTGGGAGTTCATGGCGAGATCGCCGAGCGAGACGATGCCGACGAGGCGCTTCTGGCGGTTGAGCACGGGCAGGCGGCGAATTTGCTTTTCCTCCATGAGGTGGGCGGCCTCCTCGACGCTCTGGTCCTCGAAAATGTAGATGATGCCCGGGGACATGGTCTCGCGCACGATCGCGTGGTTGGGGTCCTTGCCGGCGGCGATGGCGCGGAGGACGAGATCGCGGTCGGTGAGCATGCCGGCGAGGTGGTCGCGCTCGCAGACGGGAACGGCGCCCACATCGAGTTCGCGCATGAGGCCGGCGGCTTCGACGAGGGTGTTGTCGGGTCCGATGCAACGGACGTCGGTGGACATGATTTCGCGGATTTTCATGGCGCCAACCTAGCACTGCCCGAAGCCCTGGGCCATGGGGCGGCCTTCCGCTCGCGAGGTGGGACAAGTTTTGCCGGGAAGCCGGCCTACGCGGGGGCGTCGTCGTAAGCGCGATCCGCCCGGGCTTTTCTCACGAAACATGGCCCAGTACAGGGCTCCGTGCGCCGACCGGGATCTCGATCTTCTCCGCCAGCACCTCGCAGGAACTCATTTCCGGCGAGCCGTCGAGCAGCGGTACGGCGTGTTTGATCAGTTCGCGCGGCATGTGCCCGGTGAGACGGCGGCCCTGGCCGTTGCGATCGGGAAACACGTCGAAGATGCCGTAACTGCCGGCGCCGAAACGAAGGGCGAACCAGGCGGACGTCCCCGGTTCGCCGTCGACGAAGGTTTCCGCGCCGCGGAGGAATTTTTCCATCCGTCCATCGTGGTCTGTCCCGGCTTTCAGGCGCAGCAGGACGCCGTTCGTCGTGGGTCCGGCCGCGATGCCGGTGGGCAGCTTGTGGGCCAGCAAATCCATCGGCTCGACCGCCGGCGGCCGGGCGAACAGCTCGTCCGCCCGGTCTTGCAGGGCGGCCGCGACGGTGCCGCCGAGATGTGCGGTCCGCCCGGCATCGTCTGCAAAGGCGTCGAAGATCCCATAGCCGGAGGGGCCGAATTTGAGCGCAAACCAGACCAGAGTGGCCGGTTCGCTTTGCACGGTCTGCAGGGCGAAACGGAGGAACTCTTCCACCGCCTCCTCCTTGCCGGGTTTCGCCTCCAGCCGAACCAGTAGTCCTCGAGTAGCCATGGGAGCCTTTCTTTGGGTTTCGCCTAGCGCCCGGCGCCGCCGGCTCTGCGCGGGCTGCGCGGCGAATCGTCAGGGAAAGATGTGCGGTGCGCGTGCATGGCCCAGGCAGGTTCGCCGCATGCTACCCGGATTGGGGGCCGCGAGGTATCGGAACCCGCCCCGAAAGCCCGCCCGGGCGAAGGTGAATTTCCGTGGTTGCCCGGTTTCCGCCTAAAAATGGGCGCCACCGGGAAATCTCCGTGGACCGGTTACGGACTTCTCCGGCCTCCAGGCGCTTGTGGCCCTGAATCCGCCCGCGTTTTCCTGTCTGCCCATGAGTCGATCCTCGCCGAACGGTGCGCCGGTGGCCGAACGTAAGGACGTGGGGCAAACGGGAGATATGGCGCGGCGCATTCATGCGCTGGACTGGTCGCGCACGCCGCTCGGGCCGATGGACTCCTGGTCGCCGGCGCTGCGGATGAAGGTGACTTTCCTCCTGGCAAACCGCTTTCCGCTTCTGCTGTGGTGGGGGCCGCGCTTCGTCGGAATCTATAACGACGCCTATCGCCCGATCCTGGGCGCCAAGCACCCCCGGGCCTTGGGGCAGCCGGCCGCGGAATGCTGGCACGAGATCTGGCACATCCTGCGGCCCTTGATCGAGCGGCCCTTCCAGGGCGGGGCCTCGACTTGGATGGAAGACATCCTGCTCGAGGTCCGGCGCCACGGCTACGCCGAGGAAACTCATTTCACGATCGCCTACAGTCCGGTGCCGGACGAGACCGCGCCGCGCGGGATCGGCGGCGTGCTGGCGACCGTGCACGAGATTACGGACAAGGTAATCGCAGAGCGCCGCGCGCTGGCGCTTCGAGATTTCGGCATGCGCGGGCTCGAGGCGAAAACGGCGGAGGAGGCCTGCCTGAACGCGGCCGCTGCGCTCCGCCCGCATTCCCGGGACGTGCCTTTTGCGCTCATGTACCTGCTCGATGCGGACCGTAGGCAGGCCCGGCTGGCCGCCGCCGTCGGCGCCGAGGCGCGGGATCCGGTCTGCCCCACGCTCGTCCGTCTGGACCACGGTCACGCGCCCTGGCCCTTCCGGGACGTTCTGGAAGCGGAGGAGCTCAAGGTGGTGGGCGGGCTCGGTGGGAGGTTTTCACGCGTGCCGCCGGGCCCCTGGAGCGATCCGCCGGACTCCGCCGCGGTGGTTCCGGTCCGGTCCAATCTCGCCCGCCAACTGGCCGGATTTTTCGTGATCGGTCTCAGCTCCCGCAGCCAGTTCGACGCAAAGTACCGCGGCTTCGTCGAGCTGATGGGCACCCAGCTCGCGACTGCGATCGCCAACGCGCGCGCCTGCGAGGAGGAAGCGAGGCGCGCCGCCGCGCTTGCCGAGCTCGACCGCGCCAAGACCACGTTCTTCAGCAACGTCAGCCATGAGTTTCGCACCCCGCTTGCGCTGATGCTGGGCCCGCTCGAGCAAGCCATCCGGGAAAGCGCCGGCCCGCGCGAGGTTCTGGAAATCGCGCATCGCAACAGCCTGCGGCTGCTCAAGCTGGTTAATTCGCTCCTGGACTTTTCCAGGCTCGAGGCCGGCCGCGTCGAGGCCATTTACGAAGCCACTGACCTCGCGGCGCTGACCGCCGAGCTGGCGAGCCCTTTCCGCGCCGCGATCGAGAAGGCCGGACTCGAGCTGACCGTCTCCTGCCCGCCGCTCTCCGGGCCGGCCTACGTCGATCGCGACATGTGGGAGAAGATCGTGTTCAACCTGCTGAGCAACGCGTTCAAGTTCACCTTCGCCGGCGGGATCACGGTGCAGCTCGAGGAATTCATCGAGGAGACCGCCGGCGATGGCGGCCGCGCGCCAGGCGGCCGCTGCGCCCGGCTGGTGATTCGAGACACGGGCACTGGCATCTCCCCCGGCGAATTGCCGCGGGTTTTCGAGCGTTTTCACCGCGTGCGCAACGCGCGCTCGCGCTCGCGCGAAGGCGCCGGCATCGGGCTCGCGTTGGTGCAGGAACTGGTCCGGCTGCACGGCGGCAGGGTGGCGGTGGCGAGCGAAGCGGGGCGGGGCACGGTGTTCACCGTCTCGATCCCGCTCGGCGCCGCGCACCTTCCGCAAGATCGCGTGAAACGCACGTTTCCCGATCCGGAGCCGGGCGCGAGGCCCTCCGCCGAGGATGCGCCGCGGTGGCTGCCGGATCCGTCCGCCGGCGAACCGGGCCGCCCGCAGGAAGCCGCTCCGCCCCCCGCCCCCGATCTCGAGCCCGACCGACCGTCGGGCAAGGAGCCGGGCGCCCGCATCGTGCTGGCCGACGACAACAACGACATGCGGGAATATCTGCGCCGCCTGCTCGTCGAGCATGGCTACGAAGTGGCCACGGCGGCCAACGGCGTCGCCGCCCTCGAACTGGTCCGTTCTTTCGAGCCGGCGCTCGTGCTGAGCGACGTCATGATGCCGCGGCTCGATGGCTTTGGCTTTCTCCAGGCGCTCCGGGCCGCTCCGGAAACGAAGACCCTCCCGGTCATCCTGCTCACCGCCCGCGCCGGGGAGGAGGCGCGCATCGAGGGCGCCACCGCCGGAGCAGACGATTACCTGACCAAGCCTTTCGGCGCGCGGGAACTGCTCGCCCGGATGGAAACCCACCTCCAACTCGCCCGGCTGCGCCGCGAAAACGCCTCCACCTTGGAGGCCCAGCGCCGGCATCTGCGCGCGGTGGTGGACAACACGCCGGAGTGCGTGACGCTCGTCGGCGCGGACGGAACCCTGCTCGATATCAACGATTCCGGCCTCGCCATGACCGAGGCGGAGAACCGGGAAAGCGTCATAGGAAAAAGCGTCTACGGCCTGATCGCTCCGGAGGACCGGGCTCGCTTCCGCGAATTCAACGAACAGGTATGCCAGGGGGCAAAGGGCCGGCTGGAGTTCGACATCGTCAGCCGGCGCGGCACACGCCGCCACCTGGAGGCGCGCGCCACGCCCCTGCAAACCTCCGAGTGGGGCCAGGTGCATCTAGGGCTGACGCGCGATGTCACCGAACAACGGCGTCTGGCCGACGCCCAGCGGGTAAGCGAGGAACGATTCCGCGCCTTCGTGACCGCGAGTTCCGACGTCGTCTACCGCATGAACGCCGACTGGACGATCATGAGCGGCCTCGAGGGCAAGGCCTTCATCGCCGACCAGGCGGCGCCCAGCCGCGAGTGGTTGACGAAGTATATCCACCCCGAGGACCAGGCCGCCATGATGGCGAAGGTCGGGGAGGCGATCCGGCACCGGAAAGTTTTCGAGCTCGAGCATCGCGTCATCCGAATGGACGGCACGCCAGGCTGGGCCTTCTCGCGCGCAGTGCCGCTGCTCGATAAGGACGGCGAGGTCGTGGAGTGGTTCGGCGCCGCCACGGACGTGACCGCGCGGCACAAGGCCGCGGAACGTCTCCAGGAGGTGACCGTGCGCTCCGAGCAGCAGCGACGGCTCTACGATACGATCCTGTCGTCCACGCCGGACCTGGTGTACGTGTTCGACCGGGAGCATCGGTTCACTTACGCCAACCGGGCCTTGCTCACCATGTGGGGGAGGAGCTGGGAAGCCGCAATCGGGAAGACCTGCCTCGAACTTGGCTACGAGCCCTGGCATGCCGCGATGCACGGCCGGGAAATCGAACAGGTGGTCGCCACGCGGCGGCCCATCCGGGGCGTCGTGCCGTTCACGGGCGTCCAAGGCCAGCGCATCTGCGATTATATCTTCGTGCCGGTTTTCGGCTCGGGCGGGGAGGTCGAGGCCGTCGCCGGGACCACCCGCGACATCACCGAGTTGAAACAAAACGAGAACGCGCTGCGCTTTCTCGTGGATCTGAGCGCCGCGACTCAGGCTCTTAGCACGCCCGACGACATCCTGGCGACGACGGCTCGGCTTTTGTACGAGCACCTCGGGGTCGACCGCTGTGCCTACGCGGAGATCGAGAATGAATCGGTGTTAGTGATCACGGGGGACTATTCGCACCGCGTACCGAGCATCGTCGGCCGCTGGCCCCTGCGGGCCTTCGGCGCCGAGTGCACCCGCTGCATGCTCGCCAACGAACCCTATGTCGTTGGCGATACGGACACCGACGAGCGCATCGCGCCCGCCGACCTCGCCGCCTACCGGGCAACGAACATCCAGGCCCTGATCTGCGTGCCGCTCCACAAGGAAAACCGGCTCACGGCGGCGATGGCCGTGAACCAGGCCACGCCACGGGCCTGGGCGCCCGAGGAAATCGAGCTGGTTCGGATGGTCGTGGCGCGCTGCTGGGAGTCGCTTGAGCGGGCGCGCACCTTGCGCAGTCTGGAACAGACGGTGGCCGACCGCACCCTTCGGTTGCGCGAAACCATCGCTGAGCTGGAGGCCTTTTCCTACAGCATCGCCCACGACCTGCGGGCCCCGTTGCGCTCGCTCCAAGGCTTCGCCGAGGTGCTGCTCGAGGACCATCTGTCCCGGCTCGACGAGGCGGGTCAGGGCCATTTGCGGCGGATCGCCACGGCCGGCCGGCGCATGGACCGGTTGGTCCAGGATGTCCTGGATTACAGCCGCGTCGTGCGCGACCACTCGCCCCTCGGCCCGGTCGATCTCGGCCGCCTCCTGCGGGAGATTGTCGACACCTATCCGATGTTTGCGCCCGAGGCGGTGGCCGTCGAATTCGAGTCGGTCCACGCGACCGTGCTCGGCAATGAGGCCATGCTCACCCAAGTCTTTTCCAATCTGCTGGGCAACGCGGTGAAATTCGTCGCTCCGGGCGTCAGGCCGCACGTGCGCGTCACCGCGCAGGACAGGGAGAAGAACGTGCGAATTTCCGTGCGGGACAACGGCATCGGGATCGATCCCGGACAACACGAGAAGATATTCGAAATTTTTCAGCAGGCGGCGGTCGGCTACGGCGGCACCGGCATCGGCCTGGCCATCGTCAAGAAGGCGGTGGAGCGCATGGGCGGCGCCGTCGGGGTGAATTCGGCGCCGGGGCAGGGGAGCGAGTTCTGGATCGAACTGCCCCGCGAGCGAGGGGGCGAACCATGAAGGCGGCAGATGCGGCGTTTCTTGTCGTCGTCGACGACAATCCCGACGACCTCTATTTCTTCGAACGCACGTTGCGTAAGGCGGGCGACTCCGGTCCGCTGCGCACCTTCGAGGATCCCAGGGAAGCGCAGGCCTTCTTCGCGGGGGGCGGGAAAAGCACGCCTCGCATGGTGTTTCTCGATATCAAGATGCCGCTGATGTCGGGTTTCGAATTGCTCGAATGGATGCGCGCCCAACCGTGCCTTTCGTCGCTTCCCATCGTGATGTTGTCGGGCTCGGCGGCGGTCCTCGACAGGGAAAAAGCCGCCCGCCTCGGGGCGGACGGCTACTTGGTCAAGCCCGCTCAAGCCGAGCAGATAGCGGCGATCCTGCGGGGCGATTTTTCCAAGACGGCCAGCGCAAGATAAGGATCTGCCGGGCGGTTGGAGGCGTGGCGCTATTCCGAAATGCAGATTTTGCATTGCCATCCCTTCGGGATTATAACAATTCAGCACGTTTAAACGCGCTGGAGGACTATAATCTCCTGCAGATAACCATCGCTAGAGCCCTTGCCTCATGCCCGCCACCGCCGCCGCTTCTGATACCGCGTACGCCACTCCGCTCCCCCAGGAGGCCGTGGAGCAGATTGCCGCGCAGCTGGGGCAAAAGCCTCGTTACTTTGAATTGGCTCCCGAAGATTGGGTGGGCGCCGATGACCTCCGCAAATTTCTTCGTCTTTCCGACCAAATTCGGAATACTCGTCCCGAGACCGATCTTGTATTTGGCCAGACCGCCCGCTAGCCGGGTGACATGTCCCGTTTAGCGAAGCCTTTGGGGCCGCTTCGATTTTACCCAACGGACCCAAAAAATTTTTCCAACTTCGATCACGTCGATGATCATTACGCTCCGTGCGCTGGCACTGGGGCGGCCTCGATCCGACGTTTGCTGTCGCTGGCGCGGGCGCGTGACGGTGGCTACCGCACCTTGATCGAGGAGGACGTGCCGCCGACGGGCGCCGTTGCCGATGAAATTGAGGAGCTTCGCGGACTTTATCGGGACTATAGCTGCAAAGGTATCCGACGGCTCTCATTCTGGCGCACGATCATTCGTGACGAGCAAGAACTCGCCGTGGCGTCTCCGGACGACTGTCTGGGGTGGGCGCTTCTCAAGCACGACCAAGCCACCATCCACCATCGTCCAGCGCGTCACGGAGAACCCGCTCGTCCCGCGCGTTCGGTCGATCTCTGGCACGTTTTCGAGTCGGTGATCGTCAAATATCCGCACGATCATAATTACGTGCCGAACGCGCCAGTCTTTCACGTACAAATCGGTAATCGCACTGCTCTCTTTGCGATCCCCGGCTGGCTCTATTGCCAGCAAAACGGACTGAACAAGTGTTGCGCCCAAGTTGCCATACGTACCTTGGCTACCGCGTACCTCAACGACCCCGACCTCACCTACCGCCGGATTAACGAGCTCGCGCCCGAACGTCCGAATCATCCGGACGATCTTCCGGGCGACAGTCTCACCGGTGAGCAGATCGAAACCGTTTTTAAGGGTCTCAATATTCATTTCGATCTTATTCATTACCCTAATATCGAGAATGATGGGCCCCTGCAGGACCTTCATAAAGACCGGCCTTATCATCGCTATATCTATGGAGGGGTCGAAGCCGGTGTCGGTGCGCTTCTTGCCTTCCACCAATCCGGTCCGCGAGCCGACCGGCTCGGGCATATCATCCCCGTCTTCGGTCATACGTTCAATGAAGACACGTGGGCGCCACGGGGCGATGCCGCTTATTTTCACGTTGGCGAGAGATTACGGCACATTTCGAGCGAATCATGGATGAGCAGTTTTCTTATCCACGACGATAACTTCGGCTCAGACTTCTGCCTGCCCAAGCATTTCATTCCCCGCCGCCGGGTAGAGCGTCTTTATATTCTTCGTCCGAAAGGTTTCGCCTACGACGGCATCGACGCGGAGGCTACCGGCAGCCATCTCTTTTCCTCCCTCATTCCTCACTTGGATGAATCGGACCACCCTTGGCTGCGCCGCCTGCGCGCGTTTGTCGGAGACCGCGACAACTCCAAGGGGACCCGCCGCTGCGAACTCATTCTCCGCACTGTTCCGATCAGTCGTGAGGACTATGAACGTGAGCTACGCCGTATCCGTGACCGCAAGGACACCGCCGAAAACCCTGCCACCATTGATAAGCTCCGCCCTTGGCTCAAGGACCACATGTGGATGATCGAGGTTTCTATCCCGGACCTCTTCTCCACCAATCTACGCAAGCTGGGCGAGCTTCTCCTCGCCGCCGATGTGTCCATCGATTCGGACAACCTCGCCCGCACTTTTATATTCGCGCGTCTGCCCCGCGCCTATCTGCTACCCGTTGCCGCTGAAACCACGGGGCGCTTCAAATTTTCCACCGTAGCCAGCGCATTGGATTCACACACGCCCCTCTTCCGGGCTTGAGGTTGCGCCAGATGCGCCACCGTAGATCATCAGCGGTGTCGTTGGCATCCGGAAGACTTTTCTGGGAATAACTTCTGCAACGAATGGCGTGCGTTGCGCGCCTCGTTTCTGTTCGAGGGCTGTTCGTCCCGCGACAGTTGAAAAATGGTGGAGGTGGCGGGAATTGAACCCGCGTGCCCCTGGCCTTCGCACCTGGCGTCTACCCTCATAGTGCCGTTTTAAATTCGCCGACGACCCGCGACTGCACGCGCAATGTCGTCAACTAAGCCCCGGATCGAAGATACGACGCCCACACCGCGGCTGGCTCTGGGCGTTATGTTCGCTGTCGTCGATCTTCCAGCTAGCGAACATCACTGGTCGATCGTCACCGCACTTAGGCGGCGAGGGGCATTTCTTCGAAGGTGCCGTTTATTTTTGTGTGAAGGAGTTTATAGCGCGAGGCCTTCACTCGCGAAGGGCGGCCAGGCACTCCAACCAAGGGTCGAATCCAGAACACCCCCGAAAGTGGCTTTCGGCGATCTTCCGGGACACGGCCTGCGGCCGCGTCGTGCCGGTGATCTGAAAGAACGAGGCGCCACCTTCGGCATCCGACGGCTTTTGGCAAGTCGCGCCGCAAAATTGTCAGGTCAGGGTAACGCAGTGCCGCTCACGAAACGCAGCCCGGCCCCAACCGTCCCGCCGCGGCCCGGCGCGCGGTCCACTCCGCCACGATCGGCGCATCCGCTTCCGGCAAAGCTATCTCCGCGATTTCTCCGGCGCTCACCCAGCGCAGCGCCTCATGCTCCCGGGCCATCGGTTCGGCGCTGCCGGGGGCGAGCCGGGCCAGAAAGGGAATCAGCCGCACCGTCACGTTTTCGTAGGCATGGGTGACCGGCGCGAGCGCCTCGCCCACCTCGATGACGCAGCCCAGTTCCTCCGCGATCTCCCGGTGCAAGGCATCCCGCGCGGTTTCCCCCACCTCCAGCTTGCCGCCGGGGAACTCCCAGAAACCACTTAGATGTTTGCCCGCCGGGCGGCGCGCCATGAGCAGGCGCCCTGTCTCGTCCTCGATCAGGGCGCACGCCACTTGAACCACGGGTCTTGCTTCCATACCGGCGATTCAACTAGGGTCCCCGTCACCGACAAGGCCCGAAAACCACCGTTCGCCGCGGGTAACTTTCTCTCCGGCTTTTCGTCCCATCCCTCATGCGCGCCACCCCTGAAGCCGGTTCCCCCGCCTGGCCGATGCGCCTTTTCAGGCCGTGGCTTGTGGCGACCCTCGGCGGTCTGACCATCGGCGCTTCGCTGCTCAGCTTCGATTCCGCCGGTTTGGCCAATTCCTATCCGGAGTCCGCGCCGCATGCCGCCGTTTACGATGCGCCGGCCTTCCCCCTGCCGGCCCGGCCCGATGCCCCGATTGAGGCGGCTGATGCGGCGGGCCGGTCCCCGGCGGCGGAATCCGCGAGCTTTTTTGCGCCCGCCGAGCCCATCGCCGCCTTCGCCGACCTGGACTCCGCGCCGGGCCCGGCTTCGGCCCACTGAAGGCCTTTTTTCTTTCGCGCGGGAAGGTTTCGCGCGGCGGCGCGCGTTTAGTCTTCAACCCGGCTCGCGCGGCTCCAGCCTGCGGGCGTGTCCGAGACCCTGCGCATCCTCATCGTCGGCGGCGGCGCCGCCGGCTTTTTCGCCGCCATCCACGCCGCCGAGGCGGCCCCGCATGCCCGCGTCTGCCTTTACGAAGCGACCGCCCATCCCTTGGCCAAGGTCCGCGTCTCTGGCGGCGGCCGCTGCAACGTCACCCATGCCTGCCCCGAGCCGCGTGAACTGGTGAAACGCTACCCGCGCGGGGGCCGGGAGCTGCTTGGCCCCTTCACCCGCTTCGGCCCGCGCGACACCATCGCGTGGTTCGAGGCGCGCGGCGTCGCGCTCAAGACCGAGGCCGACGGCCGCATGTTTCCCGTCACCGACGATTCCTCCACCATCGTCACCGCCTTGCGCACCGCCGCCGACGCCGCCGGGGTGAGGCTCTTCACCAGCATGGGCGTACGTTCCGCCGCACGCGCGACCGGAGGAGAGGGTTTCGACGTCGTCTTCACCGACGATTCCGCCGCGCGTTTCGACCGGATGCTCATCGCCACCGGCGGCAACAAGGGCTCCGCCGGCCACGCCATCGCCGCCGCGCTCGGCCACGCCATCGAGCCGCCCGTCCCTTCGCTTTTTACCTTCCACATCGCCGACCCGCGCCTCGTCGGCCTCGAGGGCCTCTCCGTGCCCGCCGCCGCGACCTCCGTGTCCGGCACGAAGCTCGCCGAACGGGGCCCCCTTCTCGTGACGCACTGGGGTTTGAGCGGGCCGGCCGTGCTCAAGCTTTCCGCCTGGGGGGCGCGCGAGCTCGCGGCGCGCGGCTACCGTTTCCCGCTTCTCGTCTCCTGGACCGGCGACACGCCGGCGCGCGCCCTCCAGGCCATCCTCGCCTGGCGCGAGGCCAATCCGCGCAAGCAGGTCGCCACCCTCAATCCCTTCGGTCTTCCCGGGCGGCTGTGGGAACGCCTCGTCGCCGCCGTGCCCGGCCTGTCCCCCGGCGCGCAGTGGGCCGGCGTATCCAAGGATAGCCTACAGAAGCTGGCCGCCCAGGCTGCCGCCGCGGAGTTCGCAGTCGAGGGCAAGAGCCTAAACAAGGAAGAATTCGTCACCTGCGGCGGCGTGCGCCTGCGCGAAGTCGACTTCAAGACCATGGAAAGCCGCGTCTGCCCGGGCCTGCATTTCGCCGGCGAGGTGCTGGACATCGACGGCATCACGGGCGGCTTCAACTTCCAGGCCGCCTGGACCACCGGCTGGCTCGCCGGCCGCGCCATGGCCGGCGCCGCGGCGGAATGACCTGGGTCAAATCGGTAGGGCGGGACCGTTGGGCCCGCCGAAACGTTACGCGGACGGCCCGGCGGTCCGTCCCTACCTTTCGCCCGGCCGCGGCAGTTTTTCCAATCGCCGGGCCAGCTCCACGTCGAGCGGGGTCACGCGGCCGCCGATCGAGTGGGTGTTCAGCCGCACCGCGACGTCGCGGTAGACATTGGTCCATTCCGGATGGTGGTCGAGCGCCTCGGCCTCGAAGCCGGCGCGCACCATCCAGGCCAGCGCGTCGCGGAAGCCCGCGAAGGTGAAGTCCTTCGCCAGCGCGTCGCGTTCGTGCCGCCAGCCGGGCAAGGTTTCGAGGGCCTGGGCGATTTCCTCGGCGGAGAGCGGGGCGGGGGCGTTTTTCATACGCAATAACAAGGTTCGGAAAGACATCGGGTCAAACGTCGGCGTTCAGCATTGCCCCGCGTTGCGCCGGGCCGTTTTTTGGCCCTCTTTCCCGTCGTCGCATGTCCCACGCCCCCGCACTGCTTCCCGTGCCCGAGCACGTCGCCATCATCATGGATGGGAACGGCCGTTGGGCCCGACGGCGTGGCCTGCCCCGGATCGAGGGCCATCGGCGTGGCGTCGAGTCCGTGCGCGCCGTGGTGGATGCCGCCCGCGCCTTGGGCATCCGCGTGCTGACTCTCTACGCCTTTTCGGTCGAGAACTGGCGGCGCCCCGAGGACGAGGTCGGCGGGCTCATGTCGCTCCTCGAGACCTTCCTCAACCGCGAGAAAGCCAACCTGATCAAGAACCAGGTCCGGCTGCGCGCCATCGGCCGCATCGACAATCTGCCACCCCGTGCCCGCGCGGCCCTCACCGACACGATGGCGGCCACCGCCCACTTCACCGCGCACACCCTGGTTCTGGCGCTCAATTACGGCGCCCGCACCGAGGTGCTGGACGCCGCCCGGTCTTTCGCTGCCGCCGTCGCCGCGGGCACCGCCTCGCTCGACGACGTTTCGACCTGGGAGGGTTTTGCGCGGCACCTCTACACCCGCGATTTGCCCGATCCCGACCTTGTCATCCGCACCTCGGGCGAGAGCCGCCTGAGCAACTTCCTCCTCGTGCAGGCCGCCTACGCCGAGTTCGTTTTCACCCCGGTGCTCTGGCCCGAGTTCGGCCGTGCCGAACTGGAGGCCGCCGTCGGGGAATACCGCCGCCGCGAGCGTCGCTACGGCCTCACCGGGGAGCAGATCGCGCCTCCCGCCAAGGCCGCCGCGCCGGCCGAGCGCGCGGTCATCTGACCCGGAATCCACCCGTTCCGCCCATGCGCCAACGCATCATCAGCACCTTCCTTCTTTGGGCGATCATCGTCGCCTGTATCCAGTTCCTGGGCACGCTCGGCGCGGTCTGGCTCGTCTGCCTCGTCGCCGTGTTCACCCAGCGCGAGTTCTGCCAGATGGTGCGCCGGATGGGCCTGGAGCCCTTCGACAAGCTCGGCATGACGCTGGGCGCGCTGGTGGTGCTCGCCCCCTTTTACGCGGAAAGGCTCCTGCCAGGCTCGCCCGAGCTCGCCACGCCGGGCACCATCCTGGCGGCCGGCGTGGTCGGCTTCGCCTTGCGCATCCTCGGCGAGCGCCAGCCGCACAATCGCGTGGAGACGCTTGCCTGGTCGCTCTTCGGTCTGGTCTACGTGCCCTTCATGCTCTCCTTCCTGGTGCGCATCGCCATCATCCCGGGCCCCGAGTCGAAAAGCGGTCTCATGATGATGATCTGGCTGATTGCCGTGTCCAAGTTCTGCGATGTCGGCGCGCTGCTCTCCGGTCTCGCCTTCGGACGCAACAAGATGGCCCCGGGCATCAGCCCCAAGAAGACCTGGGAAGGCGCCATCGGCGGCGTGCTCATCTCGGCCGGAGTGGGCGCGACGCTCGCCCATTTTCTGGCCCGTTACTATCCGGACAACTTCACCCCGACGGTAGCGGCCTTCGTGGCCGCGCCGATCGCCGTCCTCGCCATCGTTTCCGACTTGATCGAGTCGGTCATCAAGCGTCGCGCCGACACCAAGGACACCGGTCAGACGATCCCCGGCATCGGCGGCATGTTCGATCTCTCCGACAGCCTTATCCTCACCGCGCCCGTGGGCTACATCGCCTTCTCGCTGCTGCACGGCGGCGCCTGAGCCATGGTGTCCGCCGCTTCGAGCCAGCGCGTGGAGGTCAACGCGCGCCACCTGGCCGCAGGAATTCCCCGTCGCAAACGCGTCGTTTTGCTCGGTGCCACCGGCAGCATCGGCGAAAATACCCTTCGCGTCCTGCGCGCGCATCCCGAGGCGCTCGAGCTGGTGGCCGTCGCCGCCGGTGCGAACGCGGAAAAACTCCTCGGCATCGCGCGCGAGTTCGGCGTGCGCCACCTCGCCTTGTTCGACGAGGCTGCCGCCTCCTCCGTCCGCGCCGGCGGGCCCGACATCCTGCCCGCCGGCGCGACGCTCCACGCGCCCGGTGTCGAGGGGCTCGAGGCGCTCGCCCGGCTGCCCGAGGCGGACATCGTGCTGGTCGCCGTCGTGGGCACCGCCGGCCTCCGCCCCGCGCTCGCCGCGCTTGCCGCCGGCAAGGACCTCGCCCTCGCCTCGAAGGAGATCCTCGTGCTGGCCGGCGCGCACGTGCTGGCCGCCGCGAAAAAATCCGGCGCCCGCCTGCTCCCGGTCGATTCGGAGCACAACGCGGTTTTCCAGTGCCTGCAGGGGCACGACCACGCCGAGATTCGCCGCGTGATCCTCACCGCTTCGGGCGGCGCCTTCCGCGACTGGCCGGTCGAACGGCTCGCGGAAGCCACGGTGGCCGACGCGCTCCGGCACCCCAATTGGGCGATGGGCCCGAAGATCACCGTGGACAGCGCCACACTCGCCAACAAGGGCCTCGAACTCATCGAGGCCTCGGTGCTCTTCGGCCTGCGCCCGGCGCAATGCGCCGCGATCATCCACCCCCAAAGCATCGTGCATTGTCTGGTCGAGTACTGCGACGGCGCGATGCTGGCCCAGCTCTGTCCGCCCTCGATGACCTTCCCTATCCAGCACGCTCTGCTGCATCCCGCGCGCGGGCCGAAGGGGACGGATGGCGCGTTGCCGCTCGACCGGCTCTTCGCCCTCGAATTCCGTCCGGCCGACGAGGGACGCTTCCCCATGCTCCGTCTCGCCCGCGAGGCCATGGAGCGAGGCGGCGCGGCGCCGGCCGTCTACAACGCCGCCAACGAGGTCGCGGTCGCGGCCTTCCTCGCGGGCCGGCTGCCCTTCCTCGGCATCCCGCGTGTCGCCGAGGCCACCCTTGCTGCTCTCGGCGGCGCGACCGCCGGAGACCTCGCCGCCGTCCTCGCCGCCGACGCCGAGGCGCGCGCGGTTGCGACCGGGCAAATTTAACCGCAGATTGCGCCGATGGACGCGGATAGCGGATAATGTTCTTATCCGCACAATCCGGAAAATCCGCGGTCACAACCTTCCGTCCCCCTCTCTCGTTTCCATGGAAATCTTTCAAATCCTCACCTCCAGTGCCTGGTCCGTGCTGATGATCGCGGTCTTTTTCGGCGGTTCGATCTTCGTGCATGAGCTCGGGCACTTCTGGATGGCGAAAAAACGCGGCGTGAAGGTGGAGCGTTTCTCCATCGGCTTCGGCCCCGCGATCTTCAAGTGGGTGGGCAAGGATGGCGTCGAATACCGCCTGTCCTGGCTGCCGCTGGGAGGCTACGTGGCGCTGCCCCAGCTCGCCGACATGGGTGGCTTGGAGGGCGGGAGCGCTTCCAGGAAAAGTCCTCCGCCTCGGGCGCAGGCGGCCATGCCCCTGAACGCTTCGGGTCCCCAGCCCATGCCCCGGGAGAAAAGCCAGGCGGCAAGCAAAGCTTCGGTCCTCCCGCTTGAGCCCTCGCCCAACTACCCCACCCGCATGCTGGTCTTCGGGGCCGGCGCGGCGATGAATGTTCTCTTCGCCTTCGCGCTCGCGGCCATTCTTTGGCAGGTCGGCATCCCGACCAACGCCGACATGCAGCGGGCGAAGATCGGTTACGTCATGCCTGAGATCGAGCTCGCGGACGGCCGCAAGGTTCCCAGCCCCGCCGCCGAGGCCGGCCTGCGCCCGGGCGACACCATCGCCGCCATCGACGATCACCCCGTGCAAACCTGGGACGAGATGCGCCAGATCCTTTTCACCGGTTCAGGTCGCTCGGCCGACGGCCGGCCCCAGGCCGTGCTCACCGTGAAGCGTGGCGACGAGACGCTCACGCTCACCGCGCGTCCGGTCCTCGCCGGCGATGAAAACATGCGCATGCTCGGGGTCTCGCCCTACCAGGAACTGAAGGTCGCCGGGATCGAGGCTGCCTCGACCGCGGAGAAGGCGGGCCTGCAGGTGGGCGACGTCCTCCGGGTGCTCGACGACGTGCCTCTGACGAGTGGAGCCACTTACGCGCTGGGCCTGCAAGCGAAGCCCGCCGAGCCGAGTACCCTGGTGATCGAACGGGCCGGGGCCTCCGTCAGCCTCACCGTGCCCGCCCGCGCCGGGGCGAAGGAGCCGGCCGACCTCGGCATCCTCTTCGACCCGGAATTGATCAACATTCACCCGAGCCCTTGGAAACAGGTGACGGACACCGCGCGCATGACTTTCCGTACCTTCGCGAGTCTCCTGAACCGCCATTCCGACGTCGGCATTTCGAAGCTGAGCGGCCCTCTCGGCATCGCCCGGGTTTTCCACATGACGGCGCAGGCCGATATCCGGCTCGTCCTCTGGTTCACCATCCTGGTCAACGTGAACCTCGCGATCTTCAACCTCCTGCCGCTCCCGGTGCTCGATGGCGGCCATATGCTTTTCGCCACCATCAGCCGGCTGCGCGGCCGCGCGCTTCCCGTGAGTTTTGTTCACGGTCTCCAGACGGCCTTCGTCATGGTTTTGCTCTCGATGATGCTCTACGTGACCTTCTTCGACGTCCGGCGCATCGCCCGCGACGTAAAGCCGGACGAGCCGAAAGCCGCCCCAGCCGCGACGGAGCCCGTGAAGCCCGCCGAGCCGGCCCTGCCGGCCGTCGTGCCGATCAAGTAGGGTGTTGCCCGTATTTTGGAGTGCGGCGGCACGACTGGCACGACGCCGCTTTCGACGACGAGCCCCGGCTCGTCGCCCAGTACCCAATGCCGGTCATCCCGCTGACCTCACTTTCGGTTACGCCCCGCGCGTGGCGCGGTCATTTCCGTCTTGCCGTGTTGTCTCT
>CBINGR010000069.1:0-30157 GCA_966250295.1 uncultured Akkermansia sp. | reverse complement strand
CTCAATGGGCTTGAACCCGCCGCCTTGCAGGAGCGATTTTCGACCCTTTGCCGAAAACTGTTCCCGCCGCGTGCCGCCTGACCTTCACTCTTCCGCCGCCTCCTCCGCCTCCATGCCCGGCCTCGCGACGCGTGCATTGAGCGCCTGCGTGCGCGGCTATCAGCTCGCGGTCTCCCCCACCCTGCACGCCCTTGCCGGCCCCGGCGCCGGCTGCCGCTTCAGCCCCACCTGCTCGCACTACGCCCTCGAGGCGCTGGCCGTACACGGCCCCCTCCGCGGCACCTTTCTCGCCACCCGGCGGATTCTTCGCTGTCACCCCTGGGGCGCCTCCGGTCCGGATCCCGTGCCGCCCCGCCCAGCCGCCATCCGCTCCCTTTCCACCTGACCGCCGTTCCAAACCCTTTCCAAAATGGACAAGAAGAACCTGACCCTCGGCATCCTCTTCATCGTCGCCGCCCTCGCGACCCTGATTGTCGGAGCCAAGCTCCAGCCGCCGCCTCAGCCCGCGCCCGCTGCCGCCGCTGGCGCTTCCGGCGCCGCCGGCACGCTCGAGGGCGGAGGGGCTGCGCCCGCCGCGCCCGCCTCGACGCTTTCCGCGCCGCCCGCCACCCCCTCCAGCACCCTGGCCGCGCTGGCCGAGAACCGCGCCGACGCCCAGCTCACCCTCCTGAGCAACGAATTCGTCACCGTCCGGCTCACCGACTTCGGCGGCGCGATCCAGGATGTCGCCTTCAAGAAATACCCCGCCACCCAGGGCTCGCCCGAGGCCTTCGTCTTCAATGAACGCCATGCCGCTCCTCTCCTCGCCCTCGGCGAACTGGCCGGCCTGGATCAAAACACTCGCTTCACCCTCGTCTCCGCCACCGCCACCGAGGTCGTCTACCGCGCCATCTTCGAGAACCGCCTCGAGATCACCCGCCGCTATAGTCTCCCCGCCGCAGGTGACCGAAACGCCGATCCCTACCGTATCCGCCACGAGACCACGCTGCGCAACCTCACCGACGCGACCATCGCCCTGCCCCGCCTCGTCTTGGAACTGGGCACCTCCACCCTCGTCAGCGCCAACGACAACGGCCTCTACCTCAACGTCGCGACCTACGATGGCGACAAGGCCGAAGTGACGGACCGCAATGCTTTCGAGCCGGGTTTCCTTTCGCGCTTCGGCCTCGGCGACGCCACGCCCAAGATTCTCCTCGAGCAAACCCGCCCCATCGTCTGGGCCGCGGTGAAAAACCAGTTCTTCGCCGGCATCTATACGCCCGACGCCGCCGGCCAGTCCGTCGCCATCCGCCGGGTCGAGCTGCCTCCGCTGCCGGGTTCCAGCCGCACCAACACCGGCATCACCGCCGCCGCCCGTTTCGACCAGCCCGCCCTCGCGCCCCAGGCATCCCACACTCACGGCGGCCACCTCTACGTCGGTCCCAAGGAATACTCCCGCCTCTCGAACACCGACATCTTCAAGCACCGCGAAGACAAGGTGATGCAGTTCGACCGCTACCTCTTCAACCGCATCTTCCTTTCCGGCCTCGTCGCCCCCCTGCTGAACAAGCTCATGGTCTGGACCCATTCCTGGTCCGGAAACTGGGGCGTGGCCATCATTCTGATGACGCTGCTGCTCAAGTTCATCAGCGTTCCCTTCACCCTCGCCGCCTCCAAGTCCGCCAAGCGCATGGCGAAAATTTCGGAGCCGATGAAGGCCATCCGCGAAAAGTACAAGGACAACCCCAAGAAGCTCAACGAAGCCACCCTCGCCCTCTTCAAGGAGCACAAGGTCAATCCCGCCGGCGGCTGCATCCCCATCCTCATCACCATTCCGCTCTTCGTCGGTTTCTTCGCCATGCTTCAGGGCACGGCCGAGCTCCGCTTCCAGAGTTTCCTCTGGGCGCACGATCTCTCCGGCCCCGATACGGTGTGGCGGGTACCCGGGCTCGGCTTTCCGCTCAACATCATGCCCCTCCTCATGGGCATCACGATGATCGTGCAGATGCGGCTTACCCCGCAGCCCACCACCATGGAAGGGCCGCAAGTCGCGATCATGAGGATGATGCCGCTGATCTTCACCCTCTTCTGCTATAACTTCGCCGCCGCCCTCGCCCTCTACTCCACGGTCAACGGCCTGTTCACCATCTGCCAGCAGCTCCTCGTGAACAAATACTCGAAGGACGAGCCCGTGGGCATCTCGCCCGCCACCGTCGCCGCCCGCACCGGCAAGGCCATCAAGAACATCACCCCCGGCAAAAAGTAAGCGTCCTCCCGCCGCATTTTGCCATCCCACCAGGCCCCGCCCGCTCGCCGCGGACGGGGCCTTTTTCTTCTCCCGGCCGCACCTGCGGTAAACACCCCTTGGTAGATTCCCAGAATTGACGCCCACGTGCTCCCCTGCCGCGCTCGCTCGAGCGGATATCCGCCAATCTTCCCTACCCTGGCCCCGCCCGTCGATCCGCGTTCTCATGCCTGCCGCCTCCCGTCCCGTCCGCCACGTTTCGCTCTGCACACTGCTCTTCGCCGCCTCACCGCTCGCCCCCGGAGCCCAGTCTCATTTCATCAGCGGCCCGCTCGAGAATCCGGTTTTCGTCAACGACATCGTCGGCACCGGCCTCCTCTGGGACAGCGGTTACTACGGCGAGGGCATCGTCATCGCCAATGTCGAGGGCGGCCACGTCTGGTCCGGCCATGAGGTCTTCGACCGCAGCGCCATCAACGCCGCGCTCGGGACCAGCCTGCCCGCCTCGCCCGCCGTGCTGGTCAACGCCCCCGCCACGGTGGACGCGCCGGAACTCGGCGAGGTGGATTTTCACGCGACCATGGTCGGTCATGTCCTGGTCGGCGCCACCACCGTCACCAATCCCGACTCCTCCGTCTCCCTCACGCTTGCCGGCGCCGGCATGGCCCCGCTCGCCACCCTTTGGTCCGGCGCCATCGCCACCCATTTCGCCAAGACCGAGGAAAATGCCGGAGCCTTCGAGATCACCGAGGAATCCTTCCGCCTGCCCTACGTCGAGTTCTTCACCGGGGCCACTTACGGCCGCGCCGACGTCATCAACAGCAGTTGGGGCGACGATGGCACCGACTCGACGGTCGAGTACGGCGGCACCGATCGCGCCTACGAGACGCGGACGATCACCGGCCTCGCCGCGCAAAACCCCTCCGTCGCCACCGTGATCAGCGCCGGCAACTCCGGCCCCGGCCCGGACAAGGTCGGCAGCCCCGCCCTTTCCCTCAATGTCATCGCCGTCGGCTCCCTCGGTGGTGCGGATTTCCTCACTCCCTCCGCCTTTTCCTCCGGCGGTCCGGTGGCCTTCTACAACCCCGCGACCAACCAGACGATCCCCGCCGCCCGCCAGGCCGTCCACGTCGCGGCCCCGGGCGAGGATCTTACCCTCGCCGCCTACCTCCAGCCCACCGGCGGTTTCGAACCCCTGCTCACTCCCGAGACCACCACCACCGACAACAACTACTATTTCCTTCACGTCGACGGCACCAGCTTCTCCGCCCCGACCGTCGCCGGAGGCATCGCCCTCCTCAAAAACCTGATCAAGGCCAACCCCGCCTTTTTCCCCCAGACCGAGGCGCTCGATGCCCGTACGATCCGCTCCGTCATCATGGCCTCCGCCCTGCGCACCACCGGCTGGAATAACGGCCAGGCCCCCGGGCCCGGCGGCGCGCTCGTCACGACCCAGGCCCTCGACCCGCTCACGGGCGCCGGGCGTTTCGATGTCGGCCGCGCCGCCGAGCTCCTCGTCGTCGGCACGCACGATGTCCCCGGCCTCGGCGGCGGCACCGGCCTCACGGCCACCGGCTGGGATTTCGGCTCCGTTTCTCTGGGCCAGGTAAACGACTACACCATCGACCTCTCCGGCTTCGCCACGCCGCTCGAGTTCACCGTCTCCCTCAACTGGTTTTCCGACGACCACTTCGACTCGCTCACCGGGCTCAACACCTACGGCAGCTTCGCCGACCTGAACCTGGAAGTCTGGTCGGTCAGCATCGGCGGTACCTACGACACCCTGCTCGCCGCCTCGCGCTCGCTCTACAACAGTTCCGAGCTCCTGCGCTTCGACCTTTCTCCCGGCGGCAGCATCGGCCTGCGGGTGACCCTCGACGGCATGGTCTACGACTTCGACGGCCCCCTCGGGGCCGATGTCGGGTACGGTCTCGCCTGGGCCTCGACCGCCATCCCCGAGCCGGCCGCCTTCTCCCTCCACGCGGGCGCCGCCGGCCTTGGCTTCTTCCTGCTGCGCCGGCGCCGTCGCGCCTGAACCGGCGGCGAGGGCGGCTGAACGCCCGAACCACACGCTTACAGGGTAAACGAACTTTCCGCGGCCCTCGTCCGGGATGCCTGCATGACGCAAGCTCCTGGGCCAAATGTTCTAACTGAATGATTTCAGCCGTGCTGGCCGAAATCGGGCTCTCGCGAGAACGTTTGCAGAATCACTCCGCTCGGCCTCATCCAGGGTCGCGGCCAAGGTTTCTCTCCTCGCGCCACCCCTGCCGCCGGAGACCTTCCTCCGCGGCTCCGCGCGACCTTCCCGATCCTTCCTCCATGTCCTCCCGCCTCAACGCCTTCCTGCTCGCGAACCATCTCCGCATCGCGGCCAACCCCTGCATAAGCCCCGACTTCTGCCTCGACTGGCCCTCTCTCCGCGCCACCCACTCCGCCGGCCGCACCCGGTCCTACCCGAAAAGCGGGTTCACCACCGCCGCCGGCGCTTGGACCCTCTTCGAGGACCCCGCCACCGGCGACCACGGCTGGCGCCTCGCCGCCTCTCCGAGCCCCGCCGCCCGGCCCACCCTCTGCGACGGCGCCCTCGCCTCCGACGGCTCCCTGATCTTTCCCGCCACCTGGACCAACCTCCTCGCGCTCAAGAACCTCGTCCAGGAACACGACGCCGGCTCGACCATCTTCCCCTCCGCCGCCGGCAACCTCGGCCGCGGCACCCTCGGCGTCGGCGCCCGCTTCACCACCCTCCACTGGCCCGCCGTCGAGTGGGCCATGGCCCAGCTCGGCCTCGGCCTCACCGCCAACCAGAACTCCATCCCCCGCGAACTGGTCTACGATGTGGACGCCATGCTCGATGGCCGCCTCGATACCGTTCCCTTCCCCTTCATCGGCGCCAGCGTCCCCGAAGGCCACCAGGGCCAGAGCGTCGAGGGCATGAGCCATGGCTGCGTCCTCTCCAAGCTGAAGAACGGTTTCCACCGCCGCCGGATCGCCTGGAGCTTCAACGCCGACCATCAGCCCATCGGCGGCAAGTTCGACAACCGCGAGGACGCGCTCGTCCGCGGCTGCCTCCTCGCCAGCTACATCACCTTCGACCTCTCCCCCGAGCTCGCCGCCGGCACGCGCGCGAAGCTCGCCGACATCGACGCCACCCTCGTCGCCAAGGTCCGCACCCGCGTCGCCGCCGCCGGCCTCACGCTCGACGAAACCGCCTTCACCGCCCTCATGGAGCAGGTCTGGCCCTCCATGGCCAAGATGAAGCGCCGCGACGAAAAATACGCCGCCGCCCGCGCCGTCGCCTTCACCACCGCCGAGGGCCGCGCCTACCTCCGCGAGTTGTCCATCGACGAGCTCCCCGGCCTCACTGCGCCCGAGACCACCGCCGTCATGCTCGCCCTTTGCGAAGCCCTCGGCATGAAGATCCACTTCGTCGCGCCCGCCTTCGGCTTCCAAAAGAACATGCCCTACCCCGACAACGCCGCCCTGCGCGCGCTGATCGAGAAACAGTGGGCGGTCTGCCGCGCCTTCGACGCCAGCATCGGTTTCCACTCCGGCTCCGGCAAATCCGCCGAGAACTACCAGGTCATGGGCCAGGTCACCGGCTCCCGCCTCGAGATCAAGACCTCCGGCCGCTACACTTACGAGATGGGCCGCGCCCTCTTCGCCTCCAGACACCCCGCCGACCAAGCCCTCTGGCACGACTGGTATCGCTTCACCGTCGAGCTGGCCCTCGCCGGCGCCTTCTCCGCCGATGCGACCGAGCGCAAGATGGCCCGCAGCTTCATCGTCGATGCCTTGGTAAAAACCAAATCCCCCGCCGACGACGCCGCCGTCTTCGCCTCCCCGGCCTCCGCCCGCGCCGCCATCGAAGCCCTTACCCCGAGCCCCGAGCACATGTTCTGGTTCGAGTACAACTTTCTCCACGTGCTCGCCGCCGACGGCCGCGCCGAAAAAGCCGCCCTCGGCGACCACACCGTCGCCGGCTACCGCCAGCGCGCCCGGTTCTACGCCATCAGCGAGGAAGGCCGCCTCGGCTTCGCCAAAAATATCGCGAGTTACCTCCTCTTCCTCGCCGAAAACACCGGACTCGCCCCCGCCGCCCGCGTGGCCGAAGCCCGCGCCCAGCTCGCGGCCACCCCCAGCCTCGAAGCCTTCCACGACGCCATCGGCGGTTGAGGCGTCCTCGTTCCGATCGCTTCCGTTCCCAAGCCGGGCCCTCGGGCCCGGCTTCTTATTTATCCAAAACTCCCAACCTTTATGCTCATTTCATCGGTCTGCTTTTGACAGTCAGCTACCCATTTCTTTTTAGCTACCCATTTCATTTTACGTGAAACCCCTTCGAACTGAGTCCGGGCTTCTCGCTGTCTTCCTCAAACTTCAAACCTCCTTTTTTTACCCATGAACCTCCTCCGCCCCCTGCTCTTCCCCGCCCTGTCCGTCGCCCTCGGTCTGCTCGCCGCCTCCTCCGGCCAGGCCGCCGAGACCGCCGCGCCCGCTCCCAAGAAGATCACCATCGCCGCTATTCCAAAGGCTACCACCCACTCCTACTGGAAAGCCGCCGAAGCCGGCGCCCGCCGCGCCGCGGCTGAATTCAACGTCACCCTCGAATGGCAGGGCCCCCTCGACGACTCCAAGGTCGCCGACCAAATCGGCATCTTCAACAACCTCGCCGCCTCCGGCGTGCAGGGCATCCTGCTTTCCCCCTGCGACGACCGCGCGCTCGTCAATCCGGTGCGCACCGCCGCCAAGCGCGGCCTGCCCATCGCCATCTTCGACTCCCCTCTCGCCGGCAAGGCCGGCAAGGACTACATCAACTTCGTCTCCACCGACAACAAGGCCGCCGGCGGCACCGCCGCCCAGACGCTCGCTTCCCTCGTGGGATCCTCCCCCGTCCACGACGGCCAGGTGCTCGTCATCCGCTTCACCGAAGGTTCCGCCAGCACCCGCCTCCGCGAGGAAGGCTTCTCCGCCGAGCTCGCCAAGCACCCCGGCCTGAAGATCGCCGCCCAGCAGTTCACCGATGGCTCGATGGCCGGCGCTCAACGCGTCGCCGAAACCCTCCTGGGCAACTACGTCAAAAACAACAAGCTCGAGCTCGCCGGCGTCTTCGCTTCGAACCAGCCCACCGCCGAGGGCACCTACAACGCCCTCAAGGCCCTCCGCGACAAGGGCGTGCAGGTGGACGCCAAATTCGTCGGCTTCGATGACTCCACCCTCCTCGTCCAGGGTCTCCAGAACGGCGTGATCGACGCCCTCGTGGTCCAGGATCCCGAAAAAATGGGCTACCTCGGCATCAAGTCCCTGGTCGACCACCTCAACGGCAAGCCCGTCGAAGCCTACATCGACACCGGCGTGACCGTGAAGACCAAGGCCAACACCAAGTAAGCCCGCCTTGCCCGCGGACGCCTTCGCCGGCGTCCGCGGCCTCCGTCCATAGGTCCCATCACCACACGCCTCACCGCCTCTCTCCCTCCCGCCTTCCCGTGGCCACTCCCCCACCGTCCACTCCCGCCCCTGCCGCCTCCGCCCTTCTCACCGTCCGCGGCGTCAAAAAAAGCTTCGGCGCGACCAAGGCCCTCAAGGGAGTGGACCTCATGCTCGCGCGCGGCCAGGTCCTCGCCCTCATCGGCGAGAACGGCGCCGGCAAGAGTACCCTCATGAAGGTGCTCTCCGGCGCCCACGCTGCCGACGAGGGGGAGATGAGCCTCGAAAACTCGCCCTACCTGCCGACCGGCCCCCTCCATGCCCGCGCCCTCGGCGTGTGCATGATCTACCAGGAGCTCGCCCTCGCGCCCCATCTCAGCGCGATGGAGAACATTCTCCTCGGCATCGAGCCCACCGCCGGTCCCTTCATGAACTGGCGCGAGACCCGCGCCATCGCCCGCCGCGCCCTCGACGAGGTCGGCCTCACTCACCTCGACCCCGCCGCCATCGTCGGCGAGCTCTCCATCGCCGAGCAGCAACTGGTCGAGATCGCCCGCGCCGTCGCCGTCGGCTGCAAGGTCCTCGTCCTCGACGAACCCACCAGCTCCCTCACCCAAAAGGACGTCCAGGCCCTCTTTGCCTTGGTTCGTCGCCTCAAGGCCAAGGGCGTGGCCGTCGTCTATATCAGCCATGCCCTCGAGGAGGTGGAGGCCCTCTGCGACCGTTTTACCGTCATGCGCGACGGCGAGACCGTCGGCCACGGCCTCGTCGGCCAGGTCCCTGTCAGCAAGATCATCGCGATGATGGTCGGCCGCGACGTCGAGGACCTCTACCCCCGATCCGCCCGTGCCGCCACCGAGCCGATTCTCGAACTCCGCGCCCTCGCCGGACAAAAGTTTCCCAAGGCAGCCGGCCTCACCCTCCGTCGCGGCGAGGTCGTCGGCATCGCCGGCCTCATCGGCTCCGGCCGCACCGAGACCCTCCGCGCTCTCTTCGGCCTCGATCCCGTGGCCTCCGGCGAAATCCGTATTCACGGCAACCTGACGCCGCCCGCCTCCCCCGGCACTCGCTGGGGGCAGGGCCTGGGCCTGGTCAGCGAGGACCGCAAGACCGAGGGCCTCGCCCAAAACCTCTCCATCGCCGAAAACCTCACCCTCTCCAAGCTCGACGGCCTCGGTCCCTGGCGCTTCGTGCGCCCCTCCCGCCAGAACGCCGCCGCCGAGCCCTGGATCAAGGCCTTCCCCATCAAGTGCCAGGGCGGCGAACAACCGGTCGAGGCCCTCTCCGGCGGCAACCAGCAAAAGGTCGCCATCGCCCGGCTCCTGCACCACGACTGCGACGTGTTGCTCCTCGACGAGCCCACCCGCGGCATCGACGTCGGCTCCAAGGCCCAGATCTACGCCTGGATCGACAAGCTTGCGCTCGGCGATCCCGCCCAGGGCAAGCAGCCCAAGGCCGTCCTCGTCGTCAGCAGCTACCTGCCCGAGCTCCTTGGCATCTGCGACCGTATCGCCGTCATGACCCGCGGTGTCCTCGGCGAAGCCAAACCCGTCTCCCAGTGGACCGAACACTCTCTCATGCTCGCCGCCACCGGCCAGGACCAGCGCGGCTGAAATCAGACCGCAGATGACGCAGATTAACGCAGATAACCAAGCCTCCGAGCATCTGCGCCCTTCTGCGCTATCTGCGGTTAAAACCTCCGCCTTCTTCGCGCCCCTTCGCGCCCTTCGCGGTTAAAATCCTTTCCCAAATGAGTCAGCCTCCCGCTCCCGCTTCCTCGCCTTCGAAAAAGTCCAGCCGAGTCCTTGCCATGCTCGGCCGGCTCGCCGCGCTCGCGGCGGTCTACGCTTTCTTCGCCATTCTCACGCCCGGCTCCAAGGGCTTCATGTCCGACGCCAACACCCAGCTCATGCTGCAGGACATCGCGGTGGTGGCCATGGCCGCCATTGGCATGACCCTGGTCATCATCGCCGGTGGCATCGACCTCTCCGCCGGTTCCTCGATCGCCCTGGCCATGATCGCCACCGCCTACGTGCTCAACCTCGGCCCCGACGAGGCCAAGCTCGTCGTCGCGCACCCGGTGCTCCTGCCCATCCTGGCCGTGCTTTCCGCCGTGGCCGTCTCCGTGCTGATCGGCCTGGTAAACGGCTTCCTCATCACCTGGCTGCGCATCGTTCCCTTCATCATCACTCTCGGCACCATGCAGATGGCCCGCGGCCTGGCCAAGTTCGTCGCCAACGAGCAGAACATCTACCCGCCTCCCGAGGTGGGCGACCTCTGGATCGCCGGCCTGCTCGAGCCCGCCCGTACCCTCTTCACTTTCCCCTTCCTCCCGATCGGTGTCTGGCTGGTCATCGTCGCGGCGATCCTCACCGCTCTTTTCCTGCGCTACACCCGCCTCGGCCGCCACATCTTCGCCCTCGGTTCAAACGAGAAGACGGCCATCCTCTGCGGCGTTCCCGTCACCAAGACCAAGATCCTCGTCTACGTCCTCGGCGGCCTCTTCACCGGCCTGGCCGGCGTGCTCTTCTTCGCCCGCATCGGCGCCATCGGCCAGCCCACGGAAGCCATCGGCTATGAGCTCTTCGTCATCGCCGCCGCCGTCATCGGCGGTGCCAGCCTCCTCGGCGGCCGCGGCACCATCCTCGGCACCATGATCGGCGCCCTCATCATCACCATCCTCCGGAACGGCGGCGTCAAAATGGGCTGGCCCCAATACACCCAGGAAATCGTCATGGGCGCCGTCATCATCATCGCCGTCGCCATCGACAACCTCCGCAGCGGCTCCAAGCGCTCCTGACCCCGCCCGGGCTCCTTCCCTCGGCTCCTTCCGGGGCCGATCCTTTTTGCGTCCCTTCGCCCTCCCGCGAAGGGACGCTTTTTTTTCCGGGGAAGCCCGCCGGTGATCTCGAGTTAACGGTAACGCGCTATTGTCCTCGGGGCCCGAGCGCCGAGCCTGGGACCTGGCGCGAGGCGGCCGCCCTCACCGGTCGCCTGCCCCGCCAGCCCCCATGAGCTCCGCCCCGTCGCCGCCCGCCTCGCTCCTGCGTTTCCCAAAAAGAAAGGCCTGCGAACCGCCGCCGCGCCGGGTGACTTTGCGCGACATCGCCAAGGCCGTCGGAGTGACCGCCATGACCGTCTCGCGCGCCCTGCGCAACCAGCCCCGGATCTCGGCAACGGTGCGCGAGCGCATCCAAAAAAAAGCGAAGGAGATGGGCTACCGTCCCGATCCTGCTCTCTCCGCGCTCGTGCAATACCAGCAGGCCAAGGCCGGCTCGCCGCTCCAGGCGGCCCTCGCGTGGTTCAAGCGATGGCCAAACCCGAAACCGCAAGGCCCATTTCGCGACTTCGACCTTTATTGGCGCGGGGCCCGGATCTCGGCCGAGAAACTCGGCTTCCGGCTCGAGGAATTCGTCGTCGACGACGCGATGCCTCCGGAGGACATGGCGGCGAGCCTTCACACCCGCAACATCCGCGGTATCCTGGTCACGCCGGATTTGGTCCAGGGCGACTGGATCGGGCGTTTCGCCTGGAGCCAGTTCTCCGTCGTCGGCCTGACCGAGATTCCCGCTACCATGCCGATCCACTCCGTCACCGCCCACCGAGTGCACAACGCCGTGCGTGCCTTGGCCGAGATGCGGGCGCGCGGCTACCGGCGCATCGGGTTCGCCTCGTGGCAGGTGCGCGGCTTCGGAGCCGGCGTGCGTTGGGACCGGCTTTCCCCGGAAGACGAGACCTGCGTTCCGGTGTGCCCGCTCTCCGGGGAAAATCACGAAGCGGAACGGCAGCGCTTCGAAGCCTGGTGGCGCGAGCATCGGCCCGATGCGATCCTCACCGACCTCCCGTGGATCCCCGGAAAATTGAAAGCCATGGGCGTGCGCGTGCCGAAAGAGCTGGGCTTGGCCGGGCTCAGTTTCCGCGACTCCCCGATCGACGCCGGGCTCGACCAGAACCCCGAGGAAATCGGCCGCGTCGGCGTGTTGGTGCTCGCTTCCCTGATCAACGACGGCGACGTCGGCTTCCCGCGCATGAGGCGGGAGATCCTGATCGAAGGCACTTGGGTGGACGGCACCAGTCTGCCGGACCGAAATGCGGCGGAACGCCGGAAACGCTGACGCCGGCACCGGGCCGAGCGGGGCGCGTTCCGCTCGCCTAGCTCGAAGGCCCTGTTATCCCACGAGGCGATCACCCTGGTTCCTTTTCTTCCCCATGCCCCTTTATCGCCCGTTCTCCAAACTGCTCGGCCTCGTCGCGCTGGGCTTCGCCATCGTATCCTCGTCCCGGCCCATCCGCGCGGCGGAAGACCCGATCTCCGGTCTGGTCGGGGTCGGTACCTGGGCCACCCAGGCCGAGTTCAAGGAGGTCCGCGTGACCAAGGACGGCCAGACGCTCTTCGAGAGCGATTTCTCCAAAGGCCTGGGCGGATGGAAAACCTGGCGTGGCCGCTGGGAAGTGGTCGATGGCGCGCTTCGCCAGACCAGTCTCGAAGAGGATGCCCGCGCGCTGATCGGCGATCTGGCTTGTAGCGACTGCACGCTGACGTTCAAGGCCCGCAAGCTGGGCGGTGCCGAGGGCTTTCTTGCCCTTTTCGGGCTGCCCGTCGCCGACTCACGCGAAAAGTCGTGGTGGAACATCGGCGGCTGGAGCAACAGCGCCCACGGCATTCAATCCCCCGGCATTCCCGAGAAACGTGTGCCCGGCCGGATCGGCAACGACCGCTGGTATGACGTCAAGGTGGAGCTGAGCGGCAATACCGTGCGGGTCTACCTCGACAACGCACTCGTCCAAAGCGGCAGCCGCCCCTCCGACAAGGACGCCCAGCGGGAATTCCCGCACGCCCTCATCCCCGACATGCTCGCCGACCCGAGCATCGTGGAAATCGACGGCATCTTCTACTGCTACGCCACCACCGACGGCATGGGCCAGGGCCTCGCCACGTCCGGCCTGCCGGTGGTCTGGAAGTCGAAGGACTTCCTCAACTGGAGCTTCAACGGCTCGATCTTCCCGCCGGGCTTCGACGCGAAGTATTGGGCGCCCAGCGCGCCGGTGAAGAAGGACACGCGCTACTACCTCTTCCCCACGCTCGACAACCGCATCACCGCCGTCGTGAGCGATTCGCCCGAAGGCCCTTTCCTCACTCCCGACGGCAAAGAGGTGCGCAAGGGCTCCGGTTGGAAACAGTTCCCGCTCGATACCGGACACCCGATCGACGCCGAAATCTTCCGCGACGACGACGGCCAGGCCTACATGGTGCTGTCGCGGCGCCTCATCGCCAGGATGAAGCCGGATCTGACCGGCGTCGACGGCCCCCTCGTTGAAATCAAAACCAAGCGTCCCGGTTACTCGGAAGGGCCGGCCCTCTTCAAACGCGACGGCATTTACTATTACCTCTACACCCTGGGAGGCAGCGAAGCCTACCAATACGCCTACATGATGAGCCGCACGTCGGCGCTGGGCCCGTGGGAAGCCCCCGCGCAGGACATCATCGCCACCACCGACCGGCAGCAGGGGGTCTTCGGCCCCGGCCACGGCTGCTTCTTCAACCCGGAGGGTTCGCCGCGGTGGTTCTTCGTCTACCTCGAATACGGCCGTTCCAGCACGAACCGCCAGATCATGGCGGCGGAGATGCACTTCAACCCCGACGGTACCATTCAGCCGGTCCGGCTTTCCCTCGAGGGCGTGGGGGCGATCCGCCGCGATCCCGCCTACGACAGCCCCAACCTCGCCTTGGGCGCCCAGGCGAGTGCCTCTTCCACCCTCCCCGACTTCCGCATTCCGCCCAGCGCCGATCCGACTTTGAACCGGATCGAGACCTGCCTGCCCGCCAACGCGCTCGACGGCTCGAACGGCAGCCGCTGGATGGCCCGCGAAACCGACGCCCAGCCCTGGTATCGGCTCGACCTCGGGAAGCTCCGCCAAGTGCGACGCACCGAACTCTATTTCGTCAAACCCACGACGGGACACGCCTACCGGCTCGAATCGTCCGTCGACGGAAAAACCTGGGAGCCCTGCGGCGGACACGAGGACCTCCAGATCCGGTCTCCGCACACCGACCTCAAGATCGGACGCGCGCGTTATCTGAAGCTCACCATCCTCCGAGGCACCCCCGGCCTTTGGGAATTCCGAGTCTACTAGACACGTCGAAGGGGGCGGGACACGCACTCCGCCGCGCGTCAATTTGGGACGAGCCGTGGTTGCGTCCAATACGAGGACCGGGGCTCCCCGCCGGTGCCCGCCTTGTTCAGTACCACGCGGGTGCCGGGGGTGAAAATCCGCGTCTGGTCGAAATTCTCGTCGACGGGCGCGCCAACCTTTCGCCAGGCGCCGTTGTGGTAGTAGTAGGTGGCCACCAACCGGCTCACGTTCCCGCCGCCGGTGTAGATGCGCAACTCGTCGCGGCGCAGGTCGGGGGAGGCGGAGGGTTCGAAGGCCCCGCTGCCGATCAGGTTGCTTTGCGCGAGCGTGGGCGAGGCAGGCACGCCAAGGGAAAGTTCGTTGTCCTGCCGGGTGCTGCCTCCCTGCGCGTTGATGACGGTCGTGGCAGGAACCGCATTCACGCCGCCGGTGGTGAGGACCACGGTGCCGACCTCGCCGTTGCGCATGGTGAGGATCGCATCGGGGGCGACAGGCGTCCCGCCATAGTCGGCCCCGGTGCGGTCTCCGAATTTCCGCCAAGCCCCCGCGCGGAAAAAATAGGCGGCGGCAACCAAGCCGGGCTGATTGGCGTCCCGCAGATAAACCAAAGTGCCGTACTCGTGCGCCGACGGAGAAACGACGAATGACCTGCCCGCTTCCGAGGCGGGCAGGAGCGTGGCGAGTGTCCAATAAGGGATCACGTTGAACTCATCGCCGGCGGCGGCGACCGGCGTCTCGCCGTTCCAGTCGAGGACGAGGCGGTCGCCTTCACCGGATTTTACGGTATAGTAGCGACCGGCGGCCTTGCCCGTCTCGAAACGGACGTAGTGGGCTTCGGCCGTGAACTCGCCGCCTTTCCAGTCCGGCGCGCCTGCGACGACGAGCGCCGGCCCGGAGAGGGCCGAAAGAAAACCGTGGTAGCTGGGAGGGCGCGCGAGGGGCGTGGGCAAAGGAGTGTCCGCGTGCGCGGGGGCGGACAAGGCCGCGGCTCCGACCGGGGTCGTGATGCGGACCTGGGCGGGCAACGGGAGCGCAAGCGAGGCGACGCAAACGAACGACAGGGGTATTTTCATGAATAGGAACGATCCAGGCGCAATTGGAGATTCAGCGATAGAGCGAGGCGATGCCAAAGACCAAGCTCGTATTCCCGTGGGGAGAGGCGTCCTGGGAGGGTAGGAAAACCGGGGCGGGCAGGAAAGCCGGCACTCCCGGGAAAACAACCGGGACGCGTTTCCGGCGCCTCGTTTGCCGAGATCGCGGCGCCCACTTCAGCGTTTCCCCGCCGGCCGTCTTGCCTCAGCCTCGGGCCGATGTCCGAACCCTCGCTCGCCGTCTTTCTCGCGCCCTTCTTCCTGCTCTTCGAGATCGGGCAGCTCGTTTACGCGGAGCGTTTTCTGGGGGTGAAACAGATCCAGGCCGGCGCTGACCCGCGGCAATCGGGCCCGAGCGAGCCGATCGCGGCGCTCTGGGTCCTCGCCATCTGCTCCCAATCCGCCTGGCTCCTCTGGCTGCTTTCGGACAACGCCACCCGCATCCACGCCGCCTGCCTGCTGCTCGTCTCCCTCTGCGGCTTCTCGCTCCGCAGCAACTGCACCCTGCGCTGGGTCCTGGTCATCCTCACCGTCGAGGGCGCGTTGCGCATGGGCCTCATGGTCTCCATGCTCGGCTCCGCCTGGCGCGCGCTCTGAGCCCGCCTCCGCCTGCCCCGACCGGCGCCGATGCCCTTCCCCGAATTCGACTCCCCCTCGCCCAATTTCGCGGCCCGGCCGGTGCACGAGCGGCTGGGGGTGTGTTTTCACCACACGGTACTCTCCTTCGCCGACACGCTCGCCTTCATGGCCCGTCCGGAGAGCCGGGTGAGCTACCACGTGGTGATCGCCCCCGACGGCGCGCGCGCCCGGCTGGTCGCCGACAGCCACGTCGCCTGGCACGCGGGGGTATCCGTTTTTCAAGGACGCCCGCATTGCAACGGCTTCCTGCTCGGGGTCTCCTTCGCGGGCGATACCCGGACCGGGCCGCTGACCGGCGCGCAGATCGCCTCCGCGCTCGAATGGCTCGAGGCGCGCTGGACCGGCCTGGGCTGGAGCCTGGCCTGGATGACCGACCACCGCCAGGTGGCCCCGGGGCGCAAGGACGACCTTGCCCCCGCCGAATGGGCGCGCCTGCGGGCCGCCATCGCGGAGCGCTTCGGGGAATAAGGGCGGCATCTCGAGACGCAGCGGGGTGCACCGCCGGCGACCCGGGTTCGGAACCGGGATCGCCGGTGCTCTCCTCCACGTCCAAACCGGCGGAGGCTGCGGCTCCGCCCCGCGATCGAGTCCGTGGCCGCTCAGGCCCGGCGGCGCTTGGAAAGATAGATAACCAGCCCCACGACGCCGAACAACCAGGCGGCGGCCATTCCGAACAGGAAGGTCCTGGAATTTCCGGCCCTGGAGAAAATGGACTCCCCGGGCGCGGCCCGGCGGATCTTTGCCCAGGCGGCCTGCTCGGCGGCGGTCGGGATATATTCGCCTATCCGGGCGCCGGGCGGCAGGGCTTCGAGGATATTGCTGGTCACGCCCCTGCCATCGTAGCGCGCGAGTTGGTCCCGCACGTTGTCGTAGAAAACCACGTTGCCGCCGAGAAACACGATATGGCCGCCCTGCCTGCCGTAGGGGCTGTGGAGCGCCCAGGTGCCGTCCGGCTGGAGGCCGCGGGTCCAGGCGATGGGCGTGCTGGCCGGATCGCTCGTCGATCCTCCAGCCAGATTGACCGCGAAGGCCGGCCGGCTTTTCGCGAAAACCGGATCGAGCGTCAGGCGGTCGCCGGCCAGCACGGAAGAAAGCGGTGCCTGCTCGTCGAAGGCGGGGTCGTCCTCCATCTGCCAGACGGCGGCGTCGTTGAGCCCGCCGTCCTTGGCAAGCTGGCGGGCGAAGTCCCACACGTCTGTCGCGACGGGCAGCTTGTTGCCGTGGTCGGAGGCGAAGAGCAGCGCGGCGCTCCCGATGTGGCGGAGGTTCGAGGAGACCTCGGAACGCCGCGCCGCCTCGCGCACCCGGACCACGGGCGGGACGACCACGGCCGCCAGGAGCAGCATCACGCAGGCCGCTCCCGCCACCGGCGCCAGCCAGCCCGGGAAGAGCCAGGCGAGCCAGCGGCTCCGGAGACCCTCGTCGGGCACGAGCGGACGCCAGCCGGCGGCCTCGGCCCGGGCGTCGTCCGAATCGCGATAGATCGAGTAGGGGCGTTTCTTCCTCGGCACCGCGGCCGGTGCGGCGGGCGGCGGCTCCGGGGCCGCCGCCTCGAAGGCGGAAAAGACCCCGTCCTCAGCCGTCTCCTCGGCGAAAGCCTCGCGCAGGGCGCGTTGCAAACCCTTCAGGCGTTCGAGCTCGGCGCGCGCGGCGGGATCGGCGGCGAGTTCGCGCTCGAAACGCGCCGCCTCTTCGGGAGGCAGGGCACCGTCGGCGTAGGAAGTGAGACGGGGATCGTCGGGGGAGATCATGGCGGCGGGGGACGATTTCGTAGGGTTCAGCGCGCGGCGGTGGCGAGCCACTCGCGGCGCAGGGCGGCCAGCGCGGCGTGCAGGAGCACGCCGACGTGGCTGGTGGTTTTTTCGGTAATGGCGCCGATTTCCTCGTAGGAGAAGCCCTCTTGATAGCGGAGGCGCACCACTTCGCGCTGCCGCTCGGGCAACCGGGCGACCAAGGCGAGCAGGTGGCCATGCTCCTCGCTGCGCACCAGCGCGGCGGCAGGATCGGCCTCGCCGGCGGCGACCGGCGGGGCCTCGTCGAGCGGACTAAGACGGCCTTCCGCGCGGAGGAGGTTGAAAGCCTTGCGGCGGCAGACGGTGAAGAGCCAGGCGGCCAGGCGCGGCCGCAGGGCCTCGAGCTCGGCCTCGGGCTGGCGACCCAGGGCCAAAAAGGTCTCCTGCACGACATCGCGCCCTCGAGCGTTGTCGTGCAGGAGCCGCGTCGCGTAGCGCACGAGCGCCGCCTCGTGCTCGCGCTGGGCGAGAATCACGATCGCATGAGCGGGGCGGGAGGCGGGGTTCATGGCTCGGTGGCGGGCGGTTGGGGCATAGGGGATGCCATCAGGACAACACGCGAGGGGGCGGTTTTATTACGGAAAAAATGAACTATTTTTTCTCCCCCTCCGCCCGCCGCGCGGGAAACACCGCTTCGGCTTACCCAAGCTTCTTCAAATCTGGGTCTTAAAGTAGGAGATAGTGCGCGCCAAACCGTCCTCGAGAGCCACCGTGGGCCCCCAGTTCCCGAGGTGTTTTTGGGCGAGAGTGATGTCCGGGCGGCGTTGTTTCGGATCATCACCCGGCAAGGGACGATGCACGATCTTCGACTTGCTGCCGGTGAGCTGGAGGGTGAGCTCGGCGAGCTGGAGCATGGTGAACTCGCCCGGATTGCCGATATTGATCGGGCCGATGACGTCGGTCTGGTTCATCAGCCGCACGAAGCCCTCGATGAGGTCGTCCACGTAGCAGAAGGAACGGGTCTGGGTGCCGTCCCCGTAGATCGTGATATCCTGCCCCTTCAGCGCCTGGACGATGAAGTTCGACACCACGCGGCCGTCGTTGGGATGCATGCGGGGGCCGTAGGTGTTGAAAATGCGGACGATGCGGATATCGACCTGGTTCTGGCGGTGATAGTCCATGAAGAGCGTCTCGGCGACCCGTTTGCCCTCATCGTAGCAGGAACGGATGCCGATCGGGTTCACGTTGCCCCAGTAGCTCTCCGGCTGGGGGTGGATGGCGGGATCGCCGTAGACTTCGGAGGTACTGGCCTGGAAGACGCGCGCGCGAGTACGCTTGGCAAGGCCGAGGCAGTTGATCGCGCCCATGACGGAGGTTTTGACCGTCTTGATCGCGTTATACTGGTAGTGCGGGGGGGAGGCGGGGCAGGCCAGGTTGTAGATCTGGTCCACCTCGAACTTGAAGGGGTCGATCACGTCGTGACGGACCAGCTCGAAATCCGGCCGGCCGTGCAGGTGGACGATGTTGGCCTTCCGGCCGGTGAAAAAATTATCCAGGCAAATGACCTCGTGGCCGTCCTTGAGGAGACGATCGCAAAGATGGGAACCGAGAAAACCGGCGCCGCCGGTGACAAGTATGCGCATGGGGAATAAGCCTTAAGAAAGACGCCGCCCTCCACGGGCGACAAGCCCGGGAAATACGGCCCGGCCGAAAACGTGGCCCCGGCCGGTCCGCCCCGCCCCACCCTACCCCACGGCCACGTCGGTCAGCACGGGCCGGTGGTCGGAGAGCCAGGAGCGGATGACCTCGCAATGCGCCACGCGCAGTTCTTCCGGCACGAGCACGAAGTCCAGCGCCCGCGTCGGCAGCGGCGAGGGAAAAGTGCGCCCGTCCCGCGGGTGCAGCGCATAGGCCCCGAAATACTTCAGCTCCGCGAGCAGACCCGCCGTCGCATCGCTCGCCCTGCCCGAGGTGTTGAAATCGCCGCACACGATCGGCGGCACGCTCCAGTAGGGAGAGCGGGCATTGTGCCGCTGCGCCAGGTAGCGAAAAATCTGCCCCACCTGCTCCAGGCGCGCCGCCCGCGAACGGTAGTGCAGGTGCAGGTTGATCAAGGGTACGCGCCGCGAGCCCACCGTGATCTCGGCGAACAGAAAGCCCTTCTCGCCCACCGTCCGCCGGCCGAAGGTCACCGCTTCGCCTTCCTCCAAGGCGTGCCGGGAGAGGAAGGCATTGCCGTAGCAAAGATTGAAGAGCCCCGCCCGGCGCGTGGTCACGCCGTGCAAGGCATGGGCGTGGCCCGTGTGCGCGCGCAGGTATTCGAGGTGATCGAAATTCCCCGCCCAGCGCGAATCCTGGTCGATTTCCTGCAGGGCCACCACATCCGCCTCGAGTTTCACCAGCAACGCCGCCATTCGCCGCAGATGCGCCTGCATCGAGCGCCTGGTCTGGAAGCCCTGGATGGGCCGCAGGCCGCGCCCGTGCGCGATATTCCATGTGACGATGCGCAGGCGGTTCATGGCGGCAAAAGCTCCGCGAGATCGGCCTGCCCGGCAAAACGCTCGCGCTTCGGATCCGGGTCCACCCGGCGGATCCACACGCCCTCGATCTGCGCGGGAAAGGCCTTCCGCAACGCCGCGTAAATCTCCGGGTCCTGCTCCCCGTCGTCGCCGAAAAGCACGAAGCGTACCCGCGGATGGGCGCGAAACACCGCCTCCAGCGAGCGCAGTTTGTACTCCTTTTGGTCGTGATCGAACAGCGAGGCGTCGCTCCCTTCCGAAAACTCCTTCAGGCACAGCACGCCGCGAGGAAAGCCGTTGTGGCGCAGGAAGGCGCGCAGGTTGTCCGTGAGCTGCTTCGGCGAGGCGGAGATATAGAAGACGGTCGAGGCTTCCGGCACGGGGTTCTGTTTCAGCAGGCGGCGGTAAAGCTCGGCCATGCCCGGCACCGCTTCGCGCCGTTCCGGGGGCACGGTCAGGCTGTTCTTGAGCAGGACCCCCTTCTCCATCACGCCGCTGACCAGGATCGTGTCGTCCAGATCCGAGATGAGGCCCAGCCGGTTCGCCGGGTCGGCGACCAGCAGCCCGGCTGCGCTGCTCGCCTCCGGCTCGCTCTCGATCTCGTGCCAGCCCGGCGTCAGCGGCAGGTGCTGGTTCGTCTCCAGCTCCCAGTAGCCGTCGTCGTCGGTGCGCAGGGTCCACTCCAGCCCGCTCACCCGCCAGGTCACCGAGCCCTCCTCGCCGCTCGTCAGCAGCAGCCGCGAGTTGTGATAAAAGGTCCGCGCCCGCCCGTGGCCGTCTTGCGGCACGGACCGCAGCTCGGTGAGACGTCCCGAAAAATGCGAGCCCGTCGCCCCGCTCCAGGCGTCGTCGACGACGACCTGCCGTTTTTCCCCCGCGCTCGCCGCCGTCGCGAACAGGCCGGACAGGCAAAACACCGCCAGCGAAAGGGTCTGTTTTTCAGCCATGGGGAAGGCCCGCAACCTAACCCGGTCCCCGTGTTCTGCACGTCGAAACCGGCGAGGCCGGTCGCGACCGCCCATGCGGGGACCAGAGCGCCTCATGCGGCGCTCCCCCGGCCGGTCGCGTGCAGCACGGCCACCGGCAGATCGGCGAAGGCCGTTTCCAGCGAAATCCCGCCCTCGCCGGGGATGCTTGCCCCCGTGATCGGATTTTCCCACTCCGCGCCCGGAGCGAGGTCTTCGATCCGCATGCCCCGCCAGGCCTCGCCGACGGGCGGCCAGGGCAGGCTCGCAGCCAGGCGCGGCACGAGCACGAGGAGGCGGTGGTCCGCGTGTTCCCGGAGGAAGGCCACCAGGTTTTCCGCACGGCTTCCCGTCGGCTCGAGCGGCCGGCAGCCGCCGGCCTCGAATAGCTCGGGGTGGCGGGCGCGGAAACGCAGCAGCGCCTGGATCACCCCGCGCTTGATGTCCCCGTTCACCCAATGCGCGAGCCATTCCGCGGGGGTCCGCCTCGCGGTCCGCTCCGCCTGCGCCTCGAGCGCGTCGAAGTCCACCGCGCGTCGGTTGTCCGGATCCACCAGGCTGAAATCCCAACTTTCGTTGCCCTGGTAAATATCCGGCACGCCCGGCGCCGTGAGCTTGAGGACCGTCTGCGCGAGCGAGTTCACCATGCCGAGGCGGGCGAGCCGCGCGGCCGCCGGCCCGATGCTCCCGCAAAATGCGCCGCCGGGCGCGAGCAAGGCATGCACGAAGCGATCGCAGGCCTCCAGCCACGCCTCGTTGGGATGGATCGCCGTGGTGTGAACCTTGGCTTCGCTGACCGCCTTCCGCAGGTAGGCCGCGATGCGGTCGCGAAAGATTCCGTCGGGCTCCGCCGGAGGCAGCGGCCACGCGCCGAGCAAGGTCTGATAGAGCCGGTATTCCTCGTCGGCGTCGGGCGCGAAGCGGTCTCCGATGCGCGTTTTGTGGGGGGCGTTGAGCGCGCGCCATTCCTCCAGCCAGCCCTGCCATTCGCCGGGGATCTCCGAAAGCCCATGGAGGCGGGCCCGCACGTCCTCGCTCGCCTTCGTGTCGTGCGTGGATGTCGCGAGGAGGGAATGAGGAAATGCCTCGAATCTCGCCCGGCTGGCCCGGTGGAATGCGGCCGGCCCGAAGGCCGTGGGCGATCCGCCCACCTCGTTTAGCCCGATGAGGCGGTTGAAAGTATAAAACGCGGTGTCCTCCACCGCCTTCGCCATGACCGCGCCCGTGTATTGCTGCACGGTCAGCGCCCAGTCGTTCATGGCTTCGCGATGCGCGGGCGTGGCCTCGGCTTCGGGATAGTCGCCCAGCAGGATGTCGCGAAGGAAAAGGACGACCGCAGGCTCCAGCCGCGGATTGCGGGCGAGCGCCGCCTCCGCCGCGCGCTCGATGCGCCCGCGGTCGACGGCGCCGGCCGGACCCCGCCGGCGATAGGCGCGATAGACCTCGAAACCCGCGATCAGCCCGCACAGGGCCTCGACCAGCTCGGGCACCGTCAGATCGCGCCAGCGGCGGTCGATGCGGATGCGCGAATCGAGGCTCTGCGCCAGCCCCAGCACCGTGTTGGCGAACAGTTCCCGCAGCACGAGCTGCTTCTTTTCCCACACCAGGCCGCCGAAGTTTTCGCTTCGGCCCGTGAAGCCGGCATAGATGCGGTCGAAAGCAGCTTCGTTTCGTGCATCCGCCAGGAGCCCCGCCAGCGCCGGAATGAAATCGTAACCGGTGGTGCCCTGCGTCTTCCAGGACGGGGGCAGGGTTTCCCCTTCCGCCAGGATTTTTTCCACCACGACGTAGAACGGAGTCGCCTCCCTGCCCTTCCCGGCGGCCAGCTCCTGCAGGCGCTCGAGATAGGCCTCGGGATCGCGCAAGCCGTCGACGTGGTCGATGCGCAGGCCGGTCACCACGCCGTCCCGGATGAGCTCGCCGAGACGCGCATGGCTCGCGGCGAAGACCTTCGGATCCTCCATGCGCAAGCCCACCAGCGTGTCGATGGCGAAGAAGCGCCGGTAGTTGGCGCCGCGGGCCCCGGCCTGCCAGCGGGCCAGCCGGTAGTGCTGTCCCTCGATTATGCGATCCAGCCGGTCGAAGCTCGCCGGATCGCCCGGCGTGCCGTTCAGGCGCTCCAGGCAGGCGTCCAGGGCCGCGCGGGCCTCCGCCGAACGCTCGATTTTTTCGCCGAGACGCGCCTTTGCCGCGGAGGGCTCCGCCGCGTCGGAGGCAATCTCGCGCAGGATCTCCACATAGGTCTCCGGACGCACCGGGAATCGCATGTCGGCATGGGCCAGCGCGAGTCCGCCGTTTTCGTATACCAGCTTCAGTTCCCCCCGCTCGAGCAGCCGGCCGTAATGGTCCGGCAACAGCGGCGCGAGCACGCGTGCGTCGTCGCCGTCCCGGCCGGCCCGCTCGTGCCAGCGGATGTCGAAAAAAGTCGCATGGGGCGAAGCGCGGCCCCGCTCGAGCACGTCGAGCCACCAGCGATTGAAGGGGCCGGCGATGCCCATGTGGTTAGGCACGAAGTCGAGCAGCAGCCCCATGTCGTGCGCGCGGAGACGCGCGGCAAGCCGGCGCAACCCGTCTTCGCCGCCGAGCTCCGGGTTGACGAGGGTGAAATCGCAGACGTCGTAACCGTGCCGGCTACCCGGCGCGGCGCGAAAGATCGGCGAACAGTAACAGTCCGAGACCCCCAGCGCGGCCAGGTAGGGCACGCGGCGGGCGAGATCGTCGAAGGTGAAATCCGCGTTCAACTGGACGCGGTAGGTGCAACGAGGGACCCGCATTCCGTGAATCGGTTTCAAGCTTCGCGCAAAAGGATCGCCCCCGGAAGCCGGAGGACCGGCACCTCGCTGCCCTTCGAAGGCGGAACGGAAACGGCGCCGCCGAAGCCCGGGCCTTCGCTCGCCAGCACGCACTGCCACCGCCGTCCTTCGCGGCAGCGCACGAAGCCCGGATCGTCGACCCTCCCTTCGCCGCGGATCAGGCCGGCGAGCAGCAACCAGTCCCCCTCCGGGTCGCGCCAGCGGAGGCCGAGCAGGTTTTCGCCGGCCTTCCGGACCGTCCACGAGGAACGGGGCGCCGATTGGAAGACGGGATGCCGCGCGCGCAGCCCGAGGCAGGTCCGGTAAAGCGCCAGCACGCCGCGGTGCGACTCGCGGTCGCGCTCCGCCCAGTCGAGCTTGCTGGCCGCGAAGGTGCGCGAGGCCTGCGGGTCGGGCATCCTCGCCAGGGTCTCCTCGTCATAGTTCGCGCCGTAATGCGCGAACTCCTTTTTCCGGTTCGCCGCCATGCCCGCCCCGATCTCGCCCGGCAGGTCGGTGAAAAAGAGGAAGGGTGTGCCGGCGGCCCATTCCTGCCCCATGAACAGCATCGGCGTGCCGGGATCGAGGCAAAGCAGCATCGACAGGGCCCGGTAGGCCTCGGGCGGGATCATCGCGTTCAGGCGCTCGCCGAGCGGCCGGTTGCCGACTTGGTCGTGGTTGGAAATGCAGTGGACAAATTGCTCCGGCGGGCGGTGCCCCGCCGGCGTGCCGCGCGGCCTGCCCAGGTGCGGACAATGCTGCCCCTGGTAAAGCCAGCCTTCCCGCAAGACGCGCACCCACTCGTCCACCCCGCCCGTGAAATCGGCGAAGTGCGCCTCGCGCTGGCCGGTCAGCGCGACCCGCACCGCGTGATGGAAATCGTCCGCCCAGACCGCGTCCAGGCCCAGGCCGCCGTCCGCGTCGGGCGTGATCAGGCGCGCGTCGTTCCGCTCGTCCTCCGCGATCGTGAAGCCGCCGCGGAGCCGGACCGCCTCGGCGATGTCGGCGACGATGTGGCGCGGCGAGGCGTCCTCGATGGCATGGGTCGCGTCCAGCCGCAGGCCGTCCACGCGATACTCGTCGAGCCACTGGCAGGCGTTCTGGATGAAAAACCGCCGGCAGGGCCCCGCATCGTCGTCGAAGTTAAGGGTCTGCCCCCAGACATTCGCCCGATCCTGGTGAAAATAACGCGGCGAGAACCGGGGCAACACGTTGCCCACCGCCCCGAGGTGGTTGTACACCACGTCGAGCACCACGGCCAGGCCGCGCGCATGCGCCGCGTCCACGAAGGTGCGGAAGTCGTCCGGCCTCCCGTAACAATGGGCGGGGGCGAACAGGAGCACGCCATCGTAGCCCCAGTTGCGCCCGCCGGCGAAGGCGGCCACGGGCAGGAGCTCCACGGTGTTCACCCCGAGTTCGGCCAGAGCGTCCAGTTTTCCGATCGCCGCCGCGAAGGTGCCCTCGGGCGTGAAGGTCCCGACGTGAAGCTCGTAGATCACCCGGCCGCGCAAGGGCGGCCGCCGCCAGCCTTTCGTTTGCCAGGCATAGGCGCAGGCGTCGATCACCTCCGACGGGCCCTCGACCCCGCGGGGTTGAAAACGCGAGGCCGGATCGGGCAGGAGTTCGCCGTCCAGATCGAAACGATACCAGTCGCCGGGCGCCCCGGCGGGATCCACTCCGGAGTGGTAACCGTATGGCTGCGGCGTCAGCTCGACCGTGCGCGGAGCGTTGGGACCCGCGATGCGCACCAGGGCGCGTTCCCGCTCCGGCGCCCACACCCGGTAAAATACTCCGCCGGCCGAGACGCTGGCGCCAACCGGCTGGATCACGCCCGCCGCGCCGGCATCGAGCAGGGAAGGAGAAGCGAAGCTCGTGGTCGTTGTCATGCTGGTTCGGAGGAAAAGGATCGCCCACCCCCGCCTTGGATCCCGTGCCCGGCGTGCGGGGGGCAGGGTGGCGGAGACGGGCGATCAGGCTATGGCGCGGCGAGCCTAGCAGCCCCGCGACAGAGGCATCATCGGGCGAACGCCCGTCCCGCCTCCCCTGCTTTTCACCGCCGGCGACACGGTTTCCCCCATTCCGCTTCCGGTGTTTTCGGGGCCGGCCGCCGGTGTCGGAAAAACGCGAAGGGGAACCGGGTGTCCGCCGCCAAAAAACACCACTTCGGCGTGAGACGGCCGCCCGATGTCCGACTCGCGGCACCGGGGCTACGCTGCTCTCCATGGCCGCACCCACCACCAGACCCCAACCTCACGCTTCCGCCCTCGCCGTCCGCAAGGGCGTGGCGCCCTCGAAAATCGTCGTTCCCGGCAACAAGGGAGTGAAGGTCTCCCACGCCGTGACGATCCGCGCCCCGGCGGACCGGCTCTACGCCTTCTGGCGCGACCTGCCCAACCTGGCATCCGTCATCGAGCATCCCGTGACGATCACGCGCGTCTCCGACCTGGAATCGCGCTGGTCCGTCAGCGCCCCGCCCGGCGAGCGCCGCGTGGAATGGACCGCCCTCATCATCAACGACACGCCCGGCCGCCTCATCGCCTGGCGCTCCGCCGACGATGCCGAGATCGCCAACGCCGGCTCGGTACGCTTCGAGCCCGCGCCGGGCGACGAGGGTACCGAGGTCACCGTGACGCTCGAATACGCCCCGCCGGGCGGAAAACTGGGCGCCCTGCTGGCCAAGCTCTCCGGGGAGGAGGCCGGGCAGCGGGTAAACAAGACCCTCCGCCGCTTCAAGGCACTCATCGAGGCCGGCGAAATCCCGACCACCAAGGGCCAGCCCGCCGGACAGCCTCAGGCCAGAAAACAAACATGAAGGCGGTCTGCTGGATGGGGAAAAGGAAGATGGAGGTGCAGCAGGTGGAGGATCCGAAGATCCTCAACCCGCGCGACTGCATCGTGAAGATCACCTCGACCGCGATCTGCGGCTCCGACCTGCACCTCTACGACGGCTACGTGCCCACCATGGAAAAGGGCGACATCCTCGGCCACGAGTTCATGGGCGAGGTCGTCGAAATCGGACCCAAGGTAAGGAAGCTCAAAGTCGGCGACCGCGTGGTCGTGCCCTTCACCATCTCCTGCGGCGGTTGTTTTCATTGCGCCCGCGCAGAGTGGTCGTGCTGCGACAACACCAATCCCAACGGCCCTCTCGCCGATTTGCTCTACGGCCACTCCGGCGCCGCCCTCTACGGCTATTCGCACATGATGGGAGGCTACGCCGGCGGCCAGGCGCAGTACGCCCGCGTGCCCTTCGCCGATGTCGGGCCGATCAGGATCGAGAGCAACCTTTCCGACGAAAAGGTCCTCTTTCTCTCCGACAACTTTCCCACCGGCTACATGGCGGCGGAAAACTGCAACATCGAGCCCGGGCGCAGCGTGATCGCAGTCTGGGGTTGCGGTCCCGTCGGCCAGTTCGCCATCCGCAGCGCCCTCCTCCTCGGCGCCGCCAAGGTCGTCGCCATCGACAACCGGCCCGAGCGCCTGCGCATGGCCGAGGCCGGCGGCGCGATCACGCTCAACGACGAGGACGGCGACGTCCACGAGCGCCTGAAGCTGCTCACCGGCGGACGCGGGCCCGACGGCGCCATCGACGCAGTCGGCATGGAGGCCCACGGCTCGGCCTACGACCACGTGAAGCAGACTCTCAAGCTGGAGAACGACCGGCCCTACGTGCTGCGGCAGGCCATGCGCGCGGTGCGCAAGGGCGGCACCCTCTCGGTGCCGGGCGTCTACGCGGGTCTCAGCGACAAGGTTCCCTTCGGCGCGGTCTTCGGCAAAGGCGTGACGATCAAGACCGGGCAGACCCACGTGCAACGCTACCTGCGTCCGCTCCTCGAACTCGTCGAGGCCGGCCGCATCGATCCTTCCTTCGTGATCACCCATCGTTTGCCGCTCACCCGCGCGCCCGAAGCCTACGAGACCTTCGCGAAAAAAACGGACGGCTGCATCAAAGTCGTGCTCGATCCCTCGGCCTGACAGCCGTGGGGAAAGGGACGGGTGCGCAGTGATGAATGACGAGAGGAGCAGATCGCCGCTCATCGCTCATCGCCTGACACTCATCACTCTCCTCGCTCGCCGTTTTCCGCCCGATGAAGACCGCCCGCTTCCGGCAAGTCGTCGCCGCCTGCGGTCGCCCCGCGGTGCACCTCTCGTGGGTGAAGCCCGAGCAGGACCGCGAGCTCATGCGCGCCTTCAAGGCCCACCGGGTGATGAGCATCCACCAGACCCTGCGCGGCTTGGCCAAGGACTTCGGCAGCGTTGGTCTGCTCAAGGACCGGCAGACGCAGCTCTTGGTATTCCCCAAGTCGCTCCGCCGTTTCGCCGGCCGGCGCATCGTGGGGATCGACTACAAACTGCTCTCCGCCGAGCCGCCGGCCCGCGGCTCGCCGGCAAAGCCCCCGGGCCGGGTGGCGGGACCCCGGTCGAAAAAACCGGCGGCCCGGCCGAAAGCGCCTCCGCCGCCCGCACCGCCGCCTCCCCCGCCAAAACCCGAGCTGCCCGAGGTCGTCGCGAAGACCATCCGCCAGGCGCTCCGTGATTTGGGCGCCGGGCGGAACGAGCGTGCCCGCGAACGCCTCCGGGACCTGCTGCCTTGAGCGGCTCTGAGGCTGGACGGACCGCCGCGCCGGTGATCGTAGCGATGTCGCTCACAGCTGCAGATGTGTTCGTATAACTGAGCTCCCGGTAAAAATCTTTGCCGGTGCGCGTGGCGCTTTGCGGGGGGCCTTGCGTGGCGGTCGTGATCGTGATTGCGGCGTCGGTGGCCGCGGGCCGCAGGCTCGTTGCGAGCCTGTATCTTTGCAGGCGCCGGAGACGTTTCCGGGGACGGAAAAATCAACAAACAACGGCACGACCCCTTTGGCTTGGCCCACTTGTAAATCCAGAGACCGTCCCGCAGCAGGTTGCCGTCGGCATCGTAGACAAAGGCTTCGGGCACGGCGGGCACGAGCACGCTGCGGGACGCCGCAGAATGAACTTGCCGCGACTCGTAGCGCTTTCTCGACTGGCGCAACATAGTTCTTTCGAGTCGCGGTTCTTACCCGGTTAGTAGCCACAGTCCGCGAAGGTCTCGCGGGCCAAGAGCGAGGTTCCGGGGACAGTGGATGGAGTGGGTGGACCTTTCATTGAACCGTCCCGATGGTAAGATGCATGGCAGTTTACTCCCTCTGCAACGAGAAGCTCGATTGATCGCGAAATAAAAATAGCCCTTAGCCAAAACTTGGCATCCATGTCGCTATTGGTTGCCGCTTTTACCAGGAAGGTAAGGAAAAGGAATTTGGACATTTCCGATGTTGGGATCGGGGCGATTAATGCGTAGAGATAAAATGCGGAACGGAGCCCCGTCTCGAATCAAAACATAGCCGCATGGCTCGTTTTCGCCGCCGTCGTAGCGATAGGCCCCAATCCCTGGAGATCTAAGGTGATTCAGAAAAACCGCCCGCCTGCGCCGCCAACCCTCAAAACCAGCTAGTCTGCTTTCGATCAAATCTTGACGGTCGCCTAGGCCGCTTTCCTGAAGCGTCTTCTTAAATAGATCCATATAACGTTTAGAAAACGCATCATCTTCCCTTAGTATCTGCTCTTCGGTCACCTTTTCCTTCAGCCAGCCGCTCCAATAGTCATCACACCCATTAAGGAGTATGTCGTCTATCTGCTTTTCTTCAGTAGTCATGGCGGATAAGTGAATGGTTGCGGTGGCTAATATGATTAAGAGGAGGTTTACTATTGTTTTCATTGCACGATTTCGACGAAGAAGCAATCGCCTGGCTGCATTTTGTTTGCCGAATAGAAGGCGTTGATTACTCCGCCTTGAATTTGTTGTTCCTTAAAAGGGACCCATTCCCGATCAGCCCCTAGTCCGCCCTCAAGTGTCGAGGCAAAGGGATATTCGTCGCGCGACATATCTGGTTTTTTCGGGAAGCCCGCCAATGCCTCTTTTCTGTTTATGTCAGCCATTTCCTGTCCCAAGCCTTTATGCAGGGGCAGCGGATGGAGGAACATAACGCGTGCGATAAACGCCGTGCTGTGTGGCATTGATGAACGACTTAGTCGGAGAACAGGGCAACAAGTTTCCTTACCGCGATCAAAAATCACCTGACGAAGCCGCCCTATTTCTTTTCTTATCTTTTCCTCTTCCTCTTGCCGCTTCCGCATGTCCCAGACGAACCTTTGGGGTGTTCCAGCAGGGGGAACTCCTGGCTCATTGATTTCTAGATCCGCTGGAGCTGGGTCCATTTCGGACGGGAACGGGACGTCGTTTGGAAACTCTATGGGAGTATTAGGCCTTACATAAGGGCCTACATAACTGCCAGGTGTGCCAACCGAAATACCCGTCGTAACGACCACACCCGTCGAAGGTGCGAAGAGACCCAAATAGTCCGAGCGATTTACGGCATCGTTCCCTATCATCCCGTATAGATTCAGGCCGCCTCGTTCTTGGATGGGGTCCCTGTTTGGCCAGCACCCTGTGCTCGGGTTGTAGTATCTGAAGCCGTAGTAAACGAGATCCGTTTCGGCGTCGGTATATTTGGACGAAAAACCAAAGGGCAGCGCCTTGGCCATGCCGGTTCGCATGACCGGCTCGCCAAAGGCGCCGTAGTCGGCGCGGCCGGCGAAGGCCAGGCTGGCGGTGTTCACCCAGG
>CBINGR010000068.1:0-30329 GCA_966250295.1 uncultured Akkermansia sp. | reverse complement strand
CGAGCCTGGTTTCCCGACCACGGAGCACCGGTCTATTTCGAAGACAGCGCCTAGGATTTATGATTTGGCTAATCCTGGAAAAAACGAACTGGAGCAGCGGAAAGAGACTCTGCCGCGATGCTTTTTTTGACGTGTAAAGCATGAGAGGGACCGCAAAGTCGGGGCCATGAAAATCGTCCATGCGGCGAGCGAGCTGTTTCCTTATGTGAAAACGGGCGGACTGGCGGACGCGGTGGCGTCGCTCGCGGGGGCGCTGGCGGACCGGGGTCATGAGGTCGCGGTTTTCGTGCCGGGCTACCGCAGCGTGGTGGAGTATCCGGATGCGCTGGAGGCGGAGACGCTGCTGCGGCCGAAGATCGAGATGGGCGACGTATTCATGAGCGGGGAGATCCGCCGCTTTTCGCCCCGCGAGGGCCTGACGGTCTACCTGGTCTGCCGCGACGAGTTTTTCGACCGCCGCAACCCCTACGGGACGGGCGAGCGGGATTTCGAGGACAACCATCATCGCTTCATTTTTTTCTGCAAAGGCGTGGTGGAGACGATGCGGCTGCTGCGTTTTAACGCCGACGTGCTCCATTGCCACGACTGGCAGACGGGGCTGTTGCCCTTGTTGCTGCGGCACGCCGAGCAGAGGCACGGCGACATCCTGGCGATGCGCACGGTGTTCACGATCCACAACCTCGCATTCCAGGGCATCTTTCCGATGCGCTCCTTCTACCGCACGAACCTGCCGGAGGAGCTGACAGGCATCGACGGGGTGGAATTCTACGGGCAGATGAGCCTGATCAAGGGCGGCATCCTGTTCGCCGACCGGGTGACGACGGTGAGCCCGCGTTATGCCCAGGAGATCCAGACGGCGGAGTTCGGCTGCGGGCTGGAGGGCGTGGTGGCGGCGCGCGGGGAGGATTTGAAAGGGCTGCTCAATGGCGTGGACACCGCGATCTGGAACCCCGCGACGGACGCCCTGCTGCCCGCGACCTACACGGTGAACGACCTGGCCGGCAAGTGGCGTTGCCGGGAGGAACTGCTGCGTCGGCACGGCTTCAATCCCGATTACCCGGGGCCGATTTTCGGTATGGTGTGCCGGCTGACCACCCAGAAGGGGGTGGATTTGGTGCTCGCGAACCGGGAATTTTTCAAACGCGAGGACGTGCGCCTGATCGTGCTCGGCAAGGGCGAGCCGGAGCTGGAAAAAGGCCTGCGCGAACTGGCGGCGACCCTGCCGAAGCGGGTGGCGCTGAGCACCCGGCTGGATGAGGGGATGAGCCACCTGGTGACGGCGGGGAGCGACTTTTTCGTGATGCCCTCGCGTTTCGAGCCCTGCGGACTGAGCCAGATGTATTCCCAGACCTATGGCACGGTGCCGGTGGTGACGGGCGTGGGCGGACTGGCGGACACCGTCGTGGACATCGACGAGGATCCGGGCCATGGCACCGGTATCCAGGTTCCGGTGACGGCCGAGGGTGTCCTGTCCGGACTGGAGCGGGCGCTCCGCCTGCACCGGAACGTGAAGAAGCTGGTTGAGGTGCAACTGCGCGGCATGCGGCGCGATTTCAGCTGGAGCGAGACGGTGAAGGCCTACGAGGGACTCTACGAGGACGGCGAGTAGGCGGCGCCCCGCCTGCACGTCACACGGTCGGCAGGCACTTCTGCCACCCTGGCGGCGCGGGTGCGAAAAAGGTTCTTTTCGGATCCGGGTGAGGCTGTAAATCGGGGAAATTACCGGTTACCGTTAACAAGGACATTGATTTCCAGTCGCTTCAGTAAGTTGCCAGGTATCGGCGAAACCGGAGTGGCTACGGCTTCGGCTGGTTTTTTCGCCCGTGCGTGCCACGGGCGGTTTCTCCTCACCGAAACCTAATCCTCAACCCATGATCCTTCGTTTCCTTTCTATTGGCCAGCTTCTGCGTTCCGGCCTTTGGCTGGCTGGTTTCTTACTTGGGCTTCTGTCTCCGTGCGTCGTTCATGCGCAAACCATGAACGTGCTCCACACGTTCGCCTCCTATCCTCACGATGACGACGGGCTCGTTCCCGGGCCTGACGGCAATTATTATGGTATCCTCCGTTTTGGCGGTGGATATAACGCCGGCTCCTTTTACCAACTCAGCCCCGGTGGGACCTATACCGTGCTTTATGAATGGAACGGCTGGGATGGTGGCGAGCCGACTTCGCTTATTTTGGGCAGCGACGGCGATTTCTATGGCACCACCGCACTGGGCGGCGCCTACGATCTCGGCACGGTTTTCCGCCTGAGCACCGGTGGGGCCTTTTCGGTGCTCGCGGAGTTTTCCGGCGGTTGGGAAGGCCGCAATCCCGATCATCTGATAGAGGATGGCTACGGTGACTTTTATGCCACCACGGAAGGCGGTGGGCCCGATGACGAAGGCCGGGTGGTCATTCTGGTACCGGGCTTCGACGGGACGAACTACACGTGGAGCATCTACGGAATGGCGAATCTCAGCCAGTCCACGACCGGCGTCGGCCCGACCGATCTCTTGTTGGGATCGGATGGCAACCTTTACGGGACGACTTCGACCGGGGGACAGTATGGTGGCGGCACCCTTTATCGCATCACGACCGCCAGTGCGCTTCCTTCGGTGCTCCACGATTTCGGCCAGCAATACACGGAGGGGATATCGCCTGTCTCCATTGTCGAGGTGGCAAACGGCAAGCTGATTGGTTTTACCTCGAGTGGCGGCTATTCATACCTGGGCGTCGTCTTCGCCTACGATTCAAGTTCGGGCGTGTCGGTCGTGCTGCACCTTGACGCGTCCACCGGCTACTCTGCGACATCCGCGCCCATTCTCGGAAACGACGGCCATCTTTACGGAACCATGAGCTATGGCGGCGCATACAACGGCGGCACGGTGTACCGTCTCGATTTCGATTTCTCCACTTACACCTTTGATCTTAACGCGCTGTATGACTTCAGCACGGGGAGCATCGGCTACTCTCCCGCTGCACCTCTGGTCGAGACAGGTTCCGGTTCTTTTCTCGGGATAACGCGGTATAGCTCCTCGTCGGTGTTCGAGTTCACGCCCTGAGTTCGCGCCCCGCCTGCCGCCTTGTATTTGGAGAGGACGGTGGCGGGCGGGCCTTTGCCTCGCAGACGGGCGCGGCGACGCCTCCAGGCGCAGGATCTCATCTCGCAAAATTGTCAGCTCGTCTATTGGTTCGTCGGTCCGACGGCAGGCTTGGCGGCGTTTTCGTGATCGGAATAGGTGCTGGTGACTTTTTCCTCGAAGTCGCGGAACCAAAAACGCTTGCCCCGCACGTGCATGGTGGCCTCCAGCGGGAGGGCGGGGAGGGTTTCGGTCGGTAGGGAATAAACCAGGGTCGTGCGGGCCTCGTCGATGACGAGGCTGGTGGCGGGCTTGAAGGAGCCGGTGGTGAACAACTCCACGCGGACGATCGCGCCGGTGGGGTGGTCGAGCGTGACGTGAGCGCGCATGTGCGGGGCCGCTTTGTCGTTCTCGGAACCGGGTTTGAGGCGGAATTCGTAAGTGGAGGTGCGCCCCTCGTGCGCGGCTAGCAGGGCGGAATCGCGGTCGAATTGGGCGGCGAGGTTGGCGGAGGAATCGAGCGGCGGGCGAGTGTCGCGGTAACGTTGTTGTTCGGCTTCGGTGGGGGTGGCGCCTTTTTCGGAAAGCAGGGTCCAACGCGCGGAACCACGCTGGCGGGGATCGTAGCGTTCCACGCGTTCCTTGCCGTCGCCGGAGGTCGTTTGGGTGAAGGCCCAGCCCTTGGGACCCTCCGCGCGGAAGGTGTCCAGCGCGGCCGCTAGATCGGCCGGGAGCGGAGAGACGGTGGGCAGGGCGGCCGGGGAGGAGGCGGAGGGGGGCGGAGGGGGAGAGCAGGCGGGCAACGCGGCGAGCAGCGAGAGGGCGGCGGCACAGCAGGCGAGACGGGAAGCAGAAGGGCGGCGGAGGCGAGTCACGATGATGGCGGGGGAGGGACGGAAACAGAAGAGAGGCGGGCAGGGACAGGGATTTTTGCGGCGCAGGGGAGGGAGTTGAGCCGGATTCGTCGCTCAGGCTAGCGCAGTGAGGCGGGGGGCCGGGGCGCCTTTGCGCGGAGGCGGGAGGCTGTCGCCGGGGCGGCGGCCGAGGAGAGCGCGACCCAGGGGCGAGGCGGGAGTGACGACGGTGATCTCGCGGCCGTCGCCCGGCGCGGTGATGGCAAGACCTCCATTGGCCGGGCCGATGAGGAGATGCTCGGAGCGCGCGCCGACGGAGAGCGTTACCAGGCTGCCGAGCTGGGCGGCAGTATGGCTGGCGGCGGGAAACACGAGCGCGCGCCAGGCGGCGAGGGCGGCGAGCATCTCGGCGGCCTGCCGCGCCTGGCCTTCGGCGAGATAGGCGGCCTCCTGGGCGTGCGTGTCGTATTTGTTTTCAGCGCGGCTTTCCTCGCTGATCGACTCCTCGCGGGCGTCGAACGCGGCGTGGGTCTGGCGGGCGAGCTCGGCCTCGAGAGCGGCGAGGACGGTGGCGCGGAGGGCTTCCTTGGACATGGCGGGTCATCGTGCGGGCGCGCGCGGCGGGCTTTCAAGGCACGATACGGGAAAGGAGCGGGCTTATCGCGGAGGAATTTGACAGCGAGAACCTCGCGCGGAACGGTCGTCAGCCTATGAAAATGCCTTCGTGGATGGGATTTGGCCTCGTTTTGGCGGCCGCGGTTCCGATGCGTGCGGCGGATCCGGTGCCGGTGGCGTTGCAAGCGGGGTTGGGTTGCGACGAAGCGTTTTCGAAGCGGGGACGTCATGCCGTCTATGCACTGGAGATGGAGCTTGCCGGCGTAGGCGGCGGCTGGGCTCCCGTGATCGAGACGAGCGTGAACTCGCGGGAAGCGGTTTTCGTGGGCGCCGGATTGGCTTGGCGATGGGAGGGCGGTTCGCCCTTTGGCCTGCGCGCCGGGGTGGCGCCTGGATATTATGACCGAGGCGAAGGCAAGGACCTGGGAGGGCATTTCCAGATCGAGAGTTTTGTGGAAGCCACGTGGCGGCTCGGCGAGGCCCAGCGGCTGGGCCTGCGGCTCGCGCATCTTTCGAACGCGGGTCTGGACGACGCCAACCCCGGGACCGAAATCCTTGGGGTAACCTATTCGGTACGGTGGAGGTAGCGCCGCGAAGGCGGCGGCGTGTCCGGTTCAGCGGTCCAGATCGGCGAGCACGGCTTGGACCGGACGGAGGCGGGCGGCGGGGAAGAGGGCGTTGATGCGGGCGATGACGGCTTGGATGAGCCCATCGGGGCAACTTGCCCCGCCGGTGATGAGGACACGGCGGGGATGCAGGAAGGTCTCCTCGGGCCAGAGCGGGCGGAGCTCGGTGTGACCGCCTCCGGAACCGGGGCCGTGGGCGGGGAAGACATAGTGCGAAACCTCGGCGAGCGAGCGGATGTCGGCCTCGCTTTGGATGAAAAACGCCAGGCGGCCGAGACGCTCTTCGCAAACGCGGTGGAGCTGGTAGGTGTTGGAGGAGTTTTTGCCGCCGATGACGAAGGCGGCGTCGAGCGGCTCGTCGAGCGCGCGGCCGAGGGCGTCCTGATTGACCTGGGTGGCGTAGCAGAGCGTGTCGGTGCGGCCGCTGCCGCCGACGCGGGCGGGTTCGCCGGGCAGGTCGGGACCGCAGGCGGTGGCGTAGGAGGCGCGCAAGTGTTCGATGATCTCGCGGGTCTCGTTGACGAGGAGGGTGGTCTGGTTGACCACGGCGACCCGCTCGAGATCCCGGGCGATGGAAAAGCCTTCGGTGTGGCGGCCCTCGAAGGCATCTTCGAAGCGGACCTGGGCGGCCAGGGTGTGGCGCAGGGGGAGGAGGGCGGCGAGCAGGCGGGTCTCGGCGAGATTGCGCACGATGACGGCAGGAGCGTGGCGCCGGGTATTGGAGAAGGTGGCCTTGGTTTCCTCGTGCTCGTGTTTGCCGTGGATGACGACGGTGTAGCCTTCCCGTCCATAGGCGCGGGCGGCTTTCCAGACCTTCTCCACCAGCATGCAGGTGGCATCGTAGGCGCGGACGGCCAGGCCGCGGCGGACAAGGCGACGCTTGTCCTCATCGGTGGCGCCGAAGGCGGGAATGATGACAATATCGGAAGGGGTGAGGATATCCCAGCGCGCGGGATCGTCGGGCGTCGCGGGCTGATCGGCAGTTATCTTGCGGCCGGAGACCGTGAAGGGCACGCCCTTGTCGGATTGGAGGTAACGAAGGCCGCGACGGAGGAGGTCCTCGTTGACGAAGGGATTGTGGATCAGCTCGGAGAGCATGAACACACGGCGGCCGGGGTTTTCGGCGAGCGTCTCGTAGGCGCGCTCGATGGCGTTTTTCACGCCCAGGCAAAAGCCGAAATGGCTGGGGAGAAGATAACGTACGGCGCCGAAATCGAGGGGAACCGGCGCCGCGGCGGAACGCTCGTGACGGCGGGCAAGGGCCTTGATCGCGGCGCAGAGGTTCGACTGATAAAGCGCTCGGGACGCGTCGTCCTGGGCGTAAATGGCGGTGTTCCGTTCCTGCGCAGGACGGAATTTGTAGATGAAGTCGTTTTCTCCGAGGTGCAGGTAGGGCAGCTCGATGAGACGTGCTTCCAGACCGGGGATCAGGGCAGCGAGAAGCGGAGCGTTGGCGTCCGGGGTGGAGACGAGTTGGTCGAAGGTGTGGAAAACCACGCCCGTGTCGGCCTGCACCACCCTGGCCGGATCGACCAGGGTGGCGAGTATCGCGCGTCGAGTCCTGCCATCGTGGGAGAAAGCGAACGAGGTGGCGGAGAGCTGGACGCCTGGCAGGGCAGAGCCATCGGCGGGCTCGCGCCCCTGAAAGGTGAAACGGACGGCGAGGCGATTATTCGCGTCAAAGGCGAGAACGAGGTCGGGGGAGTCGGACACGGAGCGAGCGGGCGGGCGAGGCCGGTTCAGGGATCGAGGTGGGCGGGCAAGTTCAGGGTTTGGAGGCCCGGCACGCGTTGAAAATCAGAATCGAGGGTGAGCACCGAGGCGCTGACGCGCAGGGCGCAGGCGGCTTTTAACGCATTCGTCTCCGAGACTGGGATGCCGTTGAGGCTGGAATGCGCCGCGATGGAAAGTGCCGAGCGCCACAGGCGTTCGTCCGTCGGCACGATATGCATGAGAGACAGGAAAGATCCCAGTCGTCCGCGGACATGCGTGTCCTTGATGGCACGCAGGACCTCGAGCTGCACCATACCACAGGTGACCAGATTGACCGTGTCATAGTGTTCAAAAAGAACGGCAACGGGGTCCAATCGTTGCCGCATGAGCCGAATATAAACGTTGCTATCAACGAGTATCGGAAGATCCATAGGGCTTCTGGTCCTCCGCGGCGATGCGCTCAGGAGAGACGTTGTAACCGAGCTTTTCGTCGTAGTGCGGATCGATGGCGGCGGCGAGTTCGTCGGGCGTGAGGCCCAGGCCATTCTTGCGGAACGCGCGGATGCGCATCTGGCGGTCCATCTCCTTGAGGGCCGCCTCCACGGCTTCCGTTTTGCTGGGGAACCCGTAGTCCTTCATGACGCGTTCCAAGAGCGTTTCATCGATGTGCATCGTCATTTTCACGGTGCCATACTCGATATGGCTATTTTCAGCAGCGCAAGCGAAAATGCCATACGTTAGCCATCATGCTTTTCCGCCGTAACTTACGTAGTCGTCGAGGTCCAGTCGATCGAAGTAGGTGACGATATCCTCGCGGCCGGGACCGAGCTTTTCGATGTGTTCGGCGAAGACTTTATGGCGTTGGATGTCACCGGGCGAGAGGGCGGTCAGGTAATCCGACCAGGCGGCGATTTCCCAAGGCTGGCGTTTTGGGGACGCGTGAGCGAGGACCCAGGCGAGCATTTCGGTATCGCCGCGGCCTTGGCGAACCTCGGCCAGAAGCAGTTCGGGGGAGATACCGGTGAAGGTGAAGAAACGCTGGTCAAGCGGGCAGGGGTAAATGAATTCGCCGAGCTTGCCGGCCGCGGCGGCGCGGGCCTTGTCGAGCAGGCGGGGCAGGTGGACGAAACCTCCGAGTTTCACGCGCGGGCTGCGCGGGGGATGCTGGGTGAGATCGGGTGCGAAGAGATGGATCATGGCCGGGCAGACGTTGAAGCAGGGGAAGGGGGAGGCAAATGCGGCTCAATTTTCGTCGTCTTCCGGATTCTGGTCGGGATCGAAGCTGTCCACGAAACGTTCGGAGAAGAAGCCCTCCTCCTCGAGGATGGCCATGACTTGGTCCGCGATGAGCCGGCGGTCGGCGGGAACGAGGCGCGGGTGCTCCAGGGTGAGGAACTCGAGGACGCCGGCGCGGGCCTGGGCGCGGTCGGTGCAGCCGGCGAGAAAATCGTCGGCCTGGCCGGCGATGTCGTCGATGATGGGGCGGAGATTCATGGCGAGAGGAAAGCTCCGCTCTGCCTACAGGAGAAGCCTGGGGAAGCGAAGCCGGGAAACGGAAGCGTGGCTGGCAGCCCGGCTCAGGTTTCAGGATGGTAGCGTGAAGGCGGCTTCGGCGAGGCGGCGGCCATTGACCTGCAGCTCCACGCGGTGGCGGCCGGGATGGTGGCGGCGGGTGCTGAAATCCCGGATGGTCTGTCGCCGGGTCAGCTTGACCGTTTCGCCGGGCGGCAGGGTGAGCCCGGTCCATTTGAATACCTTTTCCGAAATGCGGCCCGAGGCACGGGGATAATGGACGACGTAGTCCACGACCAGCGGCTGGGCCTTGGGCGAGCAGGACTCGAGGGTGGCGACGAGGGTGATCGTATCCCCTAGGCGGATACGCCTAGGCGACGCGGAGAGGGTCGCCTCGAGCCGGGGTGCGCCGCCGGCGCCGAGGAGAGCGAGGGCGCGCGGGTGGCCGCGCTTGACCAGGGTGCGCAGGGCGTGGCGGACGATCCAGGCGGTGCGGGGGTCGGAGCGGTCCCAGGCTCCGGTCAGGTCAAGGACGAGGTTCGGGTGGTCCTTGGCGATGTCGTTGAGGTGGTTGGCGACGGATTTGCGCACGTAGAGCGAGGGATCGGCGCGCAGGGCCTCCAGGATCGGCAGGGCGGGCGAGGGATCGGCGACGAGGGACTGAAGGCGCTCCCCCCAGGGAAGACGGGGACGGCAGCCTTCGCTCGCGAGGCGGCGGACGTGTTCGTCGCCGTCGCCGGCCCAGTCGCGCAGGAGGGCGAGCGTGCCGGCCAGGTCGCGGACCAGGAAGGGGCGGATGGCAAACTCGGCCGAGCCGTGGCGGGTGAGCTCGCGCAGGGCCGGCAGGGCGAGGGCGGGGCGGTCGATGCCGTGGCGCGCGACGAAGGCGCAGGGCCAGATGGCAATGAAGGTATGCCCGATCTGCGGGGCATGCGCCAGCGCGACGGAGAGCTGGTCGGGGAAGGGGAGGGGGAGCGCCAGGTGAAAGGCCTCGGCGGTGCGGTGCAGGCGCGCCATGAGTTCGCGGGAGGCGAGAGCCTCGAGCGCGTGGGCGAGGAAACGCTCCGCGTCGAAGCCGGGATGCAACGCGGCAAGCTGGGCGGCGCTGCGGCGGTAAAAGGTTTCGTCGAAGAGATTTTTCATGCGACCGACCGATGGCCGCAGGAAGGCCGGGGCGGAGCAACCTCCTTTGTCTTTTGGCGGGGATGCATGGTCTTCCCGGCATCTATTATCGACGCTAGCCTTTGCCATTCCGGAACTTGACGTCCCTGGGGTATCGCAAAACTTGCCCCCGCTTCTCCGCTCCGCCAGTCTGTCGCGGTTCTTTGGATACGCTTGCCTAAGCCGCCGCCACTTCCTTGGCGTCGGCGCGGGGGACCCAAATCTCCGTCACGCTCTCACGTGACGGACGGGGCGAAAGGACGCGGGTAACCGCGCCCAAGGCGACCTTCCAGCGCCAAGCCCGTCAGCTAACCTCGTCGGCCCATGGGAGGGTGATCCACTAGAGCCCGCTCGGGCGGTGTCTCCACGGTTGCCCCAGTCTAACCATGTCCGCACGCCTCGCCGCCAATACCGGCGCGGTCGCGGGCTCGTCAGGAGACATACCAGTGACCTCGTTCGACGTTTCGCTTCCGGGCGTGGCGTGGCTTGCCGCGCGCTTCGCCCTCGGCCTCGCCTGCCTCGTGCCGGCGGGCCTCGCCCTCAACTCGTCGCGCGCCCCCTCGGCGCGCCTCTTCTTCGGCCTCGCCGCCGTGGCCGCCCTCGTCGCGCCCTTCCTCTTCGCCTCCGGCTGGCTCGAGCGGGGCGCGCTCCTTTTTGCGCTGCTCGTCTTCGCCCCGCTCCTGCTCGGCGTCGTCGTGATCCGTGAGACGCAGGTCGGCGTCGTGGTGAAGAAATTCGCCCGGCGCAGCCTGTCTGCCGGCCGTCTCATCGCCCTCGAAGACGAGGCGGGTTACCAGGCCGACACGCTTCCGCCCGGCGTGCACCTCGGCTATGGCTTCTGGCAATACTCCGTCGCCAAGGCCCCGGTTCTCGTCGTGCCCGCCGGGGAGATCGCGTTGGTTGTCGCCGCCGACGGTGCGCCCCTGCCGGCGGGGTGCATCCTCGGCCGCGCCGTCGATTGCGACAACTTCCAGGACGCGCGCCGCTTCCTCCTCGGAGGCGGCGAAAAGGGTCGCCAGCTCGGGCTCCTCACCGCCGGCACCTACCGGATCAACCCCGCGCTTTTCCAGGTCGTCACCGCTTCCGCCGCCGCCCGTCACGGCATGGATGCCGCCGAGCTCCACGTGTACCACGTCGAACCCGACATGGTCGGCATCGTCACCACGCTGGACGGCCGGCCCATCGATCCCGGCGAGATCGCCGGGCCGGTCATCCCCGGGCATGACAATTTCCAGAACGCCCGCGCCTTCCTGGAGGCCGGCGGCCGCCGCGGCCTCCAGGAGCAGGTGCTGCTCTCCGGCTCGTGGAACCTCAACCCTTGGTTCGTCCGGGTCGAGCAGGTGCCCATGCTCGCCATCCCCATCGGCTCCGTCGGCGTCGTCATCTCCTACGTCGGCCTCGCCCATGAGGACGTGAGCGGTTCGGCCTTCAAGCACGGCGATCTCGTCAACGTCGGCCACAAGGGCGTGTGGGTGGCTCCGCTCAACCCCGGCAAGCATCCGATCAACACCCGCATCATGCGCGTCGAACTCGTGCCCACCACCAACATCGTGCTCAACTGGGCCAGCCGCACCGAGGCGCACCACTACGACGCCCGGCTCAGCTCCATCACGGTGCGCTCCAAGGACGGGTTCGCCTTCAACCTCGACGTCTCCCAGATCATCCATGTCGGCGCCCTCGATGCGCCCAAGGTCATCTCCCGGATCGGCTCCATGCAGAATCTCGTGGACCACGCCCTGCAGCCCATCGTCGGCAACTATTTCCGCAACTCCGCCCAGCATCACACGGTGCTCGATTTCCTGAACGCCCGCAGCGAGCGCCAGGCCGAGGCCGCCGGCCATATCCGCACCGCCCTCGCCGCCTATGACGTGCAGGCGATCGACACCCTCATCGGCGACATCACTCCGCCCGCCGAGCTCATGAAGACCCAGACCGACCGGAAGATCGCCGAGGAGGAAAGGAAAACCTACGAGACGCAGGAGGCCGCGCAAAACCAGCGCCAGGAGCTCGTCCGCGCCACCGCCCTCGCCAATATCCAGCAGCAGATGGTGGACGCCGACCAGGGCGTGCGCATCGCCGAGCTCCGCGCCCAGTCCACGATCAAGCAGGCCTCCGGCGAGGCCGAGTCGCTCCGTCTCCGCGCCCTCGGCGAGGCGGAGGGCATCCGCGCCACCGGCGACGCCAAGGCCCAGGCCTATCGCGCCGGTGTCGAGGCCCTCGGCGCGCAGAGTTACACCGTGATGCAGCTCATGCAGACCGTCGGCGAGCGGGGAGTGCGCATCGTGCCCGACGTCGCCGTGACGGGAGCGTCAGGCGGCTCCGGACTGCTCGATACGATGCTTGCCCTCATGGCCCGGGACAAGAGCCGCGATTCCTCCGCCAACTAAGGCCCCACCAACACCACCATGTCGTTAAAAACGCTGCTCTTCGGCCGCGCCCGTTCGCTCGCCGACCGCAATCTCTTCCACCAGGTCTCGCTTATCGCCGTCTTCGCGTGGGTGGGCCTCGGCTCCGACGGGCTTTCCTCCTCGTGCTACGGCCCGGAGGAAACCTTCCGGGCCCTCGGCGAGTACCATCACCTCGCCGTCTTCGTCGCGCTGGCGTCCATCCTCACCATCGTCGCGATCTGCGCCAGCTATTCGCAGATCATCTCTCTGTTCCCGCACGGCGGCGGCGGTTATCTCGTCGCGAGCAAGCTCCTCTCGCCCGCCGCCGGCGTCGTGTCCGGCTGCGCCTTGCTCATCGACTACGTGCTCACCATCACGATCTCGGTCGCGAGCGGGGCCGATGCCCTTTTCAGCCTGCTCCCGCCGGGGTGGCAGGCATGGAAACTGGCCTTCGCGGTCGCGGGCGTCGCCACGCTCACGCTGGTCAATCTCCGCGGCGTGAAGGAGTCCGTGATGCTCTTCGTTCCGATTTTCACGGTCTTCGTCGTCACGCATGCTTTCGTCATCCTCTACGCGCTTTGCACCCATGCGTCCGGGCTCGGCGGCGTCGCCCTCGACACCGTCCGCGAGGTGAAGCTTGTCGGTTCCGAAGTCGGCTGGCTGGGGCTCTTCGCCTTGCTGCTCAAGGCCTACAGCATGGGCGCGGGCACCTACACCGGAATCGAAGCCGTGAGCAACGGCCTACCCATCCTGCGCGAGCCGCGGGTGAAGACCGGGCGCCGCACCATGCTTTACATGGGCGTCTCGCTCGCCCTCACCGTCGGCGGCCTGCTCGCCGCCTATCTGCTTTACCACGTGGCCCCGCAGGAGGGGAAGACCCTTAACGCCGTCCTTTTCGAGATAGTCACCGCCGGCTGGTCACCCGCGGGGGGGCGCGCCTTCGTGGTGGGCACGCTTGCCGCCGAGGCCGCCCTGCTCCTCATCGCCGCCCAGGCCGGTTTCCTCGACGGCCCGCGCGTGCTCGCCGCCATGGCCCTCGATCGCTGGTTCCCGGCCCGCTTCGGCAATCTGAGCGACCGTTTCGTCACGCAAAACGGCATCCTTCTCATGGGAGGCTGCGCCCTCGTCATGATGCTCGTCACCCGCGGCTCCGTCGGCCTGCTCGTCGTGCTCTACTCGATCAACGTCTTCATCACCTTCTCGCTCTCCCAGCTGGGCATGGTGCGCCATTGGTGGAGCCGGCGTCGCGATGACCCCGACTGGCGCCGCAAGATCGCGGTCAACGGCTTCGGCCTGGGTCTCACCTCCTTCATCCTCGTCTCGCTCACCTGCATCAAATTCTTCGAGGGCGGCTGGGCCACGCTGCTGGTCACCGGTCTGCTCGTCGCCGTCGCCTTCGCGATCAAGCGCCACTACAACCGCGTCGCGGCCCAGCTCGTCCGGCTCGATCGAGCGCTCCTCCCCGCCGCGGCGGCCGAACCGCCGGCCGCCGGCATGCCCTCCGCACCTTTCGACCGCCAGGCCCGCACCGCCATCATCCTGGTCAATGGCTACAACGGGCTCGGCCTCCATACCGTGCTCCAGATCCCGCGCATGTTCGGGGACGTGTTCCACAACCTCGTCTTTCTCCAGGTTGGCCACGTGGATGCCGGCAACTTCAAGGGCGCGGCCGAGATCGACGCCCTTCGCGGGCACACCGCCGCCGAGGCCGAACGCTACGTGCGCTGGGCGGAGGCCAGGGGCTATGCGGCGAAGGCCTTCACGGGCATCGGACACGATCTGGCCAACGAGGTCATGAGCCTCGCTCGCACCGCCGCCGGGGAATTTCCGAACCGGGTTTTCTTCGCCGGCCAGCTGGCCTTCGCCGAGGAGACCCGCCTCAGCCGGCTGCTCCACAACCACACCGTTTTCGTGCTCCAGCGGCGTTTCTTCCTCGCCAGCCTGCCCTTCGTCATCCTGCCCGTCCGCCTGCCGGCTTAGCGCGTGACCGCCGAGTGGGTGTAGCGGGGAACGCCAGCGACCCGTTTTTCGAGCCCGATTCGCTTCGCGCTCGCCGCTACCCAGTGGTTGGCCGCGGTCGTTTCATCCCGTTTCCGGGCCGGTTCATCCGCTTTGCCGGCGGGTTCATCTCAGACGCGGGGATTTTTTCCGCCATTTTGGCTAGGATGCGCCCATGCCTCGAAGGCCCGACGGTCGGACGAGGCCCTCACCACCACGACAAAGCAATCAACCCATACACCACCATGAAACTCCTCACCACCACCGCCGTGCTCGCCACGTTCACCGCCGTCCTCGCCTCCGCTTCCTTCGCCGCCGACTCGACCTCGTCCCGTCCGGCGAAGGGCGGCAAGCCCGGCGGCGGCAAGCCCGACTCCACCGCCCTGACCGCCCGTCTCTCCGAGGACTACGCCAAGATATCCCCCTACGACCTCAACCTGAACGGCCAGTTGGAGGAGTCGGAGCAGGAACAGCTCGCCGATGCCATCACCGCCGGCACGGTGACCTTCGCGCCTCCTCCGGGCCGCACCCCGCCGGAAGGCGCCGCCACCCCGCCCGCCGAGCACATGGTCCGGCACATCGCCGGCATGTATGCCGCGGTCGCGCCCTACGACGCCAATGTGGACGGCACGCTCAGCGCCGACGAGCAGGCCGCCCTCAAGACCGCGATCGAGAGCGGCAAGTTGCCCGGCCCCGGCGGTCCCGGCCACGGCCGCAAAGGACCCGGCCCGAAGGGCGGCAAGGGCGGCTCCGCGGAGACCGAGAGCTGACCGGTTCGTTTCCCTGAACCGGTCGCCAAATCAAGCCAACCGAGCCAGGGCGCGGCCTGCGGAAGCGGCCGCGCCTTTCTTCTTTCCCGGAAGCGGGCTTTCAGCCGGCTTCCGGTTCCAGATCTACAAATCGTATCCCAAGCGCCGGCCGGAATGCCGCCGCTCCCGGCCCTCAGCTTCCAATCGCATTCCGTTCCGCACGGCTCCCGACTTTGGGCTCCGTTCGCAGGCGCTTTTCCTTCAAATCTCCGTCGTGCTCCCGTCTTTCCCGTCCGCGTCGTCTCCGCCATCCCCGTTTACCTCGGGCGGCTGGCGCGCGCCCGTGCTGGTCGGCCTGACCGCGTGGCTGGCACTCGGCCTGTTTTTCGTCGCGCAAGCCATGCTCATCGGCTCCCACGACCTCGACGTGGCGGTCCGGCTGGCGCTGCCCTCCTGGCTGGTTTGGGGGGTGTTTGCCCCGGTCGCGGTGACGCTGGCCTTTCGGTTTCCCTTCGAACGGCGGCGCTGGCTGGGCGGCCTCGCGGCGCATCTCGCGGCCTGCGGCCTCCTGATGGCGGCCAGCCGCTGGGCCGATACCACCTTCCCGCCCAGGCGCTTTGTCCTGCGGCCGGAAGAAACATTCCCCGAACCCCGGCCGGTGCCGCCGGACGAGCGGCTGCCGGGAGGCCCCGGGACCGGGGAGGCCCTGCGCGGCCGGCCGGATCGGCGCGGCCGGATTGGCGAACCGGGGCGCCCCCGGGGCCCCGGCGGGCCGCCGCTGGCAAAGACCGCCATGGACATGCTGTTTTACGCCATTTTGGTGAGCTCGTCGCAGGCGGTGGTGTGGTCGCGCCGCGCGCAGGAACGCGAACGCCGCGCGCTTGCCGCCGAGGCCCGTTTCGCCGAGGCCCGCCTGGCGGCCCTGCGCATGCAGATAAACCCGCATTTTCTCTTCAACGCGCTCAACGGCATCGCCACCCTCATCCATCTCGATCCCCGGGCCGCCGACGAGATGCTCGGCCACCTCGGCGAGCTCCTGCGCGCGTCGCTCGACGATGCCAACGCCGGCGAGGTGCCGCTGGGCCGCGAGCTGGACTTCGTCCGCCGTTACCTCGCCATCGAACAGATCCGTTTCGGGGAGCGTCTGCGGGTCGAGGAGCGCATCGACCCCGCCGCGCTGGAGGCCCGTGTGCCGGCCTTCATTCTGCAACCGCTGGTGGAAAATGCCATCAAGCACGGCATCGGGCCCGTCCGCGGGCCGGGCGTGCTCACCCTCGCCGCCGTGCGCGAGGGCGATACCCTGCGTCTGGAAGTGAGCGACACGGGGCCCGGGCCGGGTGCCGCGGCCGGCTCCCGGCCGGGGGCGGGCATCGGCCTGGCGAACACGCGCGCGCGGCTGGAACAGCTATATCCCGGCCGGCACGAACTGGCCCTGCTCCCGCGCGAGGGTGGCGGCTGCGTAGTGCGGCTTTCCCTGCCCGCCGCGCCCGCCACTGTCCGGGAGGCCTCCGTTTCCGCATGAAAATCCGCGCCCTGATCGTCGACGATGAACCGCTGGCCCGCCGCCGGGTGCGCCAGCTCGCGGCCGGAGAGCCCGATCTCGAGTTCGTGGGCGAGTGCGCCGATGGGCCCGAGGCCCTGGCCGCCATCGCGGAGCAGGCGCCCGACCTGGTGTTTCTCGACGTGAACATGCCGGGCCTGGATGGCCTGGAGGTGGCGGGAAAATTGCCGCCCGGACGGCCGCCCGTGATCATCTTCACGACGGCCTACGACCAGCATGCCGTGCGGGCTTTCGAAGCGCGGGCGCTGGATTACCTGGTCAAGCCGCTCACCGCCGAGCGCTTCCGCGCGGCCCTCACCCGCGCCCGCGAGCACCTGGAGCAGCGTCGCGCCGGCGAGGCCGCGCGCGGCCTGCTCGACTTGCTGGCGGCGCGCTCCGGCGGGGAAATCCCGGCGCCCGTCGTGCCCCGTCCGCCTGCCGGCGCGCCGGCCTTTCTCAGCCGCCTCACGATCAAGACCGACGAACGCCTGGTGGTGCTGCGGACCGAGGAGATCGACAGCATCGAATCGGCGGGCAACTATGTGTCGGTCCACGTCGGCCAGGAGAGCCACATCCTGCGCGACACGCTGGGGAGCCTGGAAGCGCAGCTCCCGCCCGAGAAATTCCTCCGCATCAGCCGGTCCGCGATCGTGAATCTCGACCGGGTGAAGGAGCTCCAGCCCATCTTCAAGGGCGAGCACGTGGTGGTGTTGCGCAACGGCCGAAAGCTCGCCATGACCCGCGGCCTGCGCGAGGTGGAGCAGGCGCTGCGCTTCGGCTGAGCGGGCCGGGCCGTTCGGATTTTTGACGCAAAGAGCGCGAAGACCGCGCAAAGGTCGCAAAGGGGGAAGCGGCGCGGCCCAATCCTCCCCGTTCTTTCTTCGCGATCTTGGCGCTCCTTGCGTTTAAAAATCTGATTTGTCCGTTCGGCCCGGGCTCGTTCGTTGGAGAATCGAACCCACGCAATTTCCCAACCCAAATCCCACCATGTCCACCCACACCATCCGCCTCCACCGCGTCCTCCGTGCGAAACCCGAAAAAGTGTACCGCGCCTTCATCGAGGCCGACGCCATGGCCAAGTGGCTCCCGCCGCACGGCTTCACCTGCAAGGTTCATCACCTCGAAGCCAGGGTCGGCGGCAGCTTCCGGATGTCGTTCACCAATTTCGGCACCGGAAACGGCCACTCCTTCGGCGGGACCTACCTGGAACTGAAGCCCCATGAGCGCCTCCGCTACACCGACAAGTTCGACGATCCCAATCTGCCCGGCGAAATAACCGTCACGGTCACCTTGAAAGCGGTGCTGTGCGGCACCGAGATAAACATCGAGCAGGCCGGCGTGCCTGCCGTCATCCCGGCGGAGATGTGTTATCTGGGCTGGCAGGAATCTCTCGGCCAGCTCGCGCAGCTCGTCGAACCCGAGATCCCGGACGGCGCCTGAGCATGCCCGCGTAGGCCCGGCCGCTGGTCGGGCTGCCAGCCTCCGGCCTGGCCTGCAGCACCTGCGCCGCCGGGCGACATTGCCGGGAATCTGGCGAATTTTTGCACTATTGTCGGATTCGCGCTGGGACCTGCTTTTCCCGGTCGGATTCCCCCCTTGCGGCGGCGGGCAGGCGGGGCATCTGTCGCGCTTCCCCCCAACTCCCCGGCGTAAAGCCAAACGGTTCTCCCGCGTCGTCGGCTCGGTTTACCGCGCGACGACGAGAGGTGGCCGTTTTCGTGCCCCGTCTCCGACCCCACTGCCGCCCATGAACTTTCCCCGCGCCTTCGCCTTCCTGGCCGCCGTCTCCGCGGGCTTGCCGTTTTCCCTCCGGGCCGCGCCAGGGCCGATGGAGCTCTTTTCCAGCACCGCGGCAACCTATTCGACCCAGACTTCCAACGACGCCTACCCGATCGGAAACGGCCGGCTCGCCGCGATGATCTACGGCGGGGTTTCCCAGGAAATCGTCCAGTTCAACGAAGACACGGTCTGGGCCGGTCAGCCGCACGATTACTCCCGTGTCGGTGCGGTCAACTCCCTCGCTTCGATCCGCAACTATGTCTGGCTCGGCCAGGGAGAGAACGCCTACGCCGCCGCCTCCGGCTTCATGTCCTCGCCGATCCGGCAGAGCCCTTACGTGCCCACCGCCAACCTGCGGCTCAATTTCACCCACCCTTCGCCGACCGGCTACCGCCGCTCCCTCGACCTCGACACCGCCATCGCCAAGGTCGAATACACCAGCGGCGCTGTCGCCTACACTCGCGAATATTTCGCGAGTTTTCCCGATCAGGTCATTGTCCTCCGCCTCACGGCCAGCCAGGCCGGCGCACTCTCCTTCAGCTACACCTACGACAGCCAGCACACCGCTTCGACCGTCAGCGCCAGCGGCACCGATCTCCTCATCGACGGCAAGGTCAACAAGGACGCCAACACCAGCCGCCAGCAAGTCAGCGACGTCCGCTTTCGCGCCCGCGTGAAAATCACCGTCGAGGGCGGCACCGTAACGGCAGGCGGCACGAGCATCACCGTCAGCGGGGCCACCGCCGCCACCCTCGTCCTGAGCGTGGCCTCGAACTTCGTGCGCTACGACGATCTCTCCGGCGACCCCGCCGCGCGCACCGCCGCCACCCTCGCCGCCGCCGGCGCCAAGAGCTATGCCGAGCTCCGCGACGCCCATTTCGCCGACTACCAGCCACTTTTCCGCCGCGTCGAACTCGACCTCAACAGCACCCACCAATCCACCCTCGAAACCTCCGCCCGCCTGCAACGCCTCCGCGACGCGGCGGCGGCCGTTTCCGGGACAGGCAGAGACGTCAACCCCGCGGTACAAGGTGCCGGCGCCACGGCGCTGGCCGGCGACCTTCAATTCGTCGCGCTCAATTTCCAAATGGCCCGCTACCTCTACCTCGCGGGATCGCGCCCCGGTTCCCAGCCGATGACCTTGCAGGGCAAATGGAACAACGAGCTCGACCCCGCCTGGGAGAGCAAGATGACCCTGAACATCAACCAGGAGATGAGCTACTGGGGCACGGAAGTGATGAACCTCCCCGAGTGCCATCTGCCCATGGTCGAACTCGCCCGCGATCTTTCCCAGACCGGCGCCCTCGTCGCACAGCGGCACTACGGCGCCTCCGGCTGGATGGTTCACCACAACACCGACCTCTGGCGCGGCGCCGCCCCCATCAACAACGCCGGCGGTCTCTGGCCCACCGGCGGAGCCTGGCTCTCCCTGCACCTCTGGTGGCACTATCTCTACACCGGGGACCAAACTTATCTCGCCCAGGCTTATCCCCTCATGAAGGGCGCGGCGCAGTTCTTCGTCGACTTCCTCGTCGCCGACCCGCGTTCCGGCCGTCCGCCCTACCTGCTGACCAACCCTTCCCATTCTCCCGAGCAGCCGAATCCGGCACTGGGCGACGACGGCGAACTCGTCGCCGGCACCACGATGGACTGCCAGCTCATCCGCGGCCTCTTCACCTACGCCATTCAGGCCGGCGAGATCCTCGGTGTGGATCCCGAGTTCCGCGCCATCCTGGCGGCCAAGCGGGATCTTCTGCCGCCCAACCAGATCGGCCGCCTCGGTCAGCTCCAGGAATGGCTCGAGGACGTCGATGTCGCCAACACCCACCGGCATCTGTCCCCTCTTGTCGGTCTTTTCCCCTCCGACGAGATCAGCCCGGTCCACGAGCCCGTTCTCGCCGCTGCCTGCAAGGTGCACCTCGATTGGAAAGGCGACACCACCAATAACACCTCCTGGAGCCAGGCCTGGAAAATGTGCCTGCGTAACACGCTCTTCGATGGCAGCCGCGGTTTCACCATCCTCGCCAACCTCTTCCGGACTTCGCACTCCAACAACCTCGTCTTCTCCATCAAGGGCGGCGGTTCTCCGGAAAACCAGATCGACGGCAATTTCGGCTCGGCGGCCGGTATCGCTCTGTTCTTTCTCCAAAACACCCGCGGCGAAATCCAACTGTTGCCCGCGCTTCCGTCCCCTATTCCGCAGGGCAGCGTGAAGGGCCTGCGCTCGCCCGGCGCCTTCACGATCGGCATCGCCTGGGCCGGCGGACAATTGACCCGCGCGACGATCCATTCCGATTTGGGCAAGTCCTGCCGTTTCCGGATCGGCACGCCGGTGCACGTGATGCGGGGCGAGCGCCTGGTCCCGCTCACCCAGCTCGCGGCAGACCTCTACGAGTTCGCCACCGCCGCCGGAGAAGACTACGAGATTTTCCCCGGCGCCGTGTCTTCCGCGGATAGCGACGGCGACGATATTCCCGACGCCTTCGAGACCGGCACCGGCACCTTCGTATCGGCGACGGACACCGGAAGTTCCCCGACCTTGGCGCACAGCGACGCCGACGGTCTGCCCGATGGCGACGAGGTCTACGTTCATGGCACCGATCCCAACCGCGCCGACACCGATTCGGACACGCTCGGGGACGGCGTCGAGGTCGCTTTGGCCGGCCTGGGCCTGGAGCCGCGGGAGGATTCGACGGCCTGGCTGGACCTGCTTACCCAGCACGGTCCTGCACTCGGCCTCTACACCCGCGAGCAGTTGCTCCGCGCCGAGACCGGCTCGCGACTGGTGCAGCGCCCGGAAGGCGAGGAGGATTTCACCGTGAAAGTGGCCGTCGAAAGATCGGAGGAGCTGGCGGCGTGGAGCGCGCTGAACTTGCAGACCGGAACCACCCTCGCGCGGGAAGGCAGTGTTTTTCACTTCGGGCTCACGAGCCCGCTCTTGCGGGAGTTTTACCGCTTCACGGTCCGCGAAGTCTTCGTTTCGCCGGGCCCGGCGCTTCCGGACGCCGACCTGGCCGACACGGACGAGGACCAAATCCCGGATGCGACGGAAAGCGCGCTGGCTTCGATGGGTTTTGTCGTTGGGGAAGATTCCTCCGCCATTCGCCAGCAATTGATGGCGAACGCATCGAGCCTGGGTCGGTTTACGGCCGAGTCGGTCCGGGGAGTGGACTTCGCGGGACCCGCGCGCTTTTCGAAAACGTCGGGAAACGCCGTGGCCTTCGACCTCGTGGTATCGCTCGAAAATCCCGAGGGAAGGTGGGAGCCGGCGGCGTTTGCGCCGGAGGACGTCTCGATCGTGGGCGAGGACCTGCAACTGCGCCTGCCGTCCGATGCCGCGGTCGAATACTACCGCCTCGTCCCCATGCCCTGAGGGCGTCGTGGCCGTTCCCATTACGTGGGTTGGCGTGTAGGGTGGGATCGCCGTATCCCGCCGCGGCATGAATTTTGCCCTACTTGGTTTGATGCGAGGCCTAGGCGCTGTCTTCAAAATACCTCAGACCGCCGAGCCCTGCGGGTGAGAGCAAAACCAGGCTGGGCCGGCGTTGTCCTCGGTGGCATGGGCCTCCGGCCCACCTCCACCTCGGCCGCCTTGGCCGAGCCAGGTTTTGCTCCCACGCCGGCCTGATCCATTTCGACGACAGCGCCTAATGGAGTGCGGAGACGCGTCGCCGCTTTCGACAGGCAGCCTCGTCTGCCTGCGTGGCAGAGCGGTGCGTCGTGCTGCACCGTCCGAGGCGGCGACATATCGCCGCACTCCATAGGCGGCCACCTCGCCCCCGCTTGGTCGTTACGGCGCAAGCGTGACGTGCAGGCGGAGGAAGAGACGGGGGCCGGAGAGCGGGATGCTCGCGGTGGTGACGCCCTCCGCGTCGGGCGTGCCCTGGGTAACGCCATCGGCGGACCAGGAACCGGTCGCGGACAGGTCGGAGGTGGCCTGGACCTCGTAGATCACATCGGACGGCTGGGTGCGGACGTAGGTGAGGGTGAGGAAGCCGCCCGCGGTTTCGACGACCGGCAGGCCGTCGCCATTGATGTCGCCGACCGCAGGGTCGAGGCCGAGGGCGAACTCGAGCAGGTTGGGCACGCCATCGCCGTCGGGATCGTCGGTGGCGCCACGCTGGCCGGCGGGCACGCCGAATTCGGCGAGGTATTCGTCGAAGGGATTGGCGGTCGCGGGCGCGCCCGGGTCGGCGGGGATGGTGTCGATCGCGTTGAGAAGCACGACGCGGCTGACGGTCGAGCCGCGGTAGGAGGTAAACGCGCCGGCCGCGTAGATGCGGCCGTCGGCGGCGAGGGCGAGATGATTGACGGTGTTGTTGAAGCCGGTGCCGACGTTGAACGCGCTGGAGCGGGTGCCGTCGGCCTCGAGCAGGGCGATCTTGGGCGAAGAAACGCCATAGTTGTTGAAGGCGCCGCCGATGAGGGTGCGTCCACCGTCGAGCGCGAGGAACTCCGTCACGCTGCCGTCGGCGAGGCCGCCGGACGCCGGCCAAGGAGTGACGACGGAGCCGGAGGCGGTGATCCGTTGCGGGCTGGTGAAGGTGCCGCCGAGGATGAAGTCGGTGGAGCCGGCGACGGGTTGGATCGCGTTCACGGTGAGGCCGCCGAAGTAGCTGAAGGTGTTGTCGAGCGTGCCGTCGGCGTTGAGGCGGCGGACGCCGAAGTTGCCGCCCACCAGGAGCTGACCGTTGGCGAGCAGGCAGACGGCGTTAACCTGCCCGGTCACGGCGGCGGTGAAGGTGGCGTCGCGCGCGCCGCTGGCGGGGTCCAGGCGGACGAGGTAGTTGGCGCCGCCGGTACCGCCGAAGTTGGTGAAGCCGCCGCCTACGTAGATGCGGTCGGACGAGTCGGTCACGACGGTCGTCAGGTTGCTCAAGCTGGAGCTGAGCGGGCTGGTGAACGTGGCGTCGATGGCGCCGGCCGAAGTGAGGCGGACGATGCTGTTGACCGTGACGTTTTGGTTCGAGGCGTTGAGCAGTGTGTTGAAGTTCCCGATGGCGACGAAGCGGCCCTGCGTGTCGCGGGTGATGTCGGTGACGTTGACGGGGTTGTTGTTGGCGGGCGTGAACGTGGTGTCGATGGTGCCATTGGCGAAGATGCGCGCCATGCCCCGGCGGGTGGTGGCGAAGCCGCTGCCGTTGGGCGTGATGGAGCTGAACTGGCCGACGGCGACGAAGCCCCCATCGACGAGGGGGATGACCTTGTTGACGGTGCTGTTGAAGGTCGGGAGCGTGGCCGTGGCGAGCGAGCCGGCGTAGGTGCCGAAGGTGAGGAGTACGGGGGCACTCGAGGTTTCGCCGAGGCTGTTGGTCACGCGGACGCCGTAGTAGGACGTGTCGGCCGTGGTCGGCGCATTGAGCGTGAAGGAGGCCGAGGTGGCGTCGGGGATGTCGGCGATCGGGGAGCTGGCGGTGCCGCGGAACCACTGATAGCTCAGGGTGCCGGCGCCGCGGGCGGTGACGGTGAGGGTGCGGGCGACGCCGGCCTCGAAGGTGCCGCCGGCGGGGGCGGTGACAATCTCGGGCGCGCCGAGGAACACGAGCTCGGCGGGTGCGGAGGCGATCGGGCCGGCGGATGGGGTGGAAGCCTGCACGGTGTAGAACCCTTCGTCGGCGACGACCACGCCGGTGAGGGTCAGGCTGGCGGTGGTGGCGCCGGAGATGCCGGGGCCGTCGGCGAGCGGGGTCGCGTCCTTGAACCATTGCCAAGTCACCGGCGCGGTCGCCACGACCTCGGCGGTGAAGGTGGTGGACTGGCCGGCCTCGACCGAGCGGGCGAGCGGCTGGCGGGCGAAGCCGAGCGCGACCGGCGAACCATTGAGCACGACGATTCGGCTGGCAGGGGTGCTGTTATAGGCGGTGAAGTTGCCGCCCAGCCAGATGCGGCCGGCGGAGTCGAGGGCGAGGGCGTGGACGGTGGACGAGAGGCCGCTGCCGGGGGAGAAGCTGGAGTCGAGCAGGCCATTGGCGCGGTAGCGGACAACGTTGCCGTAGGGCGAGTTGAAGGTGCCGAAGCCCACGACCGCGCCGTCTTCCTGGACGGCGATGCGCGTGACGGAAGCGTTGGGCTGCGTGCCCTGGAGGGTGAAGGTGGCGTCCGCGGTGCCGGCGAGGCTGTAGCGGGCGAGGTAGGGGGTGGCGGTGAAGGACGCGTGGAAATAGGTGCCGCCGGGCGCGAGGACGAGGTCGGTGACGGCGTTGGCGGGGTTGGGCGCGAAGGAACTCATCCGGACGCCGGCGGAGTCATAGCGGATCAGGTATTGGCCGGGGCTGAAGAAACCACCGCCGACGAGGAAGCCGCCGTCGGGGAGGGCGAGGATCTTGTTCACGGTGCCGGTGACCCCGGCGGCCAGGGTGGCATCGAGCGCGCCGGTGGCCGGGTCGAGCCGCACGAGGTAGCTCTGGCCGGACACGCCGGCGAAGTTGGTAAACGCGCCGCCCACGAGGACGCGGCCGACGCTGTCGAGAGCGAGGCTGTTGACAGTGTTGGCCGCGCCGCTGCCGGGGTTGAAAGACGTATCGAGCGTGCCGTCCGCGTGGATGCGGGCAATGCGGTTGATGGCGACGCCGTTTACCGAGGTGAAGGAGCCGCCGATGACAAACTTGCCGTCGGACTGGCGGACCACGTCGTAGATTTCCCCGCCGACGTAGGGCAGAGCGGTGGAGGTACCGGGCGCGAAGCCGAGGTTGGCGAGGGTGCCGTCGGAATTGACGTAGGTGAGGGCGGCGGCGGACGCGGAGGAGGGGGGGAAGGAGAGGTTGCCGCTGCTGGCGACGAGCATACGCCCGTCGGGCAGGGGCAGGAAGTCACGCACGGTCGAGCTCGAGGAGAGGGTGGCGAAGGCGGGAGCGCGATCGGCGGGCTGGCCAGAGACGAGGACGAAGGCGGGCGTGATGGCGTCCTGGCCGAGGGCGTTGGTGACGGTGAGGGTGTAGGTGCCGGTGTCGGCCGTGGTGGCGCCGGTGATGGTCAGGCTCGCGGTGGAGGTGCCGGAGAAGCGGCCGCCATCGGTGACGACCACGCCGTCGCGCCGCCAGACGTAGGTGGCGGGGGACAAGGCATAGACCTGGGCGGCGAGGGTGAGATTGGCGCCGACGAAGATATTCGCGGCGGAGGGCGACGCGGCGACCACGGGAGCGCCGAGAACATAGAGGTGGGCCGGGCCGCTGGTGAAAGTGGCCGCGGGGCTGCCGCCGGTGACGGCCACGGTGTAGTCGGCGTCGTCGGAGGCGTCGGCGTTGGCGATGGTGAGCAGTGAGGTCGTGGCGCCGGAAATGTCGCCGCCGTCGGAGAGGGGAACGCCGCCCTTGAACCATTGGTAGCTCAGGCCGGAGCCGAAGGAACCGACGCCAAGGTAGGCCGTGCCGCCGGGGACGACGGGAGTGTTGACGGGGGGATTGACGATCGAGGCGACGACGGGGTCACCGGCGAGTTTGACCACACCCTGGGTGGAGGTGCCATTGAAGGTCGTGAAGGATCCGGCGAGCCAGACGGAGCCGTCAGGGCCGACGGCGAGTGCACGGGCTTCGGCGTCGGGACCGGTGCCGATGTTGAAGGTGGCGTCGCCATCGGCGGAACCCGGGACGGGCAGGGGATTGGTGCCGAGGAGGCGGAAGACGCGGCTGGAACCGGTGGAGTGGGTCCGGGTGACGAGGACCTTTCCGCCGGGGGCCTGGGCGATGCGATAAACCTGGTTGCTGGCGGCGATGTTGGAACCGAAGGAGCCGTCGGCGTTGACGAGCGCGAGGGTGGCGCCGTTGGCGAAGTTGCTGCCGGCGGCGAAAATGCGGCCATCGGCGAGGACAAGCAGGTCGTTGAAGCCGGAGATGCCGGAGCTGCCGATGCCGTTGGTGAAGGTGGTATCGACCGAACCGTCGGTTAGGAGACGGGCGAATTTGTATTTCGCGGGGGCGGCGTCGTTGACGTTGGTGAAGGAGCCGGCGAGGAGGAGCTTGCCGTCTGCCTGAACGGCGAGAGCGCTGATGCCGCCGGCCGCGACGGGAGCATAGGCGTCGTCGCGGATGCCGTCGGAAGAATAGCGGTAAATGGTGCCGCCATCCGTTGCGACGTAGATGCGGCCGGTCGAGTCGAGCGCCAGGTCGCTGACGGCGCCGGACGAGAGGAATGCGCCGGTGTTGGCGGCGAAAGTGGCGTCGAGGCTCAGGTCGGCGTTGAGACGGAGGACGCGGGTGGCGTTGGCAGGGTTGCCGGTGATGGCGGTGAAGCTGCCCCCGACGAGAATCTTGCCGTCGAGCTGGCGGAGGAGGCAGTTAACGGATCCGTTGATCGGCAGGCTGAAGGTGATGTCGGTGGCGCCGTCAGGACGGATGCGAATCAGGTAGGACTGGTTGATGGCGTTGGCGGCGCTGGCGGAGAAATTGCCGCCGACGAGGGCGCCGCCGTCGTCGAGGGCGACGAGAGCGGTCGGGCTGGCGCTTATGGCGGCGAAATTAGGCCGGCCGGAGACGGCCTGGCCGGCGACGGGAAGGCCGGGCTGGGGACGAACGCCGACGAAGACGGGAGTGCTGGTGACGCTGCCGGCGGCGTTGGTGGCGACGAGGGTGTAGACGCCGGCGTCGGCGGCGGTGACGCCGATTTTGGAAAAGCTGGCGGAGGTGGCTCCGGGGACGGCCACGCCGTTGCGGAACCACTGGTAGGTGGTCGGGCTGGGGCTGCTGGTGGCGGCCGAGAGGGCGAGGTTCTGGCCGGCGAGGAGGGCGCTGCCGACGGGCTGGGTCCCGAAGGCTACGGGCGTGTCGCTGTCGATCAGCATGACCGTCGCCGATGCGGCGGTGGTGACCGGGCCGGTGGGGGAACTCAGGAGCACGCGGAAGGTTTCGGACGACTCGAGGAGGGAATCGTCCAAGAGCGGGATGACGACGGTCTTGTCGGCGGCGTCGCCGGCGGCCCAGGTGACGGTGCCGGAGGCGGCGGTGTAGTCGACGTCGACGGTGGCGGGCGAGACGGTGCCCTCGGCAGTGGCCCAGGCGATGGAGACGGCTTCAGTCGCGGGACCGTAGCGGCGGAGGATGAGGCTCAGGCCGCCGGCGGTTTCGACGGGAAAGACGCGGGGCGGAGCGAAGCCGATGGCGCCAATGTGGGGATTGCCGACGAGGAGGGCGGCGCGGTTGCGGGCCACGCCCTTGAAGGAGGTGAAGCTGCCGCCGATGAAGATATCGCCGGCGGAGGTGTAGAAAGCGGTGTTGGTTGCGAAGCCGAAGGAGCCGGAGGCGCCGGCGCCGACGGAGAAGGATGGGTCGTTGGAGCCGTCGAGGTTGAAGCGGGCGAGGTTGCCCTGGGCCGTGCCGTTGACGGTGGTGAAGGTGCCGAAGACGAGCAGGCGGCCGTCGCGGTAGAGCACGCCGTTGGGGACGCCGCCGGTATCGAAGGTCGAGGGAAACTCGAAGGTCGGGTCGACGGCGCCATCGGGCGTCAGGAGCGCGACACGCTGACGGGTCTGGCCGCCGGCGCTGCTGAAGCTGCCGGCCACGGCGATGCGGCCGTCGGGAAGGACATCGAGAGCGCGGACGTGGTTGTTGAACACGATCCGGCCGGCCAAGCCGAAACTGGTATCCAGGGCGCCGGTGGCGCCGAAGCGGGCGAGGTTATAGGTGATGCTTCCGCCGACGCCGGTGCTGCCGTGGGTGTAGGCGACGAGGACCTTGCCATCGGAGAGCTCGCGAATGGCAAAGACCTGGGCAGCGGTGCCGGTGGCGATGGTGTTGACCGCGGGAGTCCAGGACGGGTCCGCGCTGCCGTTGGCGAGGAAGCGCTGGAGACCGTTGACGGATGTGGAGGCGCCCATGACGCCGACGTAGAACTTGTCCCCGGCGCCAGCGGCGAGGGCGGTGACGGGGCCGTTGGTCGCGGCCGAGAAGCCGGTGTCGACGGTGCCGGTGGCGTCGGCGTTGACGCGGAAGAGACGGACGAGCGAGGTGACGGCAGAACTGGGCTGGTGGGTCTGGCTGGCGAAACTGCCGCCGACGAGGATGCGGCCATCGGCGAGCGGGAGGAGAGCGTAGGCGGACGAGGCGGTGACGGAAACGCCGAAGGACGTGGTGGGCTCGGCGACGCCGTCAGCGCCGAGGCGGCGCAGGCCGGTGTCGGTGAGCACGAGGATGCGGCCGGTGGCGTCGGGCGCGGCGGCGGTGATGCTGCCGATGCTGGCGGGGGCGAAGGACGTCACGACGGAGCCGGCGGGCACGGAAATGCTGACGGTGGCGACCCCCGAGGTGGCGGAGGCGGGGGAACCGTTGGGCTGGTTGGTGACGACGGCGCGGTAGTCGCCGGCGTGGGTGGCGGGATCGGCGTTGGCGACGCCGTAGTTCATGCCGGTGGCGCTGGCGATGTCGGCGAAGGGCAGGGGGCCGGCGCCATCGGGATCGCGCTGCCACTGCACCGTGGCGGGCAGCACGGAATCGTAGCGGACGGAGAGGGTGAAGCCGGCGCCTTGTTCGAGGGAGACGGGGCTGGGCGAACTCGTGATGACGGGGGCGGAGTCATCGTCGCGGATGGTGACGGTGGCGCGGCTGGAGGCGATGGGCAGGATGGCTCCGCCAGTGACACCGGAGAGGGAGACGGTGAAGGTTTCGGAGCCCTCGTCGGTGCTGTCCTGAAGCAGCGGGACGGTGACGGTCTTGAAACCGCCCTCGCCGGCGGCCCAGGAAAGGGTGCCGGTGCTCGTGGTGTAATCGGAGGCGGCGGTGGCGGTGCCGTCCGCGCCGCCGGTGAGCGTGGCGAAGTTGACCGAGACCGCGCCGTTCAGGCCGCCGAAGCGGGAGATCTGGAGGGTGACGGAGCTCGTGTTTTCGGCGGTGGATACGGAAGTGGAGACTAAGCGGAGCGTGCCGGGCGAGGCGGCGGAGAACTCGTTGGTGATGCGGGTGAGGTTGTAGGTTTGAAGGACGGGATCGGTGACGCGGGAGAACCAGCCGCCGACGACGAGTTTGCCGTCGGGCTGGGTGGCGAAGCTGTAAAAGTGGGTGAGGTAATTGTTGCGGTCCGCCATGTAGGGGAGGACGGCGAGCGCGGGGTCGAGCGTGCCGTCGGGCTGGAGGCGGGCGATCGAGGCGCGGGGCTGGCCGTTCCAGGAATTGAAGATGCCGCCGACGAGGATCGTGCCGTCGGGTTGGAGGGCGAGTTCGCCGCCGGCCCAGCCGTTGGGGCCGGAGCCGAGGTTGGCCATGAAGGCGGCGTCGAGGGAACCGTCGGGGAGGAAGCAGGCGACGTATTGATTGGCGAAGGCGAAGTCGCCGCCACCGACCACGATGCGGCCATCGGGCAGGACGAGGAGTTCGTCGATGTCGCCGTAGTCGTCGGCGAAGGCCGGGGCGAAGCCCGGATCGGCGGAGCCGTCGGCGTTGAGGCGGACCAGGAGGGGAGTGCTGCCGCCGCCGGCGCGGGTGCGTCCGCCGGCGACGACGATCTGGCCGTTGGGCAACACGGCGATGTCGCCGATGAAGGAGGACGAAGCGAGGGCGGCGGCGGGATCGAAGCCTGTGTCGAGGGAGCCGTCGGCGAGGAAGCGAGCGAGGTTGGGGCGGTAGGTGCCGTTGGCGCGATTGAAGAAACCGCCGACGAGAAGGTTTCCGTCGGCTTGTTCGGCCAGGGCGAGCACGTAACGACCGCCCAAAGGGCTGGAGTTCGAGATGCCCGCGGCGTTGAAGGCGGTATCGAGCGAGCCGTCGGCATTGAGGCGGAGAACGCAACTGCGAGCCGTGCCTTGGTAGGAGGTGAAGACGCCGCCGAGGTAGAGCTTGTCGCCGGCGACGGGGAGGATGGCGTTGACCTCGGTCTGGCCGCTGGTGACGGCGAGGGTGGCGGCGAAGGTGTTGAAGCCGGTTGCGGTATCGAGGCTGCCGTCGGGGTTGAGGCGTTTGAGGGAGGTCTGGGGCGAGCCGGCGGCGGGGGCCTGGTAGCGGGAGACATTGCCGCCAACCAGAATCTTGCCGTCGGGCTGGAGGGCGACGGCGTTCACGGCGCCGGTGCCGGTGTCGAAGGTGGGGTAACTATCGGGCGTGAGCCCCGGGCTGATCGTCGAGACGAAGGAGGCGTCGAGCGCGGAGTCGGTGGCGCGGGCGAAGGGAACTACAGAGGCAAGAAAGGCGACGGCGAGGGCGAGGGGTTGCGAAAGGTTCATGAAGCAAAGGGGCGACGAAAAGGGATGCCGTAATCATTGCAAGACACCTGCCATAAGCGCGTGAGCCCGAGTGGGAAGAGCGGGGTATTCCCTCAACCACTTCGGACGAAAAAGCCACGCCGGTTTAGGCGTGGCTTAGGCGCAATGCCGTTAAGGCAAAGGAAGGAGGGTAAGGGAAACGGGGCCGGAGA
>CBINGR010000067.1:0-30347 GCA_966250295.1 uncultured Akkermansia sp. | reverse complement strand
CTCCTTCTCCGGCCCCGTTTCCCTTACCCTCCTTCCTTTGCCTTAACGGCATTGCCCCTTAACCCTGTCTAGGAGGTCCCGGAGTGGACGCTTACTCTCATCTCCTCCCACCACCTCGGTATCGGCTTGTTTCATCCTCCCAGCCTACCACTCCCCGCCTCTCCCGCCTACGTGGCACCCGGCCGTTCGCTTACCAGCGATCCCGCTCCGGGCAACATCGTCATGTGGCGCGGTCTTTCCCGCCTCCACGACCTCGCCATCGGCTACGCCCTGCACCGCCTTTGTGGGTAATTGAAAGTCCGAGCGGACGCTTACGGTGGAACTAACATAACGCAAGAAGCGCCAAAGCGACAAGCGATAAGCAAAATGAAAGAGCTACGATAACGTCAAAGTCGTGGCTGACTTTGACGCTATCCATTAGTGCAAGCACTCCGAACCCATTGGCCATCGCAATGACCGACAAAATAACAAACAAGGAGATCGTTATTGGTTTACGCATCCCAAAATCAATAACCGATCTTGGCCTTGCAGCAATCTTCGCAGCTTCTTCTGCAAGCGGCACCAATCCAACCGCCGACAGGGCCGAGAACCAAAGATTCCCAGCCTATGCACTGCTGATTGGCCTTAAGATCTGCTAATGAGTCCATGAAATCGCCATGCCCTCCGTTGCAAAGCCCCGATGTCGGATACTTCTCGCAAAAAGCCGCAACCGCACGGTCTCGCACCTCTTTACCCAAACCAGCAATTTCGGTGATCATCCCGCCACAGGTTCTCGACATTTTACACGACACCCAGCAATGACGGAATTTATCGCTCCGATGCCCATAGTGGCTAAGCGCATATACATGATATGGCAAAGCACACGAACTGATGACTGCAATTGCTCCAATCAGCGCCGCGCCCTGCGGTGAGTTCCCCAATGCATCGATCTTTGCAATTGGATCGTTAAGAACAAATTCATATAAATTTAATCCTCCTTTTTCCTCAATCGGATCCCTGCTGAGCCAGCGTCCGGTGCTTGGATTATAGAAACGATAGCCGTAGTAATAGAGTCCGGACTCCTTATCTTCGTATTTGGTGCTGAAGCCGAAGGGCAGGCTGCCTGCGACACCTGTGGTCAACACCGCTTCGCCGAAGGCGCCGTAGTCGCGTTTGCCGGCGATCACACCGTCGGAGCAGTCCACGTAGGCGAAGACGTTGCCGTTGGCATCGATCGAGGGAGCATAGGTTTTGGCGGTGGCCGCCACAGTGGTCCAGAGCAGGCCGCCGACGCCGCCGGCGCCTTGAGCCGTGCCGCTCAGGTCCAAGCCCCAGGCGTGAGAAGCGTTTAAGCTGAAAGTTGAGGTGGAAGCGTTCCACGCATACTCGGCCAGGAGATTCCAGCCGTCATAAAGGAAACGGGTATCCGATATCTCCGTCCAGGCGCCGGAGGTGGGGTGGGCGCGGGTCAGGACCTTCTTTTGCGCCCGGCGCCCTTGATTGTCGTAGGCAAACTCCAGGCGGTTCCACGTGGCGACAGCAAGGTCCGCGCGCATTTGCTGGGCCTTCAGGCGGTTTTCGGCGTCCCACTCATAGGTCCAGAGACCGTCGCTGAGCAGGTTGCCATCGTCGTCGTAGGCGAAGTTCTCCGGCGCGGCGGGCACCAACTGGGTGCGGTTCTCGGTCGCGACCTGTTGCGGCGAGACCGTCGTGGCTTGGACCTTGAGCGTATTCGCCGCAAGGCCGGTCACCGGCACCGCGAGGTAGAAATCTTCGCCAGAGCGGGCCGTCAGCATGTCGTTGACCAATACGCCAGCCGTGGCGGCGGCGCTGCCGCGCACGTCGGCAAAGAGCGAGGTTTCCCTATTCTGATAACGATTGAGTGCATCGCTGGTGTAGTTCGTCAGGCGGCCGTTCACCGTCGCGGACTTGCGATTGCCGATGTCATCGTAATCGAAAGCGTAGCCGTAGCCAGGCAGCGCCGACCACACGCTGCCCTGGTACTGCTGTTTCTGGGCGCTATCCACCTGGCCCAGCTCGTCATAGCCGTAGCTCCAGCGGCGCGAACTCTCGTGCTCCACCTGCGTGCGTTGGTTGGCGGCATTGTAAGTGTAGATGCGGGTCATCGCCGTCGTGGTCGCGGCATTAAGATAGGCCTCCACTTGCTCAATGCGGCCGATTTGGTCGGTCGAGCGCGAAAGCTTCAAACGTTCGGTGCCAGATTGGCTAGTGGTCACGCTTTGCAATGCGCCGGTTAGGGGTCTGTAAGCGAGCGTCGCCTCGCGGGTGCCTTGGGTGATCGTCTCGAGACGTCCAAGCTCGTCGTAGCCATAGGTGAAGTCCGTCAATCCGGTGACAGACAGGGTCCCGAGTCGGTCCACGCCGTAGGGATTGTGGGGCGCTCCGGAAACTTGCGGGCTGCGGGTAATCTCCCGTCCGGCCAGCAGCCCGGCGGTGTAGCCCTCGTCGTCGAGACGGCCATTTCGATAACTCAAGGTCCGGGTGCCAGACCCGTCGGTGATTTCAGTCGGCCGGCCCAGACGATCATAGTCGGATAGCGAGACGTCGGGCGTGTCTCCGGCGTAATCGATGCCGGTGAGATCCTTGCTGACCGGGTCATAGCTATAAACTGTCCCGATGCGGGTGGAAGTGCCAGGCAGTGCCCGGGCCCACGTGCGGGTCGCCAGCCGGCCGGCATCATCGTAGGTGTAGTCCGGCCCCTTGTTGTCGGCGTACCGTTTCCCACTCAACCAACCGCGCTCGGAATCATAGTTCCACGTCGTAACCGCGGCCCCGGTGGTGCCAGCAAAGTCTTTCCACGTGGTCAGGGTCTTCATGCGGCCCTGCGCGTCGTAGGTGTAGTCGCTGGGATAGGTGCGGCTGCCGGAACTACGCTTAATCCGGTTGGTCGGCCAATAGGTGGTATATTGATGAGTGCCGTCGGGCAGGGTGACGTCGTCCACCCGGCCCGCATCGTCGTAATGGTAAGCGCTTATCTGCGCGTCATAGCCTGTGCCGCTACGGGCGGTGTCGGGATCGGGAGTCCTGATCGTCGCCACTTGGTCATCATTGTGATAAGTATAAGAGGTGACCTGCGAGAGCGGAAACGAGGGATTGGTAAAGAGCGGCAGCGTCGTGCCGGGGGTGTGCAGCGAGGAGGTGAACTGCAGACGGCCATGGGAATCGTAGCCGTTGGCGGTTTCGGCGACCGCGGTGCCGGCGGGATCCTTGCGAGTCTCCGTCATCAGCCGGCCATGGACATACATCCGGACGGTCTGCGAATGATCGGGCGCGGTCACGGTTTCCGTCCGGGTAGCGGTGGCCGCATCGTATGCCAGCAGCGTGTGGGTGAGCTGCCCGTAAGTTTCCTGCCAGGTTTGCAACCCGTCCAGGCTGACCTCTTGGGTCCTTATCACCGTTCCTTCGTTTTCGGCGTCATCCGCTTCGGTCCAGACCTTTGTCGTGGTGCGGCGCACCGGCGTGCCGCTTCGGGTGGTGACAACCGTTTCGGTACGGGTTATACGGTCGGTTCCATCGTAGTTGACTTCGTAAGCCGTGCCCGGATTGCCAAGGTCGAGAGCGCTGATAATTCGTTGACCCAAGGCGTTATACAGATAAAGCGTCCGAACTCCAGTCGGGTCGATCTGATGCGAGAGCTGTCCCTTGGCATTATAGAAGAATCGGGTTGCGGCTCCATCGCCCAAGACCACCTTGATCGTACGACCAAGGGGATCCGAATAGGTCGTGGTGGTCTCCGGGGTATCCGCCCCGTTCTCGTCCAGTTTTATCTGCTGCACGAAGTTAAATAATTGGTTCACCGGATAGCCCCATTCCGCGGCGTCCGCAAGGGTATCGCTACCATAAACATAACGCGACGGCGCAGAGGCCGTTCCGCCTTGCGAGACTGTCCGTCCATCCGCGGAAAACACCCGGATTCGCGTGCCGCGATCCGCCGTTGCCCACGCCGCGTCATAGGGCAGGGCTATCGTCTCCGTCGCCTGCTGGGTAGTCGCATTGTAATTCACAGCCATCGTCGTCAGCCGGTTGAAACCGTCGCGTTGCTCGGTAATTTCTCCGGCTAGATTGTACTTGGTGGACGCTGTCACGATTGCGGATCCCGCCTGCCCAAAAGGATAGCGTTTGCTGGCCACCGCCTGATGGACGGCATCGTAAACGGTTTCCGCACTGATGCCGCCGTGATCGTGCCGCCACTGGCGGCCCAGAGCATCGTATTGGAAGTCATGCGTCCCGTCCCGGTCCTTGTGCAGCGTAAGTTTGGCGCAGCAGGAACTGTAGGCGAATTCCTCCTCAAAGCCGTCAAGGTGGCGGATTTTAGTCGGTCGTTTCCATATATCGTCGGTGAGAATTTCCGCACGGGACAAAACGGCATCTGTTTCGATATCCCGTTCCTCGCGCTTAGTCACGTAGCCGTCGGCATTACGATAAACCAAGCTTTCCGTGCCGGAACCCACCGTATCGGGCGTTGTGGTGCTCTCGGCACCGCGTCGGGTGGACTCGATGGAACTGCCATCCCCGGCGATCGCGACGGAAAAGGTTTCCAGGGTGCCGTCGGAAAATTCCCGGTACAAATTGCGGCCCGCATACTTGCCTTCCAGCAACACATGCCGCCGGGTGATGACGTTGCCCGCCGCGTTCCACGAAGACGAAAGGTTGGGAGCCACCGACTCGTACACGACGCGGTAGGCCCCGAGCGCATGTGTCTGCAGTTTGGTATATTCTGCGGTGAATTCAGATCGGCCCAGCTGATTATACCGGCGTATTTCAATGCGTTCGCTCAGGTTGTCCCCGTCGTAGTCCTGCGAGCCGGTATCATATGAATAATCGATCTCGGACTCACCCGCGCCATACCCCAGGAAACTCGTCTTCGAATCGATCCGGTGCTGCGAATCGAATTCCGCCTCTTCCCAATAGCCATCCCACCGCTCGGTGCGGTAAAGCTTGCCAAAATTGTTCCCGGAGTCGCTCCAAAAATGCTTTTCCCAAAGATTCCGGCCCGCAGGATCGCGCACGATCCGCACCGTGGATTCGCCCCAGATAAAATTCTTTTTCTCGTACAACGTCACCTTAACGGGCACACCGTCGGCGCCCTTGATAGTCTCGGTAACCAAGCGGTTTCCGGTTACGGTATCCAAATCGGTATCGAGCTCGACAACGCGCAGCCCACCCGCCTCCGACAGCGTCCAGGTGTCGGTGCTTGAATTATAGGTGTAGAGGAAGGGCGTGGTCGTGCCTCCCACGACTTTGTCGATATTCAACTGATTGGTGGCCGTAGCGGATGGATTGTACACGTTCCAGACCACCTCAGGCGTGCCCGAAACGATCGTATAGGGCATGGCCGTGCCGGAAAGCGTGACCGAGCCGGTCTTGTAAACGCTCAAGGCGTAACCGCCGGCGATGGCCGTCCGATTCACCACCCGGTCAGGGGAATGCGACTGCACGAAGCCCGTGGCGTCCGAATAGGTTTCGCCTTCGAAGTCCTGCGAGGTGATCACTTGGAGGCTTGAAGGCAGGTAGGCCGAGGCGATGGCTTCCTCGTCAATCCGCACCAAGGCCGTCATTTCGCCGTCGGGATCCTGTTCCAAAGGCAAATACCAGTGCACGCTCGCGGTAGCCGGATTCGGCCCGGAACCGCCTCGCGGCGAAGGACCGCCGCTTCCGCAACCGGTCTGGCAGTTCGTCAGCGGCTCCAAGGCAAACTTATGCGGAATATTTGTATCCAGATCCTTCAAGCCATATTCCATGCCCTTTTTGAAGGGCAGCTCGACCGAGACCTTGCCATCCTTGACCTGCACAACTTTTTGCATCAGGGCCGAAGTTTCGGCGCCGGTGTGTAGAGTTTTTTCGTATTGTCGATAATGTAGTATATACGTTCCCGAACAAACCCGGAATTGCCCCCAGACCGTGGCCGTCTGCTCATTCCAGCGATCTTGCTGGATTCCATAGGCACGATTATACCAGTAGCTGGTCGTCCCTTTTTCCTCCGTCTTCACCGCGCGTCCCCGCGCAGCTTCCTCGGTGTCAGCGTCGCTGTAGCTGAATGTCGCGGTGTCCTTGTGATAGCTGCTCAGAATTCCATACCCGTAACCACTGTCGCCGCCGCTGCAGATGCCGCTGTCCGCCGAAGTGGTTCGGCTCAACACCTGATTGCCGCTGCCGTGCGTGATGGCCGTCATGGTAACCGTGCCGCCTGCGGGCAGGCGCCCGCAGGCCTCTGCCAGATCCGCGGGGTAGTCCACATCGCCGTCATATTGATCGATCTGCGTGGTGGCGACTTCTATGGATTCCGTGGGGGCCGTCGGGTTTGGCAACTTTTGTGAATAAGTTCCTGGAAATGTGGTCGTGGAGGAATATTCAGCGGTATACCCGGAGCCTTGATATTGCGTGAAGGAACTCCTGTATCCCGTCATCGTCTGCTTTTGATAGTACTCCGGCGCCTCCCCGGCCGGGCGGGGATTGCTTGAATCGTAAAGTTCAATCCAGCCGATAAGCACCGGACTGCACCTCTTCGATTCCCCATCGACGGTTTCCTCAAAAATCGGATTTTTCAGGTTCAATTGGGCGACCGCGCTCGCCGCCGTCAGGCTGAGCAACGATGCAACAAGGAAAGGGAAGCGGAGATTCATGTTAACCGAAGAAGCGGATAAAAAAATACTTTGGCAGAAACCGGATAGGGCTCAGGGCGAATAAACCACCAAGGCGAGGGAAGCGGAGGATACGGCCGTGGCAGCTGTATTTGGGTCGGTGTCAACGCGGCTTTCCGCTGCATCGGTCAAGGCATCGCCGTCGGCGTTGCTGGTGGCATTGGCAGCGGTGAGATTGCCCAGATGCCAGCTTTCCCACGCGTCGTGTATCCCGTCGCTGTCGGAATCGAGGAAACCGATGACAGGCATGGACGTTGGCACCGTGAAGCTGAAGCTCAACTTGAGTTGGCCGAGATTCGCCAAGGCGTAGTCGTCGCCGGCGCTCGACGAACCCGACCAAGGATATTTCCCTCCCGCGAATAAACGAAGGCCCACATCGTAGAGCCGATCATAGAAGGGCACCGAGACCACCTTCAGCTGACCGAGGTTCACCACGGCATAATCGTCGCGGTTGGTGCTTGAAGCCCATCCGGCAAGCAGCCCCGTCACCCCGGCACCCGCATCCGAAGGAATCTTCGCATCCATCTCCGCCGCCGCCTGCGTCGCCATGAATTTCAACTGCCCAATATTAAACGCGGCGTAGTCATCGGCCACAGGATAGTGGCTCGGCCACGCCAGCGTCGGCGGAACCGTGGAGGCATAGGCGGGAAGGCGCGGTATCACGTCGCGCTCAAACCACCAGTCGGGAAATGCCGACGGCTTGCCCGTCGGCACAGGACTGAGCGCGTAAGCAGAGATCGATGTAACGAGGGCAAGGCAAAGCCCCTGCCCGGCTTGTATTCGGGAAAAGCGCATGGTGAGGGGGAGCGCGAGCGATTAGTTGGGATTGGTGCCGGAGGTGAAGCTGCCCATGCCAATGTCACCGGCGGGTGAAATGCGAATGACGCTGGTGATGCCCCCCACGTTTTTAATTGTCACATTGCCGGCAAGTTGGGTGGTGCCGTTTACCTCGAGTTTGGCGGCCGGGACAGCTGTGCCGGTCCCGATCCCGACATTGCCTCCGCTGGGGTTGAGCGCGATGGGATAGTAAGACGGGCCGCTCGTCGCGTGGCGGGCCTGCAACCAGCCATGCGCGTTGCCGCCGGTGTTATCCACTCCCGCTGTGAGGACGGTATTGGTGGTACCTTGGCCGCTCAAAATCAGAAGCCCGTTGGGCGTCGCGGCGCTGGAAACCGGAGCGCCGTTGCCTTGTACAACAAGCTTGGCACCGGGAGCGGTGGTTCCGATGCCGACATTGCCGGAACGATCCATAACAAATCCCGCCATGTTGGCATATCCCGAATCATTTGCCGGGGCTATCTGGTAAGTGGACGGCCCGGTGCGAAGTTGCGTGATCCACAGCTTGTTGCCAGCCGCTTGGGACGTGTCTTCCAGAAGGATTCCCTGGGTGCCTTGTCCTGATCCCGAAATTTGCAGTTTCTGGAGGGGCGAGGACGTGTTGATGCCGACGTTGCCCACATTGTTGATACGCATGCGCTCGACTTCGCCTCCCGCACGGAAAATCAGGTTCTGGCCGATCAGGTTAAGATCGGTCCAAGCGGTGAGCGCAGAGTTATGGCTTCCGATGACGGCGCCGTTGGTGGAGGCGCCCAGGTAACCCGCCACGACCTTGTTCTGGCCGTCCGCACCGATTGCGGTGCTGCCGCCCCAGGAAGAATTCAGCGCGGTGGTACCACCGACGGCCAGACGCGTGGTCGAGCCGCTGCCGCTGGTGGCCAGCAGAGTTCCGGAGGCGGGCAAGGAAAGCGTTCCGGAGGAGGTCACGAGGTTGCCGGTCACTTTGATATTGCCGCCGACGTGGAGCTTTTCCGTCGGAGAGTTGGCGCCCAGGCCGATGCCGACCTTGCCGTCAGAGAGGATCGTGACCTTGGCGGCGTCGGACGAACCGATCATTATAGAACCGATCGTGCCGTTGCTGATCCCGGAACCGAAGATGCTGGTATTGGTTTCGTAGGCCGAGTTGTTGTTGCCTACGACAGTGGCATTTGCGCTGTAAGTCGTATTATTGGCGCCAAGGACGGTGGAATCACTCGAATTGATGGTATTATCGTTGCCGACGGCGACGGAGTCGACGGCATAATAAAGCTGATTACCAATACCCAGCGCGTGGCTGCGGCTGCCGTTGGCCAGGTTGTTAAAGGAGCCGAGGACGGCGGACTCGCTGCCCAGCGCGTTGTAGCCACCTATTCCGTAGCTGCTGAAACCGCTTACGGAGTTCGCGCAGCCCAGAAGGAGGGATGGACCGTCAAAGGAGTATGCGTCTGAACTATAACTGATCGTGTTGGAATAACCCAAGGCCATACCGAAGCCGTCTGAGACATTGAATGCTCCGATCGACATCGAAAGGTCGTTGGTCGCTTCGTTGTGCTGGCCCAAGGACATGGTTCGCGAACCACTGGCGCTGTTGGCCGTGCCAAAGGCAATCGACGTGCTCCCCGTCGCTGCCTGCCAGCTTTGGCCTGAGTCGCGAGCGGTCTGGATATCGATCGCGTTGGTACCCGGGGTATCTCCACTGGTGGTGTCGCCCAAGACCAAGGGCGCGGCATAGGCGGCGGGCAGAGTGGCAAGGACGCAGAGGAGGCTCTTGGCGAGCGTTGCGGTGCGGGTCAGGTTGGATCGACGGGGGGATAAGACAGTGTGCATTATGGAAATTGTTAGGGCGCTTCCGGCGGATTACCTAAGTAATTTATTGTATGAACGAAGGAGGACTAGAAAGTGAATTCGGTCGCCGGTACGTATGACAGGCTATCAACCAACGGCTTAGGACTTTTATTTTCGCGCGAGTCACAGGCGAAGCCACGACGTGGCTTGGTCTGAGCAAGAGGTTTTCTTCGGGGCTCATGCCAACTTAGAGCAGGCTGCCCGGAATTCCTCACGCACTGGGCTGCGACCGGGCAGCCGTAGCGCTCGCACGTGCCCACACGCACTTCGTGATATCCGCTCGCGCCGGCAGTTTGGTCAGCTCGTCCCCGTCGGGGGGGGGCCGTCGATCAGCTTCAAGACGACGCGGAAAGTCTTCGGGTACTCATCCTGTGCCTTTATAAAACTGCTAAAGACATGCGCTCAGTATCCGCAGCCCACGTTAACTGGGAATGTGCGTTTTTCTAGGCGGCAAGCCTCGTCGCCGCCGGACTGGCGCAGTCATCCCGCAGACGCCAATGGCAAGGTCAATGGCCTGCGTGGTTGGCCAATGCTCCTATTTGGGAAAGAAGGCCGGGCAGATACCAGCCTCAGGGGGGGAGACAAATATCTCCCAAAAAGGATAAAAAGCCTCAGCCGAAGGCGGCGCCGACTTTGCGGGCGAAGCGGAGGCCGGTGGAGAGGCGGCGGGACCAACGGCCGAGCCGGCCCGGAAGAACCGAGGCCACATCGAGCGCGCGTTTCACGCCGGCGACCACCGGCACGGGTCCGGGCGGGTGGGGCGGCTTTAACGCGAGGCGCAACTCGACGCGGTCGAGCGCGCAAAGGACGGCGAGGCGCTGGCGCCGGGAGGCCGGGTCGGCCTCGGGCTCGGAGGCATTCATGGCGAGGAGAGGATTCAGGAACCGTCGGAGGACAAAAGTTCGCCGAGGCAGTCGTGGTCGGCGCGCAGTTGGGTGCGGGTCTCCGCCAGGGGCTGCCACAGGCGCAGCCGGCGGACGGTAAACCAGGCGAGGCCGCCTGCCCCGAGGAAATAGGCAAGGGTGAGAAAGCCGATCAGCAGGGCCCGGTTTTCGTGCGCCCAGACCAGGGCGGCGAAGGTCAGGGTGGCGGCGAAGCCGCCCAACAGGGCGAGCACGGCGGCGCCGAGGACGAGGGCGAGCGAGCCAATGACATGGTCGCAGGCCTGGCCCGCTTCGAGCGCGGCCAGCTCGCCGCGATGCAGGATCGCGGCGAGCAGGACGCGCGCGGCGGAGCCCGCGTGGCCGACGGCGTTGAACAGGACTTCGGAGCTCATGGCGGGCGAGTCAGGGTTGGCGGGCGAGGTAGATCTCCCGGAAACGGCGCTCAGTGAGCGCGGCAGTTGCGGCCGAGGAGCGTGCCGGCGAGCACGCCGATGCCGGCGGCAATGCCAATGGCGACATAGGGGTGGGCATGCACCGCCTCGTCGGCGCGGGCGGCCTGTTCCCTGGCGTATTCGTAGGCCTGGCGAGCCCGGGCCTTGCCTGCGGTAAGGGCTTCCCGGAGGCGGGCGCGCAGGGCGGTGACTTCTTCGGAGGCCTGATCGCCGGCGGCGGAGAGGGCCTTTTCGGCCTCCGCGAGGAGGGCCTTGAGTTCTTCGAGTGTGGCATCGTCGTGGCTGGACGTGCGGGAGGTGTCGGATCGGGAGGACATGGCGGGTAGGGATCTGAGGGTTGGGTGGGTCTGGGAAAGGCGCGGACGGCGGGAGCCGGCGCGCCGAAAGGGTAGGGCGGTATCCAAAGGTTGGTTACTTACGGTTGAAGATGGTGCCGACGCCGCCGTAGAGGAGAAAGAGGGCCCCGAGGAGGATGAGGAGCAGGCTCTTGTCGGTGGGACTTCCGGTGACGGCTTCGCTGATGCGGGAGCTGAGGGAATCGGAGACGCTGAGGCCGAAGATCAGCAGGATGACACCGGCGATGAGGGCGACCAGGGGAGTGACGATGCTGCGCATGATTCGCGTGGGTTCGGGAAGGGTGGAGCGGCGGCGGAAGGCCGGGCTCAACCCAAGGGATTGCGGCCGCGGATGAGCCGGATGATGATCGCGATGAACGCGACCAGCAGGAGCAGGTGAATGAAGCCGCCGAGCGTGTAGGAAGACACGAGGCCCAGCAGCCACATCAGGACAAGAATGATGGCGATGGTTTCGAGCATGGCAGGATTGGGTGGTTGTCACCGGGTTACGCAGCCACGAGGCCAAGCCGTTTAAATAAATCGCTAGTCGCTTATATGGAGTTTCTTGCGAATTGAATTCGGTCCCGATGAAAATTGGCCGACGTGCAAAATGCACGGCACGATCCACGGCGGTGCGTGCAGAATGCAGAGAAGGGGAAGGCGGAGAACCTCCGCAACGACTTCGGTGCCTTGTCTGGATTCAGCCGGGTTCTATTCCGGAAAAATAAAACCTTGGCCGCCCAAAGGCGCAGAAGACGCAAAAAGGAGGGTCATTTTTTGCGCATCTCGCCTCGTGTTTTTTCGCTATTCGCTCACGGCGCGACCGTGACGTGCAGGCGGAGGAAGCGGAGGGGAGGCCCGAGGGGGATGCTGGCGGTGGTGGTGCCGTCGCCGGCCGGGGTGCCTTGGGTGACGCCGGTGGCGGTCCAGGAGCCGGCGGCGAGGTCCGTGGTGGTCTGCACGGTGTAGGTCAGGCCGGCGCGGGCCCGTTTGTAGGTGAGAGTGAGGTTGCCGCCGGCAACCGTGGCGATCGGCAGGCCAGCGGAGCCGGCGGCCAGGGGATCGAGGGCGAGGGCGTATTCGAGGAGGTTGGGGATGCCGTCGCCGTCGGGGTCGGAGGCGGGGCCATAGGTCGTGTAGGAGAGGCCGCCGTAGCTGGCCGTTTCCCAGGCGTCGGGCAGGCCGTCGGTATCTTCGTCGTCGGTGGCGGCGGATTTGCCGTTCATCGTGAAGCTGAAGGCGAGCGCGCCACCGGAACTATTGCGTACCGTGAGGTAGAAGGTGCGGGAGGGCAGCCAGGGCCAGGCGCCATCGAAGAGGGGCTGGTTGAGGCTCCAGGCGACGCTGGAAGGATATTGGGCGTGGGCCGCGACCACGCCGAGGCGCGCGAAGTCCACCGGAGCTCCTTCCTCCAGGAACCAATCGAGCGCGCCGGTGGAGGAGGCGCTGCTCTTCCAGCGCCAGCCATCGGCGGGGATGGCGATGCGGTAGGTGAGGGAAGCGCCGGCGGCGAGCGGGACGTTGCTCAGGCTGCCGCCGTAGAAGGCGAGATCGGGCGGAACGGGGGCGGAGCCGCCGATGACGGAATTGAGGCTGAAGCTGGCATCGGTGTTCGCGCGGAAGCCGAGGTAATAGGTATGGCCGGGACGCAGGATGGCGGCGGGCAGGGCGTGGGTGCCGGTGGCCGGATAGGAGGCGTAGGGGCCCTGGTTTTTGTTATCGGAAGACCAATCGCGAATGGCGCTGAGCGACGTGGAATCGTGGAAGCCGGGCGGCAGGGTATCGCGGACGAACAGGTCCACGTCGCCCTGTTGCTGGGAATAGGTGAGCTGCCAACTGGCCGGCGTGGCGGCGGGGAGGTCGACGCGGTAGTAGCGCCAGTCGCCGGCGGCGAGGAGCTGGCCGGTGTAGGCGCCGCCGTCGAGCGCGAGGGCCTGGACCTGGCCTGCGGCGGCGGGGTTGCCGTGGTTGAGGCGCAGGCGGTAGCGGGCGTTGGTGCCGCCGGTGGCCTTGACCGCGACGTACCAGGTGCCGGCTTCGAGCGCGAGGGAAGTGCGGCTGGTGGAGGGCACGAAGGCGGCGTACTCGGTACCGGTGCCCTCGAGGCGGTGGAGGGGCGCGGTGGCGCCGGCGTCGTCGGAGGGCAGGGTCTGGGGCCGGATGAAGAGGTCGGGATTGCCGTTGATGGCGATGAGCTCGACATGGATCAGGCCGGCATTGGCGGCGGGGACGGTGAAAGCGTAGTAGTGGTAGTCGCCCTGGGCGAGGTCGGTGCCCTGATCGGTGACGGTGCCGAGCTCGGGGTCGGGCAGGGGCGTGCCGTCGGTGCGCACGCCGGTGTCGGCGAAGAGGGAGCCGGTGCCTGCGAGGCCGGGAGTGGCGACGGGCTGACCGATGGCGGGCATGCTCCAGGCAAGGCGCTGGAGCGCGGCTACGGTGTTGGTCAGGGTGAAGGTGGCCACGCCGCTGCCCAGGACCTCGATGTACCAAGTGCCGGGGGTGAGGAAAGGCGGGGCGAGGACGGCGGTGGCGGCGCCGGATTTGGCGATCTGGGTGGGGTCGTAGGCGGATGCCGGATAACCCTTCTTGATCCACCAACTGACGGTGCCGGAAGCGAGGGTGAGGCGCGGGGTCCACGCGAGGACGGGCTGGCCGCCGAGGGTGGCGGGCACCTCGATGCGGTAGGTGGCCCGCTGGCCGTCGCCGAGGGAGGCGGTGACAGCGTGGTTGAGGCCGTTACCGTTCAGGGTGGAGGACACGTTGAGCGCCTGGGGCACGTTTTCGCGCAGGCGGAGCGAGAAGGTGGCATCGGGGAAGAGGCCGCCTCCGGCCGGGCCGGCGCGGACGGAAAGATAGTAAGTGCCGGCGGCGGGATTGGGGACCGTGAGGTAGCCGGTGGAGGCGAAGGCGACGGCCCCCAGGCCGCTGGAGTCCAAGCCATAGGCGCCGGCGATGTTGTATGGGGTGGGCAGGAAGCCGGCGGCGGTGGCGAGGGCGAGGACGGGGAAACCGACACGGTCGCCGAGTTGCAGTTCGAGGCTGGTGAAGCCGGCCGGCAGGGTGAAACGGTAGAAGCCTACCTGGCCGGCCTCGAGCGCATCGGAGCGGGTGAGGGCGGCGACGCCGCCCGCGGGCACGGTGCCGAGGTCGACGACCGGGGCGGGGCCGACGCTGGTCAGGGTGAAGGCGGCGTCGCCCGTGCCGAGGCGGCCGGAGAGGCTGATCCCATCGACACCCTGGGCAGTGACGGAGAGATAATAGGTGCCGGCGGGGATGGCGGTGACCGGGCCGGAGCCGCCGTCCTGATAGGTGGGCAGGAGCGTGTAGTGCTCATGGCCGGTCTTGCGTACGAGCACGCCGGTCTCGAGGTAGTGCGCGCCGCTGCTGTAGCCGCTCTCGTAGCTGGACAGGGAGGGCAGATAGGCTTGGCGGACGGCGAGGGCGAGGTCGCCGGTATTGGCGGCGAGGCGGAGCTGCCAGCTGGGCTGGCCCGCGGGAACGACGACCTTATAGAAGGCGGTTTCGCGCGGGGCGAGCGCGGCGACGGTGGCGCTGTTGCCCGCGCCCGTGAAGGCGAGCGTTTGCGCGACGGGACCGGAGACGCCGGCGGTACCGGGGGCCCAGACGGCGCGGCTGCGGAGCGTGTAGCCGAGGGTCGCAGTCTCGCCGGAGGCGTTGCTCACGCCGACATAGTAGGTGCCGGGCTGGAGGGGGCGGCCGAGCGGCATGAGCAGGAACTGGCCGGCGCGGTCGGTGCCGTCGGCATCGAGGGCATAACCGGTCAGGTCGGACTCTCCGGCCCACTGGTGGCCGGAAGGCCAGGCGTCGGCGGCGGGGGCCCAATAGGTGGTGCTGGCGCCGAGGGGCCAGACGAAGCCGCCGGTGGAGCTCAGGTTGGTCGGGAGGAGATCGCGGCGGACGACGATGCGGGGGTGGCCGCCGGTGATGTTGTCGAGCCGCAGGTCCCAGCCGAGCAGGCCTGAAGCGCCGGCGGGAACCTCGATCTGGAAGTAGCGGAAGGTATCGGCGGGCTGACCGGAAACGGTGGCCTCGCCGCCGTCGAAGCCCACCGGAGTGATGGACGGGCCGGGGGCCTCGACACGGAGGGAGTAGGTGGCATCGGCATAAGAGTAGCCCTCGATGCCAAGGCCGTAGCCGGCGCGGACGGAAAGGTAGTAGGTGCCGTCGGTGGGATTAGGCACGGTGATGAGGCCGGTGCTGCTGGTGGAGACGCCGCCGAGGCCGCCGGAGTCGAGGCCGAGATAGCTGGTCGTGGTGTTTTGGGGGAGCTGGCCGGGGTTGTTGGCCAGGGCCAGCCAGGGATAGCCGACGCGGTCGGAAATTTCGGCTTCGAGGATGGTGAGCCCGGCGGGGGCGGTGAAACGGTAGAAGCCGATCTGGCCGCCCTGGAGGGCATCGGAGCGGGTGAGCGCGGGGCCGCCGAGAGTGAGCGTGCCCAGGTCGAAGACCGGCGCGGCGCCGACGCTGGTGAGGGTGAACGCGGCGTCGCCGGAGCCGAGACGGCCGCCGGCGCCGACGTCGGCGCCGCCTTGGGAAACGACGGAAACGAGATAGTCGCCGGCGGGAATGGTGGTGACGGAGCCGGAGTCCTGATAAGTCGGGAGCAGGGTGTAGTGCTCGTGGCCGGTCTTGCGCATGAGAACGCCGGCTTCGAGGTGGCGTACGCCGCCGATGCCATTGCCGTAGCCGCCTTCGGTGCTGGAGAGGGAGGGCAGGCTCAGGTGGCGGACGGCAAGGGCGACATCGCCCGTGGTGGCGGCGAGGCGCAACTGCCAGCTCGGTTGTCCGGCGGGCACGGTGACGCGGTAGTAGGCGGTCTGGCGAGGGGCGAGGCTGGCGACGGTGGCGGTATTGCCGGCGCCGGTGAAGGCGAGGGTCTGGACGACAGGGCCGGAGACACCGGTCGTGCCGGGCGCCCAGATGCCGCGACTTCGAAGCGTATAGCCGCCGTCGGCGCTGGGCTGGTCGGGGGAGTCGGCGACGCCGATGGTGTAGGTGCCGGGCTGGAGGGGGCGGCCGAGGGCGAGGAGGAGGAACTGGTTGGCGCGATCGGTGCCGTCGGCGTCCAGGGTGTAGCCGGTGAGATCGGCTTCGCCGGCCCATTGGTGGCCGGAGGGCCAGGCGTCGCCGGCGGGGGGCAGGTAGGTGGTCGACGCGTCGAGCGGCCAGACCCAGCCGCCCGTGGTGCTCAGGCCCTCGGGCAGAAGATCGCGGCGGACGAGGAGGCGATGCTGGCCGCCGGTGATGTTATCGAGGCGCAGATCCCAGCCGAGGAGACCGGGCGTGGAGGGGACGACGACTTTGAAGTAGCGCCAGGTGTTGGTGGGCTGGCTGGCTACGGTGGCGGTGCCGCCGTCGAAGGCGATGACGGTGCTGTCGAGGCTCTCGACGCGGACGGTGAAAGCGGCGTCGGGGAACTGGGTGCCGGAGCCATCGGCGAAGCGGCTGGCGCGGACGGAGATGTAGTAGGTGCCGGCGGCGGGATTGGGGATGGTGGCATAGTCGGCGGTGCGGAGAGAAGCGCCGCCGGGGCCGCTCTGGTCGAGACCGTAGCCGTAGGCGCTCTGGCCGGTGTAGTAACCGGAGGCGTTATTGAGCGGGAGCTGGCCGGGAGTGGTGGCGAGGGCGAGCCAGGGATGGCCGACGCGGTCGGAGAGCCTTACCTGGAGACTGGGCAGGCCGGCGGGAACGGTGAAACGGTAGAAACCGAGCTGGCCGGCCTGGAGGGTGTCGGCACGGGTGAGGGCGGGGCCGCCGGAGGAAAGGGCACCGAGGTCGAAGACCGGCGCGGTGCCGACGCTGGTGAGCGTGAAGGCGGCGTTGTCGGAGCCGAGGCGGTTGCCCACGCCGATGTCGGTGGCACCCTGAGAGGTGACGGAGACGAGGTAGTCGCCGGCGGGGACGGTGGTGACAAGACCGGCACCGGAATCGGCGTAGGTCGGGAGAAGGGTGTAGTGTTCGTCGCCGGACTTGCGCATGAGCACGCCGGTTTCCAGGTGTTGAAAGCCGCCGACGCTGCTGCCGTAGCCGTCCTCGACGCTGGAGAGGGAGGGCAGGCTGAGGTGGCGGACGGCGAGGACGACGTCGCCGGTGGTGGCGCTCAGACGGAGCTGCCAGCTCGGCTGGCCGGCGGGCACGGTGACCTTGTAATACGTGGTGTCGCGCGGGGCGAGGCTGGCGACCGTGGCGCTGTTGCCTGCGCCGGAGAAGGCGAGGGTCTGGGCGACCGGGCCGGTGACGCCGGTGGTGCCGGGGGCCCAGACGCCGCGGGCGCGGAAGGTGTAACTCAGGGAGGCGGAAGTGGACGGGGCGTTGGATACGCCGATATAGTAGGTGCCGGGCTGAAGGGGGCGGCCGAGCGGGAGGAGGAGGAACTGGTCGCTGCGGTCGGTGCCGTCGGCGTCGGTGACGTAGCCGGAGAGATCGTTGCCGGAGGTCCACTGGTGACCGCTCGGCCAGGCGTCGCCGGCGGCGGGCAGGTAGGTGACGCTGCCGCCGATGGGCCAGGACCAGCCACCGGTGGTGCTGAAGTCGCCAGGGAGCTGGTCGCGGCGGATGACGAAGCGGGGATTGCCGCCGGTGATATTGTCGAGACGCAGGTCCCAGCCGAGAAGACCGGGGGAGGACGCGGGAACGTCGACGCGGAAGTAGCGCCAGAGGCCGGCGGGCTGGCCGGTGATGGAAGTGGCGGATTCGAAGGCCTTGGTTTCGGCGGTGAGGAGCTTGGTCTGGAGGGCGAAGGCGCCAAGCGCGTCGTCGGGGCGATAGACGCCGATGTACCAGATGTCGGCCTGGTGGCCGGGGCGTTGGAGATCGCCCAGGGCGGAGCTGTAGTCGAAACGATCGCTGGTATAAACGCCCGTGCCGTCGTTCTGGCGGTACTGGCGGCGCACGGGCAGACCGTTGGCGCGGAGGGCGAGGAGGCGGTTTTCGACCGGGGTGGTGAGAAGGATCTCCCAGCCGAGGTGGCCGAGCTGGCTGGCGAGGTCGGTGACGCGGTAGAAGCGCCAGCCGGACTTGGCGGACAGATCGTTGGTCTGGGTGCTGACGAAGGTGGTGTCGGTGAGCTGAGGCGGGCCGGAGCGGAAGGAGCCCACGGCGGGGTTGCCGTCGGTGTAGACGGTCACATACCACACGCCATCGGCGAGGTCGGGCTGGGCGAGGGAGACACTGTCCTGAACGCCCGCAGGGGCCTCGGCGAAGGCATCGTTGTTGAAGGCGTTGGGGATGTTGCCGCGACGGGTGGCGAGCTGGAGGTTGCCGGAGCTGGAGGTGGCGGTGAGGTCCCAGCCGATCTGCTGGACTGGGACGGTGACGCGGTAGGTTTTGAAGAGAAAGGAAGCGTTGGTGAAGCTCACGGCCTCGGAGGGCGTGGTGAAGCTGGCGAGGTCGGGCGTGGGCTGGCGGTAAGAAGCGAGGTTGAGGCGGGTGCCGGCGGTGGTGGTGACGGAGAGGAAGTAGGTGTCGCCGCTTGCGTTGAGGTAATCGGGCACCACGAGCATCTGGCCGAAAGTGGAGCGGAGCTCGGAGTAGGCATCGTCGGTGGGAACCTTGAGACGGCGGATGCGCAGGGCGGAGGAGAGGTTGCTCAGGGGCTGGCCGGCGGCGGCGTTGGTGCGGGCCCAAAGCGCCCAGGCGGGGGTGCCGGCGGGCACGGTGGCGCGGAAAAACGCGATGCCCTCGGGGCCGACCACGAGGTCGCCGGAGTTCGCGCCTTCCACGGCGGACACGGCACCGAGGTCCTGGACAACGGGCTCGCCGATGCGGCAGGTGAGGGTGGGAGCGGGGTCGGGGACGGCGCCCGGGGTGTAGCGGACGCGAAAGACCCAGGTCTGGCTCGCGGAGAACTGGCCTTCGTTCAGGACGAGGCCATTGGGGCCGGCGAGGGTGGACTGGGGCACGGAAGGATCGGTGTCGGGCAGGCTCTCGGCGCCGGCGGCGGCATAGAGGCGGGCGGCGCCGCCGTCGTTTGCGGAGATGGCGGCGTAGAGCGCGCCATAAAGGGAACCGGACGCGGGGACCTGGGTGCGGAAATAGACGTCCTGGGCGACTTGGGCGGGGAGGTCGCGGGCGAGGGCGAGCGCACCGTCGCCGGCATCCCAGTTCACTGTGGTGGACCAGGCGGCCTCGTAGTGGAGCGTGTAGCTGAGCGTGCCGCTCTGCCCGGTGGGCCGGTGGATGCCGATGGTGTAGAGACCGGGCGTGGCGCTCTCGGTGAGAACGAGAGTGTCGGAGCCGGGTGAGCCGATGCTGCGCTTGAGATAGGAGTCCGTACCGACACCGGCGCCGGCCTGGATGTAGAGGTCGGCATCGCCGCTGCCTGCGGTGGCGAGAAGGAGGCGGAGGCCGGAGTGGCCCGGGGAAAGAGTGACCTCGAAGACGGTCATGCCGCCGGCGGCGGGGGCGGTGCCGGCGCGGGTGTCGCCGGCGGGATTGAGCGTAGTCTGGGCAAACGCGGAACCGGCAAGAAGGCCCGAGAGGGCCAGCAGGAGGGTCGCGGTCTTGCGAAGGACGGCGGGAATTTTCATCGGTGAAGGCACGGACAAAGGGAGGGGCCGCCGGGCAGGTTTTCAGCCTTAGGGAAGGGGCGGGAAGCGCGGGGCGACGTGCGAAGGTGGACGGCCGGACGGTGGGTGGAGAGCCGGCACCTAGGTTTGTAAGCAAAAGGCAAAAAATTGTCGAGAATGGAGGCTGGCTCCGTCCTTCCATCGTTCGATACGTCGTGGCCACCTGGGTGATCCCGCAGGCTCCAAGCCGGTTTTCGGCAAACCAAACTGTTTCGTTTTTAACCTGTTCCTCGGGTTGGCCCCGTTTTTCTTGATGCCTATGTCCCTGTCCCGCCCCGACTACGCCGCCAACCCTCTGCGTACGCGCTCCGACCTCGCCAAGCTGACGCGTGACCTGATCCAGCCCCTGTTGCCGCACTTCTCGCCTGGCGGGGCGCGGGTCGAGCTTGCGGCGAACCGCGCCAGCTACGGCGATCCCGCCAGCCTGCTCGAGGGCTACAGCCGCCCGCTCTGGGGCCTCGCCCCGCTCGCCGCGGGCGGCGGGCGCTTCGAGCATTGGAAAAGGTGGCGCCAGGGTCTGGTGAACGGCACCGATCCAAGGCACCCGGAATACTGGGGCGTCGCGGGGGACTTCGACCAGCGCAGCGTGGAGCAGGCCGCCTTCGGCTTCGCGCTCGCCCTGTGCCCGCGGGAATATTGGCAGCCTCTCGCCAAGGCGGAAAAGGCCCGCGTGGTCTCTTGGCTCAACCGCATCCACGAGGTGAAGCTGGTGCGCAGCAACTGGCTGTTTTTCCGCGTGCTCGTTCAACTCGGCCTGCGCCAGGTCGGCGAGCCCTGGTCCCAGGCCGTGCTCGACGCCGACCTGGACCAGTTGGAGTCGTTTTACCTGCGGGATGGCTGGTACTCCGACGGCCCGGAAGGAGCCCCTTGGCGCGACGGCCGCACGGGCGACTACTATGTGCCGATGGCCTTTCACTTCTACGGGCTCATCTACGCGCGGCTCGCCTCCGACCACGATCCGGTTCGCGCCGCGCGTTTCGTGGAGCGCGCCCGCCTTTTTGCGCGCGAGTTCCAGCACTATTTCGCCGCCGATGGCGCCGCTCTTCCCTTCGGCCGCAGCCTGACCTACCGCTTCGCCCAGGGCGCGTTCTGGGGCGCTCTGGCCTATGCGGGGGTGGAGGCCCTGCCCTGGCCGGTGATCAAGGGCCTCTATTTCCGCCACCTGCGCTGGTGGATGCAGCAGCCGGTTTTCACCGAAAGCGGGCTCCTCACCATCGGCTACACCTACCCGAATGCCTGCATGGCGGAGAGCTACAACTCTCCCGGTTCCCCCTATTGGGCGCTCAAGGCCATGCTGCCGCTCGCCTTGCCGTCCTCGCATCCCTTCTGGCGCGCCGGGGAGGCCCCGCTGCCTCCGCGGCGGGCGGTGCACACCTCGCCCGGCGCCCGCCTGGTCCTGGTCACCGATCCGGTCGCCCGCGGCGTCATCGCCATCAATCCGGGGCAACGGGTCCTCGACTGGCCCCGCAACGCGCCCCACAAGTATTCAAAATTCGCCTACGGAACGCTTTTTGGCTTCACCGTTCCCACCAGCGCGGCGATTCCCGCCGAGGGCGGCTTCGACGGCGATCTCGCGCTCAGCGACGACGAGCGTTTTTTCCGGCGGCGCGACTTCGCGCACGACACCCAGGTCCGCGACGGCGTGGCCTTTTCCCGCTGGCAACCCTGGGCCGACGTGGAGATCCGCAGCTGGCTGGTGGCGGCACCGGACGGGCATTTCCGGCTCCACGCCGTGCGCGCGGCCCGGCGGCTTTGGTCGATGGAGGCCGGCTTCGCGGTGCCTTACCGAGCCAAGACCGCGCTCCGCCAGCAACCCAACGCCGCCGGCGGTCCCGCTGTGCGTGCTCCGCGCGGAGCGGCCTCGCTCCGCGACCTGCATGGCGGCCGCTCCGGCGCCTGCGTGGAGGTCGGGGCCGGCGGCCATCTTCTCGAATCGCTCTCCGCGATGCCCGCGCTGCGCGGCGCGCACGAACCGGGGGAATTCTGGCTCGCCTCCTGGTGCGCCGGCTCCGCCGACCCCGAGTCCGCTTTCGAGTCCGCCGGGGAATTCGCGGTCGCCTCCTCCGGCACTCGCTGGACCGTGACCCGCCGCGGTGCCCCCTGGTGGACCTTGGATGCGAGCGCCTCCGCCGGGACGGGGGAATCCAGCCCGGAGCGCCTTCGTTCCCTCGAAGCCTTGGTGTAACAACCCTGCACCTTGCGGGTGCGGAAGCTTGCGGAAGGTATTTTCGAATTGTGAGTCCCAGAAACCATAGCTGAAAAAGAAGGCGAAAATCGGCAAGGATCCGGGGCTGGACCGGTTGTATAATTTCTGTGCTCTTTGCGTTCCCTGCGGCCGAGGGATCGTTGCCGCGTAGTTGGCGTCGGGATTATAAAGTCCGGCGGGTTTATCTATTAATGCTTTTTCTTTCGCATTAATGCTTCTGGCGGGGTCTCTTCCGTTGACAGCGGGCTATCTCAAGCCGTAAGCCGCCGCGTCGGGGCTCGCTGGTGGACCGGTTTATAATCGTTAATCCGGCCGCCAGCCGGCAAATATTTTTGACCGGTCAGGATTGGGTTTTCTTTCCCGAAGTCCCGTCCTGTCCGTCCGAGTTACCCCGCTCGTCATTGATATTTCCGCCGGATCGGCCCCCGTCCATCCCATGAACACCCCCAAAAAATACCTCCGAACCTCCCTCATGGCTTCGCTCGGCGCGTTGCTATTGTCCGTTCTCACCCCCGTCCTGAACGCGGCTCATTGGAGCCTCACCGGCGCGCTCGGCGTCCACGATCCGGCGATAACCCGCGACGGCTCCACGTACTGGGTCTTTGCCACCGGCACCGGGATCGCGACCAAACGCTCCGCCAACGGCTTGGCCTGGAGCGACAACGGACGCGTGTTTTCCTCCGGCCTTGCCTGGTGGCGGACCTACGTGCCGGGCAATTCGGGTAACGATATCTGGGCGCCCGACGTGCGTTATTTTAATGGAAAATGGTGGTTGTACTATTCCGTTTCGACCTTCGGCAGCAATACCTCCTGCATCGGTCTCGCCTCCAAGACCGGCTCCTTGAGCAACATCGGCTGGACGGATAACGGTCTCGTGATCCGTTCGACGAGCGCCAACAACTACAACTGCATCGACCCCAGTCTCGTGGTCGACGCCGCTGGTGCCCCGTGGCTCGTGTTCGGCTCCTGGTGGAACGGCATCCACGTCACCCGGCTCGATGCTTCCACGATGAAACCCACCGGGAGCCTGACCAATATTGCCCGGCGTTCGGGCGGCACCGAGGGCCCCTGCATCGTTTACAAGAGCCCTTATTATTATCTTTTCACCTCCATCGATCGGTGCTGCCAAGGGGTGAACAGCACTTATAAAATTTCCTACGGCCGTTCTTCCAGCATCACCGGGCCCTATCTGGACAAGAATGGCGTGAATATGCTGAGCGGCGGTGGCTCCATCCTGGATGCGGGCAACACGCAGTGGAGAGGCCCGGGCGGGCAGTCCGTTTACGGGACAACCGTGATCGCGCGCCATGCCTACAACGCGAACGCGAACGGCGCGCCCACGCTTCTCATCAGCGATCTCAACTGGTCCAACGGCTGGCCCACCTATTGAGGCCGCTCTTTCCTCCCGGTGGCCGCGGTGGCGGGCGGGTGCACGCCTGTCCGCCTTTCACCGTAGGACACCCCAAATCGGTTTAGCCTAAACCGCCCGCCTCGTCCTCGGTGCGAGCCGGGTCGGGCGGCAGGCGGCGGCCGTGGTCTGGCCCGATGCGTGAAGTCCCCCCGCATCCCGTCTTGTCCCGCCCGGCCCGGGCGCGCAGCCTTTCCCCGCTCGCGCGCCTTCCCCTGAATCCCCTGCGTGCGCGATCCCGTTCCATGATCGCTCCCCGCCCCCGCGCCGTCTTCACCCTTGGCCTGCTTGCGCTCTGCGTCTTCTGGCCGTTTCGACTCTCCGCCGCCGATCTGCGCATCAACGAGTTTCTCTCCGCCAATCGAGGCGGCCTCGCCGACGAGGACGGCGAATACGAGGACTGGATCGAGATTCAAAACACCGGCACCGCCCCGATCGATCTTGCCGGCCACGGCTTGAGCGACAAGCCCGGCCAGCCCTTCCTCTGGACCTTCCCCTCCCGCGTCCTCGAGCCCGGCGGCTTCCTGCTCGTCCGCGCCTCCGAGAAAAACCGCTTCGGCGCCGTGCAGACCGGCCTGCTCCGGGAGATTTATGACGAGCTCGCCGGCAGCGGCCTGGACGACTTGCTCGGCGCCTATTCCTACCCCGAGCTGCCTTCCGAGCGCCTGCTTCTCGCCAGCGGGTTGGAGACCCCCGCCAACTACGCCGACAACTACGGCGAACGTATCCGCGGATTCATTACTGCCCCGCAGACCGGCGCCTACGTGTTTTGGCTTTCGGGTGACGATGACTGCCGCCTGCAGCTCAGCCCGGACGACGACCCCCTCAAGGTCGTCACCATCGCCTCCGTCACCGGCTACACCAACTCGCGCCAGTTCGACAAATTCCCGTCGCAGCAGTCCGCCCCGGTAAGCCTCGTCGCCGGCCGGCGCTACGCGATCAACATCCTCCACAAGGAGGGCACCGGCGGCGATCATCTCGCGGTGCGCTGGCGCAGGCCCGACAACGTCGTCGAGACTCCCATACCCGCCTCGGTCCTGAGCACCGACCTCGGCGAGTTGCACGCCAATTTCAAGATCAGCGGCACCGGCGACACGCTCCAGCTCACCGCACCCGACGGCACCGTGCTCGATACCTCCCCCTCCGTCGCCCTGCCTGGCAACGTGTCCTACGGCCGCCTGCCTGCCGCGCCCGCCACCTGGGCTTACTTCGCCGAGCCGACTCCTGGCGCGGCCAACGGCACCACGCCCGCCTACTCCATCCTGCCCAAGCCCGTTTTCTCCACCGCGGGCGGTTTCTACACGGACAACGTGTCCCTCACCCTCGGCTCGCCAGATCCCGCCGCGACGATTCTCTATACTCTCGACGGTTCCGACCCCGTGCCCGGACACCTCTCCGGCGGCACCTACAGCTACAAGACCCAGTACCCGAAAAACAGCGGCGACCCCGTCGGCCCACTCCTCACCGGCGGTTATCAGACCAACACCTATTCCGGGCCGCTTTCGATCACCGACCGCACCGCGCAGCCAAACCGCCTCTCGCTCATCACCACCACCTACGACCAAAGCGCCGGCGGCTACGCGCCCGTTACGCCCATGTTCAAGGGCACCGTCGTCCGCGCCCGCCTGATGAAGGCCGGCGCCCTTCTCGGCCCCATCGTCACCCACACCTATTTCATCACTCCGCAGGGCGCGGCGCGCTATCCGCTGCCCGTCGTCTCCCTCGCGCTCGATGACGAGTCGCTCTTCGGTTACGAGGACGGCATTTACGTCGCGGGCATCGACTTCGACCAATGGCGCGAAAACACCGCCGCCGCCGCTTCGCCTCCCCTGCCGGCCAACTACAACCGCCGCGGCGAGGCCCACGAGCATCCCATCCATTTCGAGTTGTTCGAGCCCGGCTCCGGTCGCGTCCACGCCCAGAATCTCGGCGTACGCATGAACGGCGGCTGGTCCCGCGCCTGGGCGATGAAGACCCTCCGCCTCTACGCGAACGATGCCTACGACGACGCCGACTGGCTCGACTATCCGCTTTTCCCCGGCCTCGAAGGCCGCGGCACGGGCGCGCCCATCGCGCAGTATCGCCGCTTCCTCCTGCGCAATTCCGGCAACGATTTCGGCGCGACCATGATGCGCGACGCCTTCATTCAGGCCTTCTTCGCCCCCCTCGGCGTCGATCACCAGGCCTACCGTCCCGTTGTCCACTTCATCAACGGCGAGTTCTGGGGCCTCATCAACCTGCGCGAGCGGATCGACCGCTACTACGTCCAGTCCCACTATGGCGTGAACGCCGACGACGTCGTCGTGCTCAACAACAACGCCGTCGTCGAGGAGGGCGTCGCGGCCGACCGCACCGACTACCTCGCCCTCCGCGAATACATCCGGACCCACGACATGGCCGACCCGGTGCACTACGCCTACGTCGCCGAGCGCATCGATCTCGACAACCTCATCCTTTACTCCGTCGCCCAGATCTACTCCGCCAACACCGACTGGCCGCACAACAACGTCGACTACTGGCGCGCCCGCACCGCCAACCTCTCTCCCGCCGCGCCCCGTGGCCACGACGGGCGCTGGCGCTGGGTTCTTTTCGACGCCGACCTCTCTTTCTCCAACGCCAGCCACGATACGCTCGCCGCCGCGACCACTCCGAGCGACGACTGGCCGCGCGTCATCCTGGGCAAGCTTCTCAACAATCCGTCCTTCCGCAGTCGCTTCATCAACGCCTTCAGCGACCACCTCTCCAACACCTTCACGCTCATCCGCGCCAGCGTCCTCGCCGACGAGATGCGCGCGGTCATCGCCCCGCTCTATCCCGAACAGGCTGCCCGCTGGCGAAATTCCCAAAGCAACCCGAGCGTAACTTTCCTCAAGACTTTCGTGTTCAACCGGGGCCCCCAGATGCGCACCTTGCTCGCCAATCGCTACGGCCTCGGCGCCACGGTGAAGATCACGGTGCAAAATCCCGACCCGGCCCGCGGCTCCGTGCGGCTCAACACCCTCACCAGCTCCTCCGCCCTCTCCGGCGATTATTACCCGACGATTCCGGTCACCGTCACCGCCCTGCCCGCCCCGGGCTACGTTTTCGCCGGCTGGCTCGATCGCCCTGCCGACACGTCCGCAACTCTGAGCGTCCTGCCCACCGCGGGTCTTACGCTCACCCCTCTTTTCGAACCAGCCCCCGTGCCGGAGGCCGTCCATTATTGGAACTTCAACAACACCATCGCGCTCCTCGCCCCCACCGCCGGCCTGCCCGGCGCGGGTATCACGGTGGTGAACGGCGAATTCACCGCCGTGCTCTCCGGCACGGGCCAGGATTTTGCCGCCGCCAACGCCCTCAACGGCGACGACGCCGCCTCCCACCTGCGCGTCAACAATCCCCTCGGCGCCGAGCTCCGCCTCGCCCTGCCCACCACGGGCTTCGAGACCCCCGTGGTGCGTTACGAAACGCGCCGCTCGGGCCAGGGCGCCACCACCCAGCAGCTCGACTACACGCTCGATGGCTCCACGTATATCGAGCACTCCTTCGTCACCGTGCCCGACGGCGCGCCGCTGGTCGTCACCCTCGACTTCGCCCCCCTTCCCGGCTCGGCCAACAACCCCGCCTTCGGCCTGCGCATCCGCTTTTCCGGCGGCACCGGCATCGGCTCCTCCGCCGGCAACAACCGTTTCGATAACCTCACCGTCCACGCCGTCCGCCTGCCCGGCGCCAACCTGCCTCCCGCCGTCGCGCCCGATGCGCCCGCGCTCGTCACGTGCATCGCCGCCGGCGCCGCCGCCACGCTCGACCTGCGCGACGTGTTTTCCGACCCCGAGGGCGGCGCGCTCGCCTTTACGGCCGCCGACACCCGCCCGGGCTTCGCCACGGCCACGCTTGCCGGCCCGCTCGTCACGCTCGCCGGCCTGGCCGCGGGCGAGACCAGCCTCACCCTCGGCGCGAGCGACGGACTCAACCCCGCGGTGCAGGCCACCGTTCGCGTGCTCGTTTACCCCGCGCCGCACGTCCTCGCCGGCGGCGCTTTCGCCTTCGGTTCCTGGGCGGCCGCCGCCCCCGAGCTGAGCTACCCCGCGCATATGCTCTTCGTCCAGGGCGCGGGCAACGACAGCGACGCCGCCACCCCGCTCGACCACGCCTACTTCGTTCCGCACGACGACTACGCGGAGGCCGATCTTCCCAACCTGGGCAAGCCCTACGCCCTGGGCTCCCGCACCCGCATGAACGGCCTCGGCGACGACGGTATCGCGTTTATCAATACCGGCCGCGGACGCGATCTCGGCGGAGCCATCCTGGCGCTCGATACCCGCGGCGTCGCCCACGCCACCGTGTCCTGGGTGGCCGGCACCGTGACGCCCAATGTCCGCGTCTACGCGCTCACTCCCCAGTATCGCCTCGGCGCCTCCGGCGCCTGGACCGACCTGCCTGGCGGAGCCGTTTCCTACCTGCGCTCCGCCACCGCCGGCGATGTCTCGACCTTCGGGCCGGTGGCCTTGCCGCCCGCGCTGCTCGGCCAGCCCTACCTGCAGCTTCTCTGGCGCTACCACCTCGTCTCGGGCAGCTCCGGGGCCCGCGCCCAACTTCGCCTCGACGACGTGCGCGTCGCGCCCTGGTCGCCGCCCTTCGCGAGCTGGACGGCGCAGCAGTTCCCCGATCCGGACGATCAAAACGACTCCGCCATCTCCGGCCCGGGCGCCGATCCGCGCGGCGTCGGCGCGCCAAACTTGCTGCGCTACGCCCTTGGCATCCCGCTCGGGGAAAACCCCGGCCCGCGCCTGCCCCGGGTAGAGCGGCCGGCCAACCCCGCCGCGGACGGCCTGCTCTTCGATTTCCCCTACGATCCCACCCTGCCGGGCATCGTATACCGCGTGGAAGCCTCATCGGACCTCCTCGACTGGAGCGAGACCGTGTTCGACTCGCAGCTCGACTTCATCCCGCCCATCGCGGCCGGCCGGATCGAGGTCGAGGACACGCGGCCCGCCGACGTGACCGCGCGCCGCTTTCTGCGTCTCCGCGTATTGCTACAAGAGTGAGGAGCCTAGGCGCTAGTCTTCCAAAATAGTCTCGATCTTCGGCACACCGTCGAAGGCCTCGCGATGGGCGAGCATCCATTCCGCGGCGGTCTGCGGCTCTCGCTCCGCCCAGGCGCGCACGGCCGCCACGAGCGCGAAATTTTTCTCGGGCCCCGCGGGAAAACGGGCGGCGGTTTCCGCCAGCTCGCGCGGCCGTTCGCGCGCCCACATGCCCAGCGTGGCGTAGGCGGCCGCCTGCCGGTGATCTGGATTTTCCAAAAGGCCGGCGGCTCGCCACGCGGCGGCCGGATCCTGCCGCGCCCAGCGGCCATAGGCGATTTGGAACCAGTCGATTCTAAGCTCCTCGCCGCGCCCCGCCCAAGCCGCCGCTCGAGCGTGGTCGCCGGTCTCGCCCAGGGCAAAAATCAGGAAGGCCCCGTATTCGGCCGCCTGGTCGGATTCGGCTTCCGTCAGTTTCGCGACGAATCGTTCCGCGGCCTCGGCATCGCCTGCCGCGGCTCCATTGACGACCGCCGCCAGCGCGACGGCGCGCGCGAGGTAGGTTTGGCGCCGGGCCCAGGCGCCCGCCGCCTCGACATCCGTGGCCGCCCACGTGCGGAGCGCCGACTGGATGCGTTCGGATCGTCGTTCCTCGTTTTCCTCACCACACGCGGCGATCAAATCCGCCGGCGGCTCCTTCGCGCCCCGCGCCGGAGCGGGCGTAAGTGCGGCCGGCCTTGCGGACGGTTCAGGGAGGATGGAGGCCGCGAGCGGCTCCGCCGCTGGCCCAGGAACGGCGATCCGCGCCAACGGTATCGCCGCCTGGGGCGGCGATGCTTCGGTCGCTTGGCGCGACCGAAGCGCGACGATAAAAACCGCGCACAGCAAAAGCGCGGCGACGCCGCCAAGCGGCGCGATCTTGCCCCGTTTTTTCTGTGGGCGAGACCTGTTCATCTGGGCAGGCGCCGGCGGCAAAATTCCGCCGGCGCGTGGGTCGATCGGAGGGGTTTACGGGACGGTGAACGAGATCTGGTCGATATTTCCCAGATCCTGGCCGTTCGACTCGAAACGGATCGTGTTCGAGGTGCCGCTGTTCAGGGTGGCGCTGAAGGTCACCGTGCTCCAAGCGGTCCAGGAACCCGTCGGTGCGAAGGTGATGTTTTGGGCGACGCCGTTCACCAGCACGCGGCCGGTGCGCGAGGACGTGCTGCCGTTCGCGTAGCGGACGCTGATCGTGCGCGAGCCCGTGCTGCTGCCGCCGCTCACGCTGTTGAACTGTAGCGAGCCGCCGCTGACCGGGAAGTTCGCGAAGCCGGTGCCGTTGAAGCCGGCGTTGTTGCTGTCGATGGTCGTGCCGCCGCCGACCGTGCCGGCTTCGGCCTGCAGCGTGAGGGTGCCGCCGCCTCCGCCGCCGCCGCCTCCTCCTCCCGCGCCCGCGCCGGCCAAGACGCTCGCCTTCACCGTGCTGCCGGATTCCGGCGAATACGAATAGGGCGGAGTAAAGACCGAGGCCGAATTCGGTGCCCAGGTGGGGACCGGCGAGTTCACGAACACGTTTCCGGTGTTCCATTTGATCAGGCCCTGGTTGCCGCTGCTGCTGTAGTTCTTCCACGGCATCGGCTGGTTTTCGAAGTAGCAATTCTCGACGAGGATCTGGCTCTGGTTGCCCACGCCGATGTTGTAGAGGCTGCCCGCGGAACCGTAGTAGTTGTTGTAAACGTGCACCCGGCCGAAGCGGACGCGCGGCATGCGCTCCTTGCACAAGGTCGAATAGTAATTGTGATGCATCGTGATGTGCAGCTTGCCGGTGTCCTCGGCCGCGTTGCTGTCGCTGTGGCCGATGAGATTCACGAAGTTGTGGCCGCTATCGACGGTGTAGGAGAACTTGCACCACGAGACGGTCACGTTGTCGCAGGCATGCGTGAGATCGAGGCTGCCGTCGCCGCAATCGACGAACGAGCAGTGGTCCACCCAGGTGCGCGTGCAGATCTGCAGGGTCAGGCCATCGCCGTCGCCCACCGAGCTGGGATTGGTGAAGTTCAACTGGCGGAGGATGACATTTGTCTTCGAGACGGCCTTGAGGTTGCCGATAAAACCGGAGGTGGTGCCGACGCCTTGGATCGTCTTGTTCGAGCCGAAGCGGACGCTGGACGAGCCGAGGTTGAT
>CBINGR010000066.1:0-30483 GCA_966250295.1 uncultured Akkermansia sp. | reverse complement strand
GTTGCCGTAGGCGCCGATGATGCCGGCCACGTGGGAGCCGTGGCCCCAGTCGTCGACGGGATTGCTGTTGTCGAGGAGGGCGTTGATGCCGTGCACGTCGTCGACGTAGCCGTCGAAATCGTCGTCGAGCCCGTTGCCGGGGATCTCGCCGGAGTTGGTCCAAAGGTTGGCCGCCAGGTCCTCATGGGTCGCGCGGATTCCGGTATCGATGACGGCGACGATCACGCCGCTCGCGTCGGTGCGGATATCCCAGGCCTCGGGGGCGTCGATATCGGCGTCGACCACGCCCGCGGGGCTGCCGTCGAGGATGCCCAGGTTGTTCAAGCCCCAGAGGGAATTGTCCTGATAGCGAAAATCGTTCGGGGCGGCGAGCGCGTGGACGAGGTAGTCGGGCTCGGCGTACTCGACGAGGCCCGAGGCTTCGAGCTGCGCGATCGTTTCCAAGGGAGATTCCCCGGGGGGCACTTCGAGGACCTGCACCGAGCCCATCTCGGGAAAACTCTGGAGGATCCGGACGCCGGAGGTGGCGGCGCTGAGCCGGCTGGTTCCGCCGGCCTTGAATTTCACGAGAACACGATCGGGTCGGAAGAGAGGCAGGTCCGCCGCGAGTCCCGATCCGGCGAGGGACAGGCCGGCGAGAAGAAAACAAAGACGGCCAAGAAGCTGCAGATGCGGGCGGGTGCGGCACGGAAACGTTCCGGCCGCGGATCGATGCGAATGCGATCGTTGCATGGGCGGTTCCCTTTTTTTGGGTGGATTGACGGCGGCAAAACCGGACCGCGTCCGTTCGGGCCTTGTTTCACGCCGGGCGGCGGGCAAAAGCCGTAATCCCGAGCGGTTCGGCACCCGCCCGGAGGCTTCGGGGAGGTGAAAAACCCGTCGGCGCAGGGGGGCGCGGGGTCTTCACCTCCTATGTGCGCGTGGCCTGGGCCATAATGCCGGGTGTCCGGTCAACCGGTGCGCAACCCGTCATGGTGTCCGATTCCGCCGCCATCTTCCCGCTTTCCCCTCTGCAGCAGGGGCTCCTGTTTCACGACGTCCACGCCACGCAGCGGGGGCGGGACATCGAACAGGTCGTCCTCACGTTGCCCGAAAAGCTGGACGCGGCCGCGCTGGAGGCGGCCTGGGCGCTGGCGGTGGAACGGCATGCCATCCTGCGCACCGCGTTCCACTGGAGCGGGGCGGAAGGGCCGCGGCAGGAGGTGTGCCCCTCGGCCCGCCTCGAGTGGACCCGGGCGGACTGGCGCGAACTTTCCCCGGCGCGGCGGCTCAAGGCCCTGGAGGACTATCTGGCCTCGGACCGGAAGCGTGGTTTCCGGCCGGACTCGCCTCCGCTCACCCGGCTGGCCCTGTTTCAAACCGGCCGGAACGAACACCGGCTGGTTTGGACCTACCATCACCTGCTGCTCGACGCCCGCGCGATGGGCGCGCTCCTGGACGAAATCTTTTCGGCGTATGAGGCGCTTCGCCACGGACGTACGCCGGAACTGCCGCCGGTTTATCCGTACAGCGCTTACATCGACTGGCTGCAGGCCCAGTCCGGTCTGGCGGCGATGGCCTTCTGGCGGGAGAACCTGCGGGGCTTCCGGACGCCGGCGCCGCTGCCGGCCGCGGGGGACGAACTTCTTTCGGCGGAAGCGGCCGCCGCCTTGCCCCCGGGAGAGCAACGGCTGACTTTTTCGAAGGCGTTTACCGCGGCTTGCCGGGCTTTCGTGCGCGAGCGGGGCGTCACGCTCAACACGCTCTTGCAGGGGACCTGGGCTTTGTTGCTCGGCCGCCACGGCGGGGTGGAGGATGTGGCGTTCGGCGCGATCCGCGCCTGCCGACATCTGCCAGTCGAGGGCATCGCCACCCTGGTCGGGCCGACCATCAACACGGTGCCTCTGCGCGTGGCGCTCCCGCCGGACCGGACGGTGGAGGACTGGCTGCGCGGGCTGCGCGAGGCCTGGGTCGCGCTTCGTCCCCACGAGACGACCCCGCTGCCGGACATCCAGGGATGGAGCGAGATGGAGCGGGGCGCGCCGTTGTTCTCGACCCTCTTCAACTTCCAGGACCCCGGCTGGGACGAGGTGCTCCAGGCGCAGGGCGGCGCATGGGCGGAGCGTGGGCTCGAGATCCGCAGCCAGCCCGGTTATCCCCTGGCGCTCGACGTCTGCGGCGGCCCCCGCCTGCGTATCAAGCTGCTTTACGACCGCACCCGTTTCGACGACGCGACGATCACCCGGCTGCTCGGTCACCTGCAGACCCTGCTGGAAGGTCTGGTGGCCGGTCCGGAGCGCCGGCTGGCGGAGATCGCGATGCTCCGGCCGGAGGAACGCCACCAGCTCCTGCACGGCTGGAACGACACGGCGGAGGCCTTTCCCGAGGAGGCCACCGTGGTGCGCATGTTTTCCCAACAGGCCGCACTGGCGGCGGCGGCCCCCGCGGTGACGGCAGGCGGGGTTTCGCTGAGCTATGCCGAGCTGGAGGACCGGGCGGAAAGGCTGGCCTGGCGGATCCAGGCGGCGGGGGCCGGCCCCGGGGCCTTGGTCGCGGTGTGCGCGGAACGCGGCGTGGGTTTCGTGACCGCGTTGCTGGCCGTCTGGATGGCCGGCGCCGCCTACGTGCCGCTCGACCCGGCGCATCCTCCGGGGCGCATCGCCTGCATCCTGGAGGAGGCCGATTGCGCGGTGATGCTGATCAGCCGCGACCTCGCGGAACGAATTAGCCGCGATGGAACCGCGGTCGTTTGCATCGACGAAGAGAAACCCGGGGACGACGCGCCCCGGATCGGGGCCGCCCGGATGCCGGCGTCCGACGATCGTGCCTACGTGATCTACACCTCCGGCTCGAGCGGGCGCCCCAAGGGCGTGGCGATCTCGCATCGGGGCCTCGCGAACCTGGTCATGTGGCATCGGCGTACCTACTCCGTCACGGCGGCGGACCGCGCGACCCAGCTGGCCAGCCCGGCCTTCGACGCGGCGGGTTGGGAAATCTGGCCCTATCTCGCGGCTGGCGCGAGCATCCACGTTCCCGATGAGGAAACGCGGCTCGCGCCCGGCCGGCTCGTGCGCTGGCTGGACGAGCAGGCGATCACGCTTTGTTTCATGCCCACGCCGCTGGCCGAGGCCGCGTTGGCCGAGGCCTGGCCACGGACAAGCAGCCTGCGGGCGCTGCTGACCGGAGGCGACCGTCTGCACCGCCGGCCGGGGCCGGATTTCCCGGCCGTCCTGGTCAACCACTACGGCCCCACGGAATGCACGGTGGTGGCCACCTGCGGCGAGGTCGCCCCGGAAGGGCCGGCGAGGGGGGCGCCGTCGATCGGCCGGCCCATCGCGAACACGCGCGTCTACGTCCTCGACGAAGCGCTCCGGCCCGCGGCCGTCGGCATCGTGGGCGAGCTTTTCATCGGCGGCATCGGCGTGGCCGAGGGCTACCTGAACCAACCCGCGCTCACTGCCGAAAGATTCATCGCGGATCCTTTCGCCGCCACCCCGGGCGCCCGGCTTTATCGCACCGGAGACCTTGTCCGTTGGACGGCGGGCGGCACGCTGGAATTCATCGGGCGGATCGACGACCAGGTGAAGATCCGCGGGCAGCGCATCGAGCCGGGCGAGGTCGAGTCCGTGCTGGCGGAGCACCCCGCCCTCGCGCAGGCCGCCGTCGTCGCGCAGACGCTCCCCGGCGGCGGCGCGACCCTCGTGGCCTTTTGCGTGGCGGATGGCTCCTCGCCCGGCCCGGGCGAGCTGCGGGGTTTCCTCCAGCGGCGGCTGCCGGACGCGATGATTCCGGCGGTCTTCGTTTTTCGGGACGAGCTGCCGCTCACCCCGAACGGAAAGATCGACCGGCGCCTGCTCGCCTCCCTCGCGCCGGGGGAGAATCTTCCCCGCGCGGCGGGCACCCCGCCGGAAACGCCGGCGGAGCTCGCCCTTGCCCGGATCTGGCGCGAGCTCCTGGCGCGGCCGCGCGTAGACCGCGAGGACAGTTTCTTCGAGCTCGGCGGACACTCCCTGCTCGCGATGCAGCTGCTCGCGCGCGTGCGCGTGGAACTCGGTGTCGAGCTGCCGCTGGCGGCGCTGTTCGAGCGGCCGACCCTGGCGGGCCTCGCCGCGACGGCCGACCAGGCGAAACCCGCCCGGTCCGGCCCGGCCGCCCGCATCCGCCGCCGCAGCCGGCCCGCGCCGCCGGTCCCCAACGAAACCTGATTTCAAATCATGAACACCGTCCCGTTTTTCCCCGCGGATCCGCCCGCGCAGGATTCCGCCCCCCTCTCCTTTGGCCAGCAGCGCCTGTGGCTGATCGACCGTCTGGAGCCGGACAGCCCGCTCTACAACATCCCCCACCTCATCCGGCTCCGCGGCCCGCTCGATGTCGGCGCGCTCGGCCGGGCGCTCGCCGCGATCGTGGAGCGTCACGAAGCGCTCCGCACCACCCTCGCGATGGCCGGCGACGAGCCGGTGCAATGCATTTCGGACACGCCGGACTTCGAGCTGCCCCTGACCGATCTCGCGAACCTGGAGGACGGTTTGCGCGAGACGGAGCTCCTGCGGCGCGTGAACGCCGAGGCGCGGCGCCCCTTCGCGCTGACCCGGGACCTGATGCTGCGCGCACGCCTGTTCCGCGTGGCGTCCCACGACCACGCGCTCCTCCTGGTCCTGCATCACATCGCGGCCGACGGCTGGTCGATGGCGGTGCTGCACCGCGAGCTGGGCGAGCTCTACGCCGCCTTCGCCGCGGGGCGGCCCTCGCCGCTGGCGGAGCTGCCCATTCAGTATGCGGATTTCGCGGTCTGGCAGCGCGAGCACCTGCGCGGCGCGGAGCTGGACCGTCTGCTGGGCTACTGGAAGGAGCGGCTCCGCGGCGCCCCGGCGCTGCTGGAGCTTCCCGCCGACCGACCGAGGCCCCCCGCGCAGACTTACCGCGGCGCGGTTTGCAGCCTTTCGTTTCCCGCCGCGCTCGGCGCGGCCTTGAAGGAGTTCAGCCGCAGCCGGCACGTCACCTTGTTCATGACCCTGATGGCCGGCTTCAAGGCCCTGCTGCACCGCTACACCGGCCGCGAAGACCTCGTGGTCGGCTCTTTCGTGGCCGGGCGCGAGCAGCCGGAGACCGAGGCCCTGATCGGCTTTTTCGTCAACACGCTCGTCCTGCGCACCGATGCGTCCGGCGATCCCTCCTTCCTGGATTTTCTCGGGCGGGTGCGCGAGAGTGCTCTCGGCGCCTACGACCACCAGGACCTGCCCTTCGAGCGGCTGGTCGAGGAACTCCAGCCCGCGCGCAACCTCAGCCATGGCGCAATCTGCCAGGTGGTGTTCACGCTGCAGAACATGCCCGCCACCCCGCTTCGCCTGCCCGGGCTCGAGGTGGACAGCCGCCCGGTCTTCACGCGCACCGCCAAGTTCGACCTGGCGCTCTGGTGCGATGACGAGCCGGAGGGCCTGCGTTTTTCCGCCGAGTACAGCACGGATCTCTTCGACGAGGCCACGATGCTGCGCCTGCTCGGCCATCTGCGCGTGCTGCTGGAAGGCGCGATGGCGGATCCGTCCGCCTCCCTCTCCCGCCTGCCCCTGCTGCCGGCGGACGAGGCCCGGCTCGTGCTGGAGGAGTGGAACGACACGCGGGCGGTCTACCCTGCCGACCGCTGCCTGCATGAGCTGGTCGAGGACCAGGCGCGCCGGACGCCGGACGCCACCGCGCTCGTCTTCGAGGATCGGGAACTGAGCTACGCCGGCCTGATGACCCGCGCCGAGGCTCTCGCCGGGCACCTCCGCCGGCTCGGCGTCGGCCCCGACTCCCTCGTCGGCATCTGCGTGGACCGTTCGTTCGACATGATGGTGGGCCTGCTCGGCATCCTGAAGGCCGGCGGTGCCTATGTGCCCCTGGACCCTGCCTATCCTTCCGACCGCATCGCCTTCATGCTCGCCGACTCGGGCGCGGCGGTGGTGCTCACGCAGGCGAAGCTGCGGGCCAGTCTCCCCGCGACCGGGGCGACGGTCCTCTGCCTCGACGAGCCGATGGGCGGGGCGCCGGGCACTTCCGCCGGCCCGGCTCCATCGCCCGAGCACCTCGCCTACGTTCTCTACACCTCGGGCTCCACCGGCCGGCCGAAGGGCGTGATGATCACGCATCGCAACGTGGTAAATTTCTTCGCCGGCATGGACCGCGTGCTCGGCCACGGGCCCGGCGTGTGGCTGGCCGTCACGAGCATTTCCTTCGACATCTCGGTGCTCGAGCTCTGGTGGACCCTCGCCCGCGGCTTCAAGGTCGTGCTGCTTTCCGAGGAGGCGAAGCTCGCCGCCGCCTCCGCCGCCCCCGGCGGGACCGGCGCGCCGGCGCGTCCGCTCGATTTCAGCCTGCTCTACTTCGCGGATGACTCCGGAGGGCAGGGCACCTCCAAATACCGCCTGCTGCTGGAAGGGGCGAAGTTCGCCGACCGTCGCGGTTTCAAGGCCGTGTGGACGCCCGAGCGCCACTTCCACTCCTTCGGCGGGCTCTATCCCAACCCGGCTGTCACCGGGGCGGCCATCGCGGCGGTCACAGAACGGGTGCAAATCCGCGCCGGCAGCGTGGTGGCGCCCCTGCACCACCCTTTGCGCATCGCGGAGGAATGGTCGGTGGTGGACAATCTCTCGAACGGCCGCGTCGGCATCTCCTTCGCCTCCGGCTGGCACGATCGCGACTTCACCCTGGCACCGTCCCGCTACGAAGCGCGGCGCGGCGTGATGTTGGAACACCTCGACGCAGTGCGCCGGCTCTGGCGGGGCGAGGCGGTGGCTTTTCCGGGGCCCAAGGGCGAGGCCGCCCTGAAAATCTATCCCCGGCCGGTGCAGGCCGAGCTGCCGGTCTGGCTGACTGCTTCCGGCAATCCGGAGACCTTCCGCAACGCCGGCAAAAGCGGCGCCGGCATCCTCACCCACCTGCTCGACCAGACGGTCGAAGAGCTGGCGGAAAAAATCCTCGTCTATCGCGAGGCCCGCCGCGCCGCCGGCCTGGATGCCGGCTGCGTCACGCTGATGCTGCATACCTTCGTCGGCCCGGACGACGCCGTCGTGCGCGAGACCGTGCGCAAGCCCTTCTGCGATTATCTCCTGAGATCGATCGATCTGCTCAAGGGGCTCGCGACGAGCCTCCATCCGGGGGTCGATCACCGGACCCTCGGCCCGGCGGAACTCGAGGTGCTGGCGAACAGCTCCTTCGAGCGCTACTACGGCAAAAACGCCCTTTTCGGCACGCCCGAGCGCTGTCTCGAACTGCTCGACCGGCTCTCCGCCATCGGGGTGGACGAAGTCGCCTGCCTGATCGATTTCGGCGTCGATACCGACACCGCCCTGGCCGGCTTGGAACACCTCGACCAGGTGCGCCGGGAACGGGCCCGCGCGGCGGCGCCGCAGGCCGCCGGCTTCTCGTTTTCCGAGCAGATGGCCCGGCATGGCGTGACGCACCTGCAATGCACGCCCTCCTTCGCCCGGCTTCTGGTCCAGTCGTCCGGGGCGCTGGCGGCGCTGAAGCCCCTGAAAAAGCTCCTGCTCGGCGGCGAGGCCCTGCCGGCTCCCCTTGCGCAGCAACTGGCGGCCGTCGTGGAAGGCGAGATCCTCAACATGTACGGGCCCACCGAGACCACGGTGTGGTCGTCCACTTTTCCCGTCGCGCAGCAGCCGTCGGGAGCGGGCACCGTGCCGATCGGACGCCCCATCGCCAACACCCAGCTCTACCTGGTGGACCGCCACCTCCAGCCCGTCCCGATCGGAGTAGCGGGCGAGCTCCTGATCGGCGGCGACGGCGTGGCGCGCGGTTACCTGAACCGGCCGGAACTCACCGCGGAGAAGTTCATCCCCTCACCCTTTCGCCCGGGCGCCCGCCTCTACCGCACGGGCGACCTTGCCCGCCACCGCCCGGAGGGCGGCATCGAGTTCCTGGGCCGCATCGATCAACAGGTGAAACTGCGGGGGCATCGCATCGAGCTCGGCGAGATCGAGGCCGTACTGGCACGGCATCCGGAGGTGCGCGAAAGCGCGGCGGCGGTCCGCGAGGACAGCCCCGGCGACGCCCGCCTCGTGGCCTACGTGGTCCCGGCCCGGCCGCATGCACCGGTGGCCGCGGACGCGCTGCGCGAGTTCCTGAAGCAGCACCTGCCCGGGCACATGGTGCCCTCCGCCTTCGTCACGCTGGAGCGCCTGCCGCTCACGCCGAACGGCAAGACCGACCGCAAGGCCCTGCCCGCGCCCGCGGCCGACGCGGCCGGCGGGGAAACGGAAACGGACTGCGCCGCGCCGCACTCGGACATCGAAAACACCCTCGCGGCGATCTGGAAACAACGGCTCGGCGTCGCCCGGATCGGGCGTCACGACAACTTTTTCGACCTCGGCGGCCACTCGCTGCTGATCGTGCAGGTCCAGGCGCAGCTTCGCAGCCAGCTCGGGGTCGACCTCCCGGTGGTGAAGCTGTTCCAGTATCCGACCCTGGCCACCCTGGCCACGCACCTGGGCGGCGCCGGCCGTCCGGCCCGTCCGGCCGTCCCCAGGATACATGAGCGCGCCCGCCGCCAGCGGGAGGCGCTGGCGGCCCGCGGGACCGAAAAAACGGAGATTCATTCATGAGCGACTCGTCATCTTCCAGCGGAGGCATCGCCCTGGTGGCGCTGGCCGGGCGCTTTCCCGGCGCGGACTCGGTCGAGGAGTTCTGGAACCGGCTCTGCGCCGGCGCCGAATGCATCCGACGCTTCACGCCGGAGGAGCTGGCCGCCTCGGGCGCGCCCATCGTCTCCGACCCGAACCACGTGCCGACCCGCGGCGTCGTCGAGAAGGCCGACTGGTTCGATGCCGCCTTTTTCGGCTACACCCCGCGCGAGGCCGAGCTGATCGACCCGCAGCATCGGGTATTCCTCGAATGCGCCGCCGAAGCGCTGGAGCGGGCCGGCTGCGATCCGCAGCGCTACGAGGGGCTGATCGGCGTCTTCGGCGGCGCGAGCCTGAACACCTACGCGGTCAACCACCTGTATTCGTATCCAAAATACCGCGCTGCTGCCGGTTCTCACCAGCTCGGCCTGGCCAACGAGAAGGACTACCTCACGGCGCGGGTCTCGTATAAGCTCAACCTCCGCGGCCCGAGCGTGAACGTGCAGACCGCCTGCGCCACCTCCCTCACCGCGGTCTGCATCGCCTGCCAGAGCCTGCTCTCGCACCAGTGCGATCTCGCGCTCGCCGGCGGCGCCTCGCTGCTTTTCCCGCAGACCCAGGGCTACGTTCACCAGCCCGGCGGAATCTTTTCCCCCGACGGCCACTGCCGCACTTTCGACGCCGAGGCACGCGGCACCGTGCCGGGAGACGGCGTGGCGGTCGTGGCGCTGAAACGCCTGGCGGACGCCCAGGCCGACGGCGACCGGATCTATGCCGTCATCAAGGGCTTCGCCTTCGGTAACGACGGCGCGCTCAAGGTCGGTTTCGCCGCGCCCAGCGCCGACGGCCAGATGGAGACGGTGATGCTGGCGCAGGGAATGGCCGGCGTGGATCCCTCGACCATCGGCTACGTGGAAGCGCACGGCACCGCGACCGTGCTCGGCGACCCGATCGAGATGGAGTCGCTCACGCAGGCCTTTCGTGCCGGCACCGACCGAAAAAATTTCTGCGCCATCGGCTCGGTGAAAAGCAACATCGGCCACCTCGACGCCGCCGCGGGCGCGGCCGGCCTCATCAAGGCCGCGCTCGCGCTGCACCACCGCCGCATTCCGCCCAGCCTGCATTTTAAGTCCCCCAACCCCCGGATCGATTTTGCGGAAAGCGCCTTCTACGTCGCCGACCGCCTGATCGACTGGTCCGCCGCCTCCTCGCCCCGCCGCGCAGGCGTCAACTCCATGGGCATGGGCGGCACCAACGTGCACGTCGTTCTCGAGGAAGCCCCGCCCGAGCCCGCGTCCGCCTCCTCGCGCTCCGCGCAGGTATTGCCGTTTTCGGCCAAGACTCCCACGGCGCTCGACCGTGCCGCCGCTAACCTTGCCGCCTGGCTCGGCGAGAACCCCGGTCTCAGCCTCGCCGACGTGGCCTGGACGCTGCAGACCGGCCGGCGCGAGTTCGCCTGCCGCCGCACCGTGGTCGCGCGAGACCTGGCGGAGGCGGTGGCTGCGTTGCGGTTGCCCGCCGCGGCGGCCGCCCCCATCGCGCACGATGACGGCAGGGTGGCCTTCCTGTTCACCGGCCAGGGCGCGCAGAAGGTGAACATGGGCCGCGGGCTTTACGAGCGGGAGCCGGTCTTCCGCGCGGAGGTGGATCGTTGCGCCGGGCTGCTGCGGCTCTGGCTCGGCTTCGACTTGCGCACGGTCCTTTATCCCCCGGCCGGCGGCGAGGAGGCGGCTCAGGCCGAACTCGACCAGACCCGCCTCACCCAGCCGGCCCTTTTCGTTTTCGAATACGCGCTTGCCCGCCTGTGGATGAGCTGGGGGGTGACGCCGACCGCGCTCCTCGGCCACAGCCTGGGCGAATACGTCGCGGCCTGTCTCGCGGGGGTCTTCAGCCTGGAAGACGCGCTGGGACTCGTGGCGACGCGGGCGCGCCTCATGCAGGAACAACCCGCCGGAACCATGCTCGCGGTGCGGCTGCCCGAGGCGGAGCTGCGCCCCTCGCTTCCGCCGGAGCTCTGCATCGCCACGATCAACAGCGTCAACACCTGCGTCGTGGCCGGACCGGCGGAGGCGGTGACGGCTCTGGAAAAGGCGCTCGCGGAACGCGGCGTCGGCTGCAAGCGCCTGCGTACCTCGCATGCCTTTCATTCGGCCATGATGGAGCCCGCGCTTACGCCCTTCGCGGCCGCGGTGGCGAAGGTCCGGCGCTCGGCGCCGGCGATTCCGGTGGTCTCGAACGTGACGGGCACCTGGCTGACCGCGGAGCAGGCGACGAGCCCGGATTACTGGGCCTCGCATATCCGGGAGGCGGTGCGTTTCGCCGACGGGGTGGGAGTGCTGGCGGAGCAGCCCGGGCGCGTGTTTCTGGAAGTCGGGCCGGGCGCGACCCTGGCCGGCCTGGCGAGGCAACATCCGGCGGCCGGCGCGGCCGGCGTGGTGGCCTCGCTGCCGGGGACGTCCGAAAAAATTCCCGAACCCGACGCCGCTTTGCGCGCGCTTGGCGAGCTTTGGCTGGCGGGAGTCCGGGTCGACTGGGGCCGCTTTCACGCCGGCGAGCGCCGACGGCGCGTCCTGCTGCCGACCTATCCCTTCGAGCGGCAGCGCCATTGCATCGAGCCGGCGCCGCAGGCGGAGAACCCCGCGGCGGTTTCCGCGCCCATGGCGCCCGCGGATTGCATCGTCGCGGTCGAGGTGAAGACGGCCCCGCGCGACGACTCGGTTCTGGGACGGCTGACCGCCCTGTTTTCCGAGGTGTCGGGCGTGGACCTGGCGCGGCAGGCGGAAGCTTCGTTTGCGTCGCTGGGCTTCGATTCGCTGCTACTGGCGCAGGCGACGGCTGCGATCAAGCGGCAGTTCGGCGTCACGATTTTGTTTGGCGACCTGCTGGGAAAGCTCGGCACCCTGCGCGAAGTGGCGGGCTTCGTGGAGGCGAGTGCCGCCGTTCCGGTCGCGGCCGCCGAATCCGCACCCGAGGCGGCCGCCAGGCCGGCGCCGCCGACCGACGCGCAACGGGAGATCTGGCTGGCTTCGCAGGTGAGCGAGGCCGCGTCCTGCGCCTACAACGAGACGCGGCGCTTGCGTTTCCGCGGTCCGCTGCGGCGCGCCGCCTTGCACGCCGCCCTGCAGCGCCTGGTCGACCGGCACGACGCGCTGCGCACGACTTTTTCGCCGGACGGCGGGGAACAGCGCACCGCTCTGCGCCTGACGCTGGCGATGCCGGATGCCTCGGGCACCGCCGACGAGGTCGCGCGCACGGAGGCGGAGACGCCTTTCGACCTGGAAAACGGTCCCCTTATCCGGGCGCGGTTGCTGAGCCTGGGCGAGGAGGACCATGTGCTCTTCGTCACGATCCATCACCTCGTTTGCGACGGGCAGGCCTGGGGCATCCTGCTTCAGGAACTGGCGGAACAGTATCGCGGGGGAGCGGCGCTTCCGTCGCCGCCCCTGCAGATCGGCGATTATGCCCGCATCCTGGCGACGCGCGCGGCGGGCGAAGAGGGAGAAGCTGCCCAGGCCTACTGGTGCCGGCGTTTTGCCGACGGGGTGCCGGCCTTCGAGCTGCCCGCCGACCACCCGCGGCCGGCCAGGCGGAATTTCGAAGGCGGCCGCGAGGACCGGGTTCTCCCGGCGGGCCTGCGGGACCGGCTGCGCGCCCTGGGCGCGGCGCGGAACTGCACTTTCTTCCACACGATGCTGGCTGTGTTCTACGTGTGGCTGCGGCGCCTGAGCGGGGAAACGGACATCGTGATCGGCGTGCCGGTCGCGGAACGCAGCCCGGAGGGGGCGGACCGGCTGGTCGCCCACTGCATCGACTTCATGCCGGTACGGCTTTCCGGCGGAGGTGCGGATGCGTTCGAGGAATTTTTGGTGCGGACCAAGGACGTTTTTATGGAGGCGCTGGCGCACCGGCAGTGCAGTTTCGGCCGCATCGTGCGGGCGCTCGACCTGCCCTACGACCCGGGACGGCATCCCCTCACGACCGTGACGTTCAACGTGAGCCGCATGCGCGAGAGCTTGGACTTCGGCGAGCTCAGCGTCGAGGCGGAGGCGAGTCGGGTCAGTTCCATTGCCTTCGACCTCAGCTTCAATGTCGTGGAGACCGGCGACGAGCTCCGGCTCGACTGCCGCTACAGCCGGACGCTTTTCGAAGCTGCGACCATCCGGCGCTGGCTCGGGCATTTCGAAACGCTGCTCGTGGCCCTGGCGGCCGAGCCCGTCTGCGCCGTCGACCGGCTGCCTCTGTTGAGCGAGGCGGAGCGGCGGCAGATCCTGGCCGACTGGAACGCCACGGCCGCGGATTATCCGCGGGACTGCACGGTCCATGCCCTTTTCGCGGAGCAGGCGGCCCGCGCGCCGGAGGCGGTCGCGGCGATTTACGACGGCGGGCGGACGCTCGGCTACGGTGAACTCGACCGACGGGCCAACCAGCTCGCGCACCACTTGCGCCGGCTCGGAGTCGGGCCGGGACGCCTGGTCGGGTTCTGCCTCGAGCGCTCGCCGGAGATGCTGGTCGCGCTGCTCGCCATCCTGAAAGCGGGCGGTGCCTATGTGTCGTTTGATCCCACCTATCCGCCGGCGCGGCTGGCTTCCATGGCCGAGGACGCGCACCCGGTGGCGATGCTGACCACCCTGGCCCTGAGGCGCCGCCTGCCCGAAGGCGCGGCCCCCTGCCTGTGTTTCGACGGTCCGGAGTTCGCCGCGGTGGCCGAGGAGGATGGACGGAAATCGCCGGATGACGCGGAAACCGGTCCGGAATCGCTCGCCTACGTGTGTTTCACTTCCGGCTCGACCGGGCGGCCCAAGGGAGTCTGCGTGCCGCATCGTGGCGTGGTCCGGCTCGTGCGCGGGGCGAACTATGCACGTTTCGGCCCGGACGAGGTGTTCCTGCAGTTCGCGCCGGTGGCCTTCGACGCCTCGACCTTCGAGATCTGGGGCGCCTTGTTGAACGGCGCGCGGCTGGTGTTGTTTCCGACGCACGCGCCGACCCTGGCCGAGCTCGGCGAGACGATTCAGCGGCACGGCGTGACCACGCTCTGGCTGAGCGCGGGCTTGTTCCAGCAAGTCGTCGAGGAGCGCTGCGACTGTCTGAAAGGCGTAAGCCAGCTGCTGGCGGGAGGGGACGTGCTTTCGCCGCCGCATGTGCGCAAGGTGCTCGAGCAGTTTCCCGGCTGCCGCCTGATCAACGGCTATGGGCCCACGGAGAACACGACCTTCACCTGCTGCCACCCGATCACGGAGAAGGCGGCGGGGCGGCGCGCCATCCCCATCGGTCGTCCGATCGCCAACACCCGTGTCTATGTGCTCGACGAGCGAATGCAGCCCGTCCCCATCGGCGTGCCGGGCGAGCTCTACGCCGGCGGCGACGGGCTGGCGCAGGGTTATCTCAACCGGCCGGAGCTGACGGCGGAGAAATTCGTGCCGGATCCTTTCGGCGACGATCCCGCGGCGCGTCTCTACAAGACCGGCGACCGCGTGCGTTGGCTGGCCGACGGCAGCATCGATTTCCTCGGGCGGATCGATTCGCAGGTGAAGATCCGCGGTTTCCGCGTGGAGCTAGACGAGATCGAAAACGCGCTCGGCCGATACCCGGGTCTGCGGGCCTGCGCGGTCGTCGCGCAGGCGGCCGAAAACGGGGACAAACGGCTGGTTGCCTGTCTGGTGGCCGTGTCCTCCCCGCCTCCCGAGCCGGCCGAGCTGCGTAGGTTTTTGTCGGGATCGCTGCCTGACTACATGGTGCCGACGGAGGCTGGCTTCGTATTTCTCGACGCTCTGCCCCTCGATCCGAATGGCAAGGTCGACCGCCGCGCGCTGGCGTCCGGCGCGCCGGCTATCCGGCCGGTGGCGGCAGCCCCGCGCGGCCGGGCTGCGCCGCGCGACGCGGTGGAACGCCAGCTCGTGGAAATCTGGGAGGAGATCCTCGGCGTTAGCCCCGTCGGGCTGAACGACCGCTTCTTCGAGCTGGGCGGCCATTCGCTCCTGGCCATGCGCCTGCTGGAGCGCATCGAGAAGCAATTCGCGCGCCGGCTTCCGCTGGCAGCCGTCTTCGAGGCCCCGAGCGCGGGTGAGCTCGCGGCGCTCATCCGCGGCCACGATTTTTCGGCACGGTCCTCGCTCGTCGAGATCAAGGCGGAGGGCTCGAAGCCGCCGCTCTTCCTGGTGCACGGGGTCGGGGGCGGCATGTTCTGGGGCTACGCCAACCTCGCCCGCCACCTCGGGCCGGACCAGCCGGTGTATGCCTTCAAGTCCCGCGGTCTCGACGGCGAGGAGGAATTCGACACGATCGAGGAGATGGCGGCTGCCTACGTGGCCGACCTCCGGGCCTTTCAGCCGCAGGGGCCGTATCTGCTCGGCGGGTACTGCTTCGGAGGGAACGTCGCCTGCGAGATGGCGCGGCGGCTGCGCGCGGAAGGGGAGGAGGTCGGGCTGCTCGTGCTGATGAACTGCGTGCCGCATGGCGGCAGCTACGGCCGGGGCCGGGCCACGCCGGCCTGGCTCGGGCGTTACCTGATGAACCTTTACGGGCTGGTGGCGCAACTGCATGCCTCGGGCCCGGAGGCGAAGCGCGCCTATTTCCGCTGGAAGTGGGGGGCGATCAAACAACGGGTCCGGCGCTGGCTTGGCCGGCCGGGCGAGCAGGCCCCGGAGTTCGAGGTGGGCGAGACCGTCGATCTCGCCGCCTATTCCGGGGAGCAGCGCCGGCTCTGGGCCGCTCACGTGCGGGCGCTTTGCCGTTACCGGATTCAGCCCTTCGACGGGCGGGTGGTGCTCCTCCGGAGCCGTCTCCATCAGCATTACTGCTCCTTCGCGCAGGATTGCGGCTGGGGCGAATTCGCCCGGGGCGGGGTCGAGGTCAGCATTGTGCCCGGAGCGCACGAGAGCATCCTGGAGGAGCCGCATGTGGGCATGCTGGCGGAGCAACTGCGGGCCTGCCTGGAACGGCGGAGTCTGGAAGAACAGGAGTCGGCAAAGGCGGAAAATTTCCGGGCGGCGGAGCTCGCCGTCGCCCGCGCCTGACGGGCGCGCCCGGGGCGGGCTTACCCGCGCGGGCGGGCCGCCGGGAAATTGTTACCAAATGGGTGACATTCCTTGGCCCATTCCCGCTGAGCGGCCGGGAAAAATTGTCACCCATTGGGTGACAAAACCGGAGGGCGAGGGGCTGCGTTGATCCTGGTCAACTTTGCACGGGGCGGTCCTTCGCCGCGTGCCGGCCTGTCCTTCTGGTCTGGCCACCGTCATACCCACGGGCGGTGCGCAAGCGGCGGCGCCAAGGGTCGGCAGGGCTATTCCCGCAGCGAGTAGCCGAGGCCGCGGTGGGTGACGATGGGGTCCTGGGCGGAATCTACGGCGCGGAGTTTGGCACGGAGAGTTTTCACGTGAGCGTCGACCGTGCGGTCGAGACTGGCCTCCGGCTCGTTCCAGGCGGCGGTAAGCAGCTGTTCTCGGGTGAAGACGCGGCCGGGCTGCGCGAGAAGGGTCTTGAGCAGGCGGAACTCGATGCGGGTGAGCTCCAGCGGTTGGTTGCGGTAGCTGATGCGGCAGCGAGCTTCGTCGAGGACAAAGGGGGCGGTGGAGGAAGGGAATGGGGGAGTGGCGGAATGAGGAGGCCGATTTGTCACCGAATGGGTTACATTTTCCGAGGCCTTGGCTACGGACGAGGAGGGCGGGTTTGTCACCGGATTGGTGACAAACCCGGAAGGGGAGCTGCCGGGGATGGCGGGGCGGGCGCGGCGGAGGATGACTTTGACGCGCGCGGTGAGTTCACGGGGGCTGAAGGGCTTGGTGAGGTAGTCGTCCCCGCCGATCTCGAGGCCGATGATGCGGTCGATCTCGGACGCTCGGGAGGTGAGGAACACGATGGGCAAGTCGTGGCCCGCAGCGCGCAGCTGCTTGCAAAACTCGAAGCCGTTGGCGTCGGGCAGGCCGACATCGAGCACGAGCAGGGCGAAGGTTTGCGCACGCAGAGCCTCGAGGCCTTCGCGGGCAGTGCCGCACCAGCGCGGGGAAAAGCCCTCGGTGGCGAGCGCGTAGAGGAGCGTGTCGGCGATGGCGGGTTCGTCCTCGATGAGGAGGATGGCGGGATGCATGGCGACGGAGCTTTCCCGCATCGGCGGCGGCGGGCAAGGGCGCGCCGGATGGATCGCGAGCGGGCGCGGTCTTGCCTAAAACGGTCGCGGGCGCTCTCCGCGACCTCAAATCCGGCCTCAGGGATAGGTGACGATCAGCCGGTAGAAACGTCGGGCGAGGAGCGCGCCGCCGGTATCGGTGACCTGAACCAGGGCGCCGGTGCCTTCGATCGCATCAGCCGGCGTGCCGGCGCTGAGCACGGCCGTCCACGAGCCGGCTTCGAGGGTTTCCGAACGTTCGAGCCGGTAGACCCGGCCGGAGGTGCTTGGGAAGCCGACCAGCATGTCGTCCCCGTCGATTTGAAGGACGGTGATCCGCAGCACGCTGCCGCGATCGGTGGGATCGGTGCCGGCGACGAATTCGCGGGTGTTGGTCCAGCCGTCGCCATCCGGGTCGGCCTCGTCGGCGGCGTCGCCGGTGTTGGCGGTGGTGCCGAAGTAGTCCTGGCGCCAGGCCTCGACGGGCGAGAGGGGGGGCGCCAGGAGCGCGGCGACTTCGGAGGCGGAGAGCGCGCGGTCGTGAATCTGGAAGTCGTCCACCCGGCCGTTGAAGTAAGGATCGGGGAACTGGGAGCGGCCGATCCAGTTTTGCGTCGTGGCGCCGAGGCCCGATGGCCGCAGCGTCATGGCCGAGTTGGTCGCGACCGCGGAGCCGTTCACGTAAAGCGTGGCCGTGTTGCCCGAGAGCGTGATCGCCACGTGAGTCCAGACACCGGCGGCGAGAGGGGACGGGGCGTTGAGCTGTTGCTCGGCGCCGTTGCCGTTGTTGGTGATGGCGAAGCGCAGGGTGCCACCCCCGCTGCTCGGAGTGAGGAACATGTAGCGTGTCGTGCCGGAGCCAAAGTCGAAGACGCGGCTCCAGGTGCTGATCGCGTCGGGGTAGACCCAGGCGGCGATGGTGAAGTCGTTCAGAGCGCCGAGAACGCCGGCGGGCAGGCTGACGTAGTCGTCGGTACCATCGAGGTCCACGGCACCGGTATTTTTGCCGGAGGTCCAGAGGGGGCCGTTGAGCAGGCTGCCGTTCCAGCCGAAGCCGCTGGCGTCGGCCGCGGTGGTGCCGGAGGTCTCGTCGAAGAGCAGGTTGGCGCGCAGACCGGCGGAAATTACGGCGGCGACGGAGGCCGAATCGGAACCCTCGCCGACCGCACTGGAGGCGGAGACGACGTAGTAATAGGGGACGCCGGGCGTGACGGCGGCGTCGGCGTAGGTGGTGGCGCCTTGGGTGGCGAGGACCGTGAAGGGGCCGCCGCTGCCGGTCGCGCGCTTGATGGAGTAGGAGGTGGCGCCGGCGACGGCGGACCAGGCGAGGTTGATGCGATCGGCTGCCGCGGTGGCGGCGAGCCCGGAGGGCGCCGAGGGCGGCACGGGGCCGGTGGCGCTGTAGATCTGGGCGTCATAAAAGGCGGCGTAGCCCGTGGTCGCGCCCGTGATGACGACACGGACGTAGCGCGCGGTGCCGTTGAAGGTGTCGGTGCTGGTGTCCTGCGAGGTGTTGCCGGTCTTGTCCACGAGCGTGGTGAAACTCGTGCCGTCGGTGCTGCCCTCGATGCGGTATTGGTAGGAGCGCTCGCCCTGGCCGAACCACTCGATGACGGCCTTGTTGACGGACTGGACGGAGCCGAGGTCGACCTGCCACCACTGCGGGTAGCTCGACACGTTGGCGGTCCAGCGGGTGAAGGTGGCATCCACGTCGGTGGCGTTGACCGCGAGGTTGCCCGGTTGCTCGCTGCTGACGGTCGTGGGGCGGAACTGGGAGACGAGGCGCATGGGCACGGTTTCGTTGTAAACGCGACACTCGTAGAAGGCGGCGAAGCCGGCGCTGGCGCCGACCACGTTCACGCGGACGTAGCGGGCGCTGATGCCGGACAGGGTATCGACGGTGATGCCGGCCTGGGTATTGGCGGACTTATCCGCGGCGGTTGTCCAAGTCGCGTCGTCGTTGCTGACCTCGATGCGGTAGCGGTAAGTGCGCGAAGGCGCACCGAACCAGTCCACGGCAACCTTGGTGACCGGCTGGACGGAGCCGAGATCCACGCGCCACCACTGCGGATAGCTGTTGGTCGAGGCGGTCCAGCGGTCGCCCGCCACGCCGTTGTTGCCCTTCCAGTCGTAGTTGCCGTTGGCGGTTTCGGCGGAGCTGGAGGTGACGGGACGGCCTTGGGAAACGACGCCGAGGTCGGGAACGTTCTGGACGAGCGTGGAATGGACGAAGGTCCACTGCTGGCCGCGGGAGGAGCCAGAGGCGGACTGGACGAGGCCGGCGCCATCGGCGGCGGAGCCGAGGTTGTCGAGGACCCGGCCGGTGGCCTTGTTGACGAGTTTGAAGAAGAAGGAATCGGTGGCGACGATTTGCCAGAGTTGCGAATCGACCGGGCTCGCGCCGGCCAGGCCGGTCTGGACGACCGGGGAGCCGTCGGCGCCTCCGAGCGAGTCGAGGTATTTGCCGCTGGCGACGCTGCGGATCGAGAAATACGGGGTGCCGGCGATGAGGGCGACCTGCCATTGCTGGGTGTTGGCGGCGCCGTTTTCATTCTGGCGGACCTGCGCGCCCTCGGCGGTGCTTGCGAGGGTATCGAGCAGCTTGACTGCCTGGCGATTGCGCAGCCGGTAGGTGCCGGAGGCGATGCCGATGGTCATGTCGCCCTGAGGCAGATTCATGTCGCGGCGGTAGGCGCCGACGATGCCGACCATGCGCGGGCCGTCGACGCCCTCGGAGTCCTGGTTGGCGCCGTAGGGCCAGAAATGCTGGGTATCGCCGCTTTGCCGCTCGCCGGGACCGTCGTAGGCGCACTTCAGGTTATAGGCATAGGTGCCGGACCAGCGCCCGCTCCGGTAGAAGCCGCTCCATGCGCCGACGGTGCCGGTGCCGAGCCAGTGGCAGGACTCGTGCATGGCGGTGCGGTAGTTGCGGGAGCCGCCGAAGCGGATCTGGCCGAGGTAACCGGCGTCGGCGGTGGGCGTGCCGGAGGAGTAGATGACGCCGATATCGTAGTTATAAGTCGAATACGCGTTCCACGTGGCGACGCAGCTGTTCATGGAGGCGGCGATGTCCGCCTCGTAGGCGGAGGGGGTGGCGTTCCAGTGCCAGGTCATGGCGGCCCGGGCGGGGGCGAGAGCGAGCGAGCAGGCGGCCGCGACGGAGAGGAGAGCTTTCTTCATGAGGGATCGAACGGAATGGGGACGCCGCGGCGGCGGAGGCCGGAAACGGACGCGGGAAACGATTCAGGGGATTTTCTTCGGCGCCCGGCCGCGACGGCAACAGCCGGGGCGGCGCCGCAGAGTGTATTTTGCTAAGACAAACAGCGGGAGGTGGAGAGGGAGACAGGAGTGAAGGGGCGGTAGTTTGTAACCCAATAGGTTACATTTGAGCGCTTCAGCTACAGGGGTGGAAAGGACAGGTTTGTCACCAGATTGGTGACAAAACCGTGGATCTGGCTCGCGAATTGCCGCGCAGGGGTGGGGGGCGGGATTTATTCCGAGACCAGCTTCAGGCGCATGAAGGCGCGGCCGGTGGGCGAGTCCTCGAGCGCCTGCATGCAGACCCAGGTGCGATCCTCGAAGTCACCGAGATCCTGGGTGACGAAGGATGTCACGGAAATGACGGCCAGGGGGTTGTCGAACAGGTCAGGCGAGGCCGCAGCCTGGGGCGTGAGGGTCATGCCGGAGCGGTTCTTGCGGATGCGGGCACTGAGAGTGAGGTAGTGTTTGCCGGCTTCCGCGCCCGGGAACTCGGCGGTGCTGAGGGTGCGCAGGACGGGCTGCAACTGAAGCGCGGGGTCGGGCGCGAGGGGGTCGCCATCGAAGAGCCACTCGAAGGCGTTGGCGATGCCGTCGGCGTCGGGATCGGCGTCGGCGCCTTCCTGGCCGGAGGGGAAGGAGCGGCCGGCCGCCCAGCCGGCGTAGGTGGAGGCGGAAACCTTGACCGCAAGGATGCCATTCACCGCGAGGCCGGCGGTGTCCCACTCCAGTGTGGAAGGCAGGGCGGGCAGGACATAGGTGTCGAAGGCGCCGCCGAAGGAGCCGGCTTCGAAGAGGGCAAAGGAATCGCCGGCGGCGAGGGTGCCGCCGAGGTTGGTCACGACCAGGGTGCCGTCGAAAGTGAGCGTGCCCGGGGTGGCGAGGACGTCGCGGATGCCGGCGGTCTTGTTAATTTCCAAGCTTGCGAAGGCGCCGTTCTGCAGGCCGATGCCACCGGCGACAGTGAGGCGGCCGATGCCACCCGAACCCGGGGCGAGCGTGCCGCCGGACTGAACGGCAAGAGCGCCTCCTAGGGAGCCGGTGCCGCCCAGGGTGCCGCCGTTGGCGACGGTGACGGCACCGTTGGCGATGGAGCCGGTCACGCGCAGGATGCCGGCATTCACGCTGGTGGGGCCGGTGTAGGTGTTGGCCAAAGGAAGCGTCCAGGTGCCGGCGCCGGTTTTGATCAGGCCGCCGGTGCCCGGGAGGACCTTGTCGAGGACGCCATTACCCGCGCCGGAGAGGGTGAGCGTGCCGCCGGCGGCGCTCGCGAGCGGGCCGGTGCCGCGGCTATCGTTTTTGACCGTCCAGGTGTCGTTGACCTTCGAGGCTTCGAGGACGGCGCCGGCGGCGCCGATGGTGAAGCCGGGGCCGTAGGGAGCCTCGCCGGGATTGAGGGGCGCGCCGGCTGCGCCGCCGCTGTAACGAAGGGTGCCGCCGTTGATCACGAAGCGGGCGGGGTTGTAGTCGAGGCCGCCCAGGCTCTGGGTGCGATAGGTGCCGTTCGGGCCGTAGCCCCAGCGGTCGAGTTCGAGCACGGCGCCGGAGTTCACGGTGAGGACGGCCGTGTTGTTCCAGCCGCCGGCGTAAAGCGCGCCGGAGCCGAGCAGGGAGAGTATGCCGGCGTTGACGGTGACGGAGCCGGTGAAGGTGGAGGCGGCGGTGAGCGCGAGGCGGCCGGCGCCGTTCTTGACCAGGACAACGCCGTCGGTGGCGCTGCCGTTCGCGACGACGCCGGACAAGATGAAGTCGCCCGCGCCGGAAAAAGTCAGGGTACGCGTGCCGGAGGCGGCCGAGGTGACGGCGCCGAGAGTGAGCGAGCCGGCGTCGGATTGGAAAGAGTAGTTCGCGCCGCCGGACTGCAGGGTGAGGGTGCCGCCGAGCGTGTTGGCACCGGAGAGGTTTCGGATGGCGGCGACCAGATTGTTGCGTCCGCTGAGGCTGAGGGTGGCCGGGGAGAGGACGTCGCCCAAGCTGCCGTCGAGCGCGAGGGTGGAACTGCCGGAATTGTTGGTGCGGATGGCGAGAGCGGTGGCGGAGGCGAGGGCGTTGGGGTGGGCGAGCCGGACGGTGCCCTCGGCGGAGGTGTTGCTGCCGCTATCGATGTTGACCGTGCCGGAGAGAGAGTTGGCGCCGGCGAGCACGAGCGTGCCGGTGCCGCTCTTGGTGAAGCCGCTCGTGCCGGCCAGCGGCGTGGTGAGACTGACGGTGTTCTGACTGACGACGACCGAGGGCGAGGCGGTGGTCCCGGTGTCGAGGGTGAGGGTGGCGCCGCCGGAGGACGCAAGCGTCCAGTTCTGCGCCCCGGAGGTATCGCCGAAGCGGAGGGTGCCGATGGAGCGGGAGCTGTTGAGGACGACGGTGCGATCGGCGGTGATGTTGAGGGTACTGAAATCGGCGATGTAGCCGGCGCCGTTCGCGGGAAAGCCGGAGGCCCACTTGGTGGTGTCGGCCCAGGTGCCGGCGGCGTCTGCGGTCCAGGTGCCTGAGCCCAGGATGGAAGGCAGGGTGACGGTGAAAACGACGGAGGCGGCGGCGGCGGTGGAATCCGTCGCCGCGATGACAAATTCCTGCACGCCCTCGTCGGCGAAGGCAGGCGTGCCGGAGAGGGCGCCGTTGGCGGAGACGACGAGCCAGGAAGGGCCGGTGGCCTTGGAGTAGACGAGGGTGTCGCCGGCACCGGTATCGGCGTCGGTGGCGGCGCCGGCGACACTTCCGGTATAGGCCACGCCCTGGGTGGCATTACCGCCGTTGATCGCGGCGGTGGAGAACTGGGGCGAGCTGTTGGTCGCCGCGGCCATGGTGGCGATCTGGCTGGCGGTGAAGGCGTAGTCGGCGATCCGCACGTCGTCGAGGCGGCCGCGGAAAAGCGGATCGGCGGGGAAGGTGCTTTTGCCGAGATAATTGTATTTGGGGGCGAATTGCGACGGCGCGATGCTTATTGCGGCGGAGGCCGCCTGCACGCCGTTCAGGTACATGCGGGCGACGCCTCCGGAGAGAGTGACGGCGACATGCTGCCACTGGCCCACCGCGAGCGGAGCGGCGGAGGTGAGCGTCTGTTCCGAGCCGCCGTTGCGGATGGCGAAACGGATGCCGCTGCCGTTGCTGGGAGTGAGAAACAGGTAGCGCGTGCTGTTGGCGCCCAGCAGCTCCGGGTTGAAGTCGAAGATGCGTTGCCAGTTGGCGCCGCCGTCCCAGTAGACCCAGGCGGCAAAGCTGAAGGCGGCGCTGGTGGCGACGCCGTCCGGCAGCTGCACGAAGTTATTCGTGCCGTCGAAGACCAGGGACTGGCCCACGCGACCTGTCGCGTAGGAAGGGGCGTAGGCCGCGAAGCCGTTGTTGCCGAAGCCGGAGGCGTCGCGCGTGTGGCCGTCGAAGGAAAGCTGGGCCACGCCGCGGGTGCCGGTGGCGGGCACGGCCTGGACATGGCCGATGGGAGAAACGTTGTCGCGGTAGACGACGCCGGTGGCGGTGACGCCGTTGGCGTCGGTCAGCTGTCGCACCTCCTCGACCGCGCTGTAGATGGAGTAGCGCTCGATGAACGGCGCGTTGTCCATCATGTCGATGAAGCTCTGGATCGCGGCGGCGTTTTGCGCCTGGGTGGGATCGGCGCAAGTGGTCCAGTTGGCGCCGTTGTTGAACTCGGTGACCCAGATGGGGCGGCCGGTGGCGTCGTAGATAGCCTTCAGCCAGTTGTAGAGCGAGCTGGCCGTGTGCCCGCACTGGTACATGTGGATGGCGACGTAGTCGACGCGCAGGTCGTTGGAGTCGGCCAGATTGACGAAATCGTAGAGCCAGCTGCGGCCGGCATCGGTGGGGGCGGGCGAGCCGACCCGCAGGCCGTTGGCAAGGAGCTCGGGCCAGACGGCGATGGCGGTGTTCACGTCGCCGTTGTTGAGCGTCTGGTAGGCGTCCTCGACGGAGTTGTTCGGTTCGTTGAAGCCGAGCAGGTGGTTGGATTCGGGTTTGTTGGTGGGGTAGGCGGGCCACCAGCGTTGCTGGCGGATCGGCACGAACTCGTAATCGAGCGTGGACTGGACGTTGTTGCCGTCGTTGTTCCAGTTGTAGAACCAGCCCGCGTTGAAGGTGGTGGGCGAGGTGTCGCAGACGCCTTTTTTCGACACCCAGCGCCACGGGAACACGCGGACGTACTGGATCGCGTTGTCGAGTTGCGACGGCAGCAGCGACACCTCGAGGTCGCCGTCCTGGGCGACGTAGTTTTTGCTCGGGCCCGTCCCGTTTTGCTGCGTGGAGACGGTGGCCATGTAGCCGCGCTTCAGCTTGAAGGAACTGATGGCTTTGTTGAGGGAGCCCAGCGAGGCCGCGGTGTTGTAGTAGGTGTATTGGCTGAACTGGGCGGAGGTGCCCGTGAAGGAGGGACCGCTCCAGGCCTGGAGGGGCTGGAAGGAGGGCGCGTGCGGAAGCACCAGGGTGCCCTGCGCGTATTGCACGACACGGCAGTTGGTGCCCGAGGCCGCCGCGGAACCGTTGACGCGGAGCTGGGAAAGGTAGGTCGACGCGACGGTGGAGGGCTTGACGTTGACGAACAGAAGCGCGGCGTCGGAGGAGTTGAGGTGGACGACGCAGTTGGTGAGTGCGGACGCGGAGGCGGTGAGGCGGAGCTCCGATTTGCCCGTCATGGTGACGGTGGTGCCGCTCAGCGTGGCGTAGGTCTGCACGCCTTCGGAGATCGCAAGAGTCTGGGCGAGGGCGGAGAGAGGGAGCAGGAGCCAGGCGAACAGGACTGGGACGCGGAGGAGGAGAAAGGAAGGAGGCATCAGGATCCGCAGGGGTGGGGGGAAACTATACGGTAAGTCCCTCGAAATCGCATAGCGCCCCGGGATTCTTTTTAACGTAAACCAAGCGCGGCGGACGGACCCGGAACAGACGGGCAATTTGTCGCCCGGAAGGCGGTGGCGGCGCGACCTTCGAAAAAGCAAGAGCTTGCCGGCAAGGGGCTTGGTCATCGGGCGGGGCCGACCCTCTTCGACGGCTGGAAGGTCCGAAGAGCGCGGAACCCGTCCCGGGACCGTAGTATTACGGGGGGGCTTCCCCGACCGGCGCGGGATGCAAGCGAACTGCGGCGGAGCGGCGCGGCACAGGTGTTCCTACCTGTGCCGCTTCGGCCCGCGGCAGGGGGAGTACAGGCAGGAATGTCTATGCCACCTGGCTCAGAATTTCAGCTTGAGGGGCTTGCCGGTGTAGCGGACGGATTGGCCGGCGGCGGCTCCCGCCTCGTCGATGCCTGCACCGTCGGCGCCGGTGGCGATCACGACATGAAACGGACGTTCCGCGACCAGGCCGGGGAAGGAGCCCTGGCGCTTGCCGATGGAGAGGGTGCGGGCCCGGTCGTCCCAGCGCAGTTCCACGGTGGCGCGCTGGCCGCGCTCGTAGGCGTAGGTTTCGTTGTCGTCCTCGTAGATCGTAAAAGCGGCGTCGGCGCCGGGGTAGACGCGAATCTCGTAGGGGGCGTCGGGCCTTTCGGTGACGTATTGCATCACCGGACTCAGGGGGACGATGGAGCCGGCGCGTACATAGAGGGGCAGGAGATTCAAGGGGCAGGGGCGGCTGACCTTTTGTCCCCCGATGTGGCGTGCGTTGGTCCAGAAGTCGTACCAATCGGCGCCGGCGGGCAGGTAGGTCTCGGTCAGGTTGTCGGTTTTGACCGGGGGAGCGGCGAGCATGGCGGGCGTGCGCCAGGCGAGGCGGAGGCCGCGCTGCCCATCGCCCTGGAAGAATTCTATCTTCAAGGCGACCTTCTGGCCCTTCTTGAAGGAAAGCTTTTTGCCGACGAAGCGCATCGCATGCGTGCTCCAGTCGTCCGTCACGAGCTGGCCGTCGAGCCAGACGCGGATGCCGTCATCGCCCTCGCCGCCGATCTCGTATTCGCCGTCTTCCGGGAAGGTGAGGAAACCGGTCCAGCGGCCGGAGAAGTCGGTGCATGTATCGAGCCCGGGAGGCGGATCGGTGAGGGGCGGGCCGGGCCAGGTGTAATCGACCTTCGGGTCGACGGAACTGCCGGCCGCTTTGTCGAAGTTGCGACCCGCGAAGTATTGCACGGCGACGCCGGGGCGGCCCTCGGCGGTGGTGAAGACCTCGGCCGGAATGGTGGCGGGGGGAGGAGGCGGCACGCGATACATCGGGCGGGTGACCGGATGCACCAGGAAGGCGGGGCCGAAGAGAAACTGGTCGTCGAGCTTGCGGGCGGCGAGGTCGTCGGGGAAATCCATCGGGAGGCCGCGCATCATCGTGTAGCCCCGGTCGGTGCTTTGCCAGGCGAGGCCGTAAATATAGGGGATTAGGCGGTAGCGCAGCCGTGCCGCGGCGAGCAGCGACGCGTAGACTTCGGGATCGGGAGTCCGGAAGCCATAGGGCTCGCGCTCGATGTCGGAGCCGTGGATGCGGTAGATCGGATTGAAGATGCCGAATTGGTGCCAGCGGGCGAAGAGCTCGCGGTACTCGGGAGTGCCCATCGTGCCGTTGCGGTAGTGACCGGGAATAAAAAAGCCGCCGGTGTCCTGCGTCCAGTAGGGCTGGCCGGCCATGGCGACGTTCACGCCGCCGGAGATCTGGTTGCGGAGGAGGTCCCAACTGGCGGTGGTGTCGCCCGACCAGGACAGGGCGGCATAGCGCTGCTGGCCGGCCCAGGCGGAGCGGGTGAGGGTGAGCACGCGCTTGTCGCCCGTGGCGCGCTGCCCCTCGTAGGTGCCGCGGGTCGTCATCAGGCTGTAGGCGTTGAGGTAGCGGGTGTAGTCGCCGAGCGCGTTGTTGCCCAGGTGCTTGATGTCGTTTTCGACGGCCCGCACGTCGTGGCAGGCCCCGCCCACCTCGACCTCCGTGCCATCCATCCAGAGGGCGTCCACGCCGACATCGAGCAGGCCCTTTTTGATGTGCTTGAAATAGATGGCGCGGCCTTCGGCGCTGAAGGCATCGTAAATGCGCGCTTTTTTCGAAATCCAGTGGAGCGGCGCGTGGCGGAGGCCCTTGGCATCGAGTTCGCGGGCGAGTTCGGTGTCGTTGCCGACGGAAGGCCAGATGGAGTTCATGAGCTTCACGTGAAGCTCGTCGTGCAGCGTGCGGGTGAGGCCCACGGGGTCGGGAAAGCGCGTCTTGTCCCAGATCATGCCGCTCCAGGTGCCGTCCTTGTCGCCGCCCCAGTATTGCCAGTCCTGGACGATGTTATCGAGGGGGAAACCGTCCGCGCGAAAGGCCTTCACCACCTCGACGAGGCGGGCCTGGGTCTTGTAGCGCTCCTTGCTCATGAAGAGGCCGAAGGCGGATTTGGGAAACATGGGCGCCGGGCCGGTGAGACGGCGGTAGCCGGCGATCACCTCGTCCATGGTCGTTCCGGCGACGAAGGTATAGTCCACGCCGGCGGGAGAGCTCTCGGACCAGAAGGTGGCGCCGGAGGCGTCGTCCTTGAACGTGCTCTTGGAGTAGGCGTCCCACAGGATGCCGTAGCGCCGGGTCGAGACCAGGAAGGGGACGACGATGCCGATATTGGTCTGGACGAGCAGGACGTCCTGGCCCCGGTAGTCCATATAGCGCCGGTCGTATTGGCCGAGACCATACAAGGATTCGTCGGGCGCGAGCGAGAAGGTCTGCCGCACCTCGTAGGTGGGGGCGCCTGAGATGGTGAGCTCGCGGATGTCGCCGGGGCGGGCGGGGGCCTCGCGGGTGATCGTCGTGCCGTCGGGACGAAGGAAGGCGAGCGCCCCGGATTCCTTGTCGACCCGCACGCGGAGGCGGGCGGTGGAGAGTTCCACGTTTCCGGCCTGGTCGCGGATCCGGAAAGAAACCTCGTCCGGCGGCTGCACGACAACGAGGCTCGGGTGGGCGGTGTGGGACCGGCCGAGGTTGGCGTTCACGCGGACGATGTCCGGCGCGTGAAAGATCACGTTCTTGGTCACGCCCTTGACGCGGAGCTGCATGCCGTTCCGGAGCCGGTTGAAGGCAAAGGCTTCCGGTCCGGTGGACGCGGGGTCCGCGACGACGACGAGCTGGCCGGCGGCATTCAGGCCGGTGGGCCGGGCGGCGAAGGCGCCAGGGGCGGGCAGCGAGGCGGCGAGCAGACCCAGGAGGAGGGCGGCGGGGACAGGGCGGAGGCGGCGGAGCGGGCGCATGGCGGCGTGGGTTCGGACAGGAAGAAGGGGCGGGACGAATCCGTTTGAAGACGCGGACAGATGGGAAAAAGGTCCGCCGCGCGAGGGACCCGCAATGGGAGATGCTGCCAATAAACCGATTTTTCTAAGTCAAAACCGGCTTGATGCGCTGCTCGCGTCGCGGGCGGAGCGGGTGGCCTTTTATGCCCGGGTGTTGGACCGCCGGATCGCGGAGACGGCGGCGGGTGCCACGGGGCTGCGCGTGCCGGCGGCGCATGGGCTGCACCGGCGGCTGGCGGGCAAGCCCTTTCACGGCGACCCGGAGTTTTTCTTTCAGGAAAGCGGTCTGCTGCATTTCGAGCTGCCGGAGCAGGCGCTGACCCTGAAGGCGGGGGAGGTCGCCCTGATCCCTGCCGGGCTGCCCCATGGCGAGCGGTGGACGGGGCGCTTCCTGAATGTGATCTTCATGGCGCAGCCGGACGGGTTTTCCCTGCACCTCGGGTATCTGCGCGGCGGCGTGCGTTGCGGGCCGGCGGACCGTTTTTTGGGGCCGACCGAGCGGATCGTGCGTTACGCCGAGGAACTGGCGGAGGAGGCGGCGGGGGAAGAGACCGGCCGGCGCAACGCGGCGCTGCGGCAGGGTTTGATGCTGGGGCTGCTCGCGCGGCTGCGGGAAGGTTTGGAACAGCCGACGCCGGGCCGGGAGGTCGGTCCGCCGCTCCTGCGCCGCTGCCACGAGCTGATCGAGGCGCACTATGCGCGGCTGGACTTTTCCGTCACCTGGCTGGCGCGCGCCCTTGGCTGCTCGGCGGATCATCTGTCGCGGCTTTTTCGGCGGCACACCGGGCGGCGGTTGGTAGAATTTGTCCATGACCGGCGGGTGCGGCAGGCGCGGAGACTTCTGCGCGAGTCGACCATGAGCGTGGCCGAGGTGGCCTGGGCCTGCGGATTTTCGCGGCCCTCCTATTTCAACCGGATTTTCCGGGCGCGGGTGCACCTGACGCCGCGGGCCTTCCGGGTCGACAAGATCGGGGCCGATCCGCGGCCGTGAGGGGCGGCGGGGAGGCAGGCTTGGGACGGATATAGGTCCTATAGGACCTATGTGAATACCCCGCCCACCGGCCGGCATTCAGAGCCCGAGCTCGGCCAGCGTGAGCTCGCGGTATTTCTCCGGCGCGAGATCGCCGAGGGTGAGGGCACCGAAGGTCGTCCGGTGGAGCGTGAGCACGGTGGCCCCGGCGGCGGCGAACATGCGGCGGACCTGGTGGTATTTCCCCTCGATGAGTGTGAGCTCGGCCTCGCGCGGTCCGAGCTGGCGGAGCGTGGCGGGAGCGCAGGGCTCCTTTTCGCCCTCGAGCCGGAGCGTGCCGGCGGCGAAGAGCTCCGCCAGCCCGGGCGGCAGATCGCGGTCGATGGTGGCGCGGTAGACCTTGGGGACTTTGTGCTTCGGCGAGGTGAGCCGGTGGACGAGGTCGGTGTGGTCGGTGAGAAGGAGCAGGCCGGAGGTCTCCTTGTCGAGACGGCCGATGGAGGTGACGACCGGGTTGCGGGCTCGCCAGCGGGCCGGCAGCAGGTCGTAGATGAGCGGACCCTCGGCCGGGTCGTGCGAGCAAGTGAGGCCAAGGGGTTTGTTCAGCAGGAGGAGAAGGCCGTCGGGGTGATCGAGCGGCTCGCCGTCGACACGCACGGCCGCGGGCGAGGGTTTGACGCCCGGATCGTCGGCGGTCTTGCCGGCGACGGCGACGCGGCCGGCCTTGAGCCAGTCGCGGACTTCGCGGCGGGAGCAGTAACCGAGGTTGGCGAGGAGTTGGTCGAGGCGGCGTGCGGACATGGGGGCGGGGCGGCATTCCATACGCGCGGCGAGCCGCATCCAAGGTCCAATACAAAGTCCCGGCGTGGCGGGGCAGGGACCGAAAAAAACGGCCTCCGTTTCCGGAGGCCGCATGCGAGAAGCACAGGGGATGTCTTTTGAAGGGAAAAGGTCCGGTTCAGAAGAACGTGAGGTACTTGCCGGCGGCGAGGCGCTGGATGAGCAGCGCGAGCTCCATGGCATGGTAGTCTCCCCACATGCAGGCTTCGCCGTTGGGCACCTTCTGGCCCTTGGCGACATGGTCCCAACCGTTGGGGCGGTGATAAACGCTGTGCAGCAGCAGGCCCTGGTGCCTGGGGTCGGTGCCGAGGTAGGCGTCGGTGAAGAGCGTGTCGGCCACGGTGAGACCGGCCTGAAGGTAGCGCGCGCCGGCCTTCTTGTCGCCTTTGGCCTGGAGCCAGAGGCCGAGGCGGATGAAGCCTTGCGCGGCGATGGCGGCGGCGGAGCTGTCCACCGGCTCGTGGGCGTTGAAGGGATCGGCAGGCTTCTTGGTGAAGTCGCCCAGCAGGTGGGTGTTGAGCGCGGCGCTGTCCCAGTAAGGCACGCCGTCGAGGGCGGAGT
>CBINGR010000065.1:0-30683 GCA_966250295.1 uncultured Akkermansia sp. | reverse complement strand
CTCGTAGAGCTTGGCGACGGTGGAGAAGCGGATGACGCGCTTGGTGGCGGTCTTGCCGAGGGTGGCGAAGGTGGCGGTCTGGGTGAAGTCCTGGAAGTCGTCGATGGTGACGACGAGCGTGAGGTCGGACTTGCCGAAATCGAAGCTCTGGCCGGCGGCGGCGTTTTCCTCGATGAGGGCGTCGGAATCGGAGCGGGCGAGGACGGTGAATTTGCGGGTCTGCTGGATGGCGGCAATGAGCTGGCCGTCGAGGGCCTGGCTCATGCGTTCGATGGAATTCTTGCGACGGTTATCGCTGGCGTTGGCGAGGATGGAGGGGGTGACCTTGACCCGGCCCAAGGCGAGAGTCTTGAGCGTGGCGGCGGGCGCGGGAGCGGCGGCCGGGGCAGCGGCCGGCGGAGTTTCCTGCGCGGACGCGAAGGGCGAGAGGGCCAGCAGCGAGGCGAGGGCGGCGGACAGGAATTTCAAATTCATGATTTGAGATTTCAGAAAGGGAGGAAGATGCGCAGGGGCAGGCAAAACGGGACGGGTTGGGGCCGTTTATTTGTTGATGGTGGTGTTGTTCTGCTGGTTGACCTCCAGCTCCTGGTAGCGGTCGGGCAGGATGAAGCGGAAGTTCTCCTTGGTATCGACCTTGAAGAAGGAGTTTTCGAGGGCCTTGGCCTTGCCTTCGAGGACCTTGACCTCGGCGTCGGTGAGCTTGGCGCCGTTCTTGAGCTCGTTGATGAACGCGGTGGATTCCTTGAAACGGGCGAGACCGGCCTCGCTCATGGTCATGGCGACGGTGAGGACTTGGCCTTCGACAGCGTTGATGGTGCGTTCCCAGGGCTGGAAACCCTCGCGGGAAAGGCGGAGGCGGGAGAAGCCGGGCTTCAGCGTGATCTTGCCGGGGGCGGTGCCGACGGCGACGCCGTCCACCTCGACGGTCGCGTTGAGGGGGACGACCTTGAACTTGGATTCGCCGACGGTGACGACGTTTTCGGCGCCGATGCGGACGTCGGGGATAAAAAGGTCGGCGGCCTCGACGTTGACCGTAATGGTGACGGCTTTGGCGGCGGGTTTGGCGGCGGCGATGCGGCCGGCGTTCACGCGGGTGCGGAGGCTGGCCGCGATCTGCCGGGAGGCGTCGTCGAGGAGGTCGTCGAGCACGCCGCCGACGGAGGCGGAGGCGCCGCCGCTGGCCTGCTCGGAGCGGCTGGCCTTGGCGACGTCGCCGGTGAGGGAGCCGCCGCCCTGGGCGTCGAGGACCTTGTAGGCGACGCGCAGGGTGAAGTCGAAGTTGGTGAGGTTGTTGCCGTAGGCGGTGATGTTGCGCTTGGTCTCGGCGTAGGAGGTGATGGAGGCGTGGAGGAGGTAGTCCGCGCCGAGATTCTGGGCGAGGCGGAGAGCGCTGCTCTGGTCGAGGAAGGCGGCCTCGGCGGCGGCGGCGGACTGGCCGGAGGTGGCGTCCACCGGGGCGGAGGGCGGGGTGAAGGAGCGGAGGTTGCTCGTGACGATCTCGCGCGAGATCAGGTTGAAGCCCAGGTCGGTCAGCCGGGCGGCGAGCAGATCTTCGAGCGCGGCGACCTTGTCGTCGTATTTGGCGTCGGCGCGGTTCGAGACGACGATGGCGGCGGTGTAGGTCTTGGACACCGTCTGGCGTTCACGCTCGGTCGTGGTGGTGACCGTGTCGGTGACGGACTTGCCGTCGGGAGTGACGACCGTGCGGGTTTCGACGCCGGTGGCCGGGCTTTGGACGGTCCGTTCCGTGGTGACGGTGGACTGGGCCGGGAGCGCGGCGGCGAGGGCGAGCGAGCACAGGGCGGCGAGAAGGCGCGGGAGCTTCATGGAGGTGGGTGGCGGTAATCGGACAACCGAGGCCAAGCAATGTGCCGGTAGGGCCGGGGCGACAACGGGAAAAGTGGCCGGCGTCCGCGGCCGCGCTTGATACGAAGCGGGTTACGAAGACCTGGGAAACCGGGGGAAATCCTCGGAGACCGGGTAAAATCTTGTGCGGGGCGGAAGGGCGGGGGAGCTTGAGGGGCGGCCGCCTTCTCTCGTCTTTCCGTTCCGCACCTCCCGTCATGTCATCCTGGACCCAAGAATTGCGGCCGACTCTGCGGCTGGCGCTGCCGATCATGCTGAGCCAGGTGAGCCAGATGCTAATGGGCATCACTGACAGCATGATGATCGGTCACGTCGGCACGGTGGAACTGGCGGCGGCCTCTTTCACCGGGGCGGTGTTCACCCTGGTTTTTGTGGGCTGCATCGGGCTTCTGCAGCCGGGTGCGATCCTGGTGGCGCGCGAGCACGGCGCGGGACGGCCAGAGCTTTGCGGGATGTGGTTGCGCCATGCTCGCGCGCTGGCGTGGACGGCGGGCCTGGTTCTGGCCGCGCTGCTGGCGGCGAGCCTGCTGGTGGCGGATCGTTTCGGGCAGCCAGCCGAAGTGGTCGCGGCGATGGGACCATTTTTCGCGTTGATCGCCCTCTCCTTGGTGCCGACTTTGCTTTTCCAGGCAGAACGGCAGTTCGCCGAGGCGTTGGGCCGGCCCTGGCTGCCGCTGACGATCATGCTGGGCTCCGTCGGGCTGAACGTGCTGCTAAACTGGATCCTGATCTATGGCCGGCTGGGCGCGCCGCCGCTCGGCCTGACGGGTGCGGGCTGGGCGACGCTGCTGGCGCGGGTCGTATCGGTGATCGCGCTCCGGCTCTGGCTGCGATCGCACGCGGAATGCCGGCCGGCGATGGCGGGCTTGCGGGCGGCCAGGATCGGGCGCGGCCGGATGAAAGAGATGCTCGCGCTGGGCCTGCCGATGGGGGCGGCGCTGTTTTTCGAGGGCGGGGCGTTTTCGGGGGCGGCGGTGCTGGCGGGCTGGCTGGGTACGGTGCCGCTGGCCGCGCACCAGATCGCGATCTCCTGCGCGTCGCTGCTGTTCATGGTCCCGCTGGGACTCTCCATCGCATTGGCGGTGCGGACAGGACAGGCGGTGGGGGCGGGCCGGCTCGACCGGGTGCGGCCGATGGCGGTGGGGGCGGGCGTGCTGACCTGCGCGACGGCGTCGGCCTCGACGCTTATCCTGGTGCTCGCGGGAGACGCGGTCGCGCGGGCCTTCGTGAAAGACGATCCGGCGGTGGTGACGCTGGCCGCGCGGGTGCTGGCGATCGTCGGCGTGTTCCAACTTTTCGACGGGCTGCAGGTCGTATTCGCCGGGACATTACGCGGCCTGACCGATGTGAAAGTGCCGCTGGCGGCCGCTTTCGTCGCCTACTGGGTCCTGGCGCTGCCGGGCGGCTATTTCTTCGGCGTGCGGGGCGGAGGCGGGCTGGAGGCGATTTGGACCGGGCTGGCGGCCGGCCTCGCGGTCGCGGCCCTGGCGCTCGGGTGGCGGCTGGGTGCGCTCACGCGGGCGGGGCGAGGGCGGCCCTGACAAGCGCGGCGACGGGCGCGGGTAACTCGAGCGCGAGCGCGGCCTGCTGGGCGGCGGGACTCATCTTGCGCCAGGTCTTGCGCAGGATGTCGGTGAATTTTTCCGGCGGGTAGTCGGCGTGGGCGGCGGCGAAGTCCGCGATCTCGTTTTCCAGGAACACGAGGCAGGCGGCATCCTCGAGCGCCTGGGTGCCGGTGTTGACCTTAAGCCCGCTTTTGGAAACCCAGGCGAAGACATCGGCGGCTTCGGACGGATCTGCGCCAGCGGCGAGCAGGAGGGTACGGGCGCGTTCCGCCTGCTGGGTGTAGAGCGCGCGGCGCCAGGCATGATAGCCGGCCTTGTCCATCGGGTAGGCGGTGCGTGGGGAGATCCAGCGTTCCAGGTGCTGACAACGCGCGGCAAGGAGGAGGAGAGGCGACGCCCCGGGGACGAGGCGGGCGACCCAGCGTTCCATGTGGTCCGCGTAGGCGAGCTCGGCGGGGCGTCCGTCGGGCGCGCGTTTCGGATCGGCGGCGTGGACGGCGTCGATGGCGGCGCGGGCTTTGGCGCAGGCTTCGGGGCTCATGGTTCAGCCCTTGGCGCCCTTGAGGAGGACGAAGTGGGCGAGGTCGTGCTTCTCGAATTCGTCCCAGTAACGGTCCTCGATCTGTTTGAGGCGGGCGTCGGCGTCGATGGGCGGGCCGTCCTTGCCGGCGGCGTGGCCGCGGGCTTGCTCGGCGGCGAGGTCGCGGTCGGCGAGGCGGGCGACGAGTTCGTGCCAGAAAGTGTCGTTGGCGTAGTCACCCTCGATTTTGCGCAGGCGCTCGTCCTCGCTGAGTTTTTCGGAGGGCATGAGGAGGCCGTTGCTGGCGACGGTGACCAGATCGGCGGTTCCGAGAGGGGTGGCGAGTTCGAAGAGCTTTTGCTGGATGTCCTGAAAACGGGCGAGATGAGGGTTCTCCTCTTCGGGCGGGCGGCTGCCCGCCACCACGCGCGAGCCGAGGTAGACGAGTTCGAGCAGGCGGGCGTATTCCTTGGCGGTGAACATGACCTTCATAGCGGGGTGAAATGCACCGCAGCTTTGGCCCTGCGCAAGGCGCGAGTGCGAGGGGGCTTCGGCCGCCGGGGGCATTTTGACGAAGTAAGGGATTGCAAGGAGCGCACGGGGGCAGCCCCATGGGAATGATGTATCTTCCGCAAGACAGGGCCGGATTTTTCCCGGAAGCACGGCACCGTCGGGGTGCTGCCTCCGGGTATCGTAGTTTTGCCTCCGGCCGAGTCTTGACGGGCTTCGCTTTAAGCCGAACGGTCATGATTTCCGCTTAAGTGCCTAAGTGGTTTTAATTAAGAGCAAACTATTGTCGTAAGGCCCACCCAGCAGCATCTAGCAGCATTCATTTACGATTGGTATCGAGACGTCCTATGAAATCCCCAAATCCGCCTGCCGCTTCCAACCCCGCCCCGGCCCCGGCTCCGGCCGCCGTTCCTTCCTCCGCCTCCGCCCAAGCCGTTTCAGGCGAGTCGGCCGCCCGCCTTGTACTGATCGGGTTTGGCGTGGTGCTGGCCGTAATCGGCATAACCGCTCTTCTTTACAGCCAGGATATTGTTTCGGCCGGGGTGGTGGTCGGTCTCAGTTTCCTCGCGGTTCTGGCGCTGGGCTTTCTGGTCTGGAAGCGAGTCAGCGCCGAGGCGCAACATGCCAAGGCCGCGTTGGTCGCCTTGGAATCCAGCAACGCCCAGATCCTGGCGCAGAGCGCGTCGCTCGCCGTCGCCAAGTCTGAAACGGACCGCATCATGGAGACGGTTCAGGAAGGCCTTTTCCTGGTCGATGAGAAGGGCATCATCGGCGAATATCACTCCAAGGCGCTGCTCACCATCTTCCGTCAGGACGAGTTCGCGGGCTATAGTTTCTTCAATTTCCTCCAGCGGCTCCTGTCGGAGAAGATGTTCAACACCACCAAGGATTATTTCGGCCTCCTTTTCGACCCCACGAAGAAAGAAAAGACCGTCCTGAAGGTAAATCCGCTGAGCGAGATCGAGGTGAATTTTTCGAATCCCGAGGGAGGCTTCATGAGCCGCTATCTAGGTTTCACCTTCCGCCGCATTATGGACGGCAACCGGGTCGCGCGGGTGTTCGTCGCCGTCCGCGACATCACCAAACAGGTCGAACTCGAGAAAAAGCTTCGCGAGGCCGAAAAACACAAGGAACGCCAGCTGGACATCCTTCTGGGCATCGTGCACGTCGCGCCCGCTGAGCTCGCCGCGTTCACCGATCTGGTCGGCAATGAACTTGAGATGATCAACAAGACCCTCAAGGCCGAGGACTTTGCCAAGATCGGCGGCACCAGCGTCGAAACCCTCCGCGAACGGCTCAAGGTGGTGTTCCGCTCCGTCCACAATATCAAGGGCAACGCCTCGCTCTTGAAGCTCACCTACTTCCAGAAGACCGCCGGCGAGTTCGAGTCCAAGATCGCCGAGCTGCTCGACCGCAACCGCCTCACCGGCGACGACTTCCTCGGCGTCGTCATCGCCGAAGCCGGCATGCGCGACGATCTGTGCGACCTGCAAGACCTCCGCGAAAAACTCGCCGGCCTGCGTTCCTTCGCTCCCGGCGGCGGCCAGGCGGCCGCGACGGTCAGCTCCCCCGCCTCCGCGCTCGCCGCCAACCTGCAGCAACTCGTGGAAGACGCCGCCCGCGACTTGGAGAAGGCCACCACACTCTCCGTGGACGAATTCGCCATTCACTCCGTGTCGTTCGGGCGCGTCGATCTCGTGCGCGACGTCCTCATCCAGCTTACCCGCAATGCTCTCGCGCACAGCGTCGAGCCCCCTGCCGACCGCGTCGCGGCCGGCAAGCCCCCGGTGGCCAGCCTGACCATTCGCGGCATACCGCCCTCCGCGGACGGTTTCATCGGCCTCGCTTTCCGCGATGACGGACGCGGCCTCAATCTCGACGCCATCCGGACCCGCGCGACCGGCAGCGGCCTTCTGGCGAAGGACGCCGCGGCCGCGGCCAGCCCCGCCGACCTCGCCCGCTGCATCTTCGCCCCCGGCTTTTCCACTGCTGCCACTGCCGGCGAACATTCCGGCCGTGGCATGGGCATGGACATCATCAAGAGCAAGGTCGTGGACGAGGCGGGCGGCATCTTGGAGCTTTACAGCACGCCCGGTCAGTTCTGCGAATTCCGCATCTACCTTCCTGCCAACGTTTCCGCCGCTGCATGAAACTCCTCATCGTTGACGATTCCCTGATCATGCGCCGCGCCATCGAGCGCTGCCTTTCCGGGCACCGGTTCACCGAAATCCGGGTCGCCGTAAACGGTCGCGCGGCCGTGGAGGAATTCGGTCGCTTCAAGCCCGATGTCGTGACCATGGACATCACCATGCCCGAGATGGACGGTCTCACCGCCGTCGAGCGCATTCTCCGCAACAACCCCAACGCAGTCATCCTGATCGTCTCCGCGCTCGCCGACAAGTCCACCGCGGTCGAGGCCATCAAGCGCGGCGCCGCCGGCTTTCTCCTGAAGCCGATCAGCATCGAGAGCATTCAAGAGGCACTCGACGACATCCTCTCCGACTGACCAGCACGCCAGCCATCCGCACATGGAAGAATATATATTAAAGATATTTGCGAAAAGTATTACCCGGTATTTCGACACCGTGGCCGATGGTGGTGCCATTCTGGGTGCTCCTTATTTGGGCGGGGAAAACGAGTCCGCCGGTTTGGGCTTCTCCGCGGTCATCGGCATCAGCGGTTCCTATCGCGGCAACGTTTACTACACCGCGACCCGCGAAAAGCTGAACGCTCTGCTGCCCAGCCTCGGAGAATCCAATCCGGACGACAATCTTTGCGCGGAACTGGTCGGGGAAATCACCAACACCATTTCGGGCAACGCTCGCGAGCAGCTCGGCAGCGGCTTCATGATTTCCACCCCGTTCATCCTCGAGGGGCGCCCGCTTTCCGTCCACACCACCAAAAACACCGCTCTCTACGTCCTGCCGGTCACGTGGAAACATCACTCGTCGCGGGTGCTGATCGCCATCTACAAGGATCCCGATGCCCCTGCCCAACCTTCCACTTGAATAGATACCTCCGGTCTCTGCCTGTTACGACGTAGGCGACGATGATGGTCGTGACACGGACGGCGGCCGGGATATAGTGGCCGCGTTGGCTTTCTTCTCTTTCTCGCTCGCTCTCCTTCGTTCCGCTCTCCCCAAGCGGCCGGGAGCGGTACTTTAAACAATCGGTTTTCCCCATCTCCATCATGAAGGACACTCTCGACGATCGTTACGTTCGTGCCGACGATTATGCCTCTCGCGTCGATAGCTTGGAATTCAGCAACCAGGTGTGGTCGGTGTTCGGGCAATTCTCGCAGCCCCGCTCCGGCGCTGAAATCGCCTCCGCTCTGCGTCTCGCGCCGGAGGCCGTGCAGACCGCCCTTCGCCGGCTTGTCGACAACAAGCTGATCCGCAAACAGACGCCGGGTGCCGCACCCGCAGCCAAAGCCGCGCCTGCTGCCGCCAAAACCGCATCGGCACCTTCGCCGGCCAAACCCGCCGGCAAAACCGCGCCCGCCCCGGCGGCTCCAGCGGCTGCGGCCGCTGGAAAGCGGGTCGTCACGATCGCGCCCGCCACGGCTCCCACCACGGCGCCGGTGGTGTTTCTCCGCCTCGCTTCCGAGCGTGCGCCGAAGGCTCCCAAGGCTCCGCTCGTGAATCTGAAGCTGGGCGGTACGGCCGCGGCCCAGGCGTCCTGCGCTCCTTGGAAACTTCGTCCGATTCTGGACGCGATCGGCGCCCACGCCGGCGGCGGTGTCGCCGGCCAGCTCTTGGTCTACAAGGTGTTCCTGCAACTGCCGCCCGATCTCCTGAAGGCGGCAGGCCTGGAGTCGCTCAGCGTCGTGGACGACCATTTCACGGTGACCCACCCGTCCCTGCGGCCGGCTCTGGTCGAGGCCGCCCGGCGCCACGCCAATTTCGACATCACCCCGTTGCTGGCTGCCTGAGCGGCGCCGGCATCTTACCCCCGTGAACATCGTATTACTGACCTGCGGACAAGGTGACGAGCTCGCCGTCCATCAGATCCATCACCAGATCGGCACCGAACGCACCCCCGTTTCGCGCACGGTCAATCTGCTCATCCTCGACTCCCGCCGCATGGAGTCGGCCTGCTTCCAAGCGGCTTGTGCCCAGGTGCGTGTGATTCGCAGGGACCTCGGTCTGAATTACGGTGTGATCGTGTGCCAGGCGCCGACCCTGCCGCTGGTTGTCGCCGCCATTCGCTGCGGCCTGCGCGACATCATTTACCAATACGTCAGCGCCGCCCGCTTGCGTTCCGTGCTCCAGTCCGCCAACCCCGGGGTTCGGCTCAAGGTAAAGGAGTTCGACGCCATCGCGGCCTTTTTCCGCACTTTCAGCGGAGTCTCCGTCTCGGACAGCCCCGGCTCCGACCTCGCCCGTCGCGAACACGAACTAGCCCGCCGGGCCGAGCAGATATCCCAGGCCGAAAAGCAGCTCGTCGCCGACCGGGAAAGTATCGAGAACCGCGAGCGCGAACTCCGGGAGCGCACGCGACGGCTCGACCGTCAGCTCGCCCGCATGCAGAACGATTCGGACGTGAGCGTCACGGCGAGCCCCTTTCCCGCGCCGTCGTCCCCGCCCTTTGCCGAGATTCAGGCCATGTCCCGCCAGCTCGAGAAGCGGGCCGCCGAACTGGACGTGCGGGAAAAGCTCCTGCGCGAAATGGAGTCTCTGTTGCTGGCTACCCAGCAGCCCGGGCGAGCGCCGTGAGCGGATCCCTTTCCGGGATGAACTCGTGTGCGACAAAGCCCGCGAAGCCCGTGCGGCCTATCGCGCGCAGGATCGCGGGATAATTCAGTTCCTGCTCCGCCTCCGGGCCGAATTCGCCGCGTCCCGGATTGCCGGCCGTATGGTAGTGCGCGAACCAGCGATGGTGCGCGCCGATCGTCCGGAGGATGTCTCCCTCCATGATCTGCATGTGGTAGATGTCGTAGAGCAGCCGGACCGACGGCGAATTCAGCCGCTCGCAGAGCTTCACCCCCCAGGCCGTGCGGTCGGCCATGTAACCGGGATGGTCGATGCGGCTGTTGAGCAGCTCGAGCGCGAGCGTGACCCCCGCCGACCCGGCGCGAGGCGCGACTCGCGCAAGGGTCTCCGCGGTCGCGTCCAGCCCGGTCTCGTCGTCGAGGCCGGCGCCTCGATTGCCGCTGAAGCAGATCAGCACGGGGATGCGGGCCGCCTCTGCCTTGGCGATCGCGGCGAGCAGCTCGGCCTCGATGCGCGCCGCGTTTTCCCGACGGTTGAGCCCGTCGGTGAGCGTGCCGTGGCCGGCCGCCGCGGCCACCGTCAGCCCGTGCCGGCGCGCAAGGGGCCAGAGTTCCTCGTCGATCAGATCGACCCCCTCGTAGCCCAGCCGGGCCGCCCCGGCGAGCAGGGCCTCGGGCCCGACGCCGCGGTTCGCGAAACACCACCAGGCGAAGGATCGTCTCATGGACCGATTGCAACGGGCCTTCGCGCCGCCGCGAGCGCAAAGCGCCGCCCGGCCTTTGGCCCGCCATCCGCCGTCCCATCTCCGGAAGAGCCCAGGATGTATCCATAGAAAAAATACGGATTGGCCGGCTTTTCCCCGTCTGCCGGCCGCATTCTTTTTTGACGCTCACACGGGGATTCCCTCCACGCCCGAGCCGGCCGGAGCCCGATGCCTGAGATTTGCGGGAACGGGCAAGCTGCGAACGCAATGACCCTGGTTCCCTCTCATCCGATCCAATCGCCGCTTCCGGCTCGGGGGATTTTTCCCGCCCGATACGCCGGCTTGCGCCCGATCGGTCCGGGCCGGGCCGCCCGCCCCGTGCGGGCGACCGCCGGCGGGAGGAAATCCAATTTCTTAGAGAACCCCATAAGATCGATGATTCCCGAAGCGACGGAGCGGTTCCGTCCGCCTTCGTCCAGACGTTTATCTTATGGACCACGAAAACAATCATAGTACGGGATCGGGGGCCGGAGCGGGACTTGTTGCCCGGGGCCAGGAAACGGCAGGGCGGCCCGGCCGCGCCGAGGCGGGTGCGACGGCGCGGGCGCCCAGGAAGACAGGCGAGGACCGCATCGATTTCCGGCGCCTGGTGCATTTGCTCCGGGACAACACCCGGCTGCTCGTCTTGTGCGTTCTCTGCGGCGGCCTGGCGGTCCTGGCCTGCACGATGGAGGCGCCGGTCTTCTACGCCTCGACGGCCGTCCTCGAAGTCGCGGAGGACGAAAACTCCTTCACCGGCTTCAACCGGCCGGGCGGCTCCGATCTCAACTCGGCATCCTTGCTGAAGACCATCGAGCAGACGGTGGCGAGCCAGACGGTGCTGCGACGGGTGCTGGAAAAGCAGCGGCTGGCGGAGGACCCGACCTTCGCGCCCCCGCGGGAGACCGGGCCCTACAGCGAGGCGGAGCTGCTCGAGCGCATCCAAAAACGCGTGCAGGTGAGCCTCGTGCGCGGCACCCGGCTGATCACCCTCGCCGCCTGGGATCCCGATCCGGTGAAAGCGCAGCGGATCGCCCAGGGAGTGATCGACGAGTTTTTCCTGCAGAAACTCCAGTTGAACCGCGACGGCGCAGACGCCGCCCGCCGCTACCTCAACGCGGAGGCCTCGCGCGTCAAAAACGAGCTGACCGCCTCCGAGGAGCGCCTGCAGCTCTACCGCGAGAACTACAATGGCGTGTCGCTTTCCGAGCGTCATAACCTCGTCATGGCCCGGCTGGACGACCTCAGCGCGCAGGTGACCCGCGCCCGGGCCGACCGGCTGGCGCTGGAAACGGAGAAGGCGCAGGTGGAAGCCCTTCGGAATGACGCCAGCTCGCTGCTCAGCATCCGCAGCATCGCCGCGCTGCCGGAGGTGATCGAATTGACGAAGCAGCTCAATACGCTTGGTCCCGAGGTGTCCGCCCTGCGGCAGCGTTACCGCGATAAGCACCCGCGCCTGATCGAAATGACGCGCCAGTTGGAGCAGACCCGCGCGGCCCTGCGCGAGACGGCCCGCCGCGCCGGCGAGGCGATTGTCCAGTCCCACCGAATGGCGAAGGCCAACGAGGAGATGTTGCAGCGGGAGTTCGACCAGCAGGAGAAGCTCGCGCTCGAACTCTCCCGGGTCTCCATTCCTTACCGCACGCTCGAGCGCGAAGCGGAATCGAACCAGGCGCTTTACCAGCAGATGCTCGCCCGGCTCAAGGAGGCTGACGTCACGCAAGGGCTCCTCACGGCGGGGAGAGTGGAGGGGAGCCGCATCCGCGTGGTCCAGCAGCCGCTGGTTCCGGTGCGTCCGGACGGCCTGTCCAAAGAGATCCTGCTTGCCCTCGGCCTGCTCGGCGGCGGCGCGGTCGGTCTCGGCCTTATGCTCGTGCAACGGGCCCTGGACGATTCGCTCGACTCCGTGGACGAAGCCGAGGCCTGGCTCGGGCTTCCCTCTCTGGCCGTCATCCACCGCTCGTCGCTCCGCGGCCTGCGGAGCGAGCCGGTCATCGACGCTCATCCCGCCACCATCGAGGCAGAGGCCTTCCGTTCGCTCCGGACGGCGCTGTCGCTGTTGCCCCCGGAAGAGCGCGGGCGGGTGGTGATGTTCACCAGCGCCCTGCCGGGGGAAGGGAAGAGTTTTTGCGCGCTGAACCACGCCGCCGCCCTCGCCCAGCAGGGCCTGCGCACGGTGTTGGTCGACGGGGACCTGCGCCGCGCCTGGCTGCGCTCGGCCCTCGCGCCGGATTCCGGGGGCCCGGGGCTTGCCGACTGTCTGGCCGACCCATCGCTCCTGTCCTCGGCGTTTCAGCGGACCAAGGTGGACAAGCTTTTTGTCCTGGGCGACCGGCGCGGCTCGACCAAGGGCGTGGCTTTGTTGTCCGGTCCCAACCTAGCCGCGCTCATCGAGCGGTGCCGGGCGGATTTCGACCGCGTGGTGGTGGACACGGCGCCGGTAACCGCGGTCGGCGATGCGCTGCATTTCGCGCGGCACGTCGACACGACCTGCTTGGTGGTGCGCGCGGGTGTCACTCCGCGCCGCACCGCCCGCCGCGCTCGCGTCCTGATCGAGTCCGCCGCCGGACGGCCGCCCGCGGGCATCGTGCTCAACCGGGTCCGGCGCAGCCGCTGCACGCGCTACTACTATTATTCGGTCAAAGACTATGGAGAGAAGCCCGTCCGTACCTGGCGTGGCATTCGCGCCCTGGCCTACGCCTTTTCCGCGGCCTCCCCGACGCACCGGCCCTGAACTGTCCTCATGCTCAACCCAACCACTCTTCCTCAAGGCCCCGCGCTCCTTCTGGAGGGCGCGGCGGGCTTGGATGTCCGCAACCGGTTCTCACGGCTTTTCGAGACCGCGTTCGTCGGCGACACCCTCATCGTCTTGCTCTGCCTGGTCTTCAGCAGCTGGCTGCGTTTCGAAACGCCGCTCGATCGCTACGGCTTCAACGACAGCGCCGACCGCATCCAATGGACGGACTACGCCTCGCATGTCGGCTTCGGCACGGTCCTCTTTTCGATCCTGCTGGCAAACTTCCGCCTGTATTCGTTGCCCCGGTCCCTGCGCCTGCGCGAGGTCCTTTCCGTGGTGGCCAAAGCGAGCGGGGCCTGGGCGCTCGCCTACATCGGCCTGGCCGCGCTCTTCCGCATAGACCAGGAGGTGAGCCGGCTTTACGTGCTGCTTTCCGCCTTCGTGATCCTGGGCGCGCTGGGCGTCTGGCGTTGCATCCTCCACCGCGGGGTGCGTCGCGAGCTGGCCGCCGGGCGCCTGCGGCAACGCATCCTTTTCGTGGGCTGGTCGGAGCAGGCCGGCTCCTTCATCAACGAAATCACTTCCGATCGCGACAACGCCTATGAAGTAGCCGGCTGCGTGCCCTCGCCGCAGGGCCGCTATCTGCACCAGCCCCCCGCACGCGTGCGCAAGCTGGGCGACTACGACGGGCTCAAGGAGCTCCTCTCCCGCCATTCCGTGGACGTCGTGATGGTGGCGGACATGAGCATCGCCAACGGCGAGATGATCGGCCTCGCCAACCTGTGCGAGAAGGAGCTGGTCGAATTCAAAATCATCCCCAACTGCTTCCAGATCCTGCTCTCGGGCCTGAACCTGGAATCGGTGAGCGGAGTACCCGTGTTGGGCGTGTCGCGTCTGCCCTTGGATAATCCTTTCAACCGGATGCTAAAGAGCCTGGGCGACATCGTTGGCGGGCTGGCCGGGCTCGTCCTGAGCGCGCCTGTCATCGCCTTCTTCGGCCTGTTGGTCTGCCTGGAGAGCCCCGGGCCGGTTTTCTATTTCCAACGCCGCCTCGGCCGCTACGGCAGGCATTTTTCGATCATCAAGATCCGCAGCATGCGCCTCGACGCCGAGGCGGACGGCAAGGTGGGCTGGAGCCGGAAGGAGGACCCGCGCCGCCTGCGTATCGGCGCCTTCATGCGCCGGTGGAACATCGACGAGCTGCCCCAGTTCTGGAACGTGCTGCGCGGCGACATGAGCCTCGTCGGGCCGCGCCCGGAGCGTCCCGAACTCATCGTGGATTTCAAGGAGGCCATTCCGCACTACAACGCCCGCCATAACATCAAGCCCGGCATCACCGGCTGGGCCCAGGTCAAGGGCTTCCGCGGGGACACCGACCTGCGCGAGCGCATCCGCTGCGATCTCTTCTACATCGAGAAATGGAGCCCGCTGATGGACCTGCAGATCCTGCTCATGACGCTCTTCTCGCGAAAAAATGCCTGCTGACCGGGGGGCGCCCCTGCCATGAAAATCACCTACCTTTTCCACCGCGACGCCTCCGACCCCGCCGTGCAGTCGGGCCGGCCCGCGTCGATCCTGGAGGAGTTTCTCGCCAACGGCGTGGACGTGGCCCCGGTGTTTCCCCTCTCCACCCGGCCGGCCCGCTCGACCGTGACGAAGAAGATCTACTACCGGCTGCTGCGGAAACACTACCGGTCCGATCGCGAGCCCGCCTATCTCGACGCTGTCGCAGCCGAGTTCAAGAGTCGCACCGAAGGCCTGTCCTACGACTTCGTCTTCAGCCCCGGCTCCGAGATGGTCTCGCGACTCAGAACCGACCGCCCGGTGGCCTTCTGCGCGGATGCGACCTTCGCCAACATGGTCGATTACTACTGGGATTTCACGAACCTCTCGGCGGAGTACCTGCGAAAGGGGCATGCGCAGGAACGCAATGCCCTCGGCCGCGCCAGCCTGGCCGTCTATCCGTCGGATTGGGCCGCCCGCTCCGCGATCGAGGACTACGGAACTCCTCCGGAGAAGATCGCGGTGATCCCCTTCGGCGCCAATCTCGGCAAACACAACACCCGCGCCGAGGTGTACGAGTGGATCAGCCGGCGGTCCCGGGAGCGGTTGCGCCTTCTCTTCGTGGGCCGCCACTGGGAGCGCAAGGGCGGCGAGCTTGTCCTCGCGGCCGCGTACTGCCTGATCAAGCTCGGGCACGCCGTCGCCGTGGACGTCGTGGGCTGCGAGGTGCCGGCGCGGCACCGCATGCTTCCCTGGGTGCGGGCGCACGGAAAACTCAACCCGGGGGCACCGGGCGAGATGACGGACCTGCAACGGCTTTTTCGCGAGGCGCACTACGTCTTCATCCCCTCTCGGGCGGAGGCCTACGGCCTCACCTTCGCGGAGGCGAACGCCTTCGGCGTCCCCGCCGTCGCCACGGCGACGGGCGGCATCCCCGCAGTGATCCGGGATGGGGAGAACGGATACCTGCTGCCCTTGTCGGCCACCGGCGCCGACTACGCCGAGGTGATCGCGGCCGGATTCGCCAACGAGGCTCGTTACCGGCAGCTCTGCGAGCGCAGCTTCCAGGCTTTCGAGACCCGGCTCAACTGGAAGGCCTTCGCGAAGCGTTTTCTGGAACTCGCCGCCATCCGCTGCGGGCTTCCCCCGCGCCGTCCGCGGCCCGCTTTCGCGCCGCCGCGCCTCCCCCTGTTCAGCAACTGAGGTCTTTCTCCGCTCTTCCGTCTCATGAAGATCGCGTACCTCTTTCACTGCGACGCCGCGAATCCCGCGGTGCAGTCCGGGCATCCCGCCTCTATCCTCGAGGGTTTGCGCCGCCAGGGCGCCGACATCGAGCCGGTTTTCCCGTTGCAAACCCGGATTCGTCCGGCGCTTCCTCAAAAACTCTGCTACCGCCTGGGAGGCCGGCTGCACCGTGCGGACCGCGACCCGGAGTATCTGTCGGCCGCGGCGGCCGAATTTGCCGCACGCACCGCGGGCAAATCCTTCGACCTGGTTTTCAGCCCCGGATCGGAGATGATCTCGCATCTGAGCACGCCGGTCCCGCTCACGTTCTGCGCGGACGCGACCTTTGCCAACATGGTGGACTATTACTGGGACTTCACCCGGCTATCGGCGGACTATCTGCGGAAGGGCCACGCCCAGGAGGCCGCCGCCCTGGCCCGCGCCTCGCTCGCCGTGTATCCCTCCGCCTGGGCGGCGAGGTCCGCTATCCGCGACTACGGAGCGGATCCCGCGAAGGTCGCCGTCATCCCCTTCGGCGCCAATCTCGGCCGGGACAATCCGCGCGGGCAGGTCCTGGAGTGGATCGAACGCCGGCCCCGCGAGCCCCTGCGTCTCCTGTTCGTCGGCCGCCATTGGCAGCGCAAGGGCGGCGACCTGGTGGTGGGTGCCGGTTACTGCCTGGCCAAGCTCGGCCGCCGTGTGGTGGTCGACATCGTGGGCTGCGAGGTCCCGGCGACCCACCGCGGTCTCCCCTGGCTTCGCGGGCATGGCCTGCTGCGGCGGGACCTGCCGGGCCAGATGGCGAGATTGAGGGAGCTTTTTGCCGCGGCGCATTTCGTCTTCGTGCCTTCCCGGGCCGAGGCCTACGGCATTACCTTCGCCGAGGCCGGGGCCTTTGGCGTGCCCTCGGTGGCGACCGATACCGGCGGGGTCTCCGCTGTCGTGGAAAACGGATACAACGGTTTTCTCCTTCCCCCGGACGCGGATGCCGCAGCCTATGCCGACGCGATCGCAGCTGCCTTCGAGAGCCGGGATGGCTACGAGCGGCTTTGCCTGCAATCCCATGAACGCTTCCGCCAGCGTCTGAACTGGGATGCGTTTTGCCGGAGCTTCCTTGAACTCGCCGCCGCCCGGGCGCCCGGCCTGCGGGATTGGCCGGGCCTGGCACACAACCTTCCGGCATCGGTTGCCGCCGAACCCAGTGTGGCATGAACCGGGCGTGGAGTATCCTCGATTTGCCGCCTGGCCCGCCGGTCAGCGCGGAGCCCGGACTCGCCGGAGCCGCCCCGAGCGGGAGGAGCGCCTGGGCGGGCGCGGCCATCGTGGCGGGCGCGCTCGCGTCCTTCACCGTCCCCCTGGTTGGCGAGATGCCGGTGGGGGAACTCGTGTTGATCGCGGTTTGCGGCTGGTCGGCGCTGGCCCTGGCGCTCACCCGGCGCTGGCCGTCGCCGCTCTGGCAGAACGGCTGGTTCGCCGCTTTCCTGGCCAGCCAGGCGATCGCCCTGGCGGCCTACGTCGTGTCGGATCTCTATCGCGGCACCACGTCGCACGACATGGCGCGCGGCTGGGGGCGAATGGCGTTTCTCGCCCTCGACGTGGTCGCGATGGCCTGTCTTTTCGGAAAACACCCGCGCGGCCATCTTTTTCTCCTGGCGGGACTGCAACTGGGCGGGGTCGCCGCGGCCGTGGTGGAGGGGCCTCTCTTCGGCGACTGGTGGAAATTCGGCCTGGGCTTCCCGGTCACCTTCCTGTTCCTGGCGCTCGCCGCGCAGGCCGGGGCGATGGCGGCCGCGTTCGCGGCCGCGGGGCTGGGCCTGCTGCACTTCGCGATGGATTTCCGCAGCGCGGGCGCGTTGTGCCTGCTGGTGGCGGGGCTGACCTTGGTGCAGGCCTTTCCCCGCCGGCTGCGCCTCTGGGGCGTTCCCGTCGGCCTGATATTGGCGCTCCTGGCGGTCGGGGGCACGTATCGGCGGCTGCAGTCTGGCGACGACGGGCATCGTGCAAGCCGGTCCGACATCGACCGCTCCTCCATGCTTCAGGCGGCCTGGGAGGCCTTTCGTGAATCGCCTCTCGTCGGCCAGGGCTCCTGGTTCAGCCGGAGCGATGTCATCGACAACTATCTTTTGATCCGAGACGCGGCCGCGCACGAGGCCGGGATCGGCGGCTTTGCCGGCCCGAACGAGGAGATCGAGGGCGTGGCGCTGCACTCGCAGATCCTGGTCGCCCTGGCCGAGGGCGGCTTGTTTGGCGCCGCCTTCTTTTTCATCTACGGTGCGGGCCTGGTCTGGGCGCTGGCCGTCCAGATACTGGCCCTGCCCTGGCGGCGGGACGTCCCGGTGCGGCTGCTCCTTCTGGCGCTGGCCCTGTTTCATTTGTTCATGAGCCCCTTTTCCGGCGCGCTCCGGGTACACATCGCCCTGGCGGCGGGACTCGTGCTGCTTGTGGCGTGGGAATATCGAGAAGCCGGGGACGCCGAGGCGGAGGGCGAGCCGGAGGAGACGGTGGAATGAAGGCGGTTTTCCACAAAATCCGGGCCGGGCTGGCCCGGCCTCCGCGGGAGCTGGCGATGTTTTTCTTCACCTCCATCGGCGGCCGCGGGGTGGGCATTGCCTGCCAGCTCCTGCAGGTTCCGCTGGTCGTAAAAGCGCTGGGCCCCGAGGCCTTCGGCCTGTGGATGGCGATGACGAGCGTGGCGAACCTGGCCGGCTTCGCCGACCTGGGGCTGGGCACCGGCGTGCAGAACCGGCTGGCGGAATTGTTCGCCCGCGGGTGCGAGACCGAGGCGCGGGTGCTGCTCGGCAGCGCGTTTCTGTTTCTGGCGGGTCTCGCCGCGGCGCTGGCCTGCGTTTTTCTTCCCCTGCTCGTGCGGGCGGATTTCGCGGCCCTGTTCCATCTCGCCGATCCGGCGACGATCGCGGTGGCGCCGACGGCGGCAGCGGCGGTGGCGGCGGCCTTTTGTCTCGGTCTGCCTGCCGGACTGGCGCAGCGGCTGGCTTTCGCCCGCCAGGAAGGCTGGCTCTTCAATCTGAGCCAGGCCCTGAGCAACGTCCTGGCGCTGGCGCTCGTCGCTCTCGGGGTGCGCCAGGGTTGGGGTTTGACGGGACTGGTGGCCGCGGCGCAGGCCTCGATCCTGGCCGGGCATGCCGCGCTTCTGGCGGTGCAGCTGCGCCGCCTCGGCTGGTTCTCCTGGCGCCTGCCCTTCGAGTGGAGTGCGGTGCGCGGGTTGCTGCGGATCGGGGCCTGTTTTGGCGTGCAGCAGGTTTTGACCGTCGTGCTCTTTTCGCTGCCGCAGATCGTGATCTCCACCTGCCTCGGCGCCTCGGCGGTCACGCCCTTCAACATCCTGCAGCGGCTCTTCAACCTCTTCGCCGTGGTGCAGAACGCGTTCATGCTGCCGCTCTGGCCGGCCTACTCGAAGGCCAGGGCCCGGGGCGAGTTCGACTGGATGCGGCGCACGCTGCGCCGCTCAGTCCAGGCGACGATGCTGCTGGGCGTGCTGCCGATGACGGCCGGTGCGCTCTTCGCCCCCGCGATCATCCGCCGTTGGGTGGGCGGCGGGGTCGAGGGCATCACGCCGCTGCTCACCTGGCTGCTCTGCGGCTGGAACGCGGTGGTGTTTCTCCAACAGCCTTTCAGTTTCCTGCTCGCGGGCGTTTCGGAGATCCGACGCACGACGGTCTACAGCATCGCCAGCGCGGCGCTCAGCTCGGCGTTCATGTATCTCCTCGCCCGGCCCTTCGGCGCGCCGGGAGTCATCGTCGGCCTCATCCTCGGTTATCTGCCTTTTAACTTCCTGGGCTCCTGGCTCGAGGCTCGCCGCTACCTGCGTGACGCCGACGAGACGCTGCCCGGGCCAATCTCCTCTCCCGCATGAGTGCCACCAGCTCGCTCAAGACGTCCGCGGCCTGGGTCGAGGAACCCCGCCGTACCGGTTTTGCCTGGGTATCGGGCAATCTTCGCCGGCTTGCCGTGCAAATATCCGTCTGCCTGCTTTCGCGCTTCGTGAGTTTGCTGGGCGCGGTGAGCACGCCTGGCATGAGGCCGGTCGGTATCCTCCAGGCCTGGGCGCTCCGCCGCATGGGCGTGCAGGTGGCCTCGAACGAGATCTGGATCGGGCCCAAGGTCTACTTCGACTACCCGCGGAATGTCGCGTTCGGCCGCCGCGTGGTCATCGGCGCGGATTCACGCATCACTGCGCGGGATCCGGTCGTATTCGGCGACGATTTCCTCTCCGCGCCCGGCCTGTATGTGAACACGGGTTCGCACGACCTCGCCACCCTGACACCCGAATCGCGTCCGATCACCATCGGCCCCGGCGTCTGGTGCGGCCTGCGGGTGACCATCTGCTCGGGCGTCACCATCGGGGCCGGTGCGGTTATCGGCGCGGCTTCGCTGGTGATCTCCGACGTTCCCCCGCGTTGCGTCGCGCTCGGCGTGCCCTGCAAGCCGCGCCGCGACATCGCCGAACTGCGCGCCGGCGCCGGGCGACCTTGGAGCAACTTCCGCGGTTCCTCCTGAACGATCATGAAAACCCAGCCACGCATCCTTGTCGTCACCCCCACGCTGGGGGAGTCGGCCTTCCTGGACACCACTCTGGAATCGGTCGCATCGCAGCCGCTCGACATCCTGCACGTGCTTTCCGCCCCGGCCGCCCGGGTGGAGGCGCTGGCCTGTCGTTACCCCCACGCCCGGGTGGTGCCCGACGCCGGCCGGACCGGGGGAATCTACGGCGCCCTCAACGCAGCTCTCGCCGCCGTCCCCGACGGCTGGGACTGGTTCACCTACATCAACGACGACGACGCCTTGTTGCCGGGCTTCGGCCGTGCGGTCGCCGGGCATTTCGCGGATGAGGCGCCGTCGCCGGTCTTGTATGGCGATGTCGAACTGGTGGAGGAAAGCGGCGCGCGTATTGGCATCGTCACGTCCACGCCCTTTCCCTCCTGGATTCCCGCGCTGCTGCGCCAGGGCATCAGCCCGCTCATGCAGCAGGGCATGCTGTTTCGCCGCGACCTGGTGAAGCGCTTGGGCGGCTTCGATCTTCGCTACCGGTTGTGCGCGGATCTGGATTTCTGGCTGCGCGCCTACGCGGAGAAAAACCGGTTCCGCCGCGCGCCGCTGAGGGTCGCGCAATTCCGTTTGCGCGGAGGCCAGCTTTCCGGCGACACCCGACTGACGATTGCCGAGCAGGAGAGCATCGTCTCGCGCCACCTGCCGCGTCAGCTCTCCGCGCCGCGCCTCTGGCTGATCCGTTTGGGTTACCGCGTCTTCAACCTGCCGCGCTACCTCGCGCGGATCCGGCGTCGCGGCTTCCGCACCAGCTACGCGTTGCTTCAGCCCAACCCTTCCCGGCCATGACCGGCGCGATCGAGGAAGTGATCGTCCTGAACGACTACGCCGCGCTCACCGGCGGGTCCACCGCCGTCGCGATGGCGTCGGCGGCGGGGCTGGCGGCGCGTGGCGTGAACGTGACCTATTTCAGCTGCGTGGGACCGGTCGCGCCGGAACTGCTGCACGCGCCGAATCTCAGCGTGATTTGCCTCGGGCAGCAGGAATTGGCGAAGGACGGCAACCGGGTGCGGGCTTTCGCCTCCGGCCTGCGCAACGGGCCGGCGCGTGCGGCCCTGCGCGCACTGCTCCAGGGCAAGGACCCGGAGCGCACCGTCGTGCATGCGCACACCTGGATGAAGGCGATGTCGCCTTTCGCGCTCGAGGTGGTGGCGGAGATGGGTTTTCCGCTGGTGGTCACGCTGCACGATTTTTTCATCGCCTGCCCGAATGGTGGTTTCTTCGACCACTCCCGCGGGGAAATCTGCCGCCGGCGTCCGCTGTCCGCCTCCTGCGTCGCGTGCAATTGCGACCGTCGGCATTATGCGCACAAGCTTTGGCGCACCGCCCGCACCGCCCTGCAGAACCGGATGTTGGACTTGCCGCGCCGAGTCTCCGCCTATGTCGGCGTCTCCGATTTCAGCCTCGGCCTCCTTCGGCCGCACCTGCCCCCGGAGGTGCCGGCCCGCGTGATCCGGAGCCCGGTGGACAGCGTGGACCAGGGGGCGGCGCGGGTGAGGGAAAACCGTGGCTTTTTCTACATCGGGCGTTTCTCGCCCGAGAAAGGCGTGGGACTTTTCGCCGAGGCAGTTCGCGCCTCCGGCCTGCCGGCGGTATTCGTAGGCGATGGCGAGCTCATGCCGGAGTTGCGACGGCTTTGTCCGCGAGCCGAGTTCACCGGCTGGCTGAGGCCCGCGGAGCTCCGCGCTCGGCTGCGCGAGGCGCGCGCGCTGGTGTTCCCGCCGCTATGGTATGAGACGCTCGGTTTGGTCGTGATCGAGGCGGCGGCCGCGGGCGTGCCCGCCATCGTCTCCGAGGGCTGCGCAGCGGTGGACTACGTGCGGCCGGGCGGGACCGGGCTGCATTTCGAACACGGCTCGGCCGCGGCGCTGGCCGGGCGCATGCGCGAGCTGGCCGCGGACGACGCTCTCGCGGTCCGTCTCGGGCAGGCCGCCTATGACTGGTACTGGGCGGATCCGTGGACGACCAGGCGTCACGTGGACGATCTTTGGGCCGGTTATCAGGCGCTGACCGGGGCGGAGCCGGCGCCCTTTCCCCTGCCTGAAGCCGTTCTGCAACCATGAAGATATTACTCGTGACCGAACCGGGAGTGAATGGCGTTTTTCGTTACGTCGAGGCGCTGGCGGATTTTTTGCTCGGGAGCCGGCAGGAGGTTCACCTCGCCTACTCCGACCGACGCGGAAGCGACCGGCTCGGTGCGCTGGTCGAGCGGGTCGGGCGCCAAGGCGGACACACCATTAACCTTCGGACGGCCAACCGTCCTGCCCTGGCGGATCTCCGTGCCCTGCGCGTCCTGCGGGCCCTTGCCGCCGAGGTGCGACCGGACATCGTCCATAGCCACAGCGCCAAGGCGGGCGCCCTGGCTCGTCTGCTGCCCTTCACCGGCCTCGTCGGCCCGCGGCAGGTCTATCAACCGCACGCCTACGTCGGCATGCGGCCTAAGCGCGGGCGGGCGGATTTCGCCTACAACCTGATCGAGCGGGTGCTCGCTCGCGTGGGCGTCACGCTTTGCTGTTCGCACGACGAGATGCGTCACGCGAGGCTGGCGTTGCGCGTCCCGGCTGCCCGTGCCTTCTGCATCCCCAACGGCGTGGATCTCGTGCGTTTTGCCCCGGCGCGGCCGGAGGAGCGCGTGGCGCTGCGGGCCGCCCTCGGGCTTCCGGCCGGGGGGCTCGTGCTCGGGACAATGGGGCGGACCAGCGAACAGAAGGACCCGGGAACATTGTACCGCGCCTTCGCCCGCCTGGCGGCGGCGCGACCCGACGTGATGCTGTTTCACGTCGGCAGTGGCGAACTGGACGCGGAGATCGCGCGCTTCATCGCCCAGAACGGGCTGGCCGGCCGGGTGTTGCGGCGGGGCTACCTCTCCACGCCGGTCGATTTTTACCGGGCGGTGGATGGCTTTGTCCTGACCTCGCGTTACGAGGGATTTTCCCTGGCCTTGCTCGAGGCGCTTGCCTGCGACCTGCCGCTGATCTTGAGCGAGGCTCCGGGCAACGGCGACGTGCTCTCGCTGCCGCTTTCCCAACTATGGAAAGCGCCCGTCGCCGATGCCGGGGCCTTTGCTGCGGCAATGGCAAGCTGGGCGCAGGCCCGGAGCGAGGCGGAGCCGCCGCGCCTGAACCACCGCGCCATCGCCCGCGAGTGGTTCGATGGCCAGCGCAGCTTCCGCCGCGTGCTGGGGCTTTACCAGGACCTGTTGGAACGCCGCGTCCGCGCCACGCCGGAGCCGGACACGCTGGCCGCGCGGTGACCGGCGTCCTTGACCCCGGCAGGGCCGGGCAATTGGCTCGCCCCTTGTGCCTACCGCCCCGCACGCCAGCGGGGATGGCGGGCGCACCGAGCCGCTCCGCTCGCATTCCGGAGCTTCGTCCCAAATACCCGTCCGTCATGTCCACGTCCGCCGCCGAACCCGCCAACCTCATGGAAGCCGTCGTCTCCCTCGCGAAACGCCGTGGCTTCGTGTTTCAATCCTCCGAGATCTACGGAGGGCTCAACGGCTTTTTCGACTACGGTCCCCTCGGCGTCGAACTGAAGAAAAACATTCGGGACTGCTGGTGGAACGACATGGTACGCCGCCGCGACGACATCGTGGGGGTCGAGACCTCCATCATCATGCATCCGAAGGTCTGGGAGGCTTCGGGCCACGTCGCCGGCTTCAGCGACCCGCTCGTGGACTGCAAGGTGTCCAAGAACCGCTACCGCGCCGACCAGCTCTTCTTTTCCCCTGTCGTCGTCGATGGGAACACCATCGGCTACGTCTCCGCGCTCGAGAGCGAGAACACCGCCGGGGAGCTCCAGGCCGCGGCCGAGCAGCTCAAGCGCAAGAAGGCCGTGCAGGGCGCTCTCGCTCCGGTGCAGCCGCGCGACTTCACCGAGGCCAAACCGGAGGAGATCGCGCAAATCCCTTCGCCCGCCACCGGCAACCCGGACCTCACGCCACCCCGGGCCTTCAACATGATGTTCCAGACGAACGTCGGCGCCATGACGGACGCCTCGTCCGTCGCCTACCTCCGGCCCGAGACGGCCCAGGGCATGTTCGTCGATTTCAAGAACATCGTCGACACCGGCCGCGTGAAACTGCCCTTTGGCATCGCCCAGACCGGCAAGTCCTTCCGCAACGAGATTACGCCGCGCAACTTCATCTTCCGCTCCCGCGAGTTCGAGCAGATGGAGATGGAATTCTTCATCCACGAGGACGACGACTGGGCGAAGTGGCACCGCTACTGGATCGACTGGTGCCGGGACTGGCTCCTCAGCATCGGCCTGCCTGCGTCGCACCTTTCCGAATACGATCACCTCAAGGAAAAACTCGCCTTCTACTCCAAGGGCACGACGGACATCATGTTCAAGTTTCCCTTCGGCGTGCAGGAGCTCTGGGGCATCGCCGCGCGCGGCAACTACGACCTCGGGCAGCACGAGAAGGCCAGCGGCGTGCCGCAGGCGATCTTCGACGAGGCGTCCAAGAAGAAGTTCATCCCGCACGTGATCGAGCCGGCCGTGGGTCTCGACCGCATCTTCCTGGCCGTCCTCGCCGCCGGCTACGCCGAGGAGCAGGTCACCGATGAGAAAGGCAATTCGGAGATGCGCACCGTGCTGCGCCTCAGCCCCCGCATCGCCCCGGTGAAGGTCGCCATCTTCCCGCTGCTCAAGAACAAGGATGCCCTCGTCGGGCGCGCCAAGGCCTTGCACAAGAAACTCCAGCGCCGCTACGCCGTGTTTTACGACGAGGCCGGCAACATCGGGAAGCGCTACCGCCGCCAGGACGAGATCGGCACACCGTGGTGCGTCACGATCGACTTCGACACGATCGAGAAGCCGGGCGACACCTTCACCCTGCGCGAGCGCGACTCGATGGCCCAGCGCCGCATCACCGAGGCCGAGCTCTTCGCGCTGCTCGAAGAGCAGGTGTACTGAGCTGATTTGGCCCACGGCCGGTTCCCGTCAGTCTCCGGGCCGCCAATTGAACGTTGGCGGCCTTTTCTTTGACGGTGCGTGTACGGTCCGTGATGAGGGGCCGCGTGTATAGTCGGAGGTGATGCCGGGGCCCGGCTGGTAGGATTGAGCGTGAGCTCAATGGCCGGGTGGCCCGGACTTGGGCTTACGCCCAAGCCTACGCCCAAACCGTTGGTCTTCCCCCGCTGGATCTTGCCTCGCATCTTTGCCTCCGGGTTGTTCGCCTTCACCTTTTGTCCCATGTCGTCCTCCCGTCCCCGCCCTTCGGTTGTGCGCACTGTCCGCACGCCGGAGGCGCTGGACGCGCTTCGCGGCTGGCTCGACGATTTCGACGGAGGTGCGCGCCAGCGCGGCCGCGATTACTACCAAAATGGCGCCGTCCGGAAAATCTGGTCCGATGCCGACCACCTGGTGAAAGCCGAGGTGGCTGGCGGCCAGCTTTACCACGTCACGCTTTTCAACACCCGCGGCGCCTGGACCTCGCGGTGCACCTGCCCGCTTGGCCAGGACTGCAAACACGCCTACGCCGCCGGCCTCGCTTGGATCGCCGCCGTCGAGGCCGGCGTGCGCGACGGGCGCGACCCGGTCGAGGCCGCCGCTCTCGCCGTGCGCCCCGTGGATTTTTCCGCCGTGTCGCCCCCGATCCCGAATCGCGCCCTCGAGCAGGAGATCGCCCGCTGGTTGCGCGCGCTGCCCGATCCCGAGGCCCCGCCTCCCGGCGCTGCGTATCTCGACGCCGGCCTTCTTCCCGAGCTCGCAGGCTTGCGGGTGCGTCTGGGCGCCGACGGAGCTTGGAACATCGAGACGCGTGCCACCGCCGACAAGCCGTGGAAAGCGGCCGCGAAAAAGGTCCTCATCGATCTCGCACGGGCCCGGCCGGCCGACTTCGCCGCCTGGCCGCCCGCCGACGCCGCCCTCGCCATCACTCTCGCCGCGGAGCTGCGTCTCGGGCTGCACGCCCTGACCGCGAAACTGCCGCCCGCCGCGATTCGCAACCTGCTTCGCACCCCCGCCGCCTTGGCCGGGGTCGTCCTGCCTGACGGCGCACCCTTCGCCGTCGAGCCTGCCCCGCTCGTGCCCGAGGCCTGCCTGGACGACGACGCGAGCGACCGCGTTTCCCTTCGGCTCGTCACGCCCGATGGACGCGACGCCTCCGCGGCACGGCTGGTCGCCGAGCATCCCTCGCCACTTTACCTCTTCGAAAACCGCGTCTGGCGCGGGCCGCCCGCCCTGCCGGCCGATTCCCTGCCGCTCGCCGCGCTCGACGACACGCGCCTGCTGCCCCGGCTGCGCGCCACCGGCCTGCGTCTGCCTGCCGGCCTCGCCGCGGAAACCCGACTCGTTGCCCTGCGTCCATCCCTGCGATGCTGGCTTTCGCCCGTGCCCGGCTCCACGGAGCGCGAGTTTCACGCCCGTCTTTCCGCCGTCGCCGAAGATCCGCCCTGCGAACGTCTCTGGACCGGCGACGCCGGCTGGCGCTGGGCCAAAGGCGCCGAGCCCCCGCCTCGCCTCGCCGGCGGTCCCGCCTACGAGTTCGATCTCACCGCGGCGCGCGCCGCCGCCGGCGCCCTCTCCGCCCTGCGCCTGGTCTGGGACGGCTGGGCCGAGGACTGGAGCCGCCCGGTGACGGATGCCTTTCCCGAAGAATTCATCGCCTGGCGCGCCGCCTTGCCGCCCGAGGGCGCGGTGGAGCTTTCGCCCGAGCTCGCCGGCCTCTTCGGCGCGCCCTTGCAGCCCCGCGTTTCCGTTGCCCTCGCCGCCGCACCCGATTCGGAGCAGGACTGGTTCGACCTTTCCGTTGGCCTGACCGTCGAGGACACGAAGCTCACCGCCGACGAGGTGGCCCTGTTGCTCAAGGCGAAGGGCAAGTGGGTGAACCTTCCGAGGCACGGCTGGCGGCGTGCCACCGCCGCGCCGGAGATCGACCCTGCGACCGCCGCCGCGCTCGACCGTCTCGGCCTCGGCGTGGAAGACGTCGCCGAGAGCGGTCGCGGCGCCCGCCACCGCCTGCACGCCCTCCAACTCGCGCTGGAGGCGGAGACGCTGGCCGCGCGCGATTCGGCGCTGGCGCACGTGTTGCAGGACCGGGCGAGGAAGCTGGCGGCGAGTCCTCCCGCGCCCCTGCCGGCCGGGCTGCGCGCGGAGCTGCGGCCGTATCAGAAGGAAGGCTACCAGTTTCTTTGTCATCTCTCCGCGCAGGGTTTCGGCGGCGTGCTGGCGGACGACATGGGTCTGGGCAAGACGGTGCAGACGCTGGCGTGGCTGCTTCGTCTTTCCGAGCTGCCGCGGGCGGAGGCCGCGGGGCCATTTCGCGCGCTGGTGGTCTGCCCGAAGAGCGTGACGCATGGCTGGCTGGCGGAGACGATGCGTTTCGCACCCGGACTCTCGATCGAGGCCTATGCGCCGGGCGAACCCCTTCCGTCCGCGGCGGGGCCGTCGATCCTGGTCGCGAACTACACCCAGCTCCGCCTCAACGCCGCCCGCTTCCGGGCCCAGGCCTGGGACGCGGTCGTGCTGGACGAGGGGCAGTTCATCAAGAATCCCGGCAGCCAGGTGGCGGTCGCGGCGCGTTCCCTGCGTGCCCGGCGCCGCCTCGTGCTGACCGGCACGCCGATCGAGAACCGCCTCGCCGATCTCTGGAGCCTCTTCGCTTTCGCGCAGCCCGGCCTGCTCGGCGAGCAGGCCGCCTTTCGCCGCCAATATCCGGAGCAGGATCCGGCGGCGCTCGGCCGGCTGCACCGCCGCGTGCGGCATTTTTTGCTGCGACGCACCAAGGCCCAGGCGGCGCCCGACCTGCCCGCACGAACCGAGGACGAGATTTTCATCGAGCTGGAGGGCGAGCAACGCCGCCTCTACGATGCCGAGCTGAAGCGCGCCCGGGCTCAGCTGATGGGCGTGGAGACGAAGAGCGCGCTCGACGCGGTGCGTTTTCACGTGCTCGCGAGCCTGCTGCGCCTGCGGCAGATCTGCTGCCATCCGGCCCTGGTCGATCCGGTCCACGTCGAGCTGCCCAGCGCAAAGCTCGATGCCTTGCTCGAGCGGATCGAGGAACTGGCGGAGGAGGGGCATCAGGTCCTCGTTTTCAGCCAGTTCGTCGAGATGCTGGAGATTATCCGCGATCGCCTCGCCGGCGCCGGCATCGGCCACCTGATGCTCACCGGCGCGACCGAGAATCGCGCGGAGCTGGTCGAGACTTTCCAGACCGATCCGACCAAGACGGTTTTCCTGCTCTCGCTGAAGGCGGCGGGCTTCGGCCTGAACCTCACCGCGGCGAGCTACGCGGTCCTCTTCGATCCCTGGTGGAATCCGGCGGCGGAAGCGCAGGCCATCGACCGCATCCACCGCATCGGCCAGACGAAGCCCGTGACGGCCTACCGCCTCATCGCCGAGGGCACGGTGGAGGAAAAGATCCGCCTGCTGCAGCGCGAGAAATCGGCCCTGGCCGACGCCGTCATCCAGGAAGAGAGCCTCGCGACGGTGATGGATCTGGAAAGCCTGCGACGGATTCTGGGGTGAGCGCCGTCGGCGCGGACGGAGCCGCGCCCTCCAGAAACGTTCACCCCGCCCACTTGAGCAGCAACACGAAGAGCCCCACCACCGCCCAGGAGACCGCGAGGCAGGAGACGAAGCCGATGGTGTCGACACGGTCCCATTTGCAAAACTCCCAGGATGAGCGCGGGAACAACTTCAGGTGGTCGAAGCGGTGTGGGTTGCGCCGCGTTTCCTCCATGCCCGCCTCTTCCAATTCGGGGGTAGCGCCCACCGGGGTCTTCATCTTGCCGTAGAATTGGTCCACCCTCGCGGCGTCCGTCCGGCGGGTGACCAGGCTCGCGAGAATCAGCACGGCAAAAGGGAAAAGTCCGTCGAAGTAAAACTGCGCGGTCTCGCGGCCGGTGGGCGTGAGCCGCGCGGCCTTGATCACCCCGGCCTTGTCGAGCAGCCAGCACTCGAGGTTGAAACGGCCGCGGCCTTCCAGCCCGCTCGCCGGGTCGGCCGGGTCGATGCGCACGACTTCCTTCCAGTATACCGGCAGCGGCCGGCCGCCGTAGTCCGCCGTGGCGGTCAGGGCCGGGCTGCGCCGCACGCCTTCGAAGTAGTCCGCGGTGAGCGGCACGATGAGGTTGAGCAGCGCGGACAGCAGGACGGCGCACCACACGGCCGGGGCCGTGAGCCGGCGCCAGAAAAAGATCAGGATCACCGAGGCGCCAAAGGGCACGTTCACGGTCAGGATCAGCTTCACCACCGATTCCACGTTTTGCATCGCCATGGCGGAGACCACGCCCAGCGCCAGCACCGCGATGACCGCCCAGCGCGCGGCTTTCAGCGAACTGCCGGGCGCCCCGGTGAAGCGGTCGCGAAAGACGTTGCGCACGAAAAGCGAGGAGACCGCCAGCGCCTTGGCCGCGAGGGTGGACATGGTGCCTGCCACCACGCCCGCGAGCATCAGGCCGATGAAACCGGGGCCGAGCAACTGGCTCGACATGGTGCCCCAGACCGCATCCGGGTCGGATAGCCCGCCCTTGCCGAAGAGTGCGATCGCGATCAGGCCGGCGAAGGCCCACAGGATGATCATCAGGCGCTTCAGGTAGGTGCCGCCGACCGCGCCCATGCGGGCGGCGAACTCGTCCTTGGCCGAGCCGCTGATGCCCATGTTGTGGCTCAATCCGTGGATCTGCACCAACCCCACGAGCAGCGAGGCGAGAATGAAGGCAGGCGAGCCGCTGACCCCGAACAGGTCCAGGTCCCCCGGCGGGACCTTGCGTGCCAGTTGCTCCCAGCCGCCGATGGCATTCAAGCCGACCGGAATCAGCAGGACGGAAAAAATCACGATCAGGATGCCCTGCAGCGCCTCGTTGAGGGCCGCCGCTGCCATGCCACCCAGCACGATGTAAGCGCCCACGACCACGCTGAAGACGATATAGAAGGGGGGGGCGGGCAGGGCGGTCACATAGCTGTGCAGCTCACCCCGTGCCTGGCGGTCGCGCAGGGCGGCCAGACGGGTGGCCCCCGCCGGCTCCAAGAGAGCAGCCACGCTCTGTTTCTCCAGTTGTTTCAGTTCCGCAAAGCCGGCGGCGGATTCGCGTTCGGTCGCGGTCCAGGCGGTCTCCGGCTTGCGGACCAGCGAGGCGGCAATCTTGTAGGCGACGAAGTTGCCCGCGCCGAGAAAGACGCAGGCCACGCCGATCTGGAAGACCGCGTAGAGCCGGCTTAGCGAGCGGCTGCCGAAGCGGTCCTCGAACAGATCGGCCATCGTGACCAGCCGCACGCGCCGGAACCAGACGTTCATGAACCAGTAGTAGGGGTTCATGAAGATGGTCTGGAAACCCAGCCATACGCCCGACACCCCGCGCTGGAACACCAGGGTGGCGTTGCTCACCGCGCCCGAGGGTTCGGTGGCGTTGCCGAAGTTGAGGAAGAACTGGTAGAGTTTGCCCAGCTTGCGGCCGGCGAGGAAGAAACCTTCCTCGTTGTTCGCGCCCTTGGAGGCGCGTTTGCCGATGTAGACGACGGTGGCCAGGTAGGCGGCGACGATGGCGAGGTCGAGGGGATGCAGTCCGTTCATGCGAGGAATGGGGTGGGGAAGGAGGGGATCCTTCGGGGGAAAGGAGAGCCCCGGCCGCAGCCTGGGGACCGGGCGGGAGTGCGAAAAATCATTTCGCGAAAAAGGCCGGTTTCAGGCCATCCGCGCCGGATCGGACAGTTCGGGTACTGACGGGATTGTGGCCATGGAGTGCGGCGACGCGTCCTCAAGATTACCCACAAGTGGGAGGAAGAGGAGGGG
>CBINGR010000064.1:0-30736 GCA_966250295.1 uncultured Akkermansia sp. | reverse complement strand
CGCTGCCGAGGTGGTTGTTGGCCGTGGCCAGGGTCACCGTGGCGGTGTCCGAGGTGACGGCCTCGTTGAAGGCCGTGCTCAGCTTGCCGTAGGCGTAGACCACCAGCGTGACCTCCTGGCCGACCAGGGCGTCCAGACCGGAGATGCTGCCGGTCAGGGGCGTGGTCTGGTTGTCGGTGTAGAGGTAGTCGCGGCTGAGGGTGACCATCGCGGTGCCGTTGATGAAGCCCGCGGCGGTGTTGTCCTCCACGCCCCCGGCTCCGGTGTAGGTGAAGCTCACGCCGGGGATCGTCAGACCGGTGGACTCCTGCGTGAGGCTGCGAGTGGCGGTGCCAGCCGCGCCGAGGACGCTGTTCCATACCGTGGTGCCTACACCGAGGTCGGCATTCGAGGAACCGGTCGTGCGCAGGATGCCGTTGCCCGTGAAGGTGGCGACACCCGAAGCCTTGAGGTCGCCGTTGATCAGCAGCGGACGGGTCGCGTCCACCACCACCAGCGAGGCCGTGCGGGTGGTCGTAACCACGCCCAGGCCGGAGCTGTCGGTGATGACCACGCCGTAATTGCCGCTCGCGGCGCCGGTGACGTTGCTCAGGTTGAGCGTCGCACCGGTCTGGCCGGAGATGTCCACGCCGTCCTTCTGCCACTGGTAGCTCAGCGTGCCGGAGTTTTGGGAAACGGCCGTGACGGAGAAGCTCACGTTGGCGCCGCCCGGCGCGAGTTTGGAAACGGGAGCGCTCGTCACGATGGTCGGATAGGCCGTCCCCGCAGGGGTGCGATCCACGACCTCGATCGCGGCGATGCCGCCGGCGTTCTTGTTCAACACCGAGTCGATCGCCGTGACGGTGAGGTCGGAGCCGGTGACACCGGCGAAGCGCACGAAGGTCGCGGGAGGCGTGACCAACGCGTCGGAGCGGGTGAGGGACTCGCCCATGGCAACCGGAACGGTATAGGGATTGCTCGCGTCAGGCGTGGGCGTGACGACATAACCGTCGTATTGGAACACGCGGTAGTAGTAGGTCGGCGAGCCTTCGCGGTTGATCTTGAGGCTGCCGACTTCCCCGTTGCTGCCACCGGCCACGTAAACGTAGACGTCGTAGCTGGCGTAGGGGATATTCGATACGGTCACGCTGGAACCGGCGGCGAGACGGGACTCGATATAGCCGTGCAGGAGGAGACCGTCGGGCGTCTTGTTGGCCACGAGTCCGGTTCCCGACTGGGCCGACCAAGCGCCGGTGGAGTTCCAAGTCGTCGTGACCGCCGCGGCGGTCGAGGTGTTGGATTCCATCAGCGCGAGCGGCGTGCTCTGGACGGAGACCTGGGTGACGGAGGCGGAGTTGTTCCAGTTGGTCATCGCATAGATGCCGGCGGACTGGCTGGGAGACATGATGCCAAGCTCCTTGGACCAGTTGTTGGTGCCGGTGGCCGCGCCGACGAAGTTCAGGCCGATGGCACGGGCGCCGGCGGCGGGAACATCCAGGACACGCAGACGGGCGGTCACGGTCGTGGTGAGCGGGCTGCCGAGCGAGGCGCCAGCGGAGTCGGTGACGATGACAGAATACACGCCATTGGAGCCGAGCGTGACGGAGGAACGGGAGAGCGTGGCAGCGGTTTCGCCGCCGAGCGCAACACCGTCCTTATACCACTGATAGCTGAGCGTGCCGCCCATGTTGGAGCTGGCCGTGGCTGTGAAGACCACGTTCGCGCCGGGATACACCGAGGTGTAGTTCGGCGAGACGCTCGCGGTGGGAGGAATGACTGCCACGCCGCCGGCGGAATTGAGGAACTGGCTCGGCGCCAAGGCGGCCCGGGTGATGCGCACTTCGTCGAGGTCGCCGCGGAAGAAGTCCGTGTCGCCCAAGTTGAAATCGCCGCGGCCCACGGTCCAAGGCGTATCGGAGCCGGTGGCGGGAACGTAGAGGCCGTTGAAGCCGGTGACGGAGCCGACCTCGGTGCCGTTGACGTAGAGCTTGAGGGTGCCGGCGCCGGCGTTTCCGACAGCGGCGACGTGATACCAGGTGCCGATCGCGGGCACGCTCGTGCTGTTGATCTGGATATTGCGGTTATCCTTGGTGATAAGCTCGACGCGGAATCCGCCTCCGCCCTTCGAGAGGTAGAAGAGCGCCTGGCCGCCCAGGCCTTGCCCGCCGGTTCCCACGCCAGTCGTGACGTCGTCACGGCCGACGATGGTTTGAACGCCACCGAGGTCGCTGAAACGAACCAGGGCCTCGATCGTGAAGTTGGTGAAGGCGGTATCGGCCAGCGCACCGGTGTTCGGAGCGATGAGACCGTTGTTACCCGTGGCGGGGAAATTCGTGCCCAGGGTGTTGGCGGCGCCGGTGGCCGGAATGGTGGTGTAGAGCGGGGTGGCGTTGGTGTAGGTCGCGGTGCCGAGCAGGTTCAGATTGCTGCCGCCGACCGAGTCGAGCGCGGGCGAAACGTTGGTGCCGTTCGTGCCATCCTCGAAGCGGTAGTAGGAGACGGCCAGCTCGTTCGCGGGCTGGACGGTGATGGGCGAGAAGGTGGCCGTGGTGGTGGTGGCCGGCTTGCCGGCGGCCTCGGCGGCGTGGTCGGTCACGATGACCGAGTAGATGCCGCCGTTGGCGGCGGTGGCGTTGGAGACGGTCAGCGTGGAACCGGTGGCGCCGGAGATGGCGACCGGAGTGGCGCTGGCGTCGGCCTGATAATACCATTGATAGGTCAGCGTGCCGAAACCGGAGGCGGAGACGTTCAGAACGATGTCGGTGCCGGTCGCGTAGGCGGTGCCTTGGTTGACCGGGGCGACGGAGGGTGGAGGATAAACGAAATCCGGATCGTTGATCACGCTCAGCACACCGGTGGAGGGATCGAACTCGTAGAAGGCGCTGTTGACCGGACGAACCCACTTGCCGCCATCGAGAGTGAAATCGGAAACGGTGAAGGTTCCCCCAAAGCTCTCGTTGAGCGTGGAGACGTCCACGATCTGCCAGGAATCGCCCAGCGTCGTGCTGGCGCCGGTGAGATCGAAGACGAAGTCGCCGTCGACGGTGATGGTGCCGTTGCCGGTCACCTTGTTGTTCACGCCGTTCGCGCCGATCACGAACTTGAGCGCGGCGTTGTCGGCGAGCGTAAGGCTGCCTCCATTGACGGTGGTGTCGCCGACGTAGGTGTTGACACCGGTGACGGTGGTCGCGCCGGAACCCGAGAATGTCATGCCGCCGACGCCCGAGTTGGCGCCGGTCGTGATGCTGCCGATCGTGGCGGCAGTCACAGCGCCTCCGCCACTAAGAGTCACCGCAGTGGGGGCGACCGAGTAAGTGCCAGGGCTGGTGACGACGATGCTACCCACCTTGTAGGTGCCCTTGCCGGTGCCGTCGTCCACCATCACCGCATAGCCGGTGGCCGGGTTGCCCGTGCCTCCGGTGATCTTCACCACGGGCGCGCCAATATATCCCGTACCGCCATCGGTGACCGCGATCGAGGTCACGCCGTTGCCCGTCGCCGCGGTGAGAGCCTTGCCGACCGTGATATTGGTCCCGTTGTTATCAATGGTGCCACCGCCGCTGTAGATCGTCACCGCGTCGATGTTGCCGCTGGTCAGGAAGTTGACGCCGGCGTTAGTGCTGTTCGCCCTCAACGTGCCGCCGTTAAAGTTCAGGAGGGCGGTGGGATTCGCGGCGGCGGCAGTGACACGCGAACCCTGCAAGAGGCCTCCCGCCAGCAGATTGACCGCACCCAGGGTGCCGGCCGTATTTGTGACCGCGATGTCGACGTAGTCGTCGCCCGTGACGGAGCCATTGGCGATGTTGACGACCGATTGCGCGCCACTGCTGTTGCCCCACTGCAAACCCAACCTCGAGTTGTTGGCATCCGCGGCGCCATTGACTTTGCTGAATTCCACCGTGCCGCCGGTCACATTAAGCAGGCCGGAGCTCGTCTGGCCTCCGCGGCCGAGAACGATCCAGCCATTCGAGGTGAAGGAGCCACCCGACACGTCCATCACGCCCACCGTATTGGCAAGGCTGGCCCCGAGGCCCGCTTCATTCGTGGTCAAGGTGCCGCCGGAGAGCTGGTAGTAGCCATAACCACCGGCGTTCGAACCGATGCGGAGGTCATCAACGCTCGCCACTTGCGTCAGCGTCAGCGCGCCGCCGCTTTGGTAAACGGCGCCGCCGCCCGTCCCCGCGCCGGCATCGCCGATGAACAGGTTGAAGCGGTTGGTGATGTTCGCGCCGGAAGTGATCTTAAGCGTCGCGGGAGTGTTGGCCACCGAACCCACCTTGAAATTGCCGTTGGTGGTATTGGTGCCGACGGCATTCGACAAAACCAAGGTGCCACCTTGGACGTTGATCGCACCCGTGTTGGTGTTCGCGCCGGAGAGCGCCAGCGTTCCGGCACCGCTCTTGGTCAACGCCACCTGGCCCGAGCCGTCGGCTATGGCGCCACTGACGGTCGTGTTGCCCGCGCCGGCCACCGTGAGGGTCTTCGTTCCGGTTGTGGATGCGCTGATGCCACCCGCGATGGCGAGGCCGTTCGTCGTGCTGTTGTTGGTGAACGTGTAGGCACCCGTGACGCTCAGCGCGAGGTTCGCGTTGAACAGCTGATCGGCCGCCACCGTCAAATTGATCGTGATGGCGTTGCCGGCCGTGCCCAGCGTCAGCGTTTGGCTGCCAACCGCGCCCGAGCCGAGGGTGTAGGCCGCGGCCGAAGCGGTGTCGAAGACGACGGAACCGACGGTCAGGCCCGCGCCGAGATCGATGGTGGTGTTGCCGGACGCACTGTTGAAGGTCGCCGTGTCACCGGCGCCAGGGACGGGGCTGGCGCTCCAGTTGGAAGAGTTGGACCACGCGCTGTCGGCGGAGCCGAGCCAACTAGCGCTGGCGGCGTGGACGGCGGAAGCGGCGGCAAGGGACGCGGTGATCCCGAGGAAGGCTTTTTTCGACAGCGTACGGCAATGGAGCGGACGCGCGTGAGTATCGGGGGGCATGGGTTTTTATGGGCTGATTCGTGAAACGCGACCGCCTCGCATCACACGATGCGAAGCAGACGGGCGCAGGATTTCGCGAGCGGCACACGGCCGACGCGGAGATCGAGAAAGGGTTTCGGACGGCAGATTCCATCACCGGCGCCCAATGGACAATCGCCCACCCTGTTTATCATGTTAGCGTGTGCCCAAAGTGTACGTTCCAAAAGGTCGCCCGTCCAAAAAAAGGCATCGCGCAAGGTTCGCGACCGGAGGCCTCTGTCGCCGTCCGCGTGGCGCGGGCGGGTCCCAGACGACCGGGAATGCATCCGGAGCCATGTGGGTCGCCGGCTCGCTTCGCAGCGGAGGAGATTCCGAACACGCCGGAAGCAACGCGCCCGCGGGGCGCAGGACACGGGCGGGCAAAGAAGCGCTTGCGCGCGATCCCGCTCCAACTGCTGCGTGCGAAAGCCGGACGATGCGCCGCCGTCCGGTAGTGGCTATTTCACGACGACCTCGGCCGCGCGCAGGGCATCCAAGGTCACGGAAGGTCCGCCCGCGTGGATTTGAGCAACCTGCGCGGGACTGAGCACGCCGGAATAGATCATGAAGGAGCGGATGTTCACCGGCGCGGTGGCGTCGTCCCGAAACGCGGAGTTCTGAACGCCGCCGATGGCGAAACCGTTGGTGAGCGCGGCGAGGCTGCCAAAGCCGGAAGCGTTCATCGTCCCCGCATAAACTCCGTTCAGGTAGGCGATCATTACCCGGCTAGCGCTGTTGTAGGTGATCACGCAGTCTTGCGCTGAAAGGGGAGTCATGCCTGCCCCCTCCCCCGTGTCCATGGTCGCCCCCCAGCGGCTTCCATTGCCGATCACGGGCCGGAGAAACTTGGCCTGCCTCTTAATATTGTTATAGCCGAGGAACAGGGCCTGGTCGCCTTGCAGGCTGCCGTCGATTTCCGCCGAAGTGGTGCCGCCGTAGATCATGGTGTCCGCCGTCACCCCAGTCGAAGTGATAAACCAGATCTGAAGCGTGAAGTCCCCGGTGTAGCCGGCGAGCGCCGACGCGGGAATCAGAACGCCCGTGTTGCCCGCGCTCTGCTCCGTGTCGATGGTCAATCCCCATTGGTTCAAGGTGCTGCCAACCGGCTTGAGCACGGCAGGGATGCTTCCGTGGACATTGCTCGAGATACTCGAGCCCGCCGCGACCGAACCGTAACGGGTGAAATCGAAAAAGGCTTCGAGCGTCGCTGCGTCCCCGGAGGCGGCCGGCAAAACAGTTCCAAGAGCAAACAAAACGAGGGCGCGGGGTAATTTCATAAGACGAAAAGGTAGGACCCCTCGGAAGCTGTCCGCCCGCTTTCATCGAACAAGGTCCGGCCCGGTTTAACCAATTAGCCTCCTCGCTCTCCTCGGACCACGGCGGCTCTGCGTCGTTTTCGCGTTTCACGCAGCCGACCGGGCCAGTTCGGGCCAGCGCAGACAGGCTGACGAGTCGATCGCACCTCGCGCGCCGCTAGCTGCCAGCTCCAGACCTGCATCGATCTCGCCGCCGGCCCTTGGCTCGAGGTCGGCCGCCCCGTCGACGGCGCGCCAGTTGTATTCGAAACTCCCTACGCTCCCTCCGATCACCACCGCTTCTGCCGTGTCCTCATCTCCCGCGAAGGCTCGCAAGGTAGCACAGACATCCCGCCTCGCCTGTCTGGATCGTCGATGGCGCAGGCCGGTATCGGCCGGCGCCATTTTCGTTTTCCGCCCGCGCGCATCCGCGCCGTCCGATCCTCCCGCGCCCCCTCGGCCCATACTAACAGGACAAACTGCCAGAAGTGGACGGTCACACCCTGGGGCGACGGCTTCTTCAGGCTCCTGAAAGTCAACAGCCGCAAGGCGCTCGACGTAAAAGACATCTCGACCGCCGACGGAGCGGCCATCCAGCATTGGTCCTGCTGGACCGGCAGCCGAAACCGCGCAGCGGACTAACAGGATAGTCATCTCCCTTGGTCGCCAGGGCGCCGTGGCTGCTCTCATTAGCCTCGAAATAGGTGCATTACACGCACCGCGTCCCCGCCGGACGTCTTCCATTTTCCCTATGCGCATCCCCTCCCCTGTCCGCGCCCTCATTGCACGCGCCGTCTGCCTGCTCGCGGCCCTTGCCGGTCTTTCCCTCCAAGCCTACCCCTTTAAGCATCCTTGCATTCCGAACACTCTTGAGGAGCTCGACACCATCAAGGCCAACCTCGACAAGGAGCCGTGGAAGTCCGGCTTCGCCGCGTTGGCGGCCGATGGGCGGTCACGGCTCACCTACGTCATGGGTGGCCCCTTCGAGGTAGTGAAACGCAACCCCAACGAAAACCTCTGGCCCTGGCGGGGCGACATGATCGCCGTCAACAACCTCGCTCGCATGTGGTATTTCACCGGCAACGAGGCCTATGCTCAAAAGGCTCGCGACATCCTCGTCGCGTGGGCGACCACCCACAAGGTCTTCGGCGGAAACGAGTCCGGCCTCGATCTGGGCGACTACGCCATGTCCTATGGCGGCGGAGCCAGCATCCTGCGCGGCACCTGGCCCGGGTGGACGCAGCAGGACACCATCGTCGTGCAGAACTACTTCCGGAATGTCCTCTGGCCCGCCACCGCCGCCCCATACCAAATCTCCGGCCCCGCCAACAAAGGCTCGCTCAACCTTGTCGCCGGCGCCGCGATCGCCGTCTTCTGCGACGACGCCGCGATGCTCGATCACGTCGTCCACGTGTTCCGTAATTATCCGGGCTCAGGTCTGCCAAATATCCTCGCCACCGGCCAGATGGGCGAGACGGGCCGCGACATGGGTCATGGTTTCAACGACCTTCTCGCCCGCACCGTCACCGCCGAAATCCTCTGGAAGCAGGGCGTCGACGTCTTCTCCGAGCTGGACAACCGGCTGCTCGCCGCCGGCGAGTATCACGCCCGCAACACCTCGTCTCCGGCAGACACTCCCTTCGTCCCTTACGGCACTGTCGACTATAACTACTATCAAAACTCCGGGGCCGTGGTGAGCCAGGACCGGATCACCTATTATATCCTCCAAAACGCCTACAGGAACCGCTTCGGCCTTCCCACGCCTTGGATCGACCGAAAGCTGCTGGAGCAGGGTGTGCACGGCGGCAACTTCATGTTCGCCAAGACGGTCGACTTCAGCACCGCCACCCCGCCGCCGGCCGATCCTCGCCCCGCGGTCTCACCGGCATCGAGCGGTTTGACCCTCACCACCCTCGGCACCCAGACCGCCGGACGCAGCGCCTCTTATTCGAACGGCGTGTGGACGGTCGCCGGCCTGGGAGGCGGGGTCTGGACGGACGGGACTGACGATACCCAGTTTGCCTACCAAGCGATGACGGGCGACTGCGCCATGGTGGCCCAAGTCACCTCGGTCACTTATTCGGGCTCTCAAAACGGAAAGATAGGCTTGATGATTCGCGACAATCTCGTCGGCACCATCTCGCAGCGCTCCTGGATCTCGATCACGCCCACCGCTTCAAGCGGCAACCTCATCGAGGCCCGCTCCACCGGCTGGACCGCGACCTGGGGCGGAAGCAATTGGGCCCGTCGTTCGCAAGGCCTTCCTCTCCCGCTGCCCTACTGGCTCAAGATCGAACGCAAGGGCACCGTTCTCACCAGCTATACCTCGCAGGACGGCACCAGCTGGTCGCCCACCGTCAGCTCGGATTTCGGCAATCTGCCGCCGACCGTCTACGTCGGCCTCTTCGTGTGCAGCGGTAATTCAACGCCGAATACAGCCACTTTCGCGAACCTCGCCTTCACCGGCGGCGCCGGCGGCCTGGTGACGACCCCCGCCGCCCCGTCCGCCCTGCTCGCCAGCGGCTCCGGCAAAGCCATCACCCTGCGCTGGCTGCCGTCCTTCGGCGCCACCGCCTACGATCTGCTCCGTTCCACCACCTCCGGCGGTGGCTACACCCTCATCGCCAGCGATCTTTCCCCCGAAAAGACGAGTTATGTGGACACGTCCGCGGTCGCGGGGACCACCTATTATTACGTCGCCCGCGCCAAGAACGCGGTCGGTGTCAGCGGCGATTCGCCCGAGTTCCACGCCTCACTGGCTCCCGTGCCGTTGATCAACCTCGCCTTCGAAGGCACGACCGCCGACAGCGCCAACTCGGCCGCGACGAACTCGGCGAGCGCCTTCGACCAGAACTTCGGCTCGTTCTGGTTCCACGGGGGCACGACCGGCTGGTTGCGATATGACTTCGGCGCGGACTCCGCGCAGGTCGTCAAGCGCTACACCCTCACCAGCGCCCCCCTCATCCCCGAGCGCGATCCGAAGGACTGGCAGTTCCAAGGCTCCAACGACGGCTCCGCCTGGACCACGCTCGACACGCAAACCGACCAGACATTCCAGTTCCGCACCTACCAGAGGATTTTCGACATCGGCAACACCACCGCCTACCGCTACTATCGGCTCAACGTCAGCGCCAACAACGGCGACGGCTCCTTCCTGCACCTCAGCGAGCTCGGCCTCTGGAGCGACCGCGGGCGCACCGTCCAGAGCGGCTCCTACGTCCTCGCCAATCGCGTCACCAACAAGGTTGTCGATCTCGCCTCCGGCGCCACCGCCGACGGCACCGCGACGATTCAATCCGGCTGGACTGCCACCGACAGCCAGCGCTGGCAGCTCGCTTGGCAGGGCAACGGCCTGTATCGGGCCATCTCAGTGGCCGGTGCCAAAGCCCTCGACAGCGGTGGCTCCACTGCCGGCGACAATCTGGTCATCCAGCCTTGGAGCGGAGCCAGCAGCCAGCTCTGGAGAATCACCCCCGACGTGGATGGTTTCTTCCGCATCGAATCCGCGAACAACGGTTTGGTGGCCGACGTCAACGGCGCTTCCACCAGCGACGGGGCCAACATCGTCCAATCGCCCGACCACGGCGGTGACAGCCAGCAGTGGCTGGTCGGCGTCGCCGCCACGCCGCAGCCCATACCTCCGGCCCCGACCGGCCTGTCGGCCACGGCGGCTTCCATCAGCCAGATCAACCTCTCGTGGACGGGCAGCCCTGGCGCGGTCAGCTACCGGATCAAACGCGCGACCGTCAACGGCGGCCCCTACGCGACCCTGCCCGTGCCGGTGAATACGACGACCTACTCGGACACCGGTCTTAGCTCCAGCACGACGTATTACTACGTCGTATCCGCGATCAATGGCAGCGGTGAAAGCGCCGATTCCGCGCAGACCGGCGCCACCACGCTGACCGCCCCGCCCGAAGCCCCGACATCTCTCACCGCGATCTTGGGCACCGGCCGCGTCACTTTGACTTGGGCGGCCAGCGGTGGAGCGACTAGCTACGCCATCAAGCGCGCCACCACCAGCGGCGGCCCCTACACCACCCTCGCCACTGACCTCACAGGCACGAGCTACACCGACACCAGCATCAGCCACGATACCGCCTACTACTACGTCGTCGTCGCCACCAACGCCGACGGCACCGGCCCCGCTTCCGCCGAGATCACGGTGGGCTCGGGCACCCTCGTCGCCCACCTGAAGTTCGACGAAACCGGCGGCACCATCGCCGCCGACTCCAGCGGCCGCGGCAAGAACGCTACGCTCGTCAATGGTGCGGGCTTCGCGGCGGGCCTTCTCGATGGCGGCCTCAATCTCCCTGCGACCTCCGCTCAACATGCCACGCTTCCCTCCGGCATCGCCAGCGGCCTCACCGACTTCACCATCGCCACTTGGATCAAGGTGAATGCCTTCGCCACCTGGCAGCGCATCTTCGATTTCGGCACCGGCACGAACAACTACATGTTCCTCTCCGCGCAGGGCCCCGCTGGCGCCGGACGGCTTCGCTTCTCCATCCGCAGTTCCTCCGTCGCCGAGCAAAACACCGACAGCACCGTCGCGCTCACCGCCGGCACCTGGACCCACGTCGCCGTCACCCGCTCCGGCACCACCGTGCGCATCTACCTCAACGGCGTACTCGCCGGCTCCGGCACCGCCACCCTCAGCCCAGCCGACCTCGGTTTCACCACGCAGAACTACCTCGGGAAGTCGCAGTTCACCGATCCCTACCTCAACAGCACCCTCGACGACTTCCGCCTCTATGCGCACGCGTTGAGCCAGTCCGAACTCTCTGCCTTGGCCACCCCCTCCGCGGGCGCTCCGTCGCGGCTCTTTGCCGCCCCCGGCGACACCAAGGCCACCCTCACCTGGTTCCCTAACGCCACCACCACCTACACCGTCAAACGCTCCACCACCAGCGGCGGCCCCTACACGGCCATCGCCGAGGGCGTGACGGACCTCACCTACGCCGACACTGGCCTCACTAACGGCGTCACCTACTACTACGTCGTCGGCGGTGCCAACGCCCAGGGCTCCGGTCCCGACTCCACCGAGGTGTCCGCTACTCCGGACACCCTGGCCCTCCACCTCAAGTTCGACGAAAGTTCGGGCGCCGTCGCCGTCGACTCCAGCGGCCGCGCCCGCCACGCCACCCTCGTCGGCTCCCCGGGCTTCGCCTCCGGCAAGCTCGGCAACGCCCTCAACTTCCCCGCGACGGCCTCCCAGCATGCCACGCTTCCCTCCGGTATCGTGAGCGGCCTCACCGATTTCACCGTCTCCACCTGGATCAAGGTCAACGCCTTCGCCACCTGGCAGCGCATCTTCGACTTCGGCACCGGCACGAACAACTACATGTTCCTCACCACCCAGTATGGCACCGGCGGCAGCGCCGCCAGGCTCCGCTTCGGCATCCGCACCCCCTCCGTCGCCGAACAAAGCGTCAGCGGCGCCAACATCGCCCTTAGCGCCGGTGCCTGGACCCATGTCGCCGTCACCCGCTCCGGCACCACCGTCTCCCTCTACGTCAACGGTTCCCTCGCCGGCTCCGGCCCCGTCGCCCTCCATCCCTCCGACCTCGGCACGACCACTCTGAACTACCTCGGCAAATCGCAGTTCGGCAGCGACCCCTACCTCAATGCCTCCCTCGACGACTTCCGCCTCTACAGCAAGGCGCTCAGCGCCTCCGAGATCGCGCTTTATGCCGCGCCTCTCGCGGCCCCGCAAAACCTCGCCGCCATGGCCGGCCCGCTCTCCCTCGACCTATCCTGGAACGCAGTGCCCAACGCCACCGGCTACACCGTGAGGTATTCCACCGTCAGCGGCGGCCCCTACACCACGCTCGCCTCCGGCCTCCCCTCCACGAGCCAGTCCCACTCGGGGCTCAGCTACGGCACAACCTATTACTACGTCGTCTCGGCCGCGAACTCCGTCTACGAGAGCCCCTTCTCCACCGAGTTCGCCGCCACGCCCGACTCCGCCCTGATCGACGAGGCCGAGTCCGCGACACCCGCCTTCGTGATCATCCCCGCCTCCGAGGGTAATCCCGCCACCGCCAGGCTGACGACCGCCACCTCCGTGCCCGGCCACAGCTACCAGCTCCAGACCTCCACCGACCTCGCCTCCGGCTCCTGGCAGGCCGTGGGCGACTCCGTCTTCGGCGACGGCTCCGCGATTGTATTCGAAACTCCCTACGACTCCGCCGAGCCCCGCCGCTTTTATCGCATCCTCATCTCTCGCTGAGGCCGGAAGGTGCGCAGGCCCTCAGCCTGCGCACCTTCGTCGCGTCTTTGTCCCCCCAGAATAAGCTAACTGCGTAGTTTCGCGCGCCCCATTGACTTTGCTCGTCCTCTTGGCCGAAAAGCTGCCTCCTGACTCGTGCAGGCGCGCCCCTGAAATGTGATGTCCCCCGCCCCACGTCGCCGGTCGCTCAACCGCCCCCTCAGTCTGCTCGCGGCCATCGCAGGCCTGGCCGCCGCCCTCCACGCCGCCCCCCGGTCGCCCGAGGAGCTGTTCAAGGAGGGCGCTGGCGCGTATTCCAGGAGGGACTACGCATCCGCGATCGCCTGCTTCGAGGAACTGGTGAAGGTCGTCCAGCCCGGCCCGGGCCTCGACTCGATTCACTTTACCCTCGCCAGCGCGAAATTGCTCAAGGGCGACGCCGCGGCCGCCGCCGATGCCTTCCGCGACTACATCCGGATTTACCCTCTCGGCGAACAGATCGACAACGCCCGCCTGGGCCTCGCCCAGGCCCTCCTCAAGGCCGGCCGCGTCGACGAGACCCTGCAGGCCCTCCGGACCCTGCGCGGCATCGAAGGCGGCGTCCGCGGCATCGACAACCACGCCGCCCTCGCGGGGCTCGCAGTGGAAATCGCGGATGTCCTGCTCGCCGAGCGGCGTTTCGCGGCCGCTCTCGAGCTCCTGCAGACCTCTCCCGGCCGGACCGAGATCCTCGCCGACCAGGCGCTCCGCGTTCGCGAGCTCGACCAATTGCTTCGCCGTGCCCAGTTGGCCGGCGAATTGGGTGCCGGCGCCACCCAGCTCGCCCACCGCGACGCGCTCGCCTCCCGCCTGGAAACCGCCCGCGCCGTCCTGGAACAGGTCGAAAAACAGCCTGCCTTCGATCTTCCCCGCCTCCTCCGGCAAGCCCGCTGCCATCTGGAGCTAAACGAACCGTGGGAGGCCATCGTCCTCTATGAAGAGATCCTCGCGCGCTTTCCCGAGTCCCCCGACCGCGCCTACGCCCTTCACGGCCTGATCCTCGCCCGCCAGCAGGCCGGGCGGCCCGCCGACGCCCTCTCCCTCTGCCGGCGTTTCCTCGACACCTTCCCCGGCCACGCGCTCGCGCCCGAGATCGCCGTCCTCGGCGGGCAGATCGCCCTCGACCGGCAGCAGACCGCCCAGGCCGAAAGCTTCTTCGGATCCGCCATCGACCAAAGCCAGGGCCAGCTCCGGGAACGCGTGCTGTTTCAGCTGGGTCTCGCCCGCTTCTCCCGTCGCGATTGGGCCGGCGCCCGCGACATGCTCGACCGCTACGTCGGCGAATTTCCCCGGGGGGAATGGGCGGAAAACGCAGCCTACCGCTCGGCTCTCACTTGGTTCCTCGACACTTCCGACGCCGAGCGCTACGCCAAGTCCGAGAAGTCGCTCCAAGCCTTCGTCAAGGACCACCCGTCCAGCACCTACCTGCCCGACGCCCACTACCGGCTGGCCGTCTGCAAGTTCGCCTTCCAGGAATACGACCAGGCCCTCGCCGCCTGCACCGACTGGGAAAAGCGCTTCCCCACCGACGCGATGCTCGCCGAGGTGCTCTCCCTCAAGGGTGACGTGCTCAAGGCTCTTCAGTTCGAGGACCGCGCCCTCGAGTCCTACCTCCGCGCCGCCAGCGCCGCCGCGACCGACGAGGTCCTTGCCTACACCCTCGGCGAAGCCGCCCACCTCCTCGAGGCGAAGAAGGACTGGCCCCGGCTCGGCGAACTCTTCAAGACCCAGTTGCAACGCCAGCCCGACAGCCCGCTCGCCCTCGGCTGGCTCTACTGGGTCGCCCGCGCCGAGGCCCGCGCCGGCCGGCCGGAACAGGCCTGGGACTACCTCGCCGACCGGATCGGCCCCTCGCTCGAGGACGCCGGCCGCGAAGACGTCGAAAACGTGCTCGCCCTCATGGCCCAGATCACCGCCCGCCAGCGCCGCCCAGCCGACGGGGGCGACGCCCCCGTCTCCCCGGCGGACACGCTGCGGCAACGGCTCGGCGTCCAGCCGCCGCCGCTCACCGACGCCCGGCTGCGCTATTACGAATCCCAGTTCCTTCGCCTCACCCGCAAACCCGACGAGGCTGCCCGCATCCTCGCCTCCATCGGACGTCAGACGCCCCCGGACGCGCTCAGCCCCGCCCTCCTCGCCGAGGCCGGCCAGGCGCTGCTCCAGGCCGGCGACCGCGAACGTGCCGGTACGTTCTTCTCCGCCCTCCAGCGGCGCTTCCCGTCCTCCCCCTATCGAGACTACGCCTACACCGGCCTCGGCGACATCGCACTTTCCTCCGGGGATGCCGGCTCCGCGCTCAAAAACTACGAGGACGCCGTCAACCTCGCCGGCGCCCGGCACCGCCTCCGCGAGGCCACTCTCGGCAAGGCCCGCGCCCTCTTCGAGCTCGGCCGCCTCGACGAGGCCGAGAAGCTCTTCGAAAGCATCGCCGCCACCAAACAATGGCGCGGGGAGGCCACCGCCATCAGCCTTCACCACCTCGGCCTGATCACCGTCCGACAAGGCGACCTGCCGAAAGGCGTCGCTTTCTTCCAGCGCGTCTTCGTCAGCCAGGGCCGCCACCCCGAGTGGGTCGCCAAGGCTTATCTCGCCAGCGCCGAGTCCTTCGAAAAACTCGGCAAATCCGCCGAGGCCGCCGCCACCTATCGCGAGATGCTCCGCAATCCGCGCATCCAGGACCGTCCCGAGACCGCCGTCGCCCGGGAACGCCTGGAAAAACTCCCCGCGTCATGACCTCTCCGCGTCTCCTTGCCCTGCTCCTCGCCGTCCCCTTGGTTCCGACCTTCACGCCGCCCGCTGCCGGCCAGACCTTGACCTTCGCCAACGGCCGCACCGCCTCGCTCGCCACCGCCAGGGTCGTCGGCGACACCGTGCGGCTGCCCCTCGAACTCGCAGGCGACGCCTCCGGCGAGATCAGTCTGCCCATCTCCACCATCGTCCGGCTCGAATGGCCCGAACCCCCGGAACTCGGGGAGGCGAAGGCCCTGCTCGCCGCCGGCCACCACGTCGATGCCCTCGGCCTGCTAGACAAAACGCTTCCCGCCCACGCCCCCTTCAAGGACATCGCCGGCTCCTGGTGGGCCTCGCTCATGGCCTTGCGCCTCCGAGCGCTGGCCGCGCTCGGCCGCGACATCGACGCCGAGGTCTCGCTCGAACTCCTCCGTCGTTCCAAAACCGGAGCCGGCCTCGTCCCGGGCGCCGTCCTCGACATCGTCTCGGCGCTGGTCGATGCGGACAAGCCCGCCGAAGCACGAAAGCAGCTCGACCGCGCTGCGCTTCCCGCCGACGACGAGGCCGTCGCCGCACGGATCGCCTTGCTGCAAGGACGACTGCTCCTCGCGGAAAACAAACCCGAGGACGCCCTCCTCTCCTTCCTCCGCGTCCGCACCCTCCACCCCCGCGTCGCGGAACACCAACCCGCCGCCCTGCTCGGCGCTATCGCCTGCTACGAAAAACTCGGCGAGACCGCCCGCGCCGAGACTGCCCGCGAACATCTCCGCTCCCGCTACGCCGGTTCCCCCGAAGCCGCCAGGGCCCTCCGCTGACCTGCCCCACCCGATCTCCAAAACTTTTCGATTCATGAACACGCCCGCCGCCACCCCGCCCCGTTTCCGCATGCCGGCCCTCCTTCTCGCCGCGGCCGCCGCCTCGCTCCTCGCCGCGGCCGCCCGCGCCCAGGAGGCCGCCGCCGCCGCCGAGCCCATCCTCACCGAAAAAACACTCTGGGAACGGATCATGGTCGCCGGCCCCTTTTTCATGTTCCTGCTCTTTCTCGCCTCGACCCTCATGGTCTGGCTCGTGATCGACGGGTTCCTCCGCACCGCCAGGCCCAGGCTCGTTCCGCCCGACGTCGAGGCGTCCCTGCGCCAGAGCCTCGCCGACGGCGACTACGACAAGGCCCTCGCCCTCGCCGCGCAAAGCGACACCGTCTTCGGCCGCGTCGCCACCGAAGCCTTTACCAAAGTCGGCCTCGGCAAAGACGCGACCGACGACGCCATCTTCGAGGAGGTCGAGCGCGAGAGAGGCGGCTTCGCCTCCCGTATCAGCTACCTTTCCGTCATCGGAGTCATCACGCCCATGATCGGCCTCACCGGCACCGTCTTCGGCATGATCCAGGCTTTCGACACCCTCGGCTCCTCCGGCGTCGGCGATCCCGCCAAGCTCTCCGAGGCCATCGGCCACGTGCTCGTCTGCACTGGCGGAGGCCTTGTCGTCGCCATCCCGGCCTTCGCCTTCTACTATGTCCTGCGCAACCGCATTGCCGCCGGCATCCGCCACGTTCAGGTGCGGGCCAACGCCATCTTCCACCATCTGCCCTACGGACAACTCCAAGGCGTCCGCCTCGAGACCGACGCCTTTATCCCTGCGCCGCCCCGCCCTTCGTCCCGCGCCGCGGGTCTTGAAGCCGGACACTCCGCCTAACCTCCGACCCCTCGCGTTCCCATGGCCGGAGGAGGTTCAGGCGACGGCGAAGAGCCGGAGTTCCAGATCGCGCCGATGATCGACGTGCTGCTGGTGCTGCTCATCTTCTTCATGAGCACCATCACCCGGCAGGTCGCCCGCGTGGACAAAAGCGTCCAACTGCCCATCGCCGGCAACGCGTCCAAACGCGACAACGCGCGCGACGAGTCCATCGTCAACGTCCGCTGGGACGCCGCCAAGCAACACGCCACCTACACCTTCGAGGATGTTGCCTACGACAAACCCGAGCCCCTCGTCCCCTTGCTCTCCGCCCGGCGCGCCGCCTCCCCGAAGCACCGGGTCGTCATCCGGGGAGACCGGCAGCTCCCTGCCGAACACATCTCGCTCGTCATGGCCGCCGCCGCCGAGGCGCAGATCGCCGACATCACCTTCGCCGCCTCCCCCCGCTGACCCCATGAGCCGCCACCGCCGCCACAGACGCTCCACCACGACCGACGGGGAAATGGGCTTCCAGATCGCGCCCATGATCGACGTCGTCTTCGTCATCCTCGTCTTCTTCATGTCGCTGAGCGCGACCGTGAAGATCGAGGCCGAGCTCAACACCCGGCTGCCCGGCTCCGCCGTCACCAGCGCCACCGTGGATTTTCCCGACGAGCAGACCATCTCGATCGATGTCAACGGCCAGGTCCTCCTCAACGACGACCCCATGGACGCGCCAAAGGACTCCGCGCTGCCCACCCTGACCAACACCCTCCTTCGTCTCAAACAGAACGCCGACAACGCGAAGACCAAGCTGCTCGTCACCATCTCGAGCGCACCCAAGGCCCCCTATTTCCGCACCATCGACGTGCTCAACGCCCTCGCCTACGCCCAGATCGACAACGTCACCTTCACCGTCGACGAAGGTTTCTAGTTCCATGTCACAAGCCCACGGCAATCCCATCGTCCGCTACCTCCGCCGCTTCGGGGCCGGCTCGCTCCTGGTCAGCATCGCGATTCACGTGGTGATACTCATCCTCGCCACCGTTTACGTGATCTCGACCGTGCAGGAGCAACGAAAGGCGCTCTTCCAAGGCGGCTCCGGCCCGGGGGACGCCGCACCGGTCGCCGCCATGATCCAGCACCAGGTCCAGATGTCCCGCCAGCAGGCCAATCTCTCGACGCTCAGCCAGCGGCTGAGCGTCGATTCGCCCGACGCCGTGGTCGGCCTTCCCGACCTGCCGGACATGCCCGGCTTCTCCGCCGGCGGCCCCACGCCCGACGCCGGCTCCCTCAGCGGGCTTGGAGGCGTCGGCGCCGGCGCGGGTTTCGGCAAGGGCCCCGTCATGCCCGCCTTCGGCTTCCGCGAAGCCCAGCCCGGGGGTTCGCTCGTCGGCCGGTTCTACGATTTCAAACAACTCGCCGGAGCCAAGCCCCTGCCCAATCCCGAGCTCAACCGCCTCGCCCCGGGACCGCTGGCCGAGCGGGAACTCTCCCGGTTCACCCGCAGCTCGTGGACTTCGCGCGAGCTCTCCCGCTTCTACCAGGCGCCGAATCCGCTCTACGCCACCCAGATTTTCATCCCGAATATCGGCGCCGGCGAAGCGCCCAAAGCTTATGACGTGGGAGAAACCGTGCAGGGCCGCGCCTGGATCGTCCACTACCGCGCCCGCGTCAGCCCGCCGCAGTCCGGCGTCTATCGTTTCGTGGGAGGCGCCGACGACTTCCTGGTGGTGCGCGTCAACGGACGCGTCGTCCTCGATGGCGGCCTTTTCGCCGTCGCCCCCTTCAAGACCGACCGGCCCGACAGCCCCACCTATCGCTACGCGTTCAACGCCCCCGGCAACGCCCTCCAGCTTTCGCAACGCGAAGGCTTTGTCGTTGGCAACGCCATGGATCTGCGCGCGGGCACCTTCTACGATCTCGACATCGTGATCGGCGAGGGCCTCGGCGGCCACTTCTACGCGAGCCTCTTCGTCGAGAAGAACGGCGAAACCTACGCCAGGGATCGGCAAGGCAACCCCATTCTCCCTCTCTTCCGCGTGGCCGACACCCCTCCCCCCGCCGCCACCAACGCCGCCCCCGCCTTCGCGCCCGACGGCCCCGTGTGGCGCGCCTTGCCCGCGCCGTATAACTGACACCGTCCGGCCATCGCAAACGGACGCCCCCTCCCGCGACCCGGCCCCTTCTCGCGGCATCTCCGCCGGGCGCCTTCCGTCCCGGCTCGGCCTGCACCGTCCACGGGCCCGCGCATCCCGCGGCCTTCGCGCCGACCGGGCTGCATTCCGTATCCATTTTATACTACGGGAAGCCGGCAGCCAGAATAACAGGATAAAGGCCGCCCCTCGTTGCCAGCCTGCGTCGTCGTCCACAACACAGCGTACATACAACGTGACGTCCCCGGCCGCGCGTCTGTTCACCCCAACCCCGACCCTGCCCCATCCCATGCGTATCCACGCCCTTGGCCGTGCCGTGAAGGCACGTGGCCTCTGCTTGCTTGCGGCCCTCCCCGGCCTTTCCACCCAAGTCCACGACCTCGGCTGCACGATGATGCGCGGCCTCCGGCATCGCCGACACCAAAACGTTCGCCGGCCATTCCGTCCCGAGACACCGGCAGGGCGCTCACGATAAAGTTATAGGCCCCCGCCCCTTCTTCGTCAGCCGGTTTGCGCGACCGGTCGCCGCCTCTGGCGGTGCGTGTCAGCGACCCGCGGCACCCGCTTCCGGGGGATCAAGCCCCATTGTTAGTCTCAACCGATAAGAGCGGATCCTACGACAACCTGGCGGGTGCCCTCCCGAATGAGTCCCTCAACGAATCCCCCCAACCGAGTCATGCAGCGGGACATAGCGCGCGCCTTGGGAATTTCTCAAGTCGCCGTGTCCATGGCGCTCAGGAACAACCCGGACATATCCGCAGCGCTTCGCAAAAAGATCCAGGCTTGCGCCGAGCAGATGGGTTACCGCCCCAATCCGGCGGCGACGGCCCTCGCTCATTCCCGTTCGTGCGAGGGAAACCAGCCCGTGCAGGCCGCCTTGGCTTGGCTGAATTGCTGGCCCGTTCCGGAGCAGTTGCGCCGCTACCGGACCTTCGAGCAATACTGGCAGGGTGCCCAAGCTTCGGCCGATAAGCTGGGATACCGGCTGGAGGAGTTTGTATGCAACGGGCAACTGGCCCCCCGGCGCTTGGAAACGATGTTGGTCGCGCGGGGCATCCCTGGGATTCTGCTCCCGCCCCACGCTGTGCAGCCCGATTGGGGAAATTTTAGTTGGAATCGTTTTTCCGTCGTGCGCCTTGGCCGGAGCATAACGGAACCCGGCGGACACGTGGTGACGGCGGATCAGGTGGCGAACACCCTTTTGGCCGTCGAAAAAATACGCGCTCGCGGTTACCGGCGCATTGGCTTCGTCGGTTTCGATTCGCTGGAGGATACCCGGTGGCTGTTCGAAGCGGGGTTTCTTCGCGCGCAAATGGGGATGCCGCCGAAGGAGCGCGTGCCGATTCTCGGCCTCGACAGACTTAATCCACGGGCCAGCCGGCCAGCCTTGCTGCGCTGGTTGAAGAAGGAAAGACCCGACGCCGTGCTCACCGTGTGCCCGCCGCTGCACGAGATGTTGGCCCAATGCGGCTATCGCGTGCCCGATGACATCGGCTTGGCCGCCGTGTCGGTGGTTGATCCCCCCATCGACGCCGGGATCGATCAAAACGCCTTGGAGATAGGTCGTGTATCGGTCCTGACATTGAACTCGCTCATCCACGATCAGGCTCTCGGGATACCGGAGAGCTGCCGACAGATCCTGATCCCCGGCACCTGGGTGGATGGCTCGATGCTGCCAGTCCGCTCGTAACGCGCCGGGAAACTCCCTGAAAGATCGGCCGGGCTTAGCCTCCGACTCAGGCCCGGGCCAGAGACCGGAATGGCCGCGTTTGGCGGAAGAAGCAGCCTACTTATGCGCAAAAGCTCCGCCCGGCTTCGGTCGCAGACGAACCAACTTATTATGGCTCGGTTCCCCCTGCTGGGAAAGGCCAGTGCCCCGTAAAAAGGGGATCTCCAGAAAGCCCAACCCAGCTCCCCCAAAAACATGAAACGAATAAAATCCCTCCTAAAAGGAGCATGCCTGCTCGCGGCCCTCGCCGGCCTTTCCGCCTCAGCCTACGCCTACACTCATCCCTGCATCCCGAATACCCTCGAGGAGTTGAACACCATCAAGGCCAATCTCAATCAGCAGCCTTGGAAATTTGGTTACGAGATCCTCCAGGGCGATTCGCGTTCTAAGCTCACCTACACCATGCAAGGCCCGTTCGCGGAGGTCAGCCGTGCCCCCTACTTACACCTCAACGAATGGCGGAATGACATGACTGCCGTGTACAATCTGGCGCGGATGTGGCATTTCACCGGCAACAACGCTTACGCACAGAAGGCCCACGACATCCTCATCGCGTGGGCGAACACGCATACAAAGTTCGGCGCATGGGAAGCCGCCCTCGAGCTTGGGGACTACGCCGTCAATTACGCCGGCGGCGCCAGCATCCTGCGCGGCACCTGGCCCGGATGGACGGCCGCCGATACGACCGCGGTCAAAAACTATTTCCTGAATACCCTCTGGCCGGCTTCTCTGGCCGGGCCCAACGTGCATGGTCCCGCCAACAAAGGCGCCCTCTACATGGCCGGGGGCATTGCCATCGCCGTCTTCTGCGACGACACGGCAAAGTTCAATCACATCATCGACATGTACCGTACCTTCCACGGCTCCGGCCTGATGAACACCCTGCCCACTGGCGAGATGGGCGAGACGGGCCGGGACTTGGGCCACGGCCAGGCTACTCTCATGGGCCTGACCTTCGCCGCCGAAGTCGCTTGGAAACAAGGGGTGGACCTCTACTCGGAATTGGACAACCGGTTGCTGGCCTGCGGCGAATACTACGCCCGCAACACCTTCACCACTGACAATCCCTTCGTTCCCTTTGGCACCATTGATTGGCAGTACTTTGCCAATAATCCCTATTCTTACACCGCCGATCGCGCCTCCAATTACCTCCTCCAAAACGCCTACAAGAACCGAAAGGGGCTTCCTACTCCTTGGATCGACCGGAAAATCGAAGAACAGCCCGTTAATAGCCACAACTTCATGTATGCCAAGACGGCCGACTTCACCACCGCCACCGTGACGCCGGCCAGTTTTCCGGCGGTTTCCCTGGCCTCGAGCGGCTTGACCCTCACCACCCTCGGCAGCCAGACTGCGGGCCGCAGCGCCTCTTATTCGAACGGGGTGTGGACGGTGACCGGACTCGGAAACAGCGTCTGGTCGGATACGGCTGATGACTGCCAGTTTGTTTACAGACAGATGGCTGGCGACTGCGCCATGGTTGCCAAAGTCACTTCAAACCAATATCCGAGCTCGCAAGCCAAGGCAGGATTGATGATTCGCGACAATCTTACTGCCACGGTTTCCCAACGCGCCTGGGTCGGGATCGTGTCCGCGCCCACCGTGCTGATGGAATCCCACCCGCGCGGCTGGACCGAAAACTGGGGATCGACTGGATATGACGATCGTTCGCACCAGTGGCCTCCCGGCATCCCTTACTGGATCAAGATCGAGCGCAGGGGTAAGCAGATCAGCACCTTCGCTTCGCAGGATGGCACCAGTTGGTCGGTCCTGAACTGCACCTACTACGGCAATTTGCCGTCCACCCTTTATATCGGGCTGTTCGTGTGCAGTGGGTCCACGTCGACCAACACCGCCACCTTTGAGAACGTCGCCTTCACCGGCGGGACCGGCGGTCTTGTGAGGATTCCGGCCGCCCCGGCGGCCCTGATCGCCACCGCCTCCAGCAAAGCAGTGACCGTGCGCTGGCTCTCTTCATTCGGCGCCACTTCCTACGATCTGCTCCGCTCCACCAGCGCCGGCAGCGGCTATGCCGTCCTCGCCAGCAACCTCACCGGCACAAGCTACGTGGACACGACAGCGAGTGCGGGCACCAACTATTACTACAGAGTCCGCGCCAAAAACTCTGCCGGCACCAGCGGCGATTCGATGACATTCGGCGGCTCTCATAATCTGCTGGTTACCCAAATGGCCAACCTTGCCTTCGGCGGCACCACGTTGGCTAGTATCAACACCGGCTCCCAAGTGGGAGGCTCTGATACGGCATTCGACGGCGACCCAGGCTCCAAGTGGCACAATTGGGACGCGCCCACGGGGTGGCTCCAGTATGACTTTGGCTCGGGCAATGCTCAAGTGGTCAAGCGCTACACGGTTTCCTGCGCCGACGTGGCGGGGCGCGATCCGAAGAGCTGGACCTTCCTTGGCTCACAAGACGGCTCGAGTTGGACGACCCTCAACTCACAGAACAACCAGACCTTCGCCATTCGGATGGCGAGGAACACCTACGCCATCGGCAACACGACCGCCTACCGGTACTACCGGATCAACGTCACCGCCAACAATGGAGATGGTAGCATGGCAATCTCCGAACTCGGCCTGTGGGGCGACACCGGACGCACCACTCGGGATGGCCGCTACCGCCTCGTCAATCGCAAGAGCAACAAGGTCATCGACCTCGTGAATGGCGGCACCGCCGATGGCACCGATGCCATCCAATGGGGCTGGAACAACGGCACCGACCAGAAGTGGGATCTCGTGCATCTCGGCAACGGCCAGTATAAACTGACCGGCGTCGCCAGTGGCAAGTTGCTCGAAGTCTCGGGCGCCTCCACCAGCAACGGCGCGGTCGTCCAAATCTGGCCCTCGAACAACAACAACTGCCAGAAGTGGACGGTCACGCCCGCGGGCGACGGCTTCTTCAAGCTCCTGAACGTGAACAGCGGCAAGGCCATCGACGTCAGCAGCGGCAGCACCGCCGATGGAGCGGCCATCATTCAGTGGCCCTACGGCGGAGGCGACAACCAGCAGTGGCGGATGTCCTCTGCCCCATAACCTTGCTTCCAAGCACCCCCGCGCTCTTTCGAGCGAGCACGGGGACTCCCGTTGGGCGAACTTGCCACCGCATCTCCATCGTTCCGATGGAGCGGCCATTATTCAGTGGCCCGATGGCGGAGGCGACAACCAGCAGTGGCGGATGTTCTCTGCCCCATAACCTTGCTTCCAAACGCCCCCGCGCTCCTTCGAGCGAGCACGGGGCTCTCGTTGGGCGAACTCGCCACCGCATCTCCATCGTTCCTTCGGAAAATCACCACGGCAACAGTTTATCCTGAAACCCCCGATCCCCCAAAACATGCAACAAATAAAATCGATACTAACGATCGCAAATCTTGCGATAGCCGCCATGTGCATGGCGGTGCTGCAAAACTCCGCGGAAGCTTACACCCACCCCTGCATGGGACTGACAAACGCGGACCTAGCCACGCTCAATGCCAATAAATCCACCGGCCAATGGGCCGCCGGTTACACGTTGTTTAACAACACTAACCTCACCAAACTCACTTATGTACAGGCCGGGCCCTTCGCGGAGGTCGGACGCACTCCCAACATCAATTTGGGTCAGTGGCGTGCGGACATGAATGCCATTTTCGGCCTCGCGCTGAACTGGAAGCTCACCGGCGACAACGCTTACGCCGAAAAAGCCAAGACCATCGCGTTGGCTTGGGCGGCGACGCATACCGTTTTTTCGGGCTCCGAGTCCTATCTCGATATAGGCGACTACGTAGCGAACTACGCCTTGGGCTACTCCATCCTGCGTTCCTACTCAGGCTGGACCACCGCGAACACGTCCACGGCGAAAAACTATTTTGCGAATGTCCTTTATCCGGCCGTGAGGGTGGACCTCGCGATACGCTCGGCTAACCAAGGCGGCGCCCACCTCAAGGGAGCGATGGCCGTGGCCGTTTACAACGACGACACCAACCTCTTTAACCAGGTTGTCGACGCGTATCGCACAAACTCCTGCGTGGGTCTGCGCACCACGCAGAACAATGGTCAGGTCGGTGACAGCGGTCGCGACGCAGGCCATTGGCGGGGGGAGCTCTACCACTATGCGTGGGTCTGTGAGGTTGCCCTCAAGGCCGCCGGCGTCGATCTCTTCCGGGAAAACAATAATCGCATGCTGGCCGCGGCGGAATTATTCGCGGACTGGAACGGCGGCGGCAACCCGGCCTTCATCAAGTCCAGCCCTTGCTACTTCGACGTATTCTCGCAGTTCAGCACTTTTTCTCCCGGCAGTCGGGCTCCCCAAACGAACCCAAACTTTTTGCATATTTTCCATGGCGCCTACGTGATCCGCAAGGGCCTCAGTATGCCCAAGGCTAGCCCTTACCGCGCGAATCAGACCGATGACTGGACCACCTGGATCTGGCGCAAAGCCACGGACAGCAGCGGCGTCGGCTCCGCGTTGGCGGTCGTCCCGTTCCCTGCGACGGCGCCCACCAACAGCCTCGGCAATCTCACCCGCGTGGACATCGGTGACGCTCTTCCCGCCAGCACTGTAGGCTATAACAACGGCACCTGGACGGTGACCGCTGGTGGCGCCGACATGTGGGGCACCATTGGCAGCGACAGCTTCACCTATGTTTATAAGGCCGTCACCGGTAACACGGCGCTCATCGCCCGCGTCACCGGCGTCGGAGCCGCCTCCGCGCCCATGGCCGGCGTCATGTTCCGTGAAAGCCTCGCTGCGAACTCCAGGATGGCGATGACCATTAACTTCAAGGGCACCTCTTCCGAATTGCGTCCGGGCGTCGACGGTCTCGGCATCAGCACGCGCGGCGCCGACTCAAACGACCACGGCATCAACTACCGCTACCATCCCAATGGCGCCGTGCCGTATTGGGTTAAGGTCGAGCGCTTCGGCGATCTGGTCACCCTCTTCTCTTCTCCCGACGGAGTAAATTGGAGCCCCTCCAAGAGCGCCAAGTTCTACAACTTGCCTTCCACCTATTATCTCGGCCTCGCGGTTTGTTCGAGAGCCAACGGCACAGCCACCACCGCGACCTTTACAAACGTTTCCATCACAGGTGTCGGCGGCTTCCCGCCTGCCGGCACCTACAGCCTGAAGAACAGGGGCAACGACCTGGTGCTCGATAGCTGGGGCCGCACCGCCAACGGGTCCAATTGCGCCATCGCCTGGGACAACCCGAGCGTCAATCAGAACTGGACTCTGAGCTACGTCAGCTCGAACGTCGTGAAACTCCGGGCGCTTGGCGGCAGCCTGATGCTCGACGGGATGGGCCGCACTACGAATGGATCGATCTGCGGTCTGTACGCCGACAATACCAGCAACAACCAGCGCTGGACGATCGTCGATGCCGGCAACGGATACTATAAGCTCGTTAATGTGGGTACTGGACTGGCCTTTGATGTCGGCGCCAGCCCTTGGGCCAACGGCGACAATTTGGAGCAGTGGCCGAATGGCGGCAGCTTTAACACGCAATGGCAGTTCGTGGCGCCTTGATCGGAAATCATAGAAGCTAATCGGAGGGGTGCCCGCGGGGAAACCTGCGGGCACCCCTTCGTTGCCAATGAAAATGAAACCCTCCACCTTCCGCCGCGCCGCCGGCATCTGCGCCCTCGCCACACAGCTTTCCGCCGGCGTTGGCCTCGCCGCCGGCGAGCGCCAGGCCCCGCCGCTATTGGTGTCGGCGTCCTCGCCGCAGGTTAGCGCAATCGACCGGGAGCCTTTGTCGCTGGCCGAATTTCGCGCCGCAGTGGATGGCAGAAAAACCCTCATCCTCGATGCCCGCGACGACATTTTTTATGCCCGCGGTCACGTGCCGCGCGCCCTATCGCTGCCCCTCCGGCGCTTCCACGTCCGCTACGCGCAGTTGCAATCCCGACTCGAGGCCGACCTCGCCCAACCCATCATCGTTTACTGCGGCAACAGCTACTGCGAGGCGGGCACCGAAGTCCAAGCCCGGCTCCAGGAGCTGGGCTACACCAACGTCGCCGTGTTTCCCGACGGATGGACCGCCTGGAAAACTACCGGTTACCCCGAGGAAACAAGCGATGCTGTCGCCGTCCCGCTAACCCCGTGGAAAAACCCGCCCTGAAAATTTCGCCCCGCCTTCCCCCCATGAAAAGACCCGCCTTCGCTGTCTGCCTGCTCGCCGCGCTGCTGCTGACGCTCATCTTCGTTCTCCGGCCCGCCGCCGAAATTCCCGTCGCCAAACCGGCGCCGGCCGTAACCGCCGCCGAGGCCGCCGCGCCCGTCCCATCTTCCGCCCCCCCCGCCGACACCACCACCGCGCCCGCCACCTCTCCCGTCGCCACGGTCCCGACGCAGGCGGAAACGGTCCGGCAATTCGTCGAGATCATGGGCGCATGGGAAAACGCCAGCGGCCTCGAGGGCGATCGCCTTGAGGAACGGCTCCGTAATTTGATCACCGACAAAAACGCCGAAGCCATTCTCCGCGCCGTACCGCCGCGTTTTCACGGCACCTACGTCGGCAACCTGCTTCTCGCGCGCTGGGCCGCGCAGGATCGCAGTAGCGCCATCCAATGGCTTGCCGAGCAGAGCAGCCCCACCCTCGGCGAGGTCAACGCCGTAACGAAAAACTGGGTCCTGGAGGACAGCGGAGGCCTTGAGCGTTACTTGGGCGCTTTGCCGGCATCCGCGTGGAAAAGCTTGGTGCTCGAGAGCGCCGGCCGCGACGCCCTCACCCACGACGACCCCGAACAAGCCTTCCAGTTGCTCAAGGGAATGAACGACAGCCCCGCCAAAGTCCCGTTGCTCGCCAACGCGGTGCAGCAGTGGGCGGAATGGGACCCCCACTCCGCCGTCACGGAAATCGACAAACTCCCCGACCCCGCCGCGCGGGAACGTTTGATACTCACCGTCGCCAGCGGCTATGCGACGGCCAACCCCGACGCAGCCGCGGACTGGCTGCGGCAATCCTTCAACGATGGGCCCACCCTCGACCGCGGCCTCGCGGGCGTGATGCAAGCCTGGGTGAGCACCGGGGACCCCGCGACGGCCGTGCAGTGGGTGACGAAGCAACCCGCCGGTCCCACCCGCGATCATGCCTTCAAGGAATTGATCGCCGCTTGGAAAGAAGCGAATCCCCAGACGCTCGAGTACTGGATGAGCACCCTGTCCGACGGCTCCCTTCGTGCGCAGGTGGCCGCAACGCTTGGCTCGCTCGCTTCCGCGCCCTAAGATCGGGCTAATACCAGACCTTCGGCGATCTCTTCGTCCAACTCAGCACGACCAGATCGTCGACTTACTAACAGGACAAACAGCCCGCCTCGTTGTCATCGCGGCTCGTCGCCCACACCACTCGCTCCGAACACGCGAGCGACAGCCCCCTTGGTCGCCCGTCCGTGTTTTCAACTCCAACCCCACCCCAACCCCATGCGTAATCACGCCCTTGGCTGTGCCGTAAAGGCGCGCGCCCTCTGCCTGCTCGCGGCCCTCGCCGGCCTTTCCGCCCAAGCTCTCGCCTACACGCATCCCTGCATTCCAACCACCCGCGCAGAGCTGGACACCATCAAGGCCAACCTCAATCAGGAACCCTGGAAGTCCGGCTACGAAAGCCTCGCGGCCGATAGCAAGTCCCAGCTCGGCTACGTCATGAACGGGCCGTTCGCGCAAGTCGGCCGCACCCCTGACGTAAACCTCAACTACTGGAAGAATGACATGAATGCCGTGTTTAATCTGGCACGCATGTGGTATTTCACCGGCAACAACGCCTACGCTCAAAAAGCGCACGACATCCTCCTTGCGTGGGTGAACACGCAGACGAGCTTCACCGGGCAGGAAATGTCCCTCTCCATCGGCGACTTCGCCCCCGCTTACGCCGGCGGCGCAAGCATCCTGCGCGGCACTTGGCCCGGATGGACGGCCGCCGACACGACCGCGGTCAAAAACTATTTCCAGAATCTCCTGTGGCCCGCGAGCTATGGCGGCGCCCGCGTCGTTGGCCCCGCCAATAAAGGCTCTCTCAATATGGAAGCCGGTATCGCTATTGCCGCTTTCCTGGACGACACAGCCAAATTTAACTTCGTCATCAACAACTTCCGCACCGTCCCGAGCTCCGGTCTGTTAAACACGCTGGCCACGGGCGAGATGGGCGAGACGGGCCGCGATGCGGGCCACGGCTACGGTGACCTCTTTGGTAAAGCCTTCGTTGCCGAAGTCGCTTGGAAACAAGGCGTGGACCTCTTCTCCGAACTAGACAACCGGCTGCTGGCCGTCGGCGAATACTACTGCCGCAACACGCTGACCCCCGATTGTCCCTTCGTTCCTTTCGGCACCATTGATTACAATTACTATGCCAACGCGGAGGGTCCCTATGTCGCCAATCGCGGCGCTCTTTATATTCTCCAGAACGCTTACAAAAACCGCAAAAATCTGCCGACTCCCTGGATTGACCGCAAGCTCCAGGAACAGCCGGTCGATGGGGGCAACTTCATGTATGCCAAGACCGCCGACTCCACCACCGCCACGCCGGCGTCCGGCGTTGGCCCGGCGGTTTCACTGGCTTCGAGCGGGTTGACTTTGACCACTCTTGGCGGCCAGACCGCTGGGCGGAGCCTTTCTTACGCGAACAACGTGTGGACGATGACCGGCCTCGGGAACGGGGTCTGGGTGAACGCGGGTGGATCTGACGACTGCCAATTCGCTTACAGAGCGATGACCGGCGATTGTGCCCTTGTTGCCAAGGTCACCTCATTCACCTACTCGGGTAATAACAACGGCAAGGCGGGATTGATGCTTCGCGACAATCTCTCCGCCACGGTCTCGCAACGCGGCTGGATCGGTATCATCCCAGCCGCCACCAACATCATGGAATCGCACCAGGATGGCTGGACGGAAACCTGGGGCGGGAGCAACTGGGCCAAACGTTCGCAAAACCTTCCTCCGGGCATGCCTTACTGGCTCAAGATCGAGCGCAGGGGCAACATGATCAACTCCTACACTTCGCAGGATGGCACCAGTTGGGCGGCGCAAATCTCCTCCTATTTCGGCAATCTGCCGTCCACCGTCTATATCGGCCTGTTCCTTTCCAGCGGGACGACGGCAGCCCAGACCGCCACCTTTGCCAACGTAGCGTTCACCGGTGGAACCGGCGGCCTGGTGACGACTCCGGCCGCCCCGGCGGCCCTGATCGCCACCGCTGCCCCCTCCGCCAACTTCGCGGTGACGGTGCGTTGGCTGCCGTCCTTCGGCGCCACCAGCTACGATCTGCTCCGCTCCACCACCGCCGGCAGCGGCTATACCGTTCTCGCCAGCAATCTCACCCAGACGAGCTACGTGGACACGGCCGTGACCCCGGGCACCAACTACTACTACAAGGCCCGCGCCAAAAATTCCGCCGGCACCAGCGGCGATTCGCCGCTATTCGGCGGCTCCCATAGTCTGTTGAATAAGCCGATGACCTACATCGCCGTCGGCGGCACGGCCACCGACAGCAAGTCGGATGCCGCCAATGCCGGGAATGCCTTCGATCAAGATCCTTGGTCGCAATGGTTCTACACGGGGACGACCGGCTGGTTGCAGTATGACCTCGGCGCCAACAACGCGAAGGTCGTCAACCGCTACACGGTCACCGAAGCCATCACCATCCCTGCGCGCGACCCGAAGGACTGGCAGTTCCAAGGTTCACAAGACGGAGCCAATTGGACGACCCTCAACTCACAGAGCAACCAGTCCTTCGACTATACGTACCAGATGAAGACCTACGATATCGGCAACACCACCGCCTATCGCTACTACCGGCTCAATGTCACCGCCAATAATGGCGACGCGACCTTCCTGCATGTCGGCGAACTCGGCCTGTGGTCCGACACCGGCGGTTTTCCTCCCGCGGGCACCTACAAAGTGCAGTGCCGGACCAATGGAATCATGCTCGACAGCTA